>CALGAR010000029.1 GCA_937959285.1 uncultured Bryobacterales bacterium
ATTGGCTGAAGGTTGGCGTCGCAAGTGTTAAGCGTTGGGAAATGGGCCAGATCCAAGACGAATGCATGGATGAGTTGATTCGACTAAAAACTGACCCGGAAGTGGCTGAAGAGACTGCAAGAAAAGTCAGGGAGCTAACTTCGGCTCAAGCGCCGAAACTCTTGTGGCGTGAGCCCTGGCGTTTTCAAACCACGACTCAGGGTGTCCCCGTAATCCCTGAACGGACACCTGCCCAGCCTCATGTCCAGCAATCACGTCAGGCTGAGTACTGCTATATCGCATGAGACCAGTTCTAATAGAGCAGACACGAGAGGAGGCAGTGCTAGCGAGTGAGGTTTATCGCAACGCTGTTCTCATGCAGGTGCGGTTAGCCGAATCTACGCTCGTTGGCAACTGGTTAGAGGGACCTCCGTCCGGCAAAGCTGACATCCGTATTTCACATCGCACCCTTGGAAGCAATATACGGGATCAGAGGCTCTTTCTGCCAGTAGCGTTCGAGTACGAGATTACAGCAAGCAGGACAGCCGATAACGAATCCGATGCATTCGATAGCCAATCCGATGCAGTGGGAGAGCATAAGCGAGCTCCCTTTCTGAAGATCTCGTGTACGCTTGTTTTGGAGTATTCGCTAAGACCTGAATTTTCTCCAACAGAAAATCAGATTCGAGCATTCCACGAAGGGAACGCCGTGTTCAATTGCTGGCCGTTCTTTCGCGAGTATGTTCAATCCTCAGCAGCAAGGATGAGTGTTCCCCCTTTGCCTGTACCATTCTTAAGATTGCAAGCAAAGGAGGAACCTGGGGCGCCAGAACCACAGGGCCGCAAACGCAGCACAAGAACGCGCAAGCCTTGAGTTCTCGCTAAAGCGGCAGTGTGCACCTGGAGGTTACGTACGAGTGCACTTGAAGTTTGGTGGAAACGGGCGTTGCGGGAAGAAAATGAGAACGGGATCAGCGTTACGGCGTACAGACCTCATGTAAAAATTACTGGAAAGGCTAGGCTACGTGGCCCCTACGCGACGCCCGGCGATCTTTTTCATTGAGTTCACCCGGTATCGTCTGCTATACTGAAACAGGATGTTACTATCCCTTCCGCGCTCGCGGACGCCGGTGTTCGTTCTCCCACCCAACGTGATTTGTGTACCCTCTGAACCGTCAGTACGCCCAAGAAGCGGGCGTTTGTTGCGTGTGAAGCGCTTCCCGAACAACAGATGAAAGTAAGCGTGCAGACCAGCCGCGGCATCGAGTCCCTTTTCGGGACCCGCGATGAAAATATCCGTCTTCTTGAAGACGGTTTGAAAGTCAAAACTCGCCTGCTCGATGACTCCCTGGAGATCGAGGGAGATGCAGAAAATGCCTCCCGCGCTCAAAGTATCCTGTTGGACTACTTCAACCTGATACGAGAGGGACATCAGTTCAGCAACGGCGACCTGAACAGCTACCTCCGCGTCCTGACCGCCGATAGCGACGCCACTCTCCGGGGCCTTGTCGAAAGCGGGCGCCAGCGTAGCTTTGGTAAGAAGGTTCTGGCGCCAAAGACGCTGAACCAGCGGCGTTATATCGACGCAATTGAGCGGTACGACCTCGTCTTCGGCATCGGTCCAGCTGGTACCGGTAAGACGTATCTCGCCGTCGCGATGGGAGTCTCGGCGCTGCTCGGAAAGCGGGTTTCGAGGATCATTCTGACACGGCCCGCAGTCGAAGCAGGCGAGCGGCTTGGCTTCCTGCCAGGCACGTTGCAGGAGAAGGTCGATCCGTACCTCCGCCCCCTGTACGATGCCTTGTACGACATGCTGGATGCGGAAAAGGTCGAGAAGCTGCTCGAACGGAACGTGATCGAGGTGGCGCCGATCGCTTTCATGCGCGGCCGCACACTCAACGACAGCTTTATCATCCTCGATGAGGCACAGAACAGCACCACGGAGCAGATGAAAATGGTGCTGACTCGCACCGGTTTTAACTCCAAAATGGTCGTGACCGGCGATGTGACTCAGATCGATTTGCCTGCGGGCCGTAAGAGCGGTCTGGTCGACGCGATGGATGTACTCAAAGGCGTCGAGGGTATTAGCTTCATTCACTTCGATGAGAAAGATGTGGTCCGGCACACGCTGGTGCAGCGCATCGTGAAAGCTTACGAAAGCTACCACGAGGCGCACGCCGGACATCAGCTTTCGCTCAAGCTGAATCTTACAGACTCCGGCGAGCGGCAGGCGTCGCAGCGAAATATATCCCTACCGCCTTCAGGCGCTCCGTCCGCCTCCGAGCTTCCGAGCGCCTGATTAGACCTGATGTCTCCCGGTGATAGTAGTCCGCTGCTGTACCTTCGCACCCCTCGGGATCTGAAGCGAGGCGAGCTGAGGAAGTTTGCCGATCTGCTACGGCGAGAAGTCGCGCAGGGCAAGGCCTTCTTCTGTCTGCTTACCGACGATCGTGAGCTTCGCAGGCTAAACCGCGACTTCCTCGGAAAGGATTACCCGACCGATGTTCTCTCATTTCCCGCGCTCGATGGCGAAGCTCTCGGAGAGATGGCGATCTCAGTCCAGCGCGCGGCAGAGCAGGCGCGTGAGTTTGGACATGACCGCGAGACGGAAATCCGCATCCTGATGCTTCACGGCCTGCTGCACCTGCTCGGCATGGACCACGAAACGGACCGCGGCCAGATGGCCCGTGCAGAGGCAAGATGGCGCAAGAAGTTCGATTTGCCTGACGGCCTGATTGAGCGAGGGCGGCGATGATTGTATTGCTAGGCGTTGTTGCAGTCGTCCTCTATCTGTTCCTGATTCTGACCGCATATCTCCAGCACCTCTACCTGGAATCGCTGCGCCTCCTCGTGCGGGAGTCCGCGGCTCTTACGTACTTCAAGGAAGAATTGGAAGACCGCCTCGGACTGAAGGGCGATCAGGGAGCACTTACGTTCTCTGTGCTCAAGCACAGCACCCTGGCGCTTCTCACGCTGGTGATCCTCTCGCTCGTGCAGATGCAGGGACCGCCGTTCTGGCAGACCTTCATGGAAGCCTTCGTGCTCTCATGGGTGGCTCTCATTACCGGCTCCTACCTGATTCCCCAGGCTCTTTACAAGCGAACGAACGGCCGCTGGATCCTACCGGTTCTCCCGGCGCTCAAACTGGTGACGATCGTAACTCGCCCGCTCGTCAGCGTGCTTACGTTCTTCCAGTCGCTGGTTGAGATCGGGAACGGCAAAGAGCATCCGGAAGAGGAGGCAAACTCAGCCGAACACATTGACGCGCTAATTACGGCCGGCACGGAAGAAGGCATCATCGAGGAAGAAGACCGGAAGCTGATTCAATCTGTGATGTCGTTCGGCGACAAGCAGGTCCGCGAGGTAATGACTCCTCGCCCCAATATCATCGCCATCCCGAGCGACAAGTCTCTGGAGCAGCTCCGCCAGCTCGTCGTGCACGAGCAATACTCGCGAATCCCGGTCTATGAAGGCGATATCGACCACATTATTGGCTTCGTCCATGTTCGCGACATGTTTGAAGTCGATCCCGATACGAGAGAGAGTCACACAGTCCGCGAGCTTTTGCGTCCCATCCGCCCTGTGCCCGAGACGAAAGCCGTCGACGACCTGCTGCGCGAAATGCAGCGTGACGGAACCCATATGGTAGTTGTAGTGGATGAGTACGGCAACACCGCAGGGATCGTGACAATGGAAGATCTGGTGGAAGAGATCTTCGGCGAGATACGGGACGAGCACGAACCGGCACGGGATATCACCGTGGAAGATAGCGGCGCCTACGTCGTTTCAGGCAGCTTCGACCTGGATCATTTAAGCGACCTGGTGGAGTTCCGCCCTGAAGCCGAGACAGAATCCACGACGGTCGGCGGCCTGGTAAGCGAATGGCTCGGTCGTGTTCCCGCTCCGGGAGAGGTTGTCGAACGGGACGGTATCCGTATCGAGGTGCTTGCCGGCAATGAACTGCGCGTTGAGCAGGTTCGCATTTCGCGCATTCCCAAAGAAACGGCAACGAAAGATGGCTACAACACCTAGCGATCGTTTTGTTTCCGGCTTCGTCTCGATTGTCGGCAGGCCCAATACAGGCAAATCCACCTTGCTAAATGCGCTCGTCGGGACCAAGCTGGCTATCGTCGCCGATAAGCCCCAGACGACGCGAACCTCCATCCAGGGCGTTCTGACGCTTCCGAACGCACAGGTAGTCTTCCTTGACACGCCGGGAATCCACCGCTCCGATACGGCGTTCAACAGACGCATGATGGAATCCGTACGGGAAGCCCTGGACGGCAGGGATTTGCTGCTGTTTCTCGTAGACGCCGCGCTTCCGTTCCAGGAGCGGGATGCGCAGGCAGTCGACATGATCCGGCGCGTCGACACTCCCGTCATTCTGCTCGCAAATAAGATCGACAAGCTGAAGGACAAGAGTCCGTTACTGCCGCTTCTCGACCGCTACCGCGAGCTGTACGACTTCGCGGAGTATCTGCCCATTTCGGCGCGAACCGGCGAGGGGTTGGACGAGCTGCGATCCATGCTGATCGAGCGGCTCCCCGAAGGTCCCCAGTATTTCCCTTCCGACTACCTTACCGATCAGCCAGAGCGTTTTCTCTGCGCGGAGCTGATACGCGAGAAGGTCCTTCACGAAACCAGGCAGGAAGTTCCGCATTCGGCCGCGGTTCTGATCGAGCACTGGGAAGAAACGCCCCGTCTTACCAGAATCAGCGCTACGATTTATGTAGAGAAGGAAGGCCAGAAAGCGATCGTGATCGGGGCCAAGGGCGCCATGCTGAAGAAAATTGGCACTGCGGCCCGTCAGGAAATGGAAGCTTTGCTCGGCCGGAAGATCTTTCTCGAACTGTACGTAAAAGTGCGGCCCGGCTGGCGCGAGAACAATGAGTTTCTCAACGAGTTGGACTGGCACACCGTGGCCGGTATTGAGGCGAAGGAAGAATGAGGCTCTTGCTATCTCTCCTCCTGACTACGCTGATCGCGTTTTCCTCTGTATCAGCGCTTTCTGCTCAGGACGGGAAATCGGACGATGAAATCTACGACAGGGTGAGGCAGCGGCTAGTCAGCGATCCGGACGTGAAGGGCGGAGCGCTTGCGGTGGACGTGAAGAACGGCGTAGTGACGCTGAAGGGAACGGTCGACAAGGAAAAAGCCAGGCAGAAAGCGGAAAAGCTTGCCAAGAAAGTGAAGGGAGTGCGCGCAGTAAAGAACGAATTGCAGGTGAAGAGCACTCTTCCGCTCTAGGCGATGAGCCGCATCAACTGCGGCCCATCGCATCCGCAACAGAGGCTCAAGCCCGTCTTCCAACCGCTTCCGCTTCCTCGCTCTCACCGACGAGCGCAACGAGTTGACCGACGACATCGAGTAGCTTATCAGCCTGGCTCCGCATGGACTCGCTGGCCGAAGCGGATTCCTGGGAGCTGGCGGCGTTCTGCTGTGTCACGCGCTCGATCTGGTTGAGCGCAGAAGCGACATGCTCGATGCCGCGAGCCTGCTCTTCGCTGCCGGCATTCACCTGCTGAACAATCGTCCGAACGCGCTCCGCACTCCGCGTGATGCTCTGAATGGCGCTCGCCATCATGTTCAGCTTCTCAGCTCCTGTCTCGGACGTTTGAATGGATTCCTCGATCAGAGCTGCGGTGTCGCGGGCTGCGGTAGCGCAGCGCCCGGCAAGGTTGCGAACTTCTTCGGCAACCACGGCGAATCCCATGCCGGCTTCACCCGCTCGGGCTGCCTCAACCGCGGCGTTCAGAGCGAGGATGTTGGTCTGGAACGAGATTTCGTCGATGACTTTGATAATTCTCGCGATTTTCTCGCTCGAACCCCGGATTTCGTTCATGCTCTGAAGCATCTGCTCCAGGGTGATGTTGGCATTTCTCACCTCGGCGTCGACCTGATCCATGAGCGCAGTCGCCTGCCGGGTGCTTTCGGCGTTGCGTTGCGTGAGCGAGCTCATCTCCTGGCTCGACGCTGACGTTTCTTCAAGCGACGCTGCCTGCCGGGCAGCCCCTTCGGCGAGCGTCCGGCTCGCAGCGGTGATCTGATCCGAACCGAGTGAAACGTGTTCGGCGCAGTCGGCGAGCCTGGTGCTGATGGCGCGCAGGGTGCGAGTGGTTCTGCGCACGACCATGAACGCCACTCCTCCCATTGCCAGGCAGATGAGCGTAACGCCGACTGTCACAATCAGGCTGATCAGCTCTGTCGAAGCGGCTGACTCCGATACGTGCTTCAGCTGTTCTCGCTGCTCCTCCACCAGCTTCTTCGCGCCTGAGCTGACCTGCTGAAGCTTCGGCAGCAGCCCGGATTCGAGCATCTGGAGAGCTTTGTCCATCTCCTGGCGCTGCATCGCGGCGATGATCGTCTCGTGCATCCGGCCCGCGGCAGCATGGTCCGCCTTCAGGTCTTCGACAAGCGATCTTGTCGACGGAGCGAGAGAAAGTCCTAGGAATTCATCCAGAAGCCGGCGCGTAAGGTCATCGGAAGCCTCGAAGTCCCGCTTGAAGGCTTCGGCGGCTTCAGGCCGCTGCAGCAGCGTCGCGGTGGCCAGCCCGCGCTCGATCGCCACCAGGTCGGCAGCCGCCGTGCTGATTTGTCCGGCGATCATCTGCTGCCGGGCCGTGTTGTTGATGGCCTGGTCGAGGCGCGAGCCGAGATTGCGACTCACAAGGATGGAACTGGTTCCGAGAATCGTAACCAGAACGAGGACAGCCAGTACACTCCCATTCAGGGCTCGCCCCAGGGCGCCTTTGCTTTTCACGTGATCCTCCAGTCGGGCGATGTACTAATTCATCTTGAAGTTGAACTTGAGGGTTGCTACCGCCTGGGTTGGGGCCCCGTTCTCCTGGAACGGCTTGAACTTCCAATCCTTAACGGTCTTCACAACGTTCGGCGTCAGCAAAGCGTTGCCGCTGATCACCTTCACATCCTCCACAGTTCCCGTTTCGGAAATCCGGGCCTCCACTACGACCTCGCCCGAAACCTTCATCTTTTGCGCAATCGGACTGTATTCGGGACGGGGAGAAGAGATCGCGGCCTGAGTCGCCTCGGCCATGGTTAACCTCAGCTCAGCCTTCGCGCTGCCTGCTCCAAGTACGAGAAGGGCAGCAAGGACACCAGTTTTCACAGAATTCATCGGTCGCTCCTCACGTAAAAGGTCTCAAGCCACTTATCGAGTTGAGGAGGCGCCGTCTTGAATCTTTTTAGGGATGGGGGCAAGGGGGGCGCGTTGCAGGCGTGTGCAATCGCGGTCCGGTTTTTCTATAATGAAGAGACTGCCATCATGCGGTAGTGCGTCGGAAACTCTCCTGTAACTCAGAGCGATCCGAACCCCATCATGTTTGACACATTATCCGAGAAGCTGCAGCGGGTCTTCAAGAACCTGCGCGGCGAAGGGAAATTGACGGCCGAAAATATGGAGGCGGCGCTGAAGGAAATCCGCGTCGCGCTGCTTGAGGCCGACGTGCATTTCCGCGTCGTCAAGCAGTTCATCGAAGCCGTTAAGTCGAAAGCGATGGGGGAGGAAGTGCTTACCGCCCTTTCTCCTGCCCAGCAGGTCGTAAAGATTGTCCGGGACGAACTCATCCGCGTACTTGGGAGCCACCAGTCCCGGCTACGGTTTGCGAATGACCCGCCGACAGTTATCATGATTGTCGGATTACAGGGTTCCGGTAAGACCACCTCAACCGGGAAGCTCGCGCGCTACCTTTCAAAGAACGGCAACCGCCCGCTGATGGTTTCGGTCGACGTATACCGTCCGGCCGCCCGCCAGCAACTTGCGGTGATTGCCCGGGATATCAAGCTGCCGGTCTATGAGGGGGCGCCCGGGGAAGAAAAACCCCTCGATCTGGCCAAGGCGGCCCGGCGTGAGGCTGTCCAGACGGGACGGGATGTCCTGCTGGTCGACACCGCCGGACGGCTCCATATCGACGACGAGCTGATGGCGGAGCTGCAGGAGCTGAAAGAAGCGCTCCAGCCGACCGAGATCCTGTTCGTCGCTGACGCGATGACCGGCCAGGACGCCGTCAAGTCGGCCGATGAGTTCCACAAGCGGCTGGGGATCACGGGCGTGATCCTGACGAAGATGGACGGCGACGCCCGCGGCGGAGCGGCGCTCTCGATTCGTCATGTCACCGGGCAGCCGTTGAAGTTTGTCGGCGTCGGCGAAAAGTTTGATGCGTTAGAGCCGTTCCATCCGGAACGGGCGGCCTCCCGCATCCTCGGCATGGGAGACGTGCTGTCCCTGATCGAGAAGGTGGAGCAGACCATCGACCAGAAGCAGGCCGAGGAGATGCAGCGGAAGCTGATCGAGAACGAGTTCACACTCGAGGACTTTCGCGATCAGCTGAAGCAGCTCCGCAAGCTCGGTCCGCTCGAAGGGCTGCTTGGCATGATGCCTCAAATCGGGCCCTTGAAGGATCTGAAGAACGTCAAGGTCGATGAGAAAGAGATCACGCGCGTTGTGGCGATCATCGACTCGATGACCAGGCAGGAACGCGCAAATCACATGATTATCAACGGCTCACGCCGGAGACGCATCGCTAAAGGCAGCGGCACCAGCGTGCAGGATGTCAATAACCTGCTGAAGCAATACGCGCAAGCGCGCAAGATGATGAAAACATTTTCCGGTGGAATGCTCGGCAAGAAGCTGGGCAAGTGGAAACTGCCCAACTTCGGCAGTTTCGGAGCGCCGTAGGAAGCATTGGATTTGACAGGAGTAAAAGCGGAATGTTGATGATTCGACTGGCTCGGTTCGGCGCAAAGAAGAAGCCGACCTACCGAGTGGTGGTGATTGAGAAAGAGCGTGCCCGCGATAGCCGGGCGGTAGAAGTGGTGGGTTACTATAATCCGGTTGCACAACCCGCACAGGTGAAGCTGGAGCACGAGCGGATTCAGCACTGGGTGAAGCGCGGTGCGCAGTTATCCGATACGGTTGCCCGCCTCCTCAAGGCAAACCCGGCCCCTCAACAGCAGCCTGCCGCCTGAGACCCGCTACACGGCTGCGGTGATGGCTTTGGTATCATCGTTGCAGTGAGCAGGAGGTCCAGGGATGGCAGGGATGAAGGAACTTGTAGAAGACATCGCGAAAGCTCTCGTTGACATCCCGGAAGAAGTCAGTGTTCGTGAGGTTCAAGGAGAGCAGGTCACCGTCCTGGAGCTGAAAGTCGCGCCAAGCGATCTGGGGAAAGTCATCGGGAAGCAGGGCAGGACGGCACGATCCATCCGGACGCTGCTTGGAGCAGCCGGAATGAAGTTGAATCGGCGCTTTACGCTGGAGATTTTGGAGTAAACGGAACGGTTGACCGGCTCGACGGACCGGGAAGAGTGGGTCGCTGTTGCGCGTCTCGGGAAGACGCGGGGTCTGCGCGGCGAGTTATTTGCGAGGGGATTCAGTAGCCGCGAAGACCGGTACCAGGAGCTCAGACAGGTGTTCCTCTTCGGAAGGGACGGGCGGCCTCTAGGCGAAAGTCCCTTCGAAGTGGAACGGGTCTGGTGGCATCAGGGGCGGCTGATTTTCAAGTTCCACGGCATCGATACGATTTCCGATGCCGAGCCGCTGCAGGGGGCGGACGTGTGTATTCCGCTCTCCGAGCGTCCCGTCCTTCCCGAAGGTGAGTATTATCAATCCGATATCATCGGCTGTGAGGTCTTTGAAAGGGAGACGGGGGAATCGCTAGGCCGAGTGACGGACTGGCTGGAGTACGGTGGTCCCGTGCTGCTGCAGGTAGAAGAGCCTGAAAGGAAGGGCCACGGCGAGCTTCTCATCCCGCTAGTCCGGGAGATATGCGTCGAAATCGACGTTGCCGCTAAGCGGATCGTCGTGGATCTGCCGGAAGGCTTGAAGGAGTTGAATCGGCCGCCCGGGCCGTAAGGAATGATCTTCCACGTGCTGACAATCTTCCCCGAGTTCTTTCGGGGACCGTTCGAGCATGGCGTGGTGGCGAAGGCGGCCGGGGCTGGAATCCTGAAGATCCATGTTCATAACCTGAGGGACTGGACTTCGGACCGGCACAGGACGGTGGACGACAGGCCGTTTGGCGGCGGCGAAGGCATGGTGCTGAAGCCGGGGCCGATTTTCGACGCTGTCGAATCGATCTGGCCCCAGCGTACTCCGGAGCAGCGGGTGATCCTGCTCTCGGCCCAGGGGCCGGTTTTTGATCAGGAAGCGGCGCGGCGCCTGAGCAAGTATCGCGAGCTTCTGCTGATCTGCGGCCGCTACGAGGGCGTTGACGAGCGGGTCGCCGAGCATCTCGCCGATGAAGAGCTGTCCATCGGCGACTTTGTGCTGAGCGGCGGCGAACTGGCGGCCGCGGTGGTCATCGATTGTGTCGCCAGGCTGTTGCCGGGTGTCTTGGGCAATGAGGCATCGGCAATCCAGGAGTCGTTCAGCGCTCCGGGGGAGAAGATGCTCGATTGCCCGCACTACACGCGTCCGGCGAACTTCCGGGGGTGGAAAGTGCCGGAGGTGCTCCTCAACGGGAATCACGAGGAGATTCGGAAGTGGCGGCGGCAGGCGGCCCGGGAGAAGACGATCCGCCTGCGTCCTGACTTGGCGGAGCATTTACCGCCGGAAGAGCCGCCGAAGAAGCGGCGGCGCCGGAAGGTGGAACCCGAAGCGGGCGCCCCGGTTCCAACGGAATCTGACAAGAAGGAAGTGTTGCAATGACTAACGCACTGTTGACGAAGGTGATCAACAAAAGCAAACGAAATGATATCCCCGAGTTCCGGCCGGGCGATACCATTCGGGTCCATGTAAAGATTCGAGAGGGTGATAAGGAACGTCTGCAGGCGTTTGAAGGCACCGTCATCGCACGTAACAACACAGGGATGGGAGAGACCATCACCGTCCGCAAGATCAGCTTCGGACAGGGCGTCGAGCGAATCTTCCCAATCCATGCCCCCGTCATCGACCACATCGACGTCGTTCGTACAGGCAAGGTCCGGCGCGCAAAACTGTACTACCTGCGCCAGTTGAAAGGTAAGGCCGCCCGTCTGAAAGAGCGGGAGTAGTTTCAAAGTTGCCTCAGCGCGCATCCCCGTTCCGGTGCGAAGGAAAACTGGAACGGGAGTGTCGCGCCCGGGGTTATCAAGCCGTTGCTGGCGTCGACGAGGCGGGCCGCGGATCGCTGTTCGGCCCTGTGTTTGCCGCCGCCGTGGTCCTCTCTCCGGACCGGCCGATCCGGGGTCTTCGAGACAGCAAGCTGCTCGATGCCGCGCGCCGCGAAGCGCTGGCGCAGCGGATTCGGGAGAGAGCAGTGGCGTGGGCCATCGGATGCAGCGATGCCGCCGAAATCGACCGTGTTAACATCTACCAGGCGTCCCTTCGTGCCATGCGGCGCGCTGTCGAAAAGCTGGAACCGCCCTGCGACTACCTGCTCCTTGATGCGGTCCGGCTCGATATCGGCCTTCCCCAGCAGTCGATCATTCACGGCGACGTGAAGGTGCAGTGTATCGCCGCAGCCTCGATCCTCGCCAAAGTAGCCCGGGACGCCTGCCTCCGCGCCTGGGATCTCGTGTTTCCCGCTTATGGCCTGGCTCGCAACAAGGGTTACTCCACGCCGGAGCATCTGGAGGCGCTCGCGCGGTTCGGTCCAACCCCGCTTCACCGTTTCAGCTTTGAGCCGGTCCGCCTCGCCTTCCGGTTCCCGCTCGCGGAAGCCCGGCCACAGCTCACCCTGCCGTTCCCCGAGGACAGCGCCCTGCGCAAAGGAGTACCGGTTGAATAGCGTTCATGAGAGAGAAGCTGCAAAGCACTACCGCTGGTACCACAAGTTCTCGGCGTTCCTGTTTGCGGTGCTGTGCTTCGAGCTCGGCGCGTTTCTCGTGATGTTCCCGTGGCTCGACAACTGGGGCTCCAACTACATCCGCTCGATCCATCCCTGGATCGACTCGATGTGGATGCGGCCTGAGTTCCGCGGCGCCCTCACGGGTTTGGGTGTGGTGAATCTGTATATTGCCCTGGGGGAGATTTTCAGGCTCCGGCGCTTCTCCGGCGAGTAGCCGGGCGGCCTGTGCCAGAATATATTAATAGCGACAAACAGAGGGACTTCGTGGACCAGCAAAAACTGACTGTACCGGAGAGTAAGACCGGGGAGAAAGGGCGAAAGGCGGCCGAGACAGCGCGAGGCACCATTGCCGAGTGGACGGTGACAATCCTCCTGCTGCTGTTCGGCACAACGACGCTCGTGCAGGCGTTCGTGATCCCTACCGGATCAATGGAAGACACTCTCCTGATCGGCGACCACCTCCTGGTGGACAAGCTTGCGTATGCCCCGCCGGGACCGATCAGCAAGTACATACTGCCCTACACTCCCGTCAAACGCGGCGACATCATCGTTTTTCGTTATCCGGTTGACATCCGTCAGACGTTTGTCAAACGCGTGATCGGCGTGCCTGGCGATCGTATCCGGATTGTCAACAAGGAGGTCTACCTGAACGGGAAGAAGCTGGTGGAGCCCTATAAGTACCACAAGCTCGACTACATTGACTCCTACCGCGATAACTTCCCCGGCGAGCCGAACATGCGCGTCGACGAAGGGGCGCTCGAAATGCTCGAGAAGCATGTCGTCAACGGAGAAGTGGTCGTTCCTCCGGACCACTACTTCGCCCTTGGCGACAATCGCGATTCGTCCCTCGACAGCCGCTACTGGGGCTTCGTGCCGCGCGCCAACATCATCGGCAAACCTCTGATCATCTACTGGTCCTATGATGCGACCACGGAGCGGCTGACGGGCTCTTTCATCAGCCTCGATCATCTGCTCGACCTTGCCCGCAACTTCTTCACGAAGACACGCTGGGAACGCACCTTCCAACTCATTCGCGGCTATGACTTGAAGTGAGCGATTTTGGCATCGCTTCGATTCGATGTAGATTTGTAGTGGATACGATGCAGTTCTGACAGGGAGCGGTCACCGGCAGCTTCCTTCTTGCATAAGCTCATGCCCACAAACCACTACTACGGCCTGATTCTGGCTGGCGGGCGCGGTACGCGATTTTGGCCCCGCAGCCGTAAGCGAAGCGCAAAGCAAGTTCTCGATTTCCTGGGAAACGGCTCCCTGATTCAGCAAACCGTAGAACGGTTGTCACCGCTGATTCCGCCTGAGCGCCTGTGGATACTCACGAATGACTATCTGCGGGACCAGATTGTGCGCCAGCTCCCCGCCGTGCCCAAGCGGCAGATCCTCGCCGAACCGGCCCAACGCAATACAGCGCCTGCGATTGGCCTTGCCGCACACATTCTGCAATCCATCGATCCTGACGCCGTCATGGGCGTCTTTCCCGCCGATCACTGGATCGAGAAGCCGAAGCGCTATGTGCGGCTCCTGAAGCCCGCCTTCAAGGCGGCGGAGAAGGGTCAGATCGTCGTTCTGGGCATTCAGCCTCGGTGGGCCGAGACCGGCTACGGATACATCGAGTTCCCCACAGACATCCAGCCCGGAAGCCTGACGCCCTCTCCGGTTCTGCGCTTCCGCGAGAAGCCCAGCCAGGAAGTGGCGAAGCAATTCTTCGAGGCCGGCAATTTCTACTGGAACGCGGGAATGTTCTTCTGGCGCGCCTCCGTTTACCTCGATGCGTTGCGCCAGCATTTACCCCGCACCGCGACGTTGCTCGCTGCTCTGCCCCCATTCAACAGCCGGAAGTTCGGCAGTGCCGTCGCTGAAGCGTTCCCGCATTGCGAGAATATTTCCGTCGATTACGCCGTGCTGGAAAAGGCCAGCAATGTGGTAGGCCTCGCGGCCGACGATATCGGCTGGAACGATGTCGGGAGCTGGAATGCGGTCTACGAGCTGATGAAGCGGGACGCGTCCGGAAATGCGGCCCGAGGCGAGATGCTCTACATCGACAGCGCCAACAACTACGTCGACTCCAAGGATCGCTTGGTCGCACTGCTCGGTGTGCGGGACCTTGTCATTGTCGACACTCCGGACGCCCTCCTGGTTGCGGACCGGTCAAGGGCGCAGCAGGTCGGCGAGCTTGTAAAAATGCTCGAAAAGCGCGGGCGCGAAGATTTGCTGTAAGCAGCCACGATGGCCGGCGCTAACGAACGCGCCGGCCCGTACGTCCAAGATTAGACTTGCCCGAAAAGGGCTCGCTTAACCTCTGCCTTTGTATGAGACTCTCAATTCCTCGCTCGCTTGCCGTCTTTATGGCTGCCCTTGCCTTTCCCGCTTGGGCGCAGACGAAACTCCTTCGATTCCCTGACATTCACGGCGACAAGGTCGTTTTCACCTACGCCGGGGACCTCTGGACGGCGCCTTCATCCGGCGGGACAGCAACACGCCTGACGGCTCATCCCGGGCTGGAGCTGTTTGCCAAATTCTCACCCGATGGGCAGTGGATTGCCTTCACGGGCCAGTACGACGGCGACGAGCAGGTCTACGTAATCCCCTCTGTCGGCGGCGTTCCCAAACAACTGACGTGGTATCCGGCGCGGGGCCCCATGCCGGACCGGTGGGGCTACGACAACCAGGTCTACGGCTGGACGCCCGACGGCAAGTCCGTCATCTTCCGCTCGACGCGCGATGGCTGGCATTCCGGAGATTCCCGTCTGTACACAGTGCCCGTAACCGGAGGACTGCCCAAAGCTCTGCCCATGCCGACGGCAGGAGCAGGGGACTTTTCGCCAGACGGCCAGCGCGTCATCTATTCCCCGCTCTTCCGCGACTTCCGGACGTGGAAACGCTATCAGGGAGGCTGGGCACAAGATCTCTTCATCTTCCACTTGAAGACGGCCGAGCTCGAGCCGATTGCGAACAGCCCGAGGACAGAGCGGGACCCGATGTGGATCGGTTCCAAGATTTACTTCGCAAGCGACCGCACCGGTACGTTGAATTTGTACGAGTACGATCCATCGTCAAAGAAGACGCGCGCGCTCACCGACTACAAAGATTGGGATGTCCGCTGGCCGAGCAAGGGGGATAAGGATCAGATCGTCTACGAACTGAATGGCGAAATCCACGTCGTCTCTACGAAGGCAGGAAGCAAGCCTCAGCGTATCCAAATCAATGTTCCCTATGACGGCCTGGCATCGCGGCCCTCGCTCATCAACGTCGGCAATCAGGTTACCAGATTCGGTCTGAGCCCGAAGGGTGAGCGCGCACTCTTTGTCGCTCGCGGCGACATTTTCACCGCTCCGATCGAAAAGGGCACTCCGCGAAACCTGACCCGCTCCTCAGGCGCCCACGATAAGGACCCCGCCTGGTCGCCTGACGGCAGCAAGATTGCCTTCCTGTCCGACATGTCGGGCGAGGAGGAGATTTACCTCGTCAGCCAGGACGGCTCGGGCGAACCGGAACAGCTGACAAAGAACGGCAAGGCCATGCGGTACAACCTGCAGTGGTCACCCGACGGCAAGCGGATCGCCTTCTCCGACAAAGATGGCAAGCTGTACCTGCTCAAGCTCGACGATAAGTCCGTAACGGAGATCGCGGATGAGAAGCGAGGGCTGCTGCTCGATTACGAGTGGTCTCCGGACAGTAATTGGATCGCCTACAGCCTTTCAAACGAAAACGGAAACAGATCTGTCTACATTCACAGCTTGGCGGACGGCCGGTCCCATCGGATCACCGACCCCATGTTCAATGCGCAAAGCCCGTCGTGGGATCCGGAAGGCAACTACCTGTACTATCTGAGCGACCGTGAGTACGCTCCGCTGATCAGTTCGATCGAATTCAACTTTGCGGGCGCGCGAAACCGGTCCATCTTCGCCTTGGCGCTTCGCAAGGACGTAAAGCATCCCTTCCCGCCGGAAAGTGACGAAGTCACCATTGAGAATCCAGCCACAAAAGAGGCGGACGCGAAGAAGCCGGAAACCGCAAAACCGCAAGCCAAAATCCCGGAAGTAAAGATCGACTTCGACGGGCTGGGCGAACGCGTGGCGCGAGTCCCTGTGGAGGCGGCAAACCTCGGCAATCTGGTTGCTGTGAAGGGCCACTTGCTGTACTGGCGAACAGGCAACCCCTACTATGGCCGCTCGTCAGAAACGCCCCCGGCGCTCGTGATCTTTTCGATGAAGGATCGGAAGGAAACGGTGCTGGCCGAAAACATTCAGGCCTATACGGTTTCGTTCGACGGGAGCAAGGTTCTGGTTCGCCAGCAGCAAGGCTTCACGCTGATGAATGCTGCGCCGAACGGCGCCGCGAGCAAGAAGACGGTGTCGACTGCCGGGCTTACAGTGAACCGAATCCCCTCTCAGGAATGGACGCAGATCTTCAACGAAGTCTGGCGCCGCTATCGTGACTTCTTCTACGTCCCGAATATGCACGGCTACGACTGGGAGGCGCTGCGCCGGCAGTACGCGCCGATGCTCGAATATGTAGGCCACCGCGCCGACCTCAACTACGTTCTGGGCGAGATGGTTTCCGAGCTGAACGTCGGGCATGCCTACATCTCTGGTGGCGATTGGAATCAGCCGCCCCGGCCGCGAGTCGCTCTTCCGGGCGCCCGGTTCGAGCTGGATGAAGCAGCGGGCCGCTACAAGATCGTCCACATCTTCAAAGGCCACAACGAAGAGCCTGTCTACCGCTCCCCGATTACGGAAATCGGCATCAACGCTAAGGTTGGCGAATATGTGCTGGAGATCGATGGCGAACCGCTGACAGCCAACGACAATCCCTACCGCCTGCTTCGGGGTAAAGCCGACCGGCAGGTGCGCCTGCGCATGAACTCGAAGCCCGTCATGGAAGGTTCGCGCGAGGTTGTCATCCAACCAATTTCTGACGAAAGCAATCTCATTTATTTGCAGATGGTGGAGCGGAATCGGGCGCTTGTCGACAAGTTGAGCGGAGGCAGGGTCGGCTACATCCACATTCCCAACATGGGCGCGGAGGGCATCCGTGAGTTCATCAAGCAGTACTACCCGCAGATCCGGAAGGAAGGGATGGTGATCGATGTCCGCTCGAACGGAGGCGGCAACGTCTCCCGCATGCTGATCGAGCGGCTCAGAAGAGAAGTCCTGGCAACCGGATTCTCGCGTACGAACGAATCCGTAACAACGTACCCCGATCAGGCCTTCCATGGACACCTCGTCTGTCTGCTCAACGAGACGTCTGCTTCGGATGGCGATATCTTTCCGGCGATGTTCCGCCAGGCCAAACTCGGTCCACTGATTGGCAAGCGGTCGTGGGGCGGCGTTATTGGCATCACGAACCGGGGCGCGCTGATCGACGGCGGGCAGGTAAGTGTGCCTGAATTCGGCTTCGCGAGCGTCGATGGCAACTGGATTATCGAAGGCGAAGGCGTCGAGCCGGATATCGTCGTGGAGAACCATCCGAAAGCGGTGATCGCAGGCAGCGATCCCCAACTGGAGCGGGGCGTGGCTGAGGTGATGGCGCGGATCAAGGCAAATCCCAAGAAGCTGCCATCCAGGCCGCCAGACCCCATCAAAACGAAATAGGCTTTACGGCGCGGCCTGAGCGTTGCCGGCGAGTGCGGGCAGCGCCGTCCCGCAGCGCTTGCAGTGCCGGGCATCTCCGTCATGCCGGGCGAGCTGGCAGGTGGGGCAGGTCCGGGTGCCGTACTGGTGGCGCGTGGCGTTCGCCAGCTCCACCGAGACAATGCCGGTCGGCACAGCAATGATCCCGTACCCGAGGATCATCAGGATAGCGGCGACCGTCTGACCGAACGGCGTTCTTGGAGTGATATCGCCGTATCCTACGGTGGTCATCGTGACAATGGCCCAGTACATCGAGCGGGGAATGCTCGTGAACCCGCTGGCGTTCCCCTCGATCAAATACATCACCGCGCCCACTACGACAACTACCGAGAGAACGGCTGTCAGGAATACGGTGATCTTCGGCCTGCTCGCTTGAAGAGCCTCCTTCAACACCCGCGCTTCCGCCAGATAGGCCCCGAGCTTCAAGATGCGGAAAATGCGAAGCAGACGTAAGACTCGAATCACGAGGAAGGACTGGGAGCCCGGCAGAAAGAGGCTGCAGTAGCTCGGAAGAACCGCCACCAGATCGACGATTCCGAAGAAGCTGAACGCGTACCGGACCGGGTTCCGGGCCGAAATAAGGCGCAGAACATATTCAATCGAAAAGAGAGCCGTAAACAGCCACTCCAGCGCTCGCAACGTGGCTCCGTATCGCGCCTGAAGTTCGGGCACGCTCTCCACGGACACGGCCGCAACGCTGAGCAGGATGATCGTAAGCAGGATGATGTCGAACATGCGGCCAGCGCGAGTGTTCGCCTCAAAGATGATGACATAGAGCGTGTTTCGCCAAGACCTGCTCCGGCGGGTTTTCGATTGAGCCAGCATACCTGTCAGTGTATTGCGGGCGCACAGCAGCAGCTTATCCTGAATAGCATGCGACCCATCCCAGCCCTGCTCCTCCTGGCGGCCGTGCTGCCGGCAGCGACCGTGCCTGACTTCCCACGTTCCACCGACTTCCACTATCAAGCTCCGGAAGGCCTGGAGAGCGCGCCTCCGGACGGGACGCTGCGGATATGGCTGGAGCGCTACAGCGCGGATCGCGATCAGCTCCAGCGCTTTTTCGATGCCCCGTACTCGCAGGCGCGGTTAGGGGCGCTGCGCTCTTTCTATCGAACCTGGCTGGAAAGCACAGAAAAGATAGAATTCGACAGGTTATCCCAGGACGGGAAGGTCGATTGGATCCTCTTTCGGAACAGGCTCCAGCAGGAACTGCGCGTACTGGATCAGGAAGAGAAGCGTTACAAGGAGATCAGCAATCTGATCCCGTTCGCTCCGTCGATCACCGCACTTTATGAGGCGCGTCAGCGCATCGATTCCGTCGATCCGGCGCGGGCGGCAAATGAACTCAACAGGATCCTAAAACAGGTGCGCGAGCTCTCGGCACAACTGCCCGCGGCAGCCAGCCGCACCTCAGCTAACCGTGCCTCAAAGGCCTTGCTATCCCTGAGCGAGACCTTGCGCCGCTGGCATTCCTTCTACAACAGCTACGACCCCGCCTTCACCTGGTGGACAGCCGAGCCGTACAAGCAACTCGATACCGCTCTCGAAGATTACTCCACCCTCATCCGCGAGAAGCTCGCCGGTGTTGCGAAAGACGACAAGACAACGATCCTGGGCGATCCAATTGGCAGCGAGGCCCTGCTGGCGGACCTGGCCTCTGAGATGATCCCCTACACGCCGGACGAACTGATCGAAATCGCCAAGCGCGAGTTCGCCCGGTGCCAGGAGGAGATGCGCAAAGCGTCGCGCGAGCTCGGATTCGGGGACGACTGGCGCAAAGCGCTCGAGCACGTCAAGACCTTGCACGTCGAGCCCGGCAAGCAGCCGCTCCTGGTCCGCAACCTGGCCATGGAAGCGATTGACTATGTCGAGAAACACAATCTGGTGACGGTTCCGCCCCTTGCACGCGACACCTGGCGCATGGAGATGATGTCGCCCGAGCGCCAGAAGTTTGCGCCGTTCTTCCTCGGCGGGGAAGCAATCCTGGTCGCGTATCCAACCAGCGGAATGACGCATGAGGAGAAGATGATGAGCATGCGCGGAAACAACGTTCATTTCGCGCGCGCAACAGTCTTCCACGAGCTGATTCCCGGCCACAACCTCCAGCAACTCATGACCTCGCGCTATCGGACTTACCGTGAGCCTTTCGCCACTCCTTTCTGGACGGAAGGCTGGGCTCTCTACTGGGAGATGCTGCTGTGGGATCGCGGCTTCGCACGAAGCCCGGAAGATCGCATCGGCATGCTTTTCTGGCGCATGCACCGGTGCTCGCGCATCATCTTCTCGCTCAATTTCCATTTGGGCAAGATGACTGCCGCCGAGTGTGTCCAGTTCCTGATCGAAAAGGGAGGACAAGAGCCGGAGAACGCCGCAGCGGAGGTTCGGCGGTCATTCGAGGGCGATTACGGGCCGTTGTATCAGATTGCGTATATGATTGGCGCTCTGCAGTTCCGGGAGCTCAATCGCGAGTTAGTGGGCACTGGCAAGATGACGCTGCGCGAGTTCCACGATCGCATCCTTCAACTCAATTCCATGCCAGTGGAGATGGTGCGCGCTTCGCTTACGGGCCAGCCGCTCACGCGGAATTTCCGCAGCGGCTGGCGGTTTTATCCGGGGCTCCGCTAGGAGCTTAGAGACGAGGAACCGGCGGTTTGACAGGTTCCCACGGCTTGACGCCCTTGCGGCGCAGATGGCGGCGCCAGACTTTGTCACCCGCCGTCAGATAGAGAGTTTGCCCGTCGGGTCCGCCAAAGACCATGTTGGAGGGATCTGCATCCGCCGGCTTTCGGATAATTCCGACGACGCGTCCCGGCTGGTCGCAAACCTGGATTCCCAGCCGCGTAGCGACATAGAGATGTCCTTCCGTGTCCGTCGTCAATCCATCGCCGCCGACACGCAAGGAACCCGTCTCGAGGTCATCGGGGGACTCCAGGCGATAGAACGGCTGTCCGTTGGCCAAGGAGCCGTCCGGTTGCACCTGGAATGACCATACCCACTTCGTGAGTGAATCCGCGACAAAAAGCAGGGATTCATCGGCAGAGAATCCTACTCCGTTCGCAAAATTCAAACCTTCGTGCACCACGCGCTTGTTCCCTTTCGGATCTACGTACCAGACGCGCTTGGTCGAGGGCTCGGTGAAGTAAAGATCGCCCCGGCTGCTGACTGCGAGATCGTTTGGAACGACTCCATCCACAATCACCGATTCTTTTCCATCAGCAGCATAGGCAACGACACGCTTGGCTCCATTCTGGGCGGCGTAAAGGCGGCCATCGGGACCGAAAGCAAGGCCGGTGGCCCGGCCCGTGTTCTCCTTAAACACGCTGACTTTACCCTGCGTGTCGACCTTGTGAATCCGGCTGTTCGGCACGTCGACGAAGTAAAGGTTGCCCTCGCGGTCGACGGTGGGGCCTTCGGTAAATTTGTGCCCTTGGCTCACCACTTCCCAATCGAAGTCAGGATCGAGAATGCTTGTTACGAAGTGGCGTTCGCCTGCCGAGGCGGTGGGCTTGGAGACGGGCTTTGGCCAGTCCTTCCAGAGCCAGCGGAGAGCATCGGGAAGAATCGCGGCTCCGTGCTTGCTGTTGTGCCCCTCGGTGCCCGGCACAAACGTCACCTCATACCCCGCATAATGCAGAGCCGAGTACATGTCCTGATTTGCGATCCACCAGTTGCCCGCGTAGATGTTCAGGTCCTTGTCGCCGTCCTGCAAAAACACGCGCAGCGGCTTTGGCTCCATCTTCCGGACGAGCGTCGGGTAGTTGTGGCCGCCTCGGATATTGACGTAAGTACCGATGAAGCTTAGGACGCGGCGAAAGGCGTCGGGCCGGTGCCAGGCGGCTGTGAATGCGGCAATCGCTCCCGAGCTGGAGCCCGCAATCGCCCGGTCGTTCGGATCGGAAGACAGCCTGTATTTCTTCGCAACTTCCGGCAGAATCTCTTCGATCAGGAAGCGCGCATAGCGGTCGCTCATCCCGTCGTACTCGTAGCTGCGGTTGTAGCGATTCTGCTGCTTCTCACTCAAAGCCGGAAGCACGCCGGGGTTGATGAAGATGCCGATCGTGACCGGCATTGAGCCCTCGTGAATCAGGTTGTCAAAGACAATCGGCACCCGCCAAGCGCCTTCCGGATTCACATAGCCCCCACCGTCCTGGAAGATCATCACGCAGGCTGGTTTCTCGGGCTTGTACTGCGCGGGAACATAGACCCAGTAATCGCGGACGGTGCCGGGGAAAATGCGGCTGGAACTCCAGGTGTATTTCGTTACCGTGCCCTGCGGAACTCCAGGCTTTCGCTGCGAGTCAGGACCAAGCTTGTACTCCTCGGCCAGAAGAATCGGGAGAGCACTCAGGAGAAGCGCTGCTGTCAATCTCATAGATGTGTGTTCCTGTAGATGATACAACCCGAGCAGCACTACGTGCCTGAAGCCTTTGCAACCGCTTCTTCGGAGACCTTGTCGAAGAAGCGCTTGATCACCATCTTCGCGGTCATATCGAGAAGGCGCTGCCCGACCGCTGCGATCGTGCCGCCGACGTGAACTTCGCCCTTGTAGTGGACATTTGTCCCCGCCCCGTTGTCGCTCGTGAGCCGGATCACGCCATCGCCTTTGACAAATCCCGCCCGTCCGGATCCCTCAACAATCAAACGGAAGCTCTCATGCGGTGATGGGTCCGCGATCCGGACCTTGCCGTCGAACAGGCCGTTCACACTCGCAATGACCAGCTTCATCTTGAGGCGGTATTCCTGATCGCCTTCCTTCACCAATGATTCGCATCCCGGAATGCACCGGGCGAGAGTGTCAGGGTCCTGAAGCAGCGTATAGAGCCTTTGCGGCTCGAGGGCAACGCTTCTCGTGCCTTCAATGATCACGTTCGTCTCCGGGTTTTAAGTGCTTAGATGAGGGCTGCACGGAGCGCCCGCCGCAGGTAGACTTCCGCTAAATGCTTGCGGTAATCGGCCGAGGCGTGCAGGTCTGAGTTCGCATCCACTCCGTCTCCAACAAGAGCCGCAGCCCGAGTGATATCGGCATCCGTGCCCCGAGTCCCCCCCAGCGCCTGTTCCACGCTACGCGCACGGAAAGGTTTCGCCGCAAGTCCGGTGACGCCCACACGTGCCGATGAGACGACTCCGTCCGACTTCACGGCTCGAACCGCAACCCCGACGATCGCGAAGCCGGAGGCTGCTTGAGGAGCCTTCACGTAGCATGTGCCGGTATTCGGAGGATCAACGGGCGCCATGATGTCGACGATCACTTCTCCCGGCTCCAGCGCAACCAGGAAGCTGTCCACCAACAGATCCTCATAGGAGACTGTCCGAAAGCCGCCCGCGCCGGCGATGCGCACTGTGGCGTCCAATGCAAGCAGAGCGGCAGGATAATCAGAAGCCGGATCCGCATGGGCGATGCTTCCGCCGATCGTGCCCATGTTGCGGATCTGTACGTCACCGATGCGGCCGGCAGTCTGCGGAAGGAGGGGACACGCGGAGCGTAACAACATCGAGCTTTCAATCTCGTAATGAGTTGTCATCGCTCCAATGTGCAGGACGCCGTTCTCTTCCCGAATGCCGGAGAGCTCGGGGATACGCGACAAGTCGACCAGATGCTGCGGAGAAGCAAGCCTGAGCTTCATCAAGGGAATGAGGCTCTGCCCGCCGGCCAGCGCTTTCGCGCCGCTCGACAGCAGCTCGATCGCCTCCGTCAGAGTGACGGGAGCAGAGTAGTCGAACGTATCGGGAATCATGCCGTCCTCCTGTCCTGAATCACCTTCCAAATCTTTTCGGGAGTCAGCGGCATATCGATGTGCCGGACGCCCAAATGGCTCAGCGCGTCGACTACGGAGTTGACTGCCGCGGGTGTGCAGCCAATCGTCCCTGCCTCGCCGACGCCCTTGACGCCGAGCGGATTCACAGGCGACGGCGTCTCGGTGTGATAGCTCTCGATCGCCGGGATGTAGGACGCTTTGGGAACCGCATAGTCCGTAAGTTCGCCTGTCACGAGCTGGCCGTTTTCGTCATAAACCGCGTGTTCGTAGAACACCTGACCGAGAGCTTGCACGACCCCGCCATGTATCTGACCTCGCACCAGTAGCGGATTGATGATCTTGCCGCAGTCATCCACCGCGACATACCGCAGGATCTGCACCGCTCCGGTTTCAGAATCGACCTCCGTCACGACGATGTGGGCGCCGAAGGGGAAGGTAAAGTTTGGAGGCTCCCAGAACCGGGTCGCAACCAGGCCGGGATCGGTGTTCTCGGGAAGCTTCATCGCGCGGTAGGATGCGGCTGCAATCTCCGGAAGCGTGACTTCCTTACCGCTCTTCATGCAGACACACCGCCCGCGGTTCCATACGACGTCATCGCTCTCAAGCAGCATGGCTCCGAACTTCTTGAGCTTCTCCTTCAAGTCCTGCAAGGCGAAGTAGAGAGCGGTTCCGCCGATCGCCGTGTTGCGGCTGCCGAAAGTGCCGATCCCGTACTGCACGAGCGACGTATCGCCGTGAAGCACTACGACGTCATCGATACTTACGCCAAGCTCGTCGGCAACGATCTGAGCAAAGGTTGTTTCCTCGCCCTGTCCGTGAGGGGAGATTCCCGTCAGGACCGTGACCTGGCCGCCGGGCTCGATCTTCACCGTAGCGCTTTCCCAGCCACCGCACGGCAACGACGCGGATGGACCGAGAGCGCAGATTTCCCCATAGGTCGAAATGCCGATGCCGATCAGGCGGCCGGCTTCACGCGCTTTCCGCTGTTCTTCGCGCAGCGTCTTGTAGCTAACCGTCTCGAGCGCTTTTCGCAGCGGAGCGGCATAATCGCCGCTGTCATAAGAGAGCCCTGTGGCAGTCTGATACGGAAATTCTCCGGAGCCTACGAAGTTCTTAAAGCGGATCTCGGCAGGATCCATCTGGAGCTCCGCGGCGAGGATGTCCACCATCCGCTCAATCCCGTAGGTCGCCTCAGGCCGTCCGGCGCCCCGATACGCGTCGGTGGGAGTGCAATTGGTGAAGACGCCGATCAGATCGGCGCGCACGTTCTTGCATTTATACAGACCGGGCATCATCAGGATCGAGAGCGTTGGAATGGCGGGCGTGAGCAACTGATGATACGCTCCGATGTCCTGAATGAGCTTTAGTTTGATGCCCAGTATTGTGCCGTCGCGCTTTGCCGCTACTTCGTAATAGTCGACATGCCCGCGTCCGTGAATTGTGGCGACGAAGTTCTCCCGCCGGGATTCAATCCACTTCACCGGCTTGCCGATCTTCATTGCCACGAAGGCCATGAGAGCCTCTTCGGCGTACACGTTGAGCTTGCTGCCGAAACCTCCGCCGACTTCGGGAGCAACGACCCGCAGCCGGTTCTCGGGCATCTTGAGCATGCCGGCCACAAGCGTTCGAACCAGATGCGGGATCTGCGTGGAGGTGTAGAGGGTCAGTTGCCGGTCTCCCGGTTTCCATTCCGCCACAACCCCGCGCGTCTCCATTGCCACCGGGATGAGCCGCTGGTTCACCAGGCGCTGGCGCACCACCACGTCGGCTTCTGCAAAGGCTTTGTCGACGTCGCCGCCCTCCTGCTTGTAGGTGAACGCGATGTTATCCGGCCACTCGGGATGAACAGCAGGACTGCCCGGCTCGAGCGCCTTCTCCGGATCGGCTACCGCCGGCAGGGGCTCCCAGTCGACTTCGATCGCGTCCAAAGCGTCAGCCGCGAGATACCGGTCCGTGGCGACGACCACCGCTACCGGATGCCCGACGTAATAGACACGATCGCGGGCGAGAACTGTGTGCGCAGGCACGCGCAAACCGGGAAGCGCCGCGCCGCAGGGCACCGGGCCGAGGTGCGCGACGTCCTCGCCAGTGAAAACAGCAACAACGCCGGGCATCTCAAGCGCCCTGCTGGTCCGGATGCCCCGAATCCGAGCCGCGGCGTGAGGACTGCGCAGGATGCAAGCGTGATGCATCCCCGGCATCTTCACATCGTCCACATACGTAGCCGTCCCCGTAATCAGACGCGGATCTTCTCTGCGGCGAAGTGATTGGCCCACAAGGAGTGCGGGACTCTTGGTGGTTGTTGTCGCCATTTCAATCTCCCGATCTCGAAGCTGCCGCCTGAACGGCGTTGACAATGTGCTGATACCCTGTACACCGGCAAAGGTTCCCTTCGAGCCCGTGCCGGATCTGCTCTTCGGTCGGGTTCGGTTCCCGCGCGAGAAGCTGTTTCGCTGTCAGGATCATGCCCGGCGTACAGAATCCGCACTGGAGAGCATGCTCATTCCAGAAAGCCTCCTGAACGGCGTCGAGACTTCCGTTCGCCGCGATCCCTTCGATCGTCGTGACGAACCGGCCGTCCGCTTGCACCGCAAGCACCGTACACGCCTTGACGGCTTTGCCATCGAGCAGCACGGTGCAAGCGCCGCACGTGGAGGTCTCACAGCCAATGTGAGCGCCAGTCAAGCCCACGACCTCCCGCAAATAGTGAACCAGGAGCAATCGCGGTTCGACTTCGTGGGAATAACGCTGGCCGTTGATAAAGAGAGTGATCGTTTTCTTCATAGTCGGCATTCCCGGAACACTGAGCTTCCTGCTCGGCGGTGTACGAAATTATCACGAGCCCGCCTCGGAAACAACCCGATGCCTCGCCGTACGGGCGAAAACTACGGAAATGCGCGAGGCCACACAGGGCAAGAGATCAGTCTGCCTGAACAAGTCAGGCTGGCTGAAGCTCTACTTTCTTACCCGCCAGCGACAGGTTCTCGCGAATGTACGTCTCATCCCACAGGTTCGAGATGACAGCGGAGATGTACGGATTCTGAAGCGACCAGAGGTAAGCCTTCATCGGCGGCTTCATGTCACCGGGAATGATGCGATTGATCTTGTCGATCCGCCACTGCGGTACCGGCTGCAAGGACTTGTGATGGGTTGCGACGGACATTGCCACCTTCATGGCGATGATGCCGATGCCCTTCGCGTGCGCCTGCCGGATGGGCTCCTCCAGATAGCCGCCGTTGATGACGTTGTAGGCCATCATGATTGCGTCATAGTGCCCCAGCTCGGTTACGCGGCGGAGAATGCCCGCGGGGTCGGTGTGGGAGGTAACTCCGAGGAAGCGAACTTTGCCCTGCTTCTTCAGCGACAGGAAGGTTTCATAGATTTCAGGGATCTCCAGTTCCTCGGGCGTGCATGCGCCATGAGGACACATGACGAGATCGAAATGATCCGTCCCGACGCGCTTCAAACTGCCCTCAAGCGACTGCACGATGAAATCCCGGTACTTCCGGCTGCCCTCCACCTTGTGGGCATAATCCTTCATCATCGCGTTGCTGAGATAGGCCGGACCAATCTGATCGCGCTGCCCTGGATAGTAATCCAGAAAGTAGCCGGGTTTCAGAATGCCGCGCTCGCGCACCATTTCCTCGGCACGCTTGCGTATGGCGGCCTGCTTCTCGCCCGGAAGGCCGTCGAAGATCTCTTTGTAGAGCTGGTTCCGCACACCCTGCAAACCGCTGATCTTCGTTGTGAGAAAAACTTTGCCGCGCTTCGACGAGCCTTTGAGGAGTTTGCCATATGACAGTTCGCAGTCACCGCGGCCGTAAGCTGGCGCCATATCGAGGTAGTTCAATCCCATCTCAAGCGCCAGGTTCAGATGCTGCCAGTTGTCGCTGCGGATTGGGTCGCCGCCACAGACGATCTCGGAAATCATCATTCCCGTGCGGCCTAGCCGTCGGTAAGCCATTCCCGGCTGCCGGTTGCGCCACTCTACGTTCGCGGCTTTCTCGTCAGCCGCTTCAACAAGGCCAGCCGCGCCCGCGGTGCATGCGGCGGTGGCCGTTTGCCGCAGGAAGCTCCGGCGGCCGATAAGATCTGGCTGAGTGTGACTCATCGTGCTGCTCCTCCTTTGCATTCCTACTACTCCCGGCTGCGGAAAGCCGAATGCAATCATTCTACACACGGGGCGTCAAACACAGTGGAGGCCGGATCTTGGCGGCAACTGTCTGGAAAGGGTACATTGCGTTCGGTCTCATCTCCGTTCCGGTACGGCTGCACTCAGCCGCCCGGCCGGTGCACATTTCCTTCCACCAGCTTCACGCTCCGGATCTGACACGCGTCAAACAGCAGCTTTACTGTCCGAACGACAACCGGGTTGTCGACAAATCGGAGATCGTAAAGGGCTACCAGATCGCTAAGGATGAGTGGGTAGTAGTAGAGCCTGATGAGATCAAGAAGGTGGCGCCCAAGTCATCCGAAGTGATGGAAATTCTGGACGTCGTGAAGATGCAGGACGTCGATCCGCTGTATCTCGAGTCCTCCTACTATGCGGTGCCGGAGGCAGCAGGCGCGAAGGCGTACTATCTGCTTGTTCAAACGATGGAGAAGACAGGCCTTGCAGCGATCGCCAAGCTGGCGATGCACAACCGGGAGTATACCGTCCTGCTGCGCCCTCGTGAGAACGGACTGGTTCTTCATACGCTGTATTACCAGAACGAGGTGCGCAAGGTGCAGGTGGAGGAGGATCTCAGCCACGTCAAGGCGACCGAGCGCGAGCTGGAGCTGGCCGAGCAGCTTCTCCGAAGCCTGGAAGCGCCGTTCCAGCCGGAGAAGTACCACGACGAATACCAGCGCCGGCTGCAGGAGCTGATCGACGCAAAGAGCCACGGAAAACGCGTACGGCCGACGCCGGCGCCGAAAGTTGCGCCGGTCATCGACATCATGACTGCGCTCGAACAAAGCCTTCGGAAGATTCCGGAGAAAAAGCCCGCTGCCAAGGCCCAATCCGCCGAAAAGAAGCCGCGACGAAAAGCCGGTTGAATCCGACGCGATCGAGCCGATACGCGTATCTAGACAGCCGGCGCCGCTTCGATGGTGACGTACTCCATCAAGTAGAGGCTACCCGGCGACATCGCGCTGACACGCGGACCGGGCAGGATGATACCTGCAAGATTGAGGGGGTCGGCGTTGGGGATCCGGAGATGGTCTTCCGGATGCTCCGTCATGCGGCGAACAGATCGCAGAAGGTCGACGGCGTCGGGCAGGGCAAACTGCTCGCCGACGAACCCGGCCACAAAACGTCCACCACGAACCTCACCACGAGCTTCCATTCGCCGTAATACCGGCAGCAAATCCCGCCATGGAGGAGCGATCGTTTCCCGAGCCAGGAGGTCGCGGAACACAACTCCCCATCGGCGGAGCAGCTGCGAGGCGAACCGCTCCACCCGTTCCTCTGCAGCCCCACTGGCATCATGACGAAGCAGACTCCAGCGTCCTGCTGCGTGCCGGGGACGGGCGTGCCGTCCGCTCCCTTCTCCGCGCCGGCGTTTCGGATCGATGAGGGCGCGAAGGTTCTCAAAGCCGTCACCCGTTACCTGTCCCGCGGCTACCAGCTCCCACAGGCCATCCTCGACCTCGCTTGGCAGCCTGCGAGTTCCGCGCACGAGGTCGCCAAAGAAGGATGCACCCCGGTCTTGCAGGTAGGCCAGGATTTCACGAGCAGCATGTGACAAGGCATCTATCGGGATTGAGGAATCCGACGAGCCAAGGAGCCATTCGGCGTTCTCCCGCAGGAACAAAGCCACAGGAGTGAGCCGGGTGGGCCTCACGCGGCGTCCATCGGCTTCGAGCAGGGCAGGGTGCGGCGAGAGCCGGGCCCACATCACCTCCCCCGATAAGCAGAGCTCATCGAGATACTCCGGCTTGTATTGCCCGATCCGGCTGGCGAGGATTTGCGATTCCCACGCCGCGGCGGGCACTTCATAGCCTTCCAACTGCCGGATAATCTGCAACGTTCCCTCGACTCCGTGGAGCTGCGATCCCGGCAGCAGATGGTGCCACCGGCAGAGGAAGCGCTGGAAGTCCATGGCGCTCACAGGCTCGATCTCGCGCCGCAGGCGTCCCAACGTGGTGCGATGAATTCGCGCGAGCACACGCCGGTTGCACCACTCCAGATCGCTGTCCTTCGACGTGTTTCGGAAGTGGCCGCGGAGAACCTGCCCCTCTGCTTCGAGACGAGCAAGGGCCTGTTCTACTTCGGAGGCCGGCAGTCCAAGCCGTGCGGACAGATCGGCAACTGTCATCGGTCCGCTGGACTCCATCCAGCCACGCAGAATTGCGACCGCATCGTCCGCAACCTCGCGTTTCTCAACGGCAGTCCAGAAGTCCATTCCGGAGCGGCGATGAACGTAAGCACGCCCGTCGCGCAGCAATTCCTCAAACCAGTGCTGCCAGTCGGCAACGGGCGGCAGGGAAATCAGCGTGAGCAGTGCGTCGTGGAGTTCATCTGCGTCGCGCACCGATGGCCAGGATTCCGCCGCCACCTGCTCGATCGCTGCTGCATCGAGAACGCCTGCACCCTGTGCGAAATCCGCAGGTAGTGACCGCCGCATCTGAACAGCGCGGGTCCGCCGCTCCTCAAGGGGCGCGTCATCCAAAAATGCGTACGGATTCGCGTTCAGAATCTCATGAGAGAACGGCGAAGGTTCGGGATTATCGATGGTGACGACGCGAATCTTGCCCGACTCAATTCGTTCGAGCACCACGCGGAGCCCGTTGAGGTCCATGGCCTCATGCAGGCAGTTGTTGATGGTTTCCTTGACAAGTGGATGATCGGGAATCCGGATGGGGCCGGTCAGATTCTCCGCACAAGCAACCTGATCGGGGAACACTGCCGCAAGCAAATCGTCGGCCCTCATGCGCTGGATCGGGGGCGGGATTTTCTTGCCTCCCCTCGAACGTGGCAGCACCAGCGACCGCGTGGCGTTCCAGCGCCACCGGGCCGTAAACATCGGCGCGGGAAGCAGAGCCTGCCGGAGAACGTCCTCCACCGTGTCTGGATTCAAAAACGCGAACACCAGATCGAGTGGGAAGGAATGATGCTCCCCAAGGGAAATCACGAGCCCGTTGTCCGTTGCCGCAGCCTGCAGCTCGAAGTTGAAGGTCCGGCAGAAACGCTTTCGCAGCGCAAGCCCCCAGGCGCGGGTGATGCGCGACCCGAAGGGAGCATGCAGCACGAGTTGCATGCCTCCGCCTTCATCGAAGAACCGCTCGGCAACGACGGTGTTCTCCGATGGCAGGGCACCGAGCGCGGCTGCTCCTGCCTGTATATATACAATTGCCTGCGCCGCACCGGCTGCATCCAGGCCGCACCGGGTCATAAGGAACTCGGACGCACCGGATGGATCGTTGAGCACTCGCTCCCGAACTTCGGAAACAGCAGCCGAGAGTTCTCGGGAGCGCCCAGGCGCTTCACCCAGCCAGAAAGGGACGGACGGAGGAGCGCCATGCGCATCCTCCACACGCACTCGCCCGGGCTCCACCCGCTTGATCCGCCAGGAATGCGTCCCAAGCAGGAAGACATCTCCCGCAAGGCTCTCAACCGCGAAATCCTCGTCGACCGTGCCGATCGTCTTTCCTTCCGGCTCTAGGACAACCGAGTAGTTCGCGTTGTCCGGAATAGCGCCCCCGGATGTAATCGCAGACAAACGGGCGCCGCGGCGAGCGCGGAGACGGCGGTTCACCTGATCCCGGTGAAGTAACGCTCCGCTCCGGCCGCGCGAAGTCGCAATCCCGTCGGACAGCATGGTGACGACTGCGTCGAAATCGGCGCGCGGCAGGTCATGATAGGGATAGGTTCCGCGCACGAGAGCATACAACTCGTCTTCATTCCACACGCGGCAAGCCGTTTCCGCGACAATCTGCTGGGACAGCACATCGAGCACATTCTGCGGGATCTCAATTTGCTCAAGCGCCCCGGTCCGTATGGCATAGACCAAAGCAGCACACTCGAGAAGCTCATCACGAGTGCTGACGAAGATTCGTCCCTTCGGTACAGCTCCCACCCAGTGCCCCGAACGCCCGATTCGCTGCAAAGCGACCGCAATAGAGCGGGGTGATCCGATCTGGCACACCAGATCAACCGTGCCGATATCGATACCAAGCTCGAGGGAAGCTGTAGCTACCACAGCGCGCAATTCGCCCGACTTCAAACGGGACTCGGCCTCAAACCGTAACGACCGGGCCAGACTTCCGTGATGGGGCAGCGCTACCTTCGGCCCCAGCCGTTCATTCAGCGCGTGACACACCCGCTCTGCAAGACGGCGCGTGTTGACGAAGACAAGCGTCGTGCGGTGAGCCCGGATCAAATCTGCCACGCGGTCGTAAATCTCGGCCCACATCTCGTTGCTTGCGACGGGTCCGAGTTCGTCCTTCGGCACCTCGATCGCAAGGTCCATGGGTCTGCGATCGCCGACATCGATGATGCGGGTGGCGGGTCCGAGGAATCGTCCGACCTCCTCGATAGGGCGCACTGTGGCCGACAGTCCGATACGCTGAGGGCGTCTCTCCGTAAGCGCATCGAGCCGCGCCAGCGAGAGGGCGAGGTGCGAGCCGCGCTTGTCATCCGCAACTGCGTGGATCTCGTCGACGATTACGGTCGTCGTCGTCCGCAGCATGGCGCGGGAACTTTCCGCCGTCAGCAGAATGAAGAGAGATTCGGGCGTCGTGACAAGAATGTGGGGAGGCTGCTTCCCCATCTGGCGCCGCTCCCAGGCAGGGGTATCGCCCGTGCGGACTGCTGTGCGGATCTGCGGGAGGTCGATGCCCTTTTCTGCCGCAAGGGCGGAGATTTCAGCGAGAGGAACTTCCAGATTGCGCCGGATGTCGTTGCTTAGCGCTTTAAGCGGTGAGACGTATACAACTTGCGTCTGATCCGTCAACAAATTGCTGCGTGCAGCGCGGATCAGGGAGTCCAGGCAGATAAGAAACGCTGCCAGCGTCTTGCCTGATCCAGTGGGAGCAGCGATGAGAACGTCGTGTCCTGCGGCAATCTCCCTCCATCCCCCGATTTGAGGATCCGTAGCCGTCTCGAAGCGGCGCAGGAACCACTCCTGCACAAGGGGATCAAAGCTCGAAAGCATCGCTTTCTACCATTAGATCCCAGAATGGGGCGGCGGGAGAAGCACCGAGGACACCGGGCGCTATTGAGCCCGGCGCGGCGAGGGTTTTCTTACAAGCTGCGGAGGAAATTCCGCCGCTTTTGGCCCGTCCGGGTTGCGCAGATTCGACTGACCGCCTTTGTCCGGATAAAGCGGGATGAACATACCGCCCGTTTTCGCCAATTCCTCGAACAACTGAGCGTTCATCCGCTTCACGACATCCTGATACTTCTCTTCGAAGATCAGGTTGTTGCTTTCGAGCGGATCTTCCTGGAGGTCGTAGAGCTCGTCGATATCCCAGATGCCGTGATAGTGGATGTACTTGAAGCGATCTCCACGGAGCGCGTGGATTGTGGGAGTGTGCGGGAAGTTCCGCTCCCAATAGTATTCGTAGAGGAGCGCGGTCCGCCACGGCACGCGCTTGCCTTCAAGGAGCGGCAGGAAACTGCTTCCCGCCAAGCCTGACGGGATCGGCACATTTGCCGCCTCAAGACACGTCGGCATGATGTCGATGTTGGCGACCACCTCAGTCAGCGTCCGGCCTCCCCGGAAGAGCTCCGGGCAGCGTACCAGCAGGGGTACGCGCATCGATTCCTCATAGGCGGTCCGCTTATCAATGAGGCCGTGTTCGCCGAAAGCGAACCCGTTATCCCCCATGTAGATGACGAGCGTAGAGTCTAGCTCGCCCCGCTGCCGCAGGGTGTCCAAAATGCGTCCGACAGAGTCGTCCACGGCGCAAAGCGTCTCCGCGTACCGCTTGTAGTACTCCTCCAAAGACAGCGTGCTGTGGTAGGGATAGTCCACCCCGTGCCAGCTGTTTCGCTGATTGCGAACCCACATGGGCCGGTTCCGCGCCATGTCGCCTTCCGCTGCCATTGTGGGCGGCGGGACAAACTTCGCGTTCTTGTACTTTCCCTTGTGGCGCTCGGCGGGCACAAACTCTGCGTGGACAGCCTTGTGTGAGAGGTAAAGGAAGTACGGCTTGTTCTTGGGTTGCTTCGAAAGCCAGTCGACGGCATAGTCCGTCAACTCGTCCGTGATGTAGCCCTTTTGAGGAACGCGCTTGCCGTTGACGTTGAGGCCGTTCGGGTTGGGCAGATATGTTCCCTGGCCGCGAAAGCTGACCCAGTGGTCGAAGCCGGGTTGAGGATCGTCGCCTTCGTGCCCCATATGCCACTTGCCGATGAACGCCGTGGAATAACCAGCCTTCTGCAAGAGCTGCGGGAAAAAAGTCGTGCCTGGAGGAATCGGCGTGTTGTTGTCGACGATCCGGTGCTGGTGGGCGTACTTCCCAGTGAGGATGGAAGCCCGGCTCGGAGAACAGAGCGCCGTAGTGACAAAGGCGTTCTTGCAATGGACCCCGTCGCGTGCCAGTGAATCCAGGTGCGGCGTCTCCAGGAAGGGCTGCCCTTTAAGAAAGCCGAGTGCGTCGTACCGGTGGTCATCCGACAGGATGAAGACGATATTACGCGGCTTCCTGCCCGTAGATTGGGCGCCAAGATGACGGGTTGCCATCGCTGCGCCAAGAGTTCCCAGAATCGCGGATCGTCGGTCCATAAGTACTTTATTATGGCGTGAATCGATCCCTGGATACAGCTTAGAAGTGCGCCCCTCCGCTGACGATTAGCACTTCGCCGCTTACGTAATCGGAAAGCGGCGAGCAGAAGAAGAGCACCGCTCCAGCCGCCTCTTTCGGCGATCCGAATCTTCCAAGCGGGCACATTGCTTTCACCGCGTCGAGCGTCTTTTGCTGGACGCCTACGGGAATTTTGCGGCCCTTCACTTCGATGGTGGCTGGCTGATCCGTAATCGGCTGGATGAGTCTGGTCTCAATCAAACCAAAACCGACCGCGTTCACATTGACGTTGTAGCGGCCCCATTCTTTGGCCAGGGTCTTGGTAAGGCCGATGACACCGGCTTTGGCGGAAGCATACGCCGCCTGCCCAGCGTTTCCGTCCGTTCCGGAGATCGACGTGATATTCACCACCTTGCGCATCGTCCGCCGGCCCTCGGCAATCTCTCGCTTTGCTGTCTCCCGAATCCAGCCCGAGGCCGCGCGCAGGATTCGAAACGGCGCCACCAGGTGAATGTCGAGCATCGCCTGAAACTGCTCATCCGACATCTTCTGGATGACGTTGTCCCAGGTGTAGCCAGCATTGTTGACGATGATGTCAATGGAACCGAAGGCTTCGATCGTAGCGTCAACCAGCGCCTGAGGAAAGGCAGGATCGGTGAGATCGCCGGGCACCGCTTTCGCTTTGCCGCCTGCTGCGGTAAGAAGGCTCTGGGTCTCCGCGACAACGTCGGCATCGAGATCGTTAACCACAACGGCCGCCCCCGCCGCCACCAACTGCGAGGCAATTTCGCGTCCGATCCCCCGGCCCGCACCTGTAACGAGGGCCGTCTTCCCATCGAGCGTGAAAGGCATAGCAGTATTGTAAATGCCGGACTAGAGAGAGGCGCGAATAGCGGTCATGATCTCCAAGGCGCGCTGGCAGTCCTCTCGACTGACGTCGTAGTGCGTGACCATCCTCATCTCGCGGGCGTTGACCGCATTGGCGAGAACACCGGCCGACTTCAGGCGGGCGCTCCATTCGGCAGGACTGAGCCCGGTGCCGCTGACATCGAAGATCACAATGTTGGTCTGGACCTTTTGCAGATCGACGCGAATGCCACGAGTCTGCGCGAGTCCTTCTGCCAGGAGCCGCGCGTTTGCATGATCCTCCGCGAGTCGCTTCGGCATCTCCTCCAGTGCAATGAGCCCTGCCGCTGCAAGAACACCAGCCTGCCTCATGCCGCCTCCGAGGCGCTTCCGGTAGAGGCGTGCGCGGTCGATCATTTCGCGGCTTCCTACAATCATCGAACCCACCGGAGCCCCGAGACCTTTCGACAGGCAGAACATCACCGTGTCGACCTTGCGGACGATGGTGCTGACCGGACATCCGGTCGCCACCGATGCGTTGAAGATCCGCGCTCCGTCCATGTGTACTTTCAAGCCGAGCGCGTGCGCCTCATCGCAGATTTCGTCAATGACGGACTGCGGGTACACCGTCCCGCCTGCCATGTTGTGGGTATTTTCGAGCTCGATGCAGCCGGTCGGCGCCCAGTGGGGTGATGCGCCCCGGATTTCGTCGCGAATCTGATCCCACCGAAGAATTCCGTCTTCCGAGGCGATTGGGCGGATGAGGCAGCCCGAAAACCAAGCGATCGTGGATAGCTCGTAGTTGAGCAGATGTCCCCGCGCCTCGGCGATTACCTCCTGCCCGTGCTCGGTTAGCAGTTTGATAGCTATGGTATTTCCCATCGTGCCGGTGGGCACGAAGAGAGCTGCTTCCTTGCCAAAGATTTCGGCCGCCCGCTGCTCCAGGCGGTTGACCGTCGGATCCTCGCCGTAAACGTCATCTCCAACTTCCGCTTCGGCCATTGCCCGCCGCATTTCGGGTGTCGGGCGAGTTACCGTATCGCTCCGCAGGTCGATCATACCGTCACAAACTCCTGAAACACTTCGTTCGACAACAGGACGCCGCGCGAGGTCAGCCTCAAGACTCCATCTTCTTCCTCGAGCAGACCCTCGTCGAGAAAGCGCTGGATCGGAACGTCAAAGCGAAGCCGCTCCTCCGGCCGCGGCCGGATTCCCGCCATCAGCCGCAGGCCAACAAAAAAGCGCTCCTCGGTTTCGTCGGCCGTCGATGCTTCCTCCCGCACCGGCTCGCCGCGCCGCCAGCGCGCCTCGGAGGCGCGTGCCATCTCGAGCGCGGCGTCCGCATCCAGCGCGTAGGTGGCCTTCAGGTGCGGTTCCCAGCGCTCGATGTGGCGCAGCACGGCGCGCGTGGCCTCCACGGGCGAGACCTCGCCGCTGCGGTACAGCGCGGTCAGCTCGTCCGCGCCCAGTTCGTGCAGTTCGGCCATGCGCGCTCCTTCACTGCCAGTGGACCACGCTCATGTCGTTGGCGAACACCGGCGAGCTGCTCCACAGCCCCTTGAGGCGCTTGTTCGACACCGACACCTGCGGCAGCTGGAACAGGAAGGCGTTGACCGCGTCCTCGGCCAGCATGCGCTGCGCGTCGGCGATCAGCTTCGCGCGCTCCTTGGGGTTGATGCTGGCGTTGTACTTGGCCATCAGGTCGCGGAAGGCCCGGGAGTCGTAGCCGAAGTAGTACTCCGGGTTCGCGTAGATCATGATGTCCAGCGGCTCGACGTGGCTGATGATGGTCAGGTCGAAGTTGCCCTTGAAGGCGCCGGACAGCCACTGCGCCCATTCGACGTTCTCGATCTTCACGTTGATGCCGACCTTGGCCAGCTGCGCGGCGACGATCTCGCCGCCCTTGCGCGCGTACTGGGGCGGCGGCAGGGTCAGCGTGAAGTTCAGCGGCGTGGTCACGCCCGCTTCCTTGAGCAGCGCCCTGGCGCGCTCGGGGTCGTAGGGGTTGACGCCGGTGAGGTCGACGTAGCCCTCGTCGCTGGGCACCATGTGGCTGCCGATCGGCGTGCCGAAGCCGTCCATCGCGCCGTCGATCAGCGCCTTGCGGTCGATCGCCGCGGCGATGGCGCGGCGCACCCGCACGTCGTCCAGCGGCTTGCGCCGGTTGTTGATCGCCAGGATGGTCTTGCCCTCGGTGCCGCCCACGCGCACCTCGAAGCGCGGGTCGTTGCGGAACTGCTGCACGCTCTGCGTGGCCTGGAAGCGCGGGATGGCGTCCACGTCGCCGGCCAGCAACGCCGCGACCTGCGCGGCCGGGTCGTTGATGAAGCGGAACGTGACGCGGCGCAGCTTGACGTTGCGCGCGTCGCGGAAGCCGTCCCACTTGGTCAGCGTCACCGCCGAGCCCTTGGCCCAGCTCTCGAAGCGGAACGGGCCGGTGCCGATCGGCCGGGTCGCCGCGCTGTCGGCGCTCTTGGGGTCGAGGATCACCGCGGTGCTCTCGCCGAGGCGGAACAGCAGCGTGCCGTCAGGCTGGTCGAGCGTCAGGATCACCGTGTGGGGATCGGGCGTGTCGATGCGCGAGATGTTGTCGAACACCGCCTTCTTGGCCTTGTTGGTCGAGCCCTCGGCCTTGGCGCGCTCGAAGCTGAACTTGACGTCCGAGGCGTCGAAGTCCTCGCCGTCGTGGAACTTGACCCCCTTGCGCAGCTTGAAGGTGTAGCTCCTGCCGTCCGGCTCGATGTGCCAGCTCTCGGCCAGCAGCGGCGAGACGCTGCCGTCCTCGTGGATCTTGGTCAGGCCTTCCAGGACGTTGTAGTGGACGATCTCGCCGATGGCTGCCGCGGCGCCGGTGGTCGGGTCCAGCCCCGGCGGCTCCAGGGTCATGCCGATCACGGCGGTCGTCTTGCCGGCCTGGGCGTGGGCGGCCGGGACAGCAGCCGCCAGCGTGACGACGCCGGCGGCGATGAGCGGGATCAACTTCATGGGTGCGGTCTCCTCTGGGAAGGGGGTGACTGGGGCGATTGCACCATGTTTTGCGCCCGGCCGGCACCGGAGCGGTGCCAGTGACCGATTGCGCCATTCCAGTGCCCGCCGACATGAAGAACAGAAACCCGGATCGATTTGTGTGCGTTTCGCACCCTAAAATGTGCATGTTTTGCCCATCGACGCCCCTTCTTGGTGCGTTTTCTTCAGTCCTGACCTTCCCCTCTGACCGGAGACTTCGTTGAGATACGGTTCCGTTGCCGATTTCCTGCGTGCCGTCGAAGCACGTGACCCCCACCAGCCCGAGTTCCTTCAGGCCGTCAAAGAGGTCATGACGAGTCTCTGGCCCTTCGTGCAGCAGCACCCCCGCTACGCCGACCAGGCGCTGCTGGAACGCCTGGTCGAACCCGAGCGCGTGATCCAGTTCCGGGTGTCCTGGGTCGACGACAGCGGCCAGGTGCGCGTCAACCGCGCCTGGCGCGTGCAGCACAGCTCGGCCATCGGCCCGTTCAAGGGCGGCATGCGCTTCCACCCGACGGTGAACCTGTCGATCCTGAAGTTCCTGGCCTTCGAGCAGACCTTCAAGAACGCGCTGACCACCCTGCCCATGGGCGGCGGCAAGGGCGGCTCGGACTTCGACCCCAAGGGCAAGAGCGACGGCGAGGTGATGCGCTTCTGCCAGGCGCTGATGCTGGAGCTGTACCGCCACCTCGGCTCGGACACCGACGTGCCCGCCGGCGACATCGGCGTGGGCGCGCGCGAGGTCGGCTTCATGGCCGGCATGATGAAGAAGCTGTCCAACGACGCGTCCTGCGTGTTCACCGGCAAGGGCATGTCCTACGGCGGCAGCCTGATGCGCCCGGAAGCCACCGGCTACGGCACGGTCTACTTCGCCCAGGAGATGCTGCACCGCCAGGGCCGCGACTTCGAAGGCCTGCGCGTGTCGATCTCCGGCTCGGGCAACGTGGCGCAGTACGCTGCCGAGAAGGCCCTGGACCTGGGCGCGCGGGTGGTCACGCTGTCCGACTCGGACGGCACGCTGGTCGTGTCCGGGGGCATCGGCGAGGACCTGCTCAAGCAGATCATGGAGTGGAAGAACGTGCAGCGCGGCCGCCTGGCCGCCTTCGCCGACAAGCACGGCCTGCAGTTCGAGGCCGGGCGCCGTCCCTGGCACGTGCCGGTCGACGTCGCCCTGCCCTGCGCGACGCAGAACGAGCTGGACGGCGAGGACGCCCGCACGCTGGTCAAGAACGGCGTGGTCTGCGTGGCCGAAGGTGCCAACATGCCGAGCACGCTGGAAGCGGTGGACGTGTTCCTGGAAGCCGGCACGCTGTACGCCCCGGGCAAGGCCAGCAACGCCGGCGGCGTGGCCACCTCGGGCCTGGAGATGACGCAGAACGCGATGCGCCTGTCGTGGACCCACGCCGAGGTCGACGAGCGCCTGCACGCGATCATGAAGGACATCCACAGCCACTGCGTGCGCTACGGCACCCGCCCGGACGGCACGGTCAACTACGTCGACGGCGCCAACATCGCCGGCTTCGTGAAGGTGGCCGACGCGATGCTGTCGCAAGGCGTGATCTGAGCGCCATGCGCGCTGCGCCCCCAGGCGC
>CALGAR010000030.1 GCA_937959285.1 uncultured Bryobacterales bacterium
GGTTACCTCGATCACAGCCACATCGATCCCGTCGAGCGAGGTGCCACTCATGATGCCGGCCACTCTCATGAACGCCTTAACTCCTGCTGAAGCTCGGCTAGCAGTTGCAGCGCCTCGATCGGGCGTAGCTCGTCAAGATTCAGCGCACGGATGCGCTCCGCGATGTGATGATTTACGGGCTCAAAGAGCTGGATCTGCACGGGCTGGGCCGTTTTCGTGCGGCGCGGCGTCAGCTCCTCGGTCACCTGATGCTCGGATTTCTCATGTAGCGCCAGAATCTCCCGAGCGCGTTCGATCACGGCTGTTGGAAGAGCCGCGAGCCGGGCAACCTCAATTCCGTAAGAGCGATCGGCACTTCCCGGTTCCACTTTCCGCAGAAAGATCACCTGATCGCCAGCCTCCTTCACCGAGACATGGAGATTGCGCACACCCTCCAACTGATTCTCCAGCTCAGTGAGCTCGTGGTAGTGCGTAGCAAAAAGCGTCTTTGCGCGTATATTACGGTGAATGTACTCGACAACCGACCAGGCGAGAGCCAGGCCGTCATAGGTGGATGTGCCGCGGCCAATCTCGTCGAGCACAATCAAGCTGCGCGGCGTTGCAGTATTGAGGATGACGGCCGTCTCTGTCATCTCGACCATAAAGGTGGACCGCCCGCGAGCGAGGTTGTCGGAAGCCCCGATCCTCGTGAACACCCGATCGATCAGGGGGAGAACTGCCTCATCAGCAGGAACGAAGCAGCCAATCTGAGCCAGAATGGCGATCAGCGCGGCCTGACGCAAGTACGTCGATTTGCCGCCCATGTTAGGCCCGGTGATCACGGCGATGAACTCGCGAGAAGGGTCCAGGTAAAGATCGTTGGGGATGAAGCGGACGGCATCCCGCTCCGCAAGCTTTTCAATGACGGGATGGCGCCCGGCCAGAACTCGCATCTCTCCTGAGTCGGTGAAGCGCGGTCGGGTGTAGCGCCGTTCCGCAGAGACCTGGGCCAGGGCGGCTGTGACATCGAGCTCAGCAATCGCTGCCGCTGTCTGGCGAATTCGAACCGCGTGGGAGGCGGCAAACGCCCGGAGCTCGCTGAAGATCTGCTTCTCGATCTCCAGGATCTTTTCTTCGGCTTCCAAGATCTTGCTTTCGAGCGCCTTGAGTTCGGGCGTGGTAAAGCGCTCGGCGTTGACGAGCGTCTGCTTGCGCTCGTAGTCGGAAGGCGTCAGGTGGAGATTCGCCTTCGAAATCTCGATGTAGTACCCGAAGACGTTGTTGAAGCGGACCTTCAGCGATTGAATCCCGGTTCGCTCCCGCTCCCGGCCCTCTATAGCGGCAATGTATTGCTTGCTGTTCCGGCTGATATCGCGCAGCTCGTCGAGTTCCGCGTTGCATCCGTCACGCACGGTGCCGCCATCCGCCACGTTGACCGGCGGTTCGTCTGCAATTGTTTCCAGGATCCGGTTACAGAGTTCAGGAATCTCATCCAGCGCTTCCGCCAGCGCGCGCAAACGTGCGGCACGAGCCTGACAGATCGACTCGCGCAGACGGGGAATTTTCGCCAGAGAGCGGCCAAGCGCAAGCACTTCTCTCGGCCCCGCGGTGCCGAGCGTGACCTTCGCAAGCAGACGCTCCAGATCGAGCACTTGTCCAAGGATTTCGCGGACCTGTGCGCGCAGAATGGTGTCCTTGACCAAGTTCTCGAGCGCATCGAGGCGCGCTTCGATTTCCGTGAGGTCGAGCGAAGGCCGCAGCAGCCTTCGCCGCAGCAGGCGGCCTCCCATGCCCGTGACGGTTTGATCCAGCAGGCTCAGCAGCGTCGACTCGCGGCTGCCGCCGAGGTCCGCGGCAAATAAAGGGTCCACGAGCTCAAGATTGCGCACCGTGACCGCGTCGAGGACCATGCAGTCGCTGCGGTCATAGAATGCGGGCCTCTCCAAATGATCAAGCGCCGACCGCTGGGTGTCGCGGAGGTAGTGAAGAATGGCGCCAGCCGCGCAGACGGCAAGCTTCCGATCGGCCAAGCCGCAGCCGTCCAGGCTGAGCAGCTTGAAATGCTCGCGCAGCAGGCGATCGGCGTAGTCATAATCAAAGATCCACGGCTCCAGTTCCGTCCGGAGCCTTCCGCTTCGATCCTCAAACAGGGACGGTGCTTCCGCAGGCAGCAGCACCTCCCGCGCATTGAGGTTATCGAGAGCGGCGGCGAGATCGTTCGCATCCAATTCCGTTACCCGGTACTCGCCGGTCGAGACATCGACATGAGCTAATCCGGCCCAGTTTCCCTTCTGAGCCACAGCAGCTAGGTAGTTGTTTTCGTGTGACCGCAGGACGGCGGATTCGGTTGCGGTTCCCGGCGTGATGATTCGGGTGACCTCGCGCTTCACCAAGCCCTTGCTGAACCGCGCATCTTCCATCTGGTCACAGAGAGCCACGCGGTAGCCCTTCTGGATCAGACGCGCGATGTAGCTCTCCGCCGAGTGGAACGGAACGCCGCACATCGGAATCGGCTGTCCCTTCTCCTTGTTCCTAGACGTGAGCGTGATCTCCAGCTCCCGTGCCGCGGTCACTGCGTCTTCATAGAAGAGCTCGTAGAAATCGCCGAGCCGGAACAGGAGAAGCGCATTCGGCACCTGCTGCTTAATGGCATGGTATTGCCGCATTAACGGCGTAGAAGCTTCGGAACTCATGCTTACGAACGGAAAGGGCGGGCTTTTTGGGCCCGCCCCTTCATCATACGGTCTTAGGAGGAGGCTACGCGTAGATGCCGCGCAATTTAATAGCGAATGCCACCCGATCGAGCGCCAGCATGTAGGCGGCCGTCCGGTTGTTAACGCCGTGCTTTTCCGCATAGGCGACGACGTCACGAAAGCTGTTGACCATGATCTCCTCCAGCCGGCCGTTCACAAGCTGCTCATTCCAGAAGAATCCTTCGCGGTCCTGCACCCATTCGAAGTAAGACACGGTCACTCCTCCGGCATTCGCCAGGATGTCCGGCACAACGAAAATTTTTCTCTCTTCCAGGATGCGGTCCGCGGCGGCAGTCGTGGGACCGTTTGCCCCTTCGCAGAGGATCTTTGCACGAATGCGGTCAGCGTTATGGGAGGTGATTACGTTCTCTTTTGCAGCGGGCAGGAGAATGTCGCAGTCCAGGTACAGCGCCTCTTCCCGCGGCAGGTTCTCCGCTTCTTTAAAATCGAGGATCGATCCCGTCTCCGCTCGGTGAGCCATCAGAGCCGGAATGTCGAGGCCATGCGGATTGTAGACGGCGCCATCGACTTCAATCACGCAAACAATCTTGAAGCCCGCGCGCGCCATCAGCTTCGCCGCCATGCCGCCCACGTTTCCGAAGCCCTGAATCACGACCCGCGTCTCGTTCGGCTCCAAACCGAATTTGCGGAGAGCCTGAAGGGCGACAATCATGCAGCCCCGCCCAGTCGCCTCACGCCGCCCGCGAGATCCTCCCAACTGGAAGGGCTTGCCTGTCACCACGGCTGTAACTGTACTCCGTTTATGCATCGAGTACGTGTCCATGATCCAGGCCATGGTCTGCTCATTGGTGTTCATGTCCGGCGCAGGAACGTCGCGCTCGGGGCCGATGAAGTCGATGAGCTCAGCCGTGTACCGCCGCGTGATCCGTTCCAACTCCCCCTGCGACAGCACAGAGGGATCGCAGACAACTCCGCCCTTTGCGCCTCCAAACGGGATGTTTACAACCGCGCACTTCCACGTCATCCACGACGCGAGCGCTCGCACCTCGTCGAGAGTGACGTCCGGAGCGAAGCGGATGCCGCCCTTTGCCGGACCACGGGCAATGGAATGCTGTACCCGATAACCCGTAAAAACCTCCAAACGGCCGTCATCCAATTGAACGGGAATGTGAACGGTGATTTCGGTGGCGGGAGATCTCAGTATCTTCCGAAGTCCGTCGTCGAGTCCCAGGCGCTCCGCGGCCTCGTCAAACCGAATTTCCGCAGCGTGCCAAGGATTCAACTCCTGGTCCGTGGAGGGAGTAGCTTCCTCCAGAATCATTTCGGATACCTCCGCCCACATTATGACACCACCGCACTGTAGGAGATAGCAGCAGCTACCATCCCATGATCCGCATGCGCCGGAGAATGATGCCTGCGTAGCGGTCCATTCGATGCGGCTTCCGTTTCCTTGGGGATGGAAGGATGGCCGCGAGCCGCGCTGCCTGCTCTCTGGTGAGATCAGACGCTGAGATCTTGTAGTGGTACTGCGCAGCCGCTTCGGCGCCGAACACCCCCGGTCCGAATTCGACCACATTCAGGTAAAGTTCCAGAATGCGGTCTTTCGATAGGATGAGCTCCGCGAAGGGGACGAGTGAGAACTCCAGAGCTTTGCGGATCGCGGACCGGTGAGTCGTAAGGAACAGATTCTTTACGAGCTGCTGGGTGATGGTTGAAGCGCCGCGCGGCACTTCTCCCTCTTCCAGACTTTCCGCAGCCGCCTCCTGCACAGCCTTCCAATCGATTCCACGGTGCTGGTAAAAGCGTGTATCTTCGGCGGCGATGACAGCATGCCTCAGATGTCGCGAAATTCGCGCCGCCGGCACGAACTGATACCGCTTCTTGTATGACCCGCGGACGAGCAGGGATTCGATGCGCCTTTGAATTTGAATTCCCGTCGTCGGCGGGTTGATCCACTTTAACGCAACGAGTCCGGCGATGCAGAGGCCGTACCACCCGAGCAACAGGGCAATGGACCATAGCACAAGACGGCGCAGGAGTGCCCGGATGCCGCCGGCTTTCCTATGCTTCCGAAAGGAGGCCGGCATAGATTACTTTTGCGTTGCTGCGATCCAAATCATCACTGCCCGTCTTTCGCTTGAAGTGTATCATGCAGCCAGCCGGAATCTTACACGCGCCGGGCGCGCGCTGTACGACGGTGTAGCATGTCTAGAGGGAAGAGATGAATTTCAGTAGCGCCGCCGATCGTGGCGCCCGGCAGGAATGAAGCAGCATCTGGTTCTTGTACTGTGTCTTGCGGCGACGGGTTGCACGGCGCTGCCCGAATCCTATGCTCCGCCCATACAGCGGCGGCCGATTACGCCGCTCGATCCGAATTCGCTATCCGAGTTCGTGTACATGAACCAGACGAACGCAGAAGCTCACCTCTTGCTCGACGTCAGCAAGCACCTGGAAGGCAATTCGTGGCGATGGACGCAGAAGAAGCCGACCTTTCGCTTCCAACTGCAATCTGTCAACGGCCGCAAGTTCCGACTGGATTTCCGCCTCCATGAAACGATTCTCGAGCAGACCGGGCCTTTGACGATCACCGTCTCCGTCGACGGCAATGTTTTGGGCCGGGAGACGTACAGAAACGCCGGAGAATATCGCTTTGAGAAGCCAGTTCCGCCGGAATGGCTGTCGCTCGACCGAGCCGTGATTGTCGCAGTGGAGCTGGATAAAGTCTGGGTGTCGCCCACCGACGGCGCAACTCTCGGGCTCATTTTGACCGGCGCCGGGTTCATCGAGTGATACCGCAGCCCCTGTACATCCTCTTCGGAGCAGGCTTCACCGTTGCCGTCTCCCGAAGTATCGGACAGATGGTCCTCGGGCCGCTGCTTTCGAAGCTGTCGAAACTGGAAGGGGCTGTCTTGTCCTTCGTCTGCGGCGCACCGTTGCTGAGCTTGCTGGTTTTTGTGCTCGCCAGCCTGCGCATAGTGCATAAGGGCGTTCTGCTGGCTGCTGGTATTGCACTGCTCGGAATCTCAATGCGTGTCACGTCCTCGCGCGAGTACGCGGCGCTGCCTCGTTTGACGGGCCCGTGGCGGTGGCTGTTTCCCGGAGTCTTCCTCGTGTTCTTCGGCCTCTACCTGGTCAACGCGATGGCGCCGGAGATGAGCCCTGACGGCAGCACTTATCATCTCGGTCTCGTCAGCCGCTACTATCGCGAGCGCGGCTTCCGGCCAATCACGACACACCTCTATGCCAATTTGTCTCAAGGCCTGGAGATGCTGTTTCTCTTCGCATGGCCCTTCGGACGCCACTCCGCCGCAGCGCTCGTTCATTTCTCATTCCTCGTGGCGCTAGCGCTCCTCATTCTCTGCTGGGGAAGGCGGGTTGGCCACACGGCAGCGGGCGCTGCTGCTGCCCTTTTCCTGTTCCTGAGTCCGGTTGTCGGCATCGACGGGTCAAGCGCATATAACGACGTCGGGCTTGCGTGCACAATCTTTGCCGTCTTTTATGTCGTGGAGCTGTGGAAGCAGGATCATGACCGGCGATGGCTCGTCCCGATCGGGCTTCTGGCCGGTTTCGCATACGCCGTGAAGTACACCGGTTTCCTGGCAGTGTTCTATGCTCTGGGCGCAGTCGCGTGGCGTTGCTGGCGGCGTAGAAAACCCGTACTCCTACCCGCGGTCACCATCAGTGCCTGCGCTGCCCTGCTGATCGTGCCGTGGATGGTGAAGAACTGGGTTGTGGTCCGCAACCCGGTATCGCCATTCTTTAACCGCTGGTTTCCCAACCCGTACGTCCATGTGGATTTCGAGCGGGAGTGGAGCGAATATCTGCGGTCCTATGAACTTGAGGACCGGTCGCAGATTCCTCTGGAAGTCACGATCCGCGGCCAGAAACTGGCCGGGTTGGTGGGCCCCTTGTTTCTGCTGACACCGCTGGCACTGCTCGCGGCGCGAATTCCGGCCGGACGCCCGGTGCTCCTTGCCGCCGTGATCTTCACGCTTCCGTATCCCGCCAACATCGGCACCCGATTTCTCATCCCCGCGCTGCCATTCTGGTCACTGTCGCTCGCCCTGGCCGCGTCGTTGTGGCGTCCTGCTCTCGCCGTGCTGGTTCTGGCTCATGCGCTGCTCTCGTGGCCCAGAAACGTGCGCCGGTACTGCGACACCTACGCTTGGCGAATCCGAGAATTTCCGTGGAAGGCGGCTCTCCGGATCACACCGGAAGAGTTGTGGCTTGGGGAGAAGGCGCCCGTCTATTACGTCGCACGGATGATCGAAAAGCACGTACCGCCCGGCGCCAAAGTACTTTCGTTCCAAGACGTTATGGAAGCCTATACAAACCGCGAAGTACTGGTTGCCTACCGGAGCGCGGAGACCCGCCTGCTGCGCGACATCTTCCTGACGCCCCTCGTCGAAGAGTTCATACCGCGAGTAAAGCTCTCGTTTCACTTCCCCCCCCGGACTCTTCGCGCGATCCGCGTGGAACAGATGGCGAAGGCTGAGTCCAACATCTGGAGCGTGTGCGAGCTGCGCGTCTTTCTTCGAGGGCGGGAGCTCGATCGAGCGCCGGAGTGGCGTCTGCGTGCAACGCCCAATCCCTGGGACGTGCAGCTCGCTTTCGACAACAGTCCGGTGACGCGCTGGCGGAGCTGGCAGGCAATCGAGCCTGGCATGACGCTGCAAGTGAACTTCGGACGGGATCAGGAGGTGGACAGTGTCGCTATCGAAGCCTCAGACGACCAGCCTAATGTCCGCCTTCGGTTGCACGGAATGTCGCCCGATGGAACCTGGAGCGTGCTTTCGGAGTCCCCTCAGCTTGCCGGCGCTCCCGTGCCTGCCCGGCTCCGGCGCTATGCCACCGAGGAGCTGAAGCTTCGAGGCATCAGTTACCTTCTGATTCATGAGCAAGACCACGGCGCGTCGGACCTGCAGGAAAAACCCGCGGCCTGGGGCGTGACTCTGATCGATAAGGCAATGAACGCTGCACTGTATCGTCTGGACTAGAGGAGTTGAGATGCGTCTGTTTCTGGGAGTAGATGGCGGCCAATCGAGTACGATGGCGCTGATTGCCGACGAGTCAGGCCGCGTTATCGGCAGCGGCCGAGGCGGTCCGTGCAATCACGTGAAAGGCCCGGAGGGGTATACGAAGTTTGTGAACGCAATCCGCGGCTGCCTGGAAGCGGCATGCGCCGAGGCCGGCTTGTCTCCCGACGGCGTCCACTTCGAGGCCGCTTGTCTGGGCTTCAGCGGCGGACCTGCGGATAAGCAGACCATCATCGAGTCAATGATCCGCACCGACCGGTTGATCGTGACGCACGATGCGCTCATCGCGCTTGTGGGCGCCACGGCCGGCCAGCCGGGGATTATCACGATCGCCGGGACGGGCTCTATTGCCTTTGGGCGAAATGCGGACGACAACACAGCACGCGCTGGAGGCTGGGGCTATATCTTCGGCGACGAAGGTGGCGGCTTTGACTTGACTCGCCAGGCCCTGCGCGCAGCGCTCCGCTTCGAAGAGGGCTGGGGCCAGCCGACAATCCTTCGCGAGATGCTCCTCAAGGAAATAGGAGCAGAAAGCGCCAATGACCTGCTCCACCGGTTCTATACGACCGACTACCCCAGGCCTCGCATCGCGTCCTACTCTCGCCTAGTCGACGAGGCGGCGACTGCGGGAGACCGTGTAGCACTGGATATCCTCTCCTACGCTGCCCAGCAACTCGCGCAGCTTACAGGAGCCGTCCGGCAGCAGCTCTTTGAGGAGGGTGAAGAAGCTCGCGTGGCTTATATTGGCGGCGTTTTCCAGAGCCAGCGGCTTCTTCAGCAATACCGCATGCTGGTGGAGCTGGAGGATGGCAACCACGTGGGACCGCCAGAGTACGAACCCGCAGCCGGCGCGCTGTTAGAGGCTTTTCGTAGAGCCGGAGTGACCGTCAGACTTACGAACCTGCCCGAGCGCGAGAAATAGCAGCACCTCTATCTCTATGACAAACCTGGACGACAAGGCTGGAAACGGCGTCGTGATACGATCAGATCTTTAGAGATCAATATGGCTAAATTATCGATTCGCGATCTGGACCTTAAGGGCAAAGTTCTGTTCATGCGCGTTGATTTCAATGTTCCGCTGGCTCCGGGCGGACAGATTACAAGCGACAAGCGCATTAAGGCGTCGCTTCCGTCCATTCAGTATGCCTTGGAGCAGGGTGCGGGACTCATTCTGGCCAGCCACCTCGGACGGCCGAAAGGCAAGCCGAACCCGGAGATGAGCCTGAAGCCAGTGGCGAAGCGGCTGGAAGAGCTGCTCGGACGCCCTGTGAAGATGGCGCCCGATTGCGTAGGTCCAGAAGTAGAGGCGATGAAGCCAAAGCCCGGTGAAGTCCTGCTGCTTGAGAACCTGCGATTTCACCCGGAGGAAGAGGCCAACGATCCAGAGTTTTCCAAGAAGCTCGCAAGCTTGGCAGATCTCTACGTCAATGACGCGTTCGGTACTGCTCACCGCGCTCATGCTTCCACAGTCGGCATCATTCGTTTCATGCCCAAGGCGGCTGCCGGCCTGTTGATGGACAAAGAGCTGGAGTATCTGAACAAGGCGACGAAGGATCCGGCGCGGCCGGCGATCGGCATTCTCGGTGGTGCAAAGGTTTCGGACAAGATCGAAGTCATTGAGAACCTGATGAAGTTCGTCGACCGCCTCCTCATCGGCGGAGCAATGGCCTACACCTTCCTGAAGGCGAAGGGCCAGCCGGTCGGCAAGTCGCTCGTCGAGGACGACAAGCTCGATCTCGCCAAGCGCCTGATGGAGCAGGCCGGTGACAAGCTGCTTCTTCCTGTGGACCATGTCGTCGCCGCGGAGCTGAAAGAAGGCGCCCCGAGTGAAGTTGTCGACCAGATTCCGGACGGCAAAATGGGACTCGACATTGGTCCGAAGACGATCAAGGCCTACGAGGATGTCATCCGATCGGCCAAGACGATCATCTGGAATGGTCCAATGGGTGTCTTTGAGGTGCCTCCGTTCAACAATGGAACGGTTGCAATCGCCAAAGCTGTGGCGGAATCGGGCGCGCTGTCGGTGGTCGGCGGCGGAGATTCCGAGAAGGCCGTGAAGTCCGTGGGAGTTTCAGACAAAATCTCCCACATCTCCACCGGCGGCGGCGCTTCGCTCGAATTCCTCGCAGGCATCGAGCTGCCGGGTGTTGCTG
>CALGAR010000031.1 GCA_937959285.1 uncultured Bryobacterales bacterium
GATCGGGGCGGTCGCTGCCGCCCCCGGTGAGCGAGTTGTCGCGGCCGGCGATTACCGTGAACGGCGCGCCGCTGCTGATGGTCGCGATTCCTGCGAACTGCCAGCCGCCCAGGATCTTTGCAGCCAGTGAATCTTGTTGGCGCAGGAACGGCAATTCCCATACCCAGGAACTCACGAAACGGTGCGTCCGGTGAAGATCGCTGAGTGCTCGGTTGTTCCGCCGGTTAAACGGGTCCTGCAGATTCCAGTTGTTCGCCGCATCACCTCGGCTCACCTCGTCAATCGTCTTTGAAAAGGTGTAGTGAGCGGCGTAGGTGAACCCGTTTTGGAAGCGGCGCGTGACCTGAATCTGGAGCGCGTTGTAACTGGAATTTGCGTCAGTCGCGTAACCCATGATCGATCCGAAAACCGGCGCGTAGAAGCGGCGGGCATCTGTATTTTGCGTTGTTGATTGTCCCGGAATGTAGACCGCCGGGTTTTGCTCCCGCACTGTTCCCTCAAACCGTCCCAGGGAGCCAACGTAACTGACTTGAACAGCGGTGGCGGGCGCAATCTGGTGTTCGATTGTGAGATTGAAATTTTGGACGTAAGGAGTGTGTGTCTCGCCAACCCAAGAGCCAGCCATCGAAATCGGGAGCGAGTATTCAGGGTTGTTCAGGTCGACGGGGCGCCCGAATGGGTTATCGAGAAAACGGTACGGGTCCGAGATGGGACCGACATTTCGGGTGCGGACATCGAATCCGAATGGCTGGGCGTTTTGATTAGCCATCTGGCCGATTAACGGAACGTAGCTGATCCCGTACGCGCCGCGAATGCTCGTCTTGCCATTGCCAAAGACATCGTAGGCAAACCCGAAGCGCGGGGCTGGGTTGATGCCATCGAACTTATGCGGATAGCCCGGATCGCGGTCGTACAGAATGCCGGTTGGAGCGGCACGGATATATTGCGATTTCGCACCCGGCACCAGTGAGAAGGCGGCTGTGTTGACCATCCTCCACGGTGTGATGATGTCCCAGCGGAAGCCCAAGCTCAACGTGAGCTTTTGAGTTGCGCGCCAACGATCCTGTATGAAGAAGCCAGGAGCATAGTACCGCGTATCGTTGTCCTTGAATGACTGTTGCCACATTTCGACCGGCTGACCAAGCATGAAATCGACCAATGGATTGCCGGTGAAGCTGCCGTCGAAAGTAAACTCGCCGTTCGAGCGGTCGGCGTTGCCGAAATAGAACCGGAACTTCTGTACGTCAGCGCCAAACTTGATCTCGTGCCTGCCCCGAAACCAGCTTACGGAGCCGCTAATCTCGTAGGTGTCACTGGTACGGTCGCCTTCTCGCTCCGCTCCGGCCACAAACCGTCCGGGAACGGTGAGCAACGGGAGACTTCCCGGTCCGCCCGCCACGATGAAATTAGCTCCGAGACTTGCCAACGTATCGCGCACTAAATTGGTCGTGTAATAGCGAAACCGTCCGTAACTGGCGCGGAGATTCATAAGGACTGAAGGGCTGAAGGTATGAACGTGCGAGATGGTCGTGTTCTGAGACCGATCGCCCAGAATCGAACTGGCGTATCCCGCCACATTCGATCCATTCGGAAAAGGATTCTCGTTCTCCGGATTGTCGATGAAGTACCGAACCGTAAGCCGGTCGGCTTGTGCAATATCGTAATCGACGCGCCCCATAACCATCATGCCGTTGTTGGCACGTGGAACCTGCATGACGTAGTTCCCGTTGGGGCGGTTCGGCTGCGCCACTCGTTCGAGCAGCTTCATGGCAACCGGATCCATTCGGGAAGTTGGGATGATGCTGTTCGGGAACGGGGCGCCGGTCAGGGGATCTTTCGGCTGGCCTCCAATCGTATTGCTGAAGTCGCCGCTGCGTTCGGCCGCGGTGGGCGGGAATGCGCTGGATACAAGTTGTTCCGAAGGGTTGCGCAAGCCCTGATAGGAGGCGAAGAAGAAGGCCTTGTTGCGCCGGATAGGCCCGCCGCCGGCAGCTCCGAACTGGTTGTAGCGCAGCTTCGAGACGCGGGCTGCAAAGAAGCTGCGGGCGTCGAAGGCGTCGTTCCTGAAATAGTTCCAAAGCGAGCCGTGAAATTCATTCGTGCCGCTCCGCGTAATGGTTGTGATCGCTGCGGCCCCGCGCTTGAATTCGGCTTCAATGCCGTTGGTGGCGATCTTGACTTCCTGGACGGCGTCGGGCGGCGGTTGCGTGGTCGCGGCACCGCGGTGGGCGTAGTACATGGACGCGCCGTCAAGCATCACATTGGTTGCGTCGGTACGGTTGCCGTTCACGTTGATGCTTTGCTGCCCAGACGACGGCCCGTTTGCAATGGACACACGGTTGATACCCGGTGTCAAAGCCGCCAAGCTAAGAATGTTGCGGCCGTTGAGCGGCAGGTCGACCACGCGCTTTTCATCGACCAGCGTCCCGAGAGTGCCTGTCTGGGTATCGACAGGAGCTAGCTCCGTGGTTACGTTCACGGCTTCCGTGACGGAGCCCACCTCCAGTTGAACATTGACTCGGACGACTTGCCCCGCAGTTAACAGAATGTTTTCACGCCGAAACTTCTTAAAGCCGTCGTGTTCGACTTTCATGGAATATCGCCCGACAGGCAAGGAGCGGACCAGGTATTCGCCAACTTCGTTGCTGGTTGTGTTGAAGCGCTGGCCAGTGCTTTCGTGAACAAGTAACACCTTCACGCCAGCAACAACCAGGCCCTGACTGTCGGAAACCGAACCGGCGACTTCCGCTGTAGTAAACTGTGCCGGCGAAATTACCGCGAAAATCGCAGCTAGAATTGCACAAAAAAGCGATCTTAGCGTCATGTGACATTTCCACGGCCGAGCTTAGGAAGCCGGCGATTTTGGAGGATTATGCCGAGGGCTTGCTGCCGTGTCAACCGCCCGCAGCTCGTGATTTGGATGCTTTCACACGATTCGCCGGGGCATTTAATGTTATATGAGACGACAATTGGTTGAAGGAATCGTTATCTTAATGGTGATTGGGGCGGACCGAAGTGCGATGCTGGCAGGTGTGTGATGGCCAAACTGAACTCAAGACAAAAGATCAGCCAATTCGCCGTGCCACTGCTGGCGATTGGTCTGACTGTTACTCCGCTTGCTGCCCAAAATTCACGCCAACCGTTGGGTCCATGGGAGCGTGCGAACCCGCGGGAATTCGGCATGGACGAATCCAGGCTCGCCAAGGCTCGTGATTACGCGCTGAAAGGCGGCGGTTCCGGAATGGTGATTCATCATGGCAAGCTGGTGTACTTTTGGGGCGACCTCAAGGCCAAGTACGACCTCAAATCCTCGACGAAATCGATTGGGGTCACCGCGCTGGGACTCGCACTCAAGGACGGCAAGGTGCAGCTCAATGATCCGGCCCTTCGTTATTATCCAGAGCTCGGCGAACTGCCGGACAGCAATCGTGCCACCGGCTGGTTGAAGGAGATTACGCTCTTTCATCTCGCCACGCAGACCGCAGGCTTCGACAAACCGGGCGGCTTCGAGCCGCTTCTGTTCAAGCCTGGCACGAAGTGGGCGTACAGCGACGGAGGCCCAAACTGGCTCGCCGACTGCCTTACACTCATCTACGGGCGCGACCTCCAGGAGCTGATGTTCGAGCGCGTCTTTACTCCGCTTGGCATCACCCGGGACGACCTGCACTGGCGTGAAAACGCGTACCGCCCGAAGGCTCTCAACGGCATCCCCCGCCGCGAGTTCGGGTCGGGTATCCATGCCAACGTCGACGCCATGGCACGAATCGGCTTCCTCTACCTTCGCGCCGGCCGCATCCGCTCCGCCCAGGTCCTTCCACCGGACTTCGTTGCGCTCGCGCGCCAGCCGATTGCCTCTATTAAGAATCTCCCGGTAGTTCTTTCCGAGGCGTATCCGCGCGCTTCCAGCCACTACGGGCTGCTGTGGTGGAACAACAGCGATGGTTCCCTAGCCAACGTTCCCCGCGACGCCTACTGGTCCTGGGGGCTTTACGATTCGCTCATCATCGTAATCCCCAGCCTCGACCTTGTTTTGGCAAGGGCAGGGAAGAGCTTCGATGACTCCGACGGCGCCGATTACTCCCGCCTGCAGCCGTTTATTGAGAACATTGCTCTTGCCGTTGATCCGGTCCGCATGCAACTCAAGCCGCCCTATCCTCCGAGCAAGGTCATCGAGGGCATCGAGTGGGCGCCCGTTGAAACCATTCGCCGCCAGGGCTCCGATTGCGACAACTTCCCGACGACGTGGGCTGACGACGGCGATCTTTACACGGCCCACGGCGACTGCCGTGGTTTTCTTCCGCTGCGCCCGTTTAAACTCGGCCTCGGATTTGCCAAGGTCACCGGAGGCCCGGGCAACTTCAAAGGCATCAACATCCCTTCGAATGGCGAGAATACTGGTTCGGGGGCAAACGGTAAAAAGGCCAGTGGACTCCTGATGGTGGACGGCGTCCTCTATATGTGGGCACGCAATGCGGGCAACTCTCAGCTTGCGTGGTCCACGGATCACGCCAAGACATGGACCTGGGCCGACTGGAAGTTCACCACCAGCTTCGGCCACCCGGCGTTCCTGAACTTTGGCAAAAACTATGCCGGGGCCCGGGATAACTACGTGTATGTCTACTCGCCGGATCGGGACAGCGCCTACGAGCAGGCAGCCGGAGTAGTGCTAGCACGCGTGCCGAAAGACCGAATCCGCGATCGCAGCGCCTATGAGTTCTTCAAGTCCCTCGACAGCGATGGGAAACCGATCTGGACGAAGGAGATTTCCGAGCGCGGCCACGTCTTTTCGAATCCGCCGGCCGGTGTTTACAGGACGCAGGTTAGTTACAACGCGGGCCTCAAACGCTACTTTCTGAATCACATCCTGATTGGCAGCGACCACGTGCGTTTCCAGGGCGGTTTCGGCATCTATGATGCTCCGGAACCTTGGGGGCCATGGACAACCGTTTACTACACGCCCACGTGGGATGTCGGTCCCGGCGAGAACCAGCACTTCCCGCCAAAATGGATGAGCACCGACGGTAAAACCATGTATCTCATCTTTTCCGGGGATGACATCTTCTCGGTTCGCAAAGCTACCCTCAAGCTCCGGTAACAAGGGTGCTTATCAGAGAAGCGTCCAGGTGATCACCAAAGGAGCTGGATGTGACCTGGCGGCATACCGATCGGTTTGGTAACATGCAACCCAACCGCCGACAAACTTTGCCGTTTCGCCGGCGTAACCGGACAGGAGAGCCGGTATGAAACTTACACCGAAAATTTACCCCCATCTCTGGTTTGATCGCGAGGCGCGGGAAGCGGCGGAGTTTTACTGCTCGGTGTTTCCCGATTCCCGTGTCTTACGCACCTTCACTATCCATGACACGCCCTCCGGTAGCGTCGAAGTTGTCGACTTCGTGCTCGCTGGCCAGCCATTTCAGGCCATCAGCGCAGGACCGCTGTTCAAATTCAACGAGGCGATTTCCTTTGTCGTGACTTGCGAGACGCAAGAAGAGATCGACTACTACTGGCAGGCGCTCTCGGCCGTGCCAGAGGCCGAAGCCTGCGGCTGGGTGAAAGACCGCTATGGATTGTCCTGGCAGATTGTGCCCGCAGTGCTCGACGACATGCTGCACTGTGGGAACCCGGACACCGTTGCGCGCGTAACGCAAGCGTTTCTCAAGATGAAGAAGCTTGACATCGCCACCTTGCAGAAAGTCTACGCCGGGTAGGCCTGATCGGGCGGCGCGAATCCTGCCCGCCGATTCGGGTCTGCGTCTTGAGACCGGCTTCAGTCCCGGATGAAACCCTCGTACAGTCCCAGATAGTATGGCAACAGAAACACGGCGCCGTCGCCGAGCCTGTGGCCGCCACTGCCCGTATCCAGCCGATAAGGATTGTGATTCCAGAACAGGAAAGAGCGCTCGTCCACGGGGATGACCTTGCCGTTGCGGCGCCAGCCAGTGCCTTCCTCATCATCTCCGGGAAAATACGTCCGCAGAGGCACGATGTCGATGCGGTGCCGGTTGGTGTGGCGCCAATCGGTCTGGTCGAGCTTCAGGCGGCGCAGCGTGTCGATCGATTCTTCCAGCCAGTCGCCCTGCGGCGAGAGGTCTTCCGTGCGAAACGGGCTCTCAAAGGACTTCCCGCGCAGGCTCGCAGCGGCCACAAAGTTGAAAAACGGGTTCAATTCCGGGCGCTCCAGCGCCCAATAGTTCGCCAGCGCCACGGCGTACCTTTGCACCAGCTCGGGTTCCGTTTCGTACTTCAGCAGATTGTAGAAGCACATAAACGCCATCTCGTCATCTGACTGGTTGCCGGATCCCGGTCCGGCACTGATCTTGGCCACCATGGCGTTCGTCGCGAAGTGGTGCTCGCGCACCAGCTGATCGTAAGCCCGTTGATACTTGGAATCGCCAGTGATGTGCGCGGCCACTTTGAGATAAGACAGGATGCTTAATGAGTTCAAGCCGCGTTCCACCCAGAACATGCGGTTCTGGTTGAGATTGAAGGGATCAAAAATCGCCCAGCGGGTTGGTTGGCCATCCCAGTCGACCAGCCGGTAGTTGTGCGCGAGCAAATGGTCGGTGATGGCCCGAACCACCTGGCGGACTTCTTCCTTCTCTTGGGGAGTTTCGGCCACCAGGTCGTAGTATTGCGCGTAGAAAAAGTAATGCCCGTCCAGTTCATCCGAACTGGTATCGGTTTTCCAATACCATTTCCCGTCCGCGCTCTTCGGCCAGCGGGGCGAGAGAATCTTCCATAAACGATCTCCGTTCGCGCGCTTGCCTAGATCCCGTTCCCGGGAGTCGTTCAGGTTGGGGTCGGGCCCGCTGGTGGGCCGGATCGCACGCGCCGGAAAACCGGGAGGCGCCGGGTGCTCGCCGCCCTGGGTGACCTGGCTCAGGAAGCGCAGAGCTTCGAAGGCCTTGCGAGCGCGCTTTTTCGCGAGCGGGTCTTTGGTTGCAGCATACGCAAAGCATTCACCCGCGCCGTACATGCTGGTCCAAAGTCCGTCGTTGTCGCTGTCCTCTTGAATCCAGCGGCTGGTGTCACCGGGGTTGGGCAGCCGCACCGCCATCACATATCCGTACTCCGTGCGGCGGTGGCGACGGTCGATCCCGTCCTCAAAGAACTTCGCCTTTTCGGCCAAGGTCATCGGCCTGCGCTCGATGAGCCCGGCGCCTGCGCCAGTGGCGAGCCATGCGTGGCCCTCCTCCGTTACGCTAATTGAGCGCACGTCGTCGTCGGGCAGCCACGCGCGGCCCTGGCGATACTCCCAGGCCTTGCCGTCGTAGCGGATCGCGCCGCGTCTGGTGCCAAACCAAACGACGCCATCCTCACCGGCGGCAGCCGTCGTGAAATCGTTGTAAGGAAGTCCCTCAAATCCCGTAAACAGCTTCCAACCGCTGGCTTCGCGGCAGCCGACACCCTGCGGGCTGGCGAACCACAGCCGGCCTCGACGGTCATAGGTGACGCCCCGGACATCGATGGGAGCCCAGCTTCGTATTCCGTCTCGCGGATGCTCCGCCCTCCAGACACCCGCTGCGTTCCGGATAAACAAACCCTCATCCGCGGCGACGGCGACTTCTCCCTCCGGCCCGATCGCCATCTGTCGAATGGATGGCGTGGCCACCGGGAGTTTCAGGGCGGTAGCGGCTCCCTCGCGGATCTCATACAGGCCGCGCTCAGTCCCTACGAGCAGGAGCTGACCGCGGGCAGCCAGCACCCGGGCTCCACCGGGCGCCTTCCCAATACGCCGGGCTTGGCCTGCCGCCAGGCGGTAGAGAGAGTCCCCGTACTGAAAAAACAGCGTGTCAGAGGATGCCGTGCACAACCGCACGACGCCCTCTTTGAATTCCTGATTCAGATGCCAGCCATTCCCCGAATAAGACGCCAGGCCGCGGGCGGTGCCGACATAGACCGTACTACCGGCCACCGCCACACAACCGACGTCATTACTCGGCAGTCCCTGTGCCGTAGTGAAGACATGCCGGATCTCCTGCAGGAAGACCCCTGCCTGAACGGCAGTACCCGAAGCCAGGAGCAGCGTTAGCAGCGGAACGATTCGGTGCATGATCACCTCGGCACGGGAACCCGATCAGAACAGCACTTTCATTACGAACACAACGACGCGCGGCTCGTTTCCCATGTCTGCTCTCAAGTGGCCGAACAGAGGACTGGTGACGTTGGCGCCATTGCTATCGAGCCGCCCGAACCACGGGAAGTTTCCGGCGTTGTGCGCGTCGCAGCGGATCTGCCAGCGCACCTTCTCCTTGAACAGAAACTCCTTATACAAGGAGATGTCCGCCACGTTTAACGGCTTGCTGCGGACGTCCGGGAAACGCGTGGGGAAGGTCCGCAACGTGAACGGCGCCGGTCCGGCAACGCGCGGGAACAGCGACGTATCGAACCAGATATCGTACGAGACGTCGTACTGCGAACGGCCCGCCTGCTTGGCCAGCGCGTCGCGCTGCTTGTCCGTCAGCTTGGCGCTCCGCGCCTCGAGCGGAGCGGCGTTCGGAAATGCCAGCGGGAAACCGGAGTGGGACATCCAGACGCCGCTGAAGGTCCATCCGCCGATGAAAGCGTCAAGCACGCGGTTCACGTTGGAGAGGAAATACCGGTTTCGGCCGAACGGCAGGTCGTAAGTGCCGATCACGGAGAATTGCTGCGGCACGTCAAACTCGGTCAGACGCTGCTCAAGTTTCGATTTGGTCAGCTTCGCAAGATTGACGTCCTGAGGGTTCAACACCGAAACCTGTTCCAAATTCTTCGCGATGGTGTAGGCCACCGTCATGGACAGGCCCTTGGAGAACCGCCGCGTCACCTTGAACTGTCCCGAATGATAGTTCTGGCTGCCAATCGGCACATCGGTGATTGTGACCTGTGCGAACTGCGGATAGGCATAGTAGAGTTGCCGCCGCGGTACCGTAGCGCCGTTCAGACCGGAGTTCGGCAGCAGCCCCGCCATGGGATTGGGGACCTGCTGGTTGAAATACTCGGCCCGCTGTGCCACCGGAATGCTCTCCTGCACGTCGAGCGGCACAAAATTGAGAGCCAGAGAGACCGGCATGCGTTTGGTGATGTTACCGACATAGGAGGCATCCACCAGCCAGCCGCCCGGCAGCTCGTACTGGAAGCCAGCAGAGAACTGCTGGGAGTAGGGCAGCGGCCGGTCCAGATACTGCGCCGTCACATTCTGGCCGAGGTTTGTCGCGAGGCCCTGGCTATTGCCGATCGGCTTGAGCAGCCCGTTGGGATAGATGCTGGCCGGGAAGGGATCGCTCAGAGTGGCGGCCGGGGTCAAATTGCCATCCGTCGAGGCTACGACGGGAGTCTGGCGGCTGAATCCGACCTGCTGGCCGTTGGCGGATTGCCCCAGATAGCTGAGCCCGTATCCTCCGCGGAACACGAGCCGGGAAGTCAACCGGTAGGCCGCGCCGATGCGAGGCTGGAAGTTCAGCTTCTTGGGTTCAAACGCGTACCGAAGGTCGCCGCTGTCGCCGGCATAAACCAGTCCGCCAGTGAGGCCGTTCTTGCAAGCCGCGCACTCGGAATTGACCGCCGCGGCTTTCACAGCTTCGGCAATCGGGCTCGCCTGGCCGAATCCGAAGCCGCGCAACATGCGGTTATAACGCTCAAAGCGCGGGCTCTCGTAATCCCAGCGCAAGCCGAGGTTCAGGGTAAGCCGCTGGGTCACCTTGAAATCGTCCTGGATGAACAGGGCATAGTAATGGGAGCGGAACGCCGGGTCAATATTGGAATCTACGCGGCCGCTGGCCGGATATCCGAGCAGGAACGAGGCGAATTCGTTGCCGGAAAAGGCATCTCCCTGGAGCGGATTCGCCTGAGTCCAGGCACGTGTGAATTCGTAAAGGCCGCTTGCGTAACCGGGGTCGATGTTGTTGTCGTTGTAGCGGCGGAACTCGGCGCCGATCTTGACCAGGTGCCGCCCGTAAGTCCAGCTCACGTTCGGCTGAATCGTGTATGTATCGTGCGTCTCATAACGCGCGGCGCCTTGAGGGCCGATCTCGGAGTAAGTGCCCAGATTGAAACGCGGGAAGACAAAGCGCGTAAATTGGCTGACCAGATTATTGGAAAAGCCAAGCTGTGCCGGGTTGTAGTCGACGCCGAAGGTGTTGCCGGAAAACCCTTCATAGCGCGACAGGCCCCCGCGGATGTTCAAAACGACTGTCGGCGAGATGGTGTAGGTCCAGTCGGCGCCCCAATTGCGGGCGACGCGCGTCGAAGGATATTCATTGCTCGGTTCGGCCGGATTGTCGCCCCACACCAGGCGGGCGTAGTTCAGCCAGGGCGTCTGTCCGTAGCGGAAGGAGAAATGGCTCCGTTCGCTGAACATATAGTCCAGCTTGCCGAGCCAGGAATCATAGCCATTCTTCGCCGGCAGGAACTTGGCGTAATTATTCTGTTGGCCAAATCCGTCGCCAGGACGGTTCGCCGCCGGGTAGAACGAGGCTACCTGCGCAGCCACGGGATTGATTCGGTTCGCGGGAATGACGTTTCCGGGAAACGGCGTGCGAACGTACTGGCCATTGGGCCCTAACTGCGTGGTCAGAGGATCGTAAATGGACACCAGTTGACCGGAGTCGTTGAAGAGCTTCGAGAAATCCCCGCGGAGTTGCTCGGCAGTGGGCAGTGTGCGGACTTCGCCGCCGGCATGGCGCTCCCGCAGGCCTTCGAGCGAGATCATGAAAAAGGCCCTGTTCCGGCCGTCAAAAACTTTCGGGATATATACCGGTCCGTCCAGTTCGAATCCGAAGGTGTTGTTCTTGAACGGCTGCTGTGGCTCGCCGTTCTTATTGGCGATCCAGTCATTTGCCCTGAATTTTTCGTTCTTCAAAAACTCGTAGAGCTGGCCATGCAAGGAATTGGTTCCGGATTTCAGCGTGATGCGGGTCACGCCGCCGCCCAGCCGGCCGAACTCCGCATCGTACGAGTTGGTCTGAATGGCGAACTCCTGGGTGGCCTGCAGAGACGGCACGAAAGCGACACCGCGGTCGCTGCGGGTCGCGCTGACGCCATCCAGCACGGTTTCATTCTCTCCCCGAGGTCCGCCGCTGATCGAAACGCCGTTCACGTTGCCAAAGGCGTACAGCTCCATCGAGCCCCAGTAACTGCTCGTCTTCACGACGCCCGGCTCAAGATACTGCAAGGCATACAGATTCCTGCCGCCGGAGGGCACGTTCTCCAGGATGCGGTTCTCGATCGTTGCCTGGCGCGTGGCGGTTTCCGTCTGCAGCAGCGACATCTCTGCAGTGGCGGTTACGCTCTCGGTGACCGCTCCGAGTTCCAGCGCTGCGTCGACGGCAACTTTATCCGCCGCAAACAGCGCGATTTCCTGCTTGACAAACTTTTTAAAACCTTCCTTCTCTATGGTGACTGTGTACTTGCCGGGAAGGAGAAACTGGATGACGTATCGTCCCGCAGCGTTTGTGATGGCTTCATAGGGGACGTTGCGCTCAACGCTCAGCGCCACCACTTTCGCGCCGGCCACGGCAGCTCCGGTGGGATCGGTAACTTGGCCGGAGATAGTGGCGCGGAATTCCTGTGCGGTGGCAGCTACCGCGAGCACCACCAGCAAACAACAGATTCGCATGAGAATCATTCTCATCAACAACTCCTTACCAATTTACGTTGTGTAATATTTTCGAAACGGTTCCTCCGCTGCGGCAACAGCACCTCGGGCGGAAGACGCGTTACGACAGAGAGTGTCGTTATACCATCGCTGCAACTGTAAAATTAAACGAAACCGCAGTCAAGTAACTTATTTCTGAAACGGAAGAAATGCAAATATGGAATGGGGATTTGGTACGTCTACGAGAGCCAGGCTGGCCGTTTCAAAAAACAAAAAACCCGGTTTCACCGGGGAGCGGTGCTTTTTGCCGAAGCCGTTTCAAAGTTGTTGACGGTTCTCGTAAATCTTGCCGACCGCCCTGACGATGTCATTCATATCGTCGCGCGTACCCAGCAGCAGCCGGTGCTCCAGGCATACGGCTTCCTAGCAGGCGCGCTCCGCGTTGGCGCAAAGGGCAGAATACGCCTCACCGGACACACCCAAGGCCGGGTTCCGGAACATCGGGTTGCGGTAGAGCGGAAACGCGTAGCCGGGCGAGTTGGGAATCCCCTCGCCCGCCAGCGCCTTGAGGAAGTTCTGCCGGTCGACGCCGAATTTTGGGGCGTCAAATCGGAACACGTAGATGTGAAAGGCGTGGCAGGTGGCATACGGCGGCGTCG
>CALGAR010000032.1 GCA_937959285.1 uncultured Bryobacterales bacterium
GCCCATGCGATTCCACGGCAGAAGCCGGTAGTCATCACCTGCCACGACCTCGACACCTTCCGCTCCCTGATTGAGCCCGATCGAGATCCCCGGCCCTTCTGGTTTCGAAAGATGACTAGCCGGATTCTGTCGGGATTTCAACTCGCGCAGCAGGTCATCTGCGTGAGTGAAACCGTCAAGCGCGAGTTGTTGCGGCATAATCTGGCGCCGGAGGAACGGGTAACAGTCATTCCTAACGGGCTGGACCCAAGCTGCTCGACTGCGGAAGATCCCAAGGCCGATGCGGAGGCGCAGCGGCTGCTCGCGCCCGCCGGGAACGATCCCTTCCTTCTCCATGTCGGCACAACGATCCGTCGCAAACGCATCGATGTTCTGCTGCACGTTTTCGCCGGAGTAAGGCAGCAGCATCCGAATGTGTGGCTGGTGCGTGCCGGCGGCCCGCTTCCACCCGAGTACACCGCACTCGCAACACAGCTTTCAATTCGGGATCGAATCATTGAGTTGCCCTTTGTCTCGCGTGAGGTTCTGGCTGCCGTCTATCGCAAGGCGCGGTTACTGCTTCAGGTATCCGAAGCCGAAGGATTCGGCTTGCCGGTGATTGAAGCGATGGCGTGCGGGTGCCCTGTCGTGGCAAGTGACCTGGCCGTGTTTCATGAGGTCGCGGGGGACGCAGCAATCTATTGCCCGGTCGCGGATATTGACGCCTGGACAAGGACAGTGAGCCAGCTTCTGCATCAGATGGAGAACCCAAACTTCCGAGCCGCTCTCCAGCAGGCAGGCATTGCACGAAGCCGTCGATTCACGTGGGCTGCATGCGCAGCGCAAACGCTGGAAGTCTATCAACGATGTCTCGAGGCGCGACGACAATGACCCGAATGCAACGATCTTCTCCTCTCCTTGCCGTCCTGCTCGTCGCTGCCGCGAGCATCCGGCTGGTATCTGCCTACGGCACTTTCAGCCAAACCTTTGACGAGCCCGCCCATTTGGCCTGCGGCATTGAGTTTTTGGACCGTGGTGTCTATAACTACGAAGCGCAGCATCCCCCTCTTGCCCGCGTCGCTCTCGCGCTTGGTCCTTATTTAAGCGGCGTGCGAAGCATAGGTTTGCCCTCGATGTGGGACGAGGGCAACGCTCTCCTCGGGAAAGGCGACGACTACACTCGAATCCTCTCCCTGGCGCGGGCGGGGATCCTGCCCTTTTTCTGGCTGGCGTCGCTCGCTGTTTTTCTGTGGGCGAACCGGGTTGCGGGTAGGCTTGCCGCACTTGTGGCAGTCCTGCTGTTCACGACCACGCCGCCGGTGCTGGCGCATGCCGGCCTCGCAACCACCGATATGGCGATCACTGCCTTCCTGCTCCTCGCCCTCTATGCAACGGTAGTGTTCGTGGAGACTCCTTCCCGAAAGGCCTCGGTCCTCCTCGCGGTTGCCTTTGCAGGAGCAGTCCTATCGAAGTTCACGGTCTTCCTCTTTTATCCCGCAAGCGCCGCCGGTCTCGCAGCAACGTGGCTTCTGCTGACTCGCCCTTCCAGGAAGCAGATTCTGTGGTCAGTGCGCACCCGGGCGCCGCAGCTTGCAGCAGTTGCCGGACTCGCCGCTCTGCTGATCTGGGCAGGATACGGCTTCTCCCTGAAACAGCTATCAACAGAGGAAAACAGACCTCACCAGATTGTGACCAGGGTGTTCGGCACCGAAGGCGCTCTGGTCACGGCAGCAAATGCGATCGTCGAGATGCCGCTGCCCGGCTCGGAGCTTGTGCGCGGAATCATGCATGCCGGATATCACGCCTCGGAAGGACACGATTCCTACTTGCTCGGAGAATACCGGAAGACTGGTTGGATCGCCTTCTTCCCCGTCGTGCTTGCTGTTAAGACACCACTCGGCTTGCTGGCGCTCTTCACCCTTGGTGTCGCCGTGATAATCCGCGATCGTCACCGGCTCAGCTGGCCGCAGCAGACTCCTCTTATCGTGTTCCTCGCGATCCTTCTGGCCGTGCTGCCAAGTAAGGTCAACCTCGGAGTCCGGCATATTCTCCCGATCTACGGCCCGATGGCGATCCTCGGCTCCCTTGGAGCAGTAAGGCTTCTCACGCAGGCTCGTCATCGATACGCCCCGGCCGCCGCTGGCCTCCTTCTTGTATGGCACTGCCTTTCGTCGGTAATGGCTCATCCGGACCACCTCTCCTATTTCAATGAGCTGGCAGGACGCAATCCCGAGGAGATCTTGGTCGAATCCGACCTCGACTGGGGACAGGATATCCGGCGATTGGGAGATGTACTCCGCAGACTGAACGCATCCGAACCAAGGATCGCTCTATTTACAAGCGCCGATCTCCGCAACCAGAACCTGCCGCCCAGTCGCCGGCTTCAACCCTACGAGCCCGTGTCTGGCTGGGTCGCCATAAGCCTGACGCAATTAAAGATGATGGGCCTCAAGATGAAACACGAGTCCGGGCGGAGCGATGGCCCGTACGATTGGCTGGAGCGCTACCAGCCCGTGGCGATGGCGGGTCGCAGCATCCGCATCTATCACATCCCGGAGAGCCAGTGACATGAAAGCCAGCCGAGGACGAGACAAGGTGCATCACACCCGCCTATTGCTTTTTGCCGGCGCGGCGTTCCTGAATCTGTTTCCTCTTTTCTTCTTTTCATACTTCCCGACGGCGGATGGACCGGCTCACGTCTACAATGCGAAGCTCGTACGGCAGTACTTTCTCGACGAGAATCCTCTTGCCCGCGAAATCTACGCTCCCAACCCCGTCCCGGTGCCGAACTGGCTGGGTCATGCCATGATGGCGGCCGCGATGAGCTTTGTGTCTCCTCTGACGGCGGAAAAGCTCCTGATTGCGATATACGTCGTCGCTCTACCTTTCGCCTTTCGATACGCCATTCGAGGGGTCGCCCGAGAAACGCACGGGTTGGAATTCATCATCTTTCCGGCTATCTATAACTCGCACCTGCACTGGGGCTTTTACAACTTCCTCTATTCGCTGGTGCTGTATCTCGTCTTGATCGGGTATTGGCTCCGGCGCCGCCCGCTGCCGAAAGTCACAGAGATACTGACGGTCGCGCTACTGGCCTTGCTGCTGTACTTTTCGAATCCAGTCGGGCTCGTTCAGATCCTGGTAGCCCTGGCCGTCCTGCTTGCGGCCGGCGTACTTATCGAATGGCGGAGCGGACGGATTCATTGGTACGAGGCGTGGAAACACTGGACCCGTGTCGCCATCGCCTTCCTTCCAGCGCTTTCGTTGTATGCCTACTACAGCCTGTTCCGTCTGAACCGTGGCAAGGACGCTGCGGAGTGGCCGTCATTCCGCTACGCAGCCTCTACGTTGCTGACGTTCGATTCCATACGGTCCTTCGACCCGGCCGAGAAGTTGATCGCCCTCGGACTCGTCCTGATGATCCTCATGTTGCTGGTTCTGGCGATCAAGTCCAAGCCGCAATCGGTTCGGCCTGCCGATAGCCCAGGCCTTCTCATCTTGGCCGTTGCGACAGCCTGCCTCGTATTCGTTCTGCCGGTTTCAGCGAACGGCGGGACAATGATCACTCCCCGTCTGGTCTACTTCCCTCTTTTCTCGCTTCTGCTGTGGCTGGCGTCCCGGTCCTGGCCGAAGTTCGTGCCTGGGTGGTTTCCGATTACCGTAGGACTCGGCGCAGCGCTGGCCCTTCACGTTCTGCATCTTCCAATGTATCGGGAATACCAGCCTCTCATGCAGGATCTTATGAGCGCCCGTTCCCACCTGAGAGCGGACCTTCCTCTGCGCTTCGGCTGTATCCGGCCAGGGTTTCCCCAGGTCCGCGATCCTGAAACAGGCGAGCATCCCATCAGCCCCGCCGCCGGAGCCTACCTCGCCGCCGAGCTCAACTTAGTCGCGGTCAGCAACTATGAGGCGTCCACGGATCACTT
>CALGAR010000033.1 GCA_937959285.1 uncultured Bryobacterales bacterium
CCGCCGCAAGGGCAGCCGCCGTGAGGAACACGAGGAAAGCACGTCGCAACAGTAACTCCTGCATCAGAAGGTTAAGCGCAGCGCCAGTTGCATGATTCGCGGGCTGGCCGCGCTTTCAATGCGACCGAACCGGGCTGCGTTGTTGGCCGTGGCAAACGGGTTGCTAAAGTTTGCCCGGTTGAACACGTTGAAGGCCTCGGCGCGGAACTGCATCCGAACCCTCTCGTGGACCGGGAAGCTCTTCACCGCAGAGAGGTCGAAGTTCACCGAGCCCGGCCCGCGGAGGAAGTTTCGCGGCGCATTGCCAAACGTACCAAGGGCAGCCTGGGTAAACGCGCCCGTATTGAAGTAGCGGGCAAGCTTTTCCTGCTTCGAGCGGTCGTCACTCAGATTGGGATTGCCGATGACATCAGCGTAATCTCCGCCGACACCGCTCAAGGAGCGATCGCTTCCGGACAGGATGGAGTACGGCATGCCGCTGCGAATCGTCGCAATACCTGACGTTTCCCATCCTCCGAACGCCCCACGCACGAACGGGTGGCTGGATTCAAGCTTTGGAAGCGCCCACACCCAGGAAGCGACAAAGCGGTGGGTGGTATCGAAATCGGATACAGCCCGCCCGGCTCGCCGGTCATACGGGATGCGGATCGACGAGCTCTGCCCCGGGGTCGTATCCTCGCTGAACTCGTCAATCGACTTGGACCAGGTGTAGTTGGCTTCGATGTTGATTCCCCGGCTGAGGCGCCGCTCAATCGACAACTGAAGGCCGTGGTAACTCGATGTGCTGCCGGAATCCGCGACAAGAATTGCCGAGAAGTCCTGATACGGACGGCGCTGCTGGATATTTCCCGTTGTCGCGCCCGGAGCATAGCGAGCGTAGTTGGGGTTGTAGTTATAAGACAGGCGCCGGCCGAGGTTGCCGACATAGCTCGCGCGAGCGAGAAGCCCATCGCTGATCTCGTGCTCAACCGTCAGGTTGAACGATTCCTGATAGCTTGGCTTGAAGCCGCTGGAAAAGGCGCCGAACTGGCCGAGCGGCAGGACGAAGGTAGCATCCGCCGGAGGATCGAACGGCGCGAACGATGCCGGGAACGGATTCGGAACAGACCCGTAAGGATCGCTGAAACTGACCCCATTCAGCGTGATCTGCGGGCTGAAGGGTGCGGAGTTCACAAAGCCGTTATATAGGACGGTGAATTGCGGATTCCAGAACAAACCAGCGCCGCCGCGAACAACCGTGCGACCACCACCGGGCCGGTAGGCAAATCCGAAGCGCGGCGCGAGCGCTTTCATATAACTTTCGAAACCTCCCTCCGGGCAGCCCGGATCCCCGGCATTGAGATAGCCAAGCGGCGCGTTCGGGAATCGCGTGGACTGCACTCCGGGTACAAAGCACTGGGTCCGGCCAAGACTGTCTTTATATGGCAGGAAAGGCTCCCAGCGCAAACCCAGGTTGAGCGTCAGGTTCGGCGTAGCGCGCCAGTCGTCCTGAACAAAGAATGCCATGCGATGGCCGTTCAACTGTTTGTACTCGCCGCCGCCTTGCCAGAACTGGTACACCTCTCCGAGCATGAAGTCGGCCATGGCGTCTCCCGTGATCGAGCCATTGAAGTCGAAGTTGCCCATAGTCCGGAAGTCGTTCTGGATGTCGTTTCGGATGTGCATATACTCGCCGCCGATCTTCAGCTGGTGCGAACCGAGGATCCACGTCAAGGTGTCGGAGACGTGGAAGTCTCGATCGCTCTTCTTATAGTTCCAGCCGGGGCGCGCCAGGAAGTAGCCGGAGACGTTGACGTAAATTGACGGCGGATCCTTGACGGCAATGCCTTTGACGCCCGCCGAAGCGAAGTCGATGGGCAAATCGATAGACGACCAGTCGTTGTGCGTGTCGCGGCTGCGGATGGCGAAGGTCGCGTTATTGATCAGGCTCGGGGAGATGACCCAGACATCGCTAAAGGTCCAGTGCGAGTAAGGTTGAATGGACCGGCCCACGTCCGACGTGAACATGGAAGCGAGATCCTGCTCATTGCCGGAGAACGGGCGGGTGTAGTTGCGGCGGAAGTAGCGGCCCGAGAAGCGGTGGCTGGCAAGGTTGTAGTCGATGCGCGCCGTGTACTCATCCTCCGAAGGATTGTTCCGGAAGCCGGTGAGACGCTCGCCTGTTGGAGATGCCGGCACGGGGATGTACTGGAGCAGCGCCTGGGAAACAGGGCTCAGCCGGTCTGCAGGAATCTGATTTCCGGGGAACGGCTGGCGTGTCAGGGGGTCGATGATGGTCTTCGAGAGGTTGGAGAAGTCGCCGCGGCGCATCGCTTCCGTAGGGAGGAACTGACGCGTCGTCTGCGGATCCGTGCTGAGCCGCGTTCCCTGGTATCCGAAGAAGAAGAAGGCTTTATTGCGGACGATCGGGCCACCGATGGTGCCGCCAAACTGCGAGCGCTTCAAGTTGTCCCGCTTTTCCGCAAAGAAATTCCTCGCGTTGAACGCGCCGTTGCGAAGGAATTCGAAAGCAGATCCGTGGAACTCGTTCGTACCGGACTTGGTGACAACGCTGACCACTGCGCCTGTCGCGTTGCCGTACTCAGCCGTGAAATTATTCTTCTGAATGGCGAACTCCTGAACGGCGTCCGGGTTTGGGAACAGGCCGCTGTAATTCCGGTAGGAATCCGTGTTCATGCCGCCATCGAGCATGTAATAGACGCCGTTGCCGCGGCTGCCATTGACCGAGTAGGCATTGCCTTCGCTGGAAGAGCTGCTGCGCAAAACGACTCCGGCCTGAATCGCAACGAGCTGCGTGATGTCGCGTCCGTTCAGCGGAAGGTTCACAATGCGCTGCTGGTCAATCACGCCACGCAGAGAGCCAGTTTGAGCCTCCAGCAGAGGCGCTTCGGCGGTGACGGAGATCGCATCTGCCACTTTGCCGACCTGCAGCGTGATATCGACCGTTACGATCGCGTCGACCGTCAGGACCAGACCGGTACGCGTAAAAGGTTGAAAGCCCTCGACCTCAGTCTGGAGACGATACTCGCCGACCGGGAGGAGCGGCAGGGTGTACGTGCCGTCTTCCAGCGTTTGCCGGCTGAGCTCAAATCCCGTGTTGACGTTGGTGGCTTTCACAGTTGCCCCGGCAATGGCGGCGCCGGAGCTGTCCCGGACTGTGCCTGTGATACGAGCTGTCGCCTGGGCGGAAGCTCGGGGCGAAAGCGCAAGCACTAGCAGTAAAGAAAGCCAGACGGGGGCCGCGGGCCTCATGGTCGCGGACCGAAACCATGGAACAAGACCACTGAAACGTTTCGCGAGGACGTGCATGCACAATTGACGGCCGGGTCCCGGAAAATTCAGGGTGTGCGGCATAATATTTTTCAGACCCGGCCCTGAATCCCGCGAGCTTCACCCGTCTATTCTGAGGGCAGTCAAAAGGAGCGCCGCTTGAGGTGCGAGTGGTACGAGTAAACAATGGCACAGCCGTCCCCCTGGTGCTGGACGCGGAGCCTGCTGCCGGTGCAAGTGACGATGCGGCTCAAATCGCCGCCCGGCTTTACGCCCAGCATGCCGCCAGCCTTCACCGGTATTTGCTGGTTTGCCGGTGCCAGCCTGCGGACGCGGACGAACTGTTGCAGGAAGCGTTTCTTCGCCTCTTTCGCGCGCTCCGGCAAGGTGAAAAAATCGACTCGCCGAAAGCGTGGCTCGTCCGGGTCCTCCAAAATTTGAGGACTGATAAAGCCCGGAAAGAATCGGTGTATGGCTCAGCTGAGGAGGGAGAGATGCAACAGAAGATTCCGGTCTGGGCGAGTCATGCTCCGAGTCCCGAGGAATCGGTGCTTCATCGCGAACGGTTCGACCGCCTGGAAAAGGCGATGCAGGCGCTCTCGGAGCGGCAGCATCAATATTTATTGCTGCGGGCGGAGGGTTTGACATTCCGGGAGATTGCCGAAGCCCACGGAGTAACGATTCAGTCTGTGGCGGAAACCTGTGCACGGGCGATTGAGCGCGTTGGGAAGCTAACCAATGAGTGAACAGCAGCTCAATACCCGCCACCCCACCCCGGCTGAGCTGCTGCTAGCCAGGGAGGAAGAATCGCTTCCCGACTCGCAGCGTACTCTTGCACATTTAGCCGTGTGTGCGGAGTGCCGGGACCGGGTCGCCAAGCTCGAATCGACGGAACGGAACATCGCGGACTATTGGCGGGCGCAATCGGCGTACACACCCGAGCCCCCTTCTCTAGAACAGTTCAAGAGGCGTCTCCGGGCGGATGAGTCGCGAAAGGCGATTCTGCTGGGTTGGAAGGGACGGATGCTGGCTGCAGCCGCGCTTGCAGCATGCCTCGTGGCAGTTGTCTACGTCCGCAACCCATGGAAGCCGGCATCCGTAGAGGCTTCCGAGGTTCTGCGTCAGGCGGCGGCACACGTTCAGCATTCCAAGGCTTCCAAAAGGGGAAGCCGCGGGAGAACAATCGAGATTCGTACGGGACAGAAGGTCTTTCGCCGGGTTCTTCTCGACGGAGCGGCGGCCGATTCTCCCGAACCGCACTTGGCGCAGGCCCTCGCGCTCGCCCGCATCGACTGGCAAGATCCGTTGAATCCCAATGACTTCGCCCGATGGCGGGATGAGCAGGTAAATAAGACGGACAGTATTACCCGCGATCGAGCCTGGATCCGGCTGACTACGACGGTCCTCGGCGAAGGACCGGTACGCTCCGCCACGATCACGATCAGCCAGCCCGACTGGCGCCCTCTCGCACGCAGCGTGGAGTTCCGCGACCGGGAGCCAATTGAGGTGCAGGAGGTTCTTGTTCCCGAAACGTCTCCCGTGCAAGCACAATCAAGCACGCCGGCCGGCCAGAGTGAACCAGAGCGGACCGTCCGAGAGGAATCCGGCCAGGATGAGCTCGAACTGGAGCTGCGGTTGTGGGAAGCGATGCGAAGCGTCGAAGCAGACGTTCTCGACGGAGGACAGGTTCGGGGCAGCGGATCGGACCTTTGTTATGAGGTGTGGCCTGACAGCGCAAGAAAGAATTTGGTAACGGCTGCTCTCAAGAGCGTGCCTGGGGCAAGGGCCTGCCGCACGTCAGCTATACCGGCAGGTAGGACGCGTGTGCTTCAGCCACTCGGAGGCCAGGCCGCTTCTTCCGCGCCATTCGCAAAGGCGCTCGTAGAGCAGTTCGGCGATACAGAATCCGCCGACCGCTATCTGGACCGCGTGTTGCAACAGCACGTGAATTTACTGGCTCGCGTATCCGCCTTGGAACGGTACCTGATCCGGTTCCCGGCATCGCGGTTGGACACGATGCCGGCAGCTATGCAGCAGCGCGTCCGCACAATCGCAAACCAGCATATTGCTGCCATCCAGGCAGAAGGAGCAGCCTACCTGGATTCGGTCGCACAAGGACTGCAAGCAGCGCAAGGATCCAAGGAAGACCTTGCGCCCAGGGTGAGCCGGTCCGGCGGCTGCGGCACAACGACAGCTCGCGCTGCAACATCGCTCGCAGAGGATCTGAAGGCGCTAAAGAACAGATTTAACCGCTTGTTCAGCGACGGCGAACTCGACGGGCCTGATGTGCCCGCTGAGGTGCTGCTCAAGGAAGCGGAACAGGCTCACGCCTCCCTTGCCGCCCGGCTGGCAAACCTTTGCATCCAGGCG
>CALGAR010000034.1 GCA_937959285.1 uncultured Bryobacterales bacterium
CCTCCGCCAGTTCCAGATGATGCACTGCGGCGTTCGAGCCCTTCGGCCGGTGACGGCGCTGCTACTTCCACAGGCGGGATAGGGGGTAAGTCGAGATAAGATTTATGTAGAGCGTGTTGTTGACCTCGAATATCCTGCCGTTGCGCTCCGCCAGAAACTGGTTGAAGTAGCCGAATTCGATCGCTGCAGTCTGTCCCAGCGATCGTCCAAGACCCAAGAAGAAACGGTTCTGATCAAAAGACCGTGCCCCGATGTTCGGCGGGATTCCAAAAAAAATCTCGTCGAACATCGCCAGATACCACTTGGTTTGCCTGCCGCCCCGATGAAATGGATAATCAACCTTCACCTGATAGCGGAATCGATTCTGATATGTGTATTCACCGTCAGGATTCTGCGGGTAGGCCACCCATCGCTGCTCAAGGCGGAACCGGTGGCTTAGCCGGATGCGCTTGTAGCTGGGGCGAAACTGAATCTGTTCAAAGATGCGGTCTTCATTGTAGGCGGCGGGGGCGGGAAAGTCTCCGTATGGGTAAGTGCGGACGAAGGCATATCCGAAGGTCAGCATAACTTTGGGAGACAAGGAATAATTGATTCCCGGCCGGAGAAGCAATTGCTGCCATTGCGTCACAATTTCGCTTCGCCGCCATTGGCCGTCGAAGTGAAATCCCCAGGGCCCGGCGATTGGATGATCTCCTGAATAGACGTACCACCCGTGCTTATTGATCTCGAAGATACGAGAATCCTGTGCGAGGCCCGGCGTGGAACTCAGCAGGCACAGAAGGATGGCGTATTTCAGCATGACAGGCATGCTGAGGGAGGAATTGTGTCAGCCGTCCGGCTGGACATCGTAGCCACCTAGTTGGAACCGGAAGGGGTGCGGCTGGTTACACTTGCTTGTGCGGAGGGCAGGGGAAAAAGCAAGAGGAGGTTTGCATCCAATTGCTCACTCTGATATTGTCTGTTAACACGCTACGTAGTGTAGCTAACAGTTTCAGGCAATGTTTCCCAATTGGTCAAGGATCAGGGCGGTTGTGCTGGCCAGCGCCGTTTCCCTTTCGGGGTCTGCCTTGGCGGCTGAGGGAAAGTACTCCTTTGAGGATGCTCAGAAGCTGCTGAAAACGTACTGCCAGGGATGCCACCAGGGTAAGTCGCCGTCGGGCGGTTTCAATGTGACGCGGCACGCCAGCATGGAAAGTTTGCTGAAAGACCCGCGCGCCTGGACAAGAATGATGAATCGCGTCCGGGACGGCGAAATGCCTCCGCCAAACGTACCCGCGCCGGATATGGATCAGCGGGAAAAGTTTGTCGAGTGGGTGCAAGCTACGCTTCGCACGGCTGCTTGCGCCGACGGAATCTCTCCGGGCCGTGCCCCGCTTCGGCGTCTAAACCGAAACGAATATGCCGCCACAATCCGTGACCTTCTGAATATCCACATCAACGCCGGGCATGCGCTTCCGGCCGACGGCGCCGGGGGAGAGGGCTTTGATAATGCGGCTGAGACGCTTTTCCTCTCGCCGATTCACGCAGAGAAGTATCTGCAGGCTGCAAAGAGCGCGCTCGAGTATGCTGCAAAGGATCCGAGGGCAAGAGAGGTCTTTCTGATCGCGAAGCCTGGTCCGGATCTTTCCGAAGAAGAGGCCGCTCGCAAGATTCTGACCGCCTTCCTTCCGCGAGCCTTCCGGCGTCCCGCGGCCGATGAGGAGGTTAAGCGGTACCTGGACCTGTTCCTGGAGGCCAAGAAGAACGGGGATTCCTTCGATGCCGCCATCCTCTACGCGCTTCAAGGCGTTCTAGTTTCTCCGCATTTCCTCTTCCGGATCGAGCCCCCGAATCAGCATCCTGAGCCGCGCCTCCTGGACGACTACGCGCTGGCATCCCGGCTGTCGTACTTTCTGTGGGGCACGATGCCGGATGAAGAGCTCTTTGAACTCGCATCCCAGCGCAGGCTGCAGGATCCGGCGATTCTGGACTTTCAAATTACCCGGATGCTGAAAAGCGCCAAGACGCGCGAGTTTGCGGAGCAGTTCGTAGAGCAGTGGTTGGGTACGCGCGAGCTTGGTCGCGACATAAAGCCGGATACGAAGCTTTTCCCGGCCTACGACGACGAGGAAATCCGCTCGGCGATGCGCTACGAGCCAATCCTCTTCTTCCAGGAGCTGCTGACTGACGATCTGTCGCTGTTGAACCTACTGGATTCGAAGTTCACGATCCTGACAAACAAGCTGGCGCGGCATTACGGCTACAAGATGCAGGGGCTCAGGCAGCAGCCACAGCGTATGGCTCTGCCGGAGGATAGCCGTCGAGGCGGACTGCTTGGCATGGCCGCTGTACTGGCTGTTACTTCGTACCCTCACCGTACCAGTCCGGTATTGCGCGGTAAATGGATCTTAGAGGCGATCCTTGGCACCCCGCCGCCTCCTCCGCCGCCGAACGTTCCGCAGCTCGAAGAGAGCCATGATGGAGCCGCGCCTAAGACCTTGCGCGAGCGGCTCACGAAGCACCGCGAAAACCCGGTTTGCGCCAGCTGTCACAGCCGCATCGATCCTCTGGGATTTGCGCTGGAGAATTTCAACGTCGTTGGCCAATGGAGAGATGAAGATGCCGGGAAACCGGTTGACACAATGGGACAGCTCCCGGATGGCACAACGTTCGATGGGCTGGAAGGTCTCAAGAAAGTGCTTTTGGAGCGCAAGACGCTCTTTATCCGCAACTTAACGGCAAAGATGCTCGGCTATGCTCTCGGACGCGGTCTTTCGCTCGAAGAGTACTGCACGGTGGATCAGATCGTGGCGGATTTAGAGAAGAACAACTACAGCGCTCACGCCTTGATCCGAGGGATTGTACACAGCATTCCGTTCCGCTATCAGGAGGGAACGGTGGCGAATCGGCCAGTTACTGTCATGACTGCGAAGCAGGAGGAAATTCGATGATTCAGAGCAGGTTCCCCATCTCACGAAGGACGATGCTCCGGGGAGCAGGCGCAGCCCTGGCGCTCCCCTGGCTTGAAGCGATGATGCCGGCCTCCGCGCGTGCGGCATCTCAGTTCCCGGTCCGCATGGCTGTCTTGTATATGGCGAATGGCATTCACCCTGACATGTGGACTCCACAAGGCGAGGGGAGCAGCTTTGAACTTTCTCCGACCTTAGAGCCGCTGCGGGACTTCAAGAAGGACCTGCTGGTGCTGACCAATCTTTGGAACGAGAGCGCCAAAGGAGGGGAAGGCCATTACATCAAGACTGCCGGCTTCCTTACCTGCACTACGGCCAACAAGACGCTTGGCGTGGATATCAACATTAACGGCGTCTCGATGGACCAGGTGGCTGCCTCGAAGGTCGGCAAGCGCACGCCGCTTCCTTCCCTGGAGCTGGCCGTAGCACCGGTTACCACTGGCGTCGATAAGAACGTTGGCTATACCCGGGTCTACGGATCGCACATTGCCTGGAGCAGCCCTACCACCCCTCTGGCTCGCGAGATCAATCCGCGCCTTGTTTTTGAACGCCTTTTTAACGCTCAAAAGCCCCAGCATATTTCAGCTAAACAGGATCGCCTGCTGCTCGACCGCGTGATGGACGATGCGCGGCAGTTGAGAAAGCAGCTCGGGTCCGCCGATCGCCATCGCCTCGACGAATACCTCTCCGTTGTCCGTTCGCTCGAAGAGCGCCTGGAACGCGCCAGCAGGCCGGAGGAGAATGACTGGAAGCCGCTGGCAGACATTGACGGCGAAGCGAAGCCTCCGGAGGTGCCGAAGGATCACACCGAGCATGTCCGCCTGATGCTCGACATGATCGCGCTTGCCTTCCGCACCGATACAACCCGTATCACGACGTTCATGTTCGGTAATGCGGTGAGCAATCAGAACTTCTCCTTCCTCGAGGGAGTTTCCGGCGGCCACCATTCGCTCTCCCACCACGAGAACGATCCCGACAAACTCCGGCAGTATCAACTGATTAACCGGTGGCATGTCGAGCAGTATGCTTACCTTCTCGGCAAGCTGCGGGAGGCGAAGGAAGGGGAAGGCAGCGTACTGGACAACTCGATGATTCTCTTCGGCGCCGGGCTTCGGGACGGCAACAAGCACGACCCGCACAACCTTCCGATCCTGCTGGCCGGGCGCGGCGGCGGCCGTATCGACACAGGAAAGCACCTGGTCTACACGCCGGATACTCCTCTGGCGAATCTTTACGTGGCCATGCTGGACGCCTTCGGGACTCCCGTTGAGCGGTTTGCCGACAGCACGGGTCCGCTTCGCGGCGTTCTCGCCTGATTGTGAGGAACCTACAGGGGCCGTTTGTCCAATAAACGGCCCCTAGCCCGCAAAGTACGCCTTATCCTTCCCACAGCCACCCCCACCCTTCACCCCCGCGTTTAAGGAGGATAGAATGTCCTGCTGAATTGGAGTTCTCGTGACTCGACTCTTCGCAGTGTGTCTCCTCGCGGTTGCTGCGCTGGGGCAGAGCAGCAGCGCTTCGCAAGCCAGGATTGTCGTTGATTACCCGATCAATGGATCCATCTTCCCTCCCGATTTTGCGCCTCCCACATTCCTTTGGCGCGACCCGGCAGACGCAGCTACGTCATGGCGCATTGACATAAGCTTTGGTGACGGATCGCCGGCCTTGCACGCTGTTTCACAGGGCGAGCGCATGCAGATTGGCGAGATCGATTCGCGCTGCCTGGGGCCCACGAATGAACCTCCAAGGCTCACTCCGGAGCAGGCCGCGGCTCGGACCTGGAAGCCCGATTCCGCCCTTTGGGAGGCGATCAAGAAGGGCTCCGTGCGGAAGCCCGCTACGATCACGATCACCGGAATGCGAGATGGAAAGGCAGTTTCCAAGGGGTCCGTTACCATCCAGACCGCCAAGGATCCCGTCGGCGCTCCAATCTTTTTTCGCGACGTTCCACTTATGCCAGCGGAAGTGGAGAAGGGGGTAATTAAACCTCTGCCGAAATCGGCGCTGCCTCTTGTCGCCTGGCGGCTGCGCTATGTGAACGAATCATCAAGCCGGCTGCTCATCGAAAATCTGCCAACCTGCGCCAACTGCCATTCCTTTTCCCGCGACGGGAAGACGATGGGCCTCGATCTGGATGGCCCGCAGAACGACAAGGGACTGTACGCGCTCGTGCCCATCCAGCAGAACGTATCGATTCGGACACAGGACGTGGTGGCCTGGAGTTCATTCCGCGGAAAGCTGGGAAGCAAGATCCGCGTGGGTTTCATGTCGCAGGTCTCTCCGGATGGCCGGTATGTTGTGACGATGGTGAATGGGGCAGACGTAACTCCGCCAGCGGCTCCGAACGCTCCGCTGCTGCCCAAGGACGTCGGCGGCAACTTCTACGTCGCCAACTTCAAGGACTTTCGCTTTCTCCAGGTCTTCTACCCGACGCGCGGCATTCTGGCCTGGTATAGCCGCGAAACGGGCAAGCTGCAACCGCTTCCTGGCGCCGATGACCCGCGGTACGTTCATACGAATGCAGTATGGAGCCCGGACGGTAAGTATCTGATATTCGCAAGGGCGGAAGCTCGCGATCCGTACATTCCCGGCAGGGCTCTCGCCAAAGTCGCCAACGACCCGGATGAACTCCCGATTCAGTACGACCTCTACCGCATTCCTTTCAACGGCGGGAAAGGCGGCAAGCCCGAGCCGATTGCCGGAGCTTCCCGCAACGGCATGAGTAACAGCTTCCCAAAAATCTCGCCCGACGGCCGCTGGCTGGTCTTTGTGCAGGCCCGGAACGGTCTGCTCATGCGTCCGGATAGCAAGCTGTACATTGTCCCGGTCACGGGAGGCAAGGCTCGCCTGATGAGATGCAACACGCCGCTAATGAACTCCTGGCACAGCTTTTCGCCCAACGGCCGCTGGATGGTGTTCTCGTCGAAGAGCCGCTCGCCCTACACCCAGATGTACCTGACGCACATTGATGAGAACGGCAACGACAGCCCGCCGATTCTGATTGAGAACGCCACCGCGGCAAACCGGGCCGTAAATCTACCGGAGTTCGTCAACATCCCTCCCAACGGTTGGCTCACGATGGACGCGCCCGCAACGGATTTCTACCGGCGTGCCGACGCCGCGATCGAGATGCTTCAATCCGGCCGCCATCAGGAGGCCGTAGCAGAGCTCAGGCGTTTGGTGGAAATGGACCCGGAAGACACGATGGCGCTCAACAATCTTGGGGCTGCGCTGTCGGAAATTGGAGATTTTGACGGGGCGGCCGCCCAGTTCAAGAAGACGCTCTCCATCGATCCGGACAATTACAAGGCCTACAGCAACCTCGGCGTCGCCTTCGGGAGGATCGGAAAATTCGACCAAGCGGAGATTCAGTTCAAAAAAGCGCTCTCCATCAACCCGGACGATGCAAGAACCCACAGTGCCTATGGCGGGGTGCTGTTTCAAAGCGGACGGCTGGAGGAAGCCCGTGTCTATCTCGAAAAGGCGCTCGACATCAACCCTGCCGACGCTGACGCGCACAACAATCTGGGCGGCATCTTCGCGAGGGCCGGCAACTTCGACGAAGCCATCCGGCACTTCACGAAGGGATTAGAATTCGAGCCGCGATCCATGACACTGCACTACAACCTGGGCCGTGCGCTGACAGCCAAGGGGAGGCTGAACGAGGGAATTCGTCACCTGGAGCAGGCCGTCTCGTTTGGCGGGTCCGGTGAAACGGTGATCCTGGAACGGCTCGCGGCGATGTACGCCGATGCAAACCGGATGGCCGACGCCGCTGCGACAGCTAGCCGGGCACTGGAGGCTGCGCAGAGACAGCAAGACGCGGAAGCCGCCGCCAGGCTCAGGCAAGCAATTGCGTCCTACCACCGCGGTGTCAAGCCGTAGCGCTTACTGGCCGCGCTTTAGAAAGACGGCGATTGCTTCGATCTCGATCAGCAGATCCGGACGGCACAAGATCGCCTGAATTCCGGTTGAGGCAGGGAATGGATCGAGCCCCTGCTGCCGGTAGAAGGCAGTCCGCTCTTCGTTGAAGGCCTCGTAATCCCGTTCGATGTCCCGCAGGTAGCACGTTGTGCGGACGACGTCCTTCCATGTGGCCCCTTCGGATTCCAACAAAGACGTGATATTGGCGAAGGTCCGCCGGACCTGTGCCCGGAAGTCTCCCTTGTGGACGGTCTGGCCGTGCTCGTCGATACTGGCGGTTCCGGAGATGAGAAGCACGGCCACGTTTCCGATGTCCAATCGCAGGCCTCGAGAGAAGGCGCTTCCATATTCGATCGCTTCATTGAGCGCGCCCGGCGCGCTCACCGCCTTCCTGCGGATCTCCGTTGCGGAAGCGATCTCGTTTATCATCTCCGGTGTCAGCACACGCCTCCTTTCCACCTCAAACGCGGTAGCTCTCATCCTATCAATCCCGGACGATGCCTGACTGAAGGCTTGGTCCGACTAGCGGAACTCGAGTGTGGTGTTGGGGCGTACGGTCACGTATACAGTTTCGCCTTCCCGGCGAAAATACTCCTCGTTCCAGCGGTCGGTGACCTGCTTGGTTCGCTCGGAGAGCCGTTTGCCATTCGAGAGGACCGTCGTCCCCGCCGGCGCACGAAACTCGAGCGTGATGCTACCGTTGTAGACCTTCCGGTCCAGGTTATTCGAAACCCGAAAACGAGCCTTGGCGGGGCCGGCGTCGATCTGCTGAACGTCGGTCTGCTGATGCAGTGTTCGATAGGCGTAAAGCGGCCCCATCGGGACGTACCAGATGTCGGGGCGGCGGCTGATATACGCCAGGTGTTGCTCGTAGAAGCTGTCCGGCCCGTAGTCGAGCCACTGGGGGTGCGACATGAAGTTGTAGATGCCGCCGTTCCTGTAGACTTCGTCGAACTTGGCGTTCAAGATCTTCACGTCAGTGATTTCGCTCTTGGCTGCTCCTCCCCGCTTCTGCACCACCTGGGTATAACCTGCATTGAAAGGATTCGTGTCCCACGTTTGCAGATTGGGAACGATATGCCCGTCCTGAGCTTCATTGGGATAGTTCCTGGCGACGATGTAGCCCGCCGCAGCGATCCTCTTCTGGATGAACTCATAGTTGGCGCAGTTGCCGCAGGGGTAGCACCAGGTCCAGACGTGAGGCTGTTTGGTGCGCTTTAGAATCAGGTCCCGCGACCCGACGATCTCCGCGTCAGTATAAGCTTCGGAGCAGAACTGTTCGGTGTCGGGCCTCTTGCAAGGGTGGGTACGCGAATGTGAGCCGATCTCGTGCCCGTTCTCCACAGCCTTCCGCAGCCTCGGCCACAGAGGCTTCACCTGCAACTGAGTAAAGAACCGCTCCTCGACCGGAGGGTCTTCCTCAGTGCTGATGAAGATCGTGGCCTTGATGCCGTACTTATCCATGACATCCAGGCTGTTCGGAACGTATTTCGTGGAGTCGTCGATGTTGTGGGACACGACCGCCCGGGCGTTGTTCAGGTACTTCGTCTTTCCGACGTAGCGAACGGAATCGGAACCGGCCGCGAACGCAGTGGCGCTCAGCAGGAACGCAGAGAGCAGACCGGGGCTTAGCTGGCGCATGGCACTCCTCAGGCCGACGCGATGTTTCCTTTAGGACGGGGCTGCACCTTCAGATTCCAAGGCTTCCGGAACTGCCGCCTCAGGTATCTGTTGGCATCCTTGTTTCCGACGACGACCTCGCGCTCGTCGTCCCAAACCAGCCGGCTGCCGGTTCGGTAGGAGATATTGGCCAGAAGTCCGAACTTCGTCAGCCTGTGGCCATACCGTACATTGCATGTGGTTTCCAGATTCCGGCTCTTGATGGCGTCCACAAATTCGCGCAAATGGCCGGGCGAGTCGGGAATGAAGGGATCGGGGCGAGGGAAGTCTGGGACTTTCTTGCCATTCGCCCAGATCTCGTGCGTTTCGTAATTCGTGACCAGGGACGCTTCCGTCCCCTCAAACAGGCACCCGATTCCGCCCATATGCTCGAAGCCGGGCAGCGGCGTTGGACGGAAGCTGTAGATGTACAGAGTTTGCGGAAACTCGAGGATGGCTTCCATCGTGTCCGCGGTTTCCGTATGGTCTGTCTGGAAGAAGCGTCCTCCCACGGCGGAGATCGTTTTCGGCGCCTCAAAGCCCATGGCCCAGAAAGCGACATCGGTAATGTGGCACCAGAAGTCGATGAACGTTCCGCCCGAATAATCCCAGAAATGCCGGAAGCTGCCGTGGAATCGCAGGGCATCATAGGGACGCTTGGGCGCGGGACCCAGCCAGAAATCGTAGTCGCATCCCTCCGGCAGCTTCTCGGGATTCCGCGACTTGATGTTCTGCGTCGGCGACGTCTTCCAGGCATGCACGCGTGTGATCTTCCCGAGCCGTCCCGACTTCACAATCTCCACGACGCGCCTGTAATTGCTGTAGTCGTTGTGAATGTGATTGCCCATCTGGCTCACACGCTTGTAGTACAGCGACGCGTCGGCCATTGCGCGGCCCTCGGCTACGCTATAGCTGAGCGGCTTTTCGACGAAGACGTCTTTACCGGCCTCAAACGCGTTCACGGTTGGGATGGCGTGCCAGTGGTCGGGAGTCACCACGGCGACCGCGTCGACTTCTTTCATATCCAGCACGCGGCGGAAATCGCCGAATGCCTGGGGCTTGTATCCCTTCTCCTTCTCGACAATGGCTAGTGCGCGGTCAAGGTGATTGCGATCGACATCGCAGATAGCGCCGATCCGGACGTCTGGCATCTTCAGGAACTCCCGGAGCCGTCCGGTTCCCATGCCGCCCACGCCGATCATGCCGAGAACTACCGTATCGTTGGCGCTCTGCGCTTGTAGTTTCGCCGCTCCTCCTCCGAGCGCAGCCAGGGATGCACCGCCTGCGGCGGCGCCCAGAAATTCGCGTCGTGAAACTTCTTTCCGCTCCATATTGATTAGCGCTCCTCGCTTCGTCTGGCGGTCAATTGCACGGGATCGTGATCCCGGTATGACATCTTGAGGGTCATCGTATCGCCCTCGATCTTCCCTGAGAACTGAACTGTCAACTCGTCCCCGTTGCCCTTCCGGACTACTGTGAAGAAGACACTGTTCCCCTTGACGGCGCCATCGGAGATCGGCACGCTGCCTCGCTTGCTCGTGATGGTTCCGGTGATCTTCCCGTCGTTCACCTTCAGATCGAAAACACTTTCGTGCGGAGTTCCGTCCGGCATCACGTAGGATGCTTTCCACGTTCCGGCGGGGTCGGCGGCATACCCCCGGACGCCGAAAAGCGTCAGGATGAGTATACCGCCCAGAACTGTTCGCATAGAAACCTCCTGCTCTCCGGGAGGATTAGCCTCAAAGGCGCTTAATCAGAATCTCCTTGAACTGAGTCCACTTGCCTGGAGAATGCGCCTGCAGCGCGATAGTGCCCGCTTCCAGATTCTCGAGATCTGAATATTCCAGCACAGTGTCACCGTTGACACGCACGATACAGTTGCGGTCTTTCACTATGAGCTGGATCGGGTACCAGGTTTCCGGTTCGATTCGCGGATAGCGGGCCCTCTTGTAGAAGTACAGCGACCCGGTCGGGTAGTGAGCTCCTTCGACGTCGTGGAGCTGAATCTCGTATCCTCTTCCGGTCGTTCCTGGATTGCGAAAGATGATACCGCCGTTGTGATGCTTTACATGGCGGACGTAGAGCTGCAGCTCGAAGTCGCGGTACTTCTCCTTCGTTTCGATCAAGCCGTTCCCGTCGGCATGGAGCACCTCTCCAAGGAACTTTGCATTCGCTTTGTTGTCGCCGAGGTTCCACTTTGCCGCATCCTCGGGACCGCTGTACAAACTCTCCCAATGCTCTTTGGAGGGTAGTTCGCGGATCCTGAGATTCCGGAAGCGAATGGGATAGGACAAGGATTCAAAGCCGAGATAGCCGCGCCGGTACCGGTACTTCAGCTCCGGCACCGTCGTCAGGTCAAGGTCGTGAATCACCTCACCGTTTGTCCACACTTGAAGCCTGGGCCAGTCCATCAGGATCCGGAAGGTGTTCCATTCGCCCTTATTCCTCACATTGACCTTGCGGGGAGCGACGAGAGGGAAAATGGCTCCCATGGAATCCGGCGTCGGCTTCTCCTCCTGCTGATGGAAGAGGTGGATCTGCTTTCCGGCGTAAAGGGTTCGTCCATGCTTGGGCGCGTGAAAATAGATGCCCGAATCCATCCACCCTTTGATAAAAAACTCGCCGCGGAAGTCGAAATTCTCGTACTGTTTCTCTGAACGAAGCCAGGTGGGATAGCCCGATGCCGTGTGAACTACGATAGCGCCATCCTCAACATAAAAAGCGGTCTCCGGGCCTTCCTCGATGGTCCATCCTGACAAAGTTTTGCCGTCAAAAAGGGAAATGAAGCCGTCTTCGGTCTGCTGAGCTTGCAGCAGGGCGGGCAGGGCAGATGCCGCTGCGAGAAATGATCGTCGTTGCATTTGTCTGCAAGTATAAAGGCACTCACACGTCCGCTCAAGAAGCCGTTTGGCGGATCGGTTCCGGTCTTGACGCCGGTGATATGTTCAACCTAAAGGTGAACTCGTTATGGAGCAGGCTCGATCGGCACAGATTTCGCGGAGGCAGGCGTTGGGAAGCGCCGCGGCGCTTGCAGGCCTCGCATTCCAGGGGAAAGCGGCTTCACCGCAAAAAGAACGCTACAAGTTGGGCGTGATGGCAGGCATGTACGCCATGCTGCCGCTCGACGACGCCCTCTCGCGCATTCGCAAAGCAGGATTTCGCTACATCAGCATTGCCAGGAGGCACGGAAATGAACAGGTATTCTCCGCGGAGATGCCGAAAAGCGAAAGAAAGGCGATGCTGCGGCGCATTCGCGATCTCGGCGTGGAGCCCTTCATGACTCTGTTCGGTTTCTCTGGTGAGCCTGCAACTCCGAGCGGTCTGGCAACCTTCAACGCTCAGCTCGACTTATGCGCCGATTTCGAAATTCCGGTGATGGTCGGATCCGGCCCCTGGTATTTCACCAAGTTCCCGAACATTCCCAAACGGCACAAGGACTGGGTCGAAGAGGTGGACCGCTTCTATGCAGGGCTGGAAAAAGCGGTGCGTCACGCGGAATCCGTACGCGTCGTAATTGCTCTGAAGCCGCACACCGGCATAACCGCCCGCGCCAAGGACTGCCTGGACGTGATGCGAAGGTTCCAATCTCCCTACCTCAAGATCGCCTGGGATGCCGGCAATGTCTCCTATTACGAAGGTGTCCACCCGGACCCGGATTTGCCCGATCTCGCACCGCATGTAACGGCGCTCTGTATTAAAGATCACTTAGGGCTGCGCGGCGAGAATAACTTTCCTATCCCGGGACAGGGGCAAATCGACCACGAGCTGATGTTTCGTACTTTATTCGCCGCAGGCTTTAACGGACCGATGGGGATTGAACGGCTGGACGGGCGGGCGGAAAAGAGACTGACTCCCGATGTGGTGGACCAGCGGTTGAAGGAGGCCCACGCATACCTCGTCCCCTTGCTCGATCGCATCACATCTGGCGCGTGAAGCAGCGTGTTCGAATTACCCGGCCCCGAACAGCTCACACGGCAGTATGCCGGCTGAGTAGAATATGAGAGCGAGTTGTCACGCTCATGCGGGGATCACGTCATCCTGCGTCTCCGGCCGCTGGGAAGCGGCTCTACATCACCGTTTGACTTGTACGCAAATATCTGTAAGGAGCGAGATTCTATGACATCACGCCGGAACTTTCTGGCGAGCGGCGCAGGGACACTGCTGGCTGGTTCCGTTGCGCGCGCCGCCAAGTCGGATTCCACCTTCCCCTACGCCGAGTTGGAGGCCAGAATCGCCCGCCGCGACTTTCGCGATATCACCAAGGACGTTCTCCCGACGCCCTGCATGATTGTCGATCTCGACCTCTTGGAAAAGAACCTGAAAAGGATGGCGGACCATTGCAAAGAGGTCGGCATCGCGCTCCGCCCGCACGTCAAGGTTCACAAAAGCGTGGACATTGCCAAGAGGCAGATCGCGCTCGGCGCAATCGGGCTTACGACGGCCACCATTGCCGAATCGGAGCTGATGTCCGCTGCGGGCATCAAAGGAGTCCTCTGGACGAAACAACCCGCCAGCCGGAACAACGTCATCCGCACCATCGCGCTCACCAAACGTGATCCTACATTCATGTTCGTCGTTGACGATCCGCAGGTTCTGGATTGGGTCGAAGAGGCGGCGGCCGCTGCCAAGGTGAAATGCCGTATCGCGGTTGCGGTCTTCGCCGGCATGAAGCGCCAGGGTATCGAGAACGGGCAGCCCGCCCTCGCCCTCGCTCAACGAATCGCGTCTTCCAGGCATATGCAGTTTGAGGGCTATATGGCCTACTCGGGCGGGGCGTCGCACACCAAAGGATGGGAGGCGCGTCGCAGGAAGTCCGCCGAAGATCTGGCCGGATTGCAGGAGACGCTACACCTCACCCGCAAAGCCGGGCTCCCCATCAACATCGTCAGCGGAGGCTCAACCGGTACTTACAACATTGACAAGGAGAACTCCCTGACCGAGCTCGAATGCGGTTCCTACGTCTTCATGGACACCGGATACTTTGCGATCGGAGGCAAGACGAACGATCAGGTCTACACCGACTTCGAGGGCTCCCTCACCGTCCTTACCACCGTGGACAGCCGGCGCCATCCCAACATCGCCACCATCGACTACGGCAACAAGGCCATGGCTCGTCCGACCGACAAGGTCAAGGGAAAACCCTGGCTCGAAATTGGAAACCAGGGAGCCGAATACGGGGCGGTCAAATGGAAGGACGGCGAAGGCGAGGTGAAGCTCGGCGACCGGCTCGAAATCTACTGCACGAATCTGGACATGAGCACCAACTGCTACGACCGCTACTACGTGGCTCGAGGGGATCAGATCGTTGACGTATGGCCCATCATGGGACGCAGCGGCGCTGCACAGCGCTAGAGGCAATAGGGTAAGATCGATTCGGAATGAACGCGGTTCTCTGGCTGGCGCTTGCCTTCAGCTCTGAAGCTATGCCCCAGCCAGGGGAGGCATGTCGCCCTTGCCACGCTGCTCAGGTCGACGCCTTCCGCAAAACCGGAATGGGCCGCTCGATCGACCTGCAGCCCGCACCCTCCTCCGCGACGTTCTACCACCGCCGCTCGAACCGCCACTACGAAATCTCCCGCAAGCGCATCGTACGGTATCAATCGGATCCGCAGGGCCGCCGCGTGAAAGTCCTGGAGAAGTCCATCAGCTTCGCCATTGGCTCCGGTAACCATGCGATTACGTTCATCCACCAAACCCCGCAAGGGCGGCTTCTCGAGCTTCCCCTTTCGTGGTACCGGCAGCTCAGCGGGTACGCGATGTCGCCGGGCTACGACAGCCACGATCACCCGGACTTCCGCCGCGAAATCTCAGGTTCTTGTCTCTTCTGCCACTCTGCCGGTCCGAAGCCGGCGCCGATCGATTGTCACCGGTGCCACGGCCCGGTCGAAGCCCATCTCCAGGCTCCGGCAAAAGGGAATATCCTCAATCCCGTGCGGCTGGAGCCTCGCCGGCAGCTCGAAGTCTGTTTGCAATGCCATCTCGAAACGAATTCGCGCGGTATCCAGGACAGCGTGCGGCGTCCCGGCCGAGACGTCTGGTCGTTTCGCCCCGGCGAGCCGTTAAGCTCGTACAAGCTCTATTTCGACCGTGCCGACAGCCTTGAGACGGACCGGTTCGAGATCAACCACGCAGGCTATCGCCTTCTTCAGTCCCGCTGCTACCAGGCATCACGGGACTGGATGGTCTGCACCACTTGCCACGATCCCCACACAGCGCGGGTGCGCAAGGATTCCTGCACGCAGTGTCATAGCGGGGCGCATCAGAGCGGTGACGTGAGCGCGGGGCAGTCCTGCGAACCTTGCCACATGCCGCGCCGCGTACCGGTCGACGCCGTACACACGGTCATGACGGATCACAAGATTGTCCGGCGGCCGCGATTTACGAACCCCAAGGAAGAGGATCACCTGCCGTATACTGGTCCGGTCGTCCCGTACTACGAGGGCGTCGATTCCCTTTCACTCGCGCTTGCGCAGGTTCGCGACGCCACACCCGAAGCGGAGGCGCTGTATCGCCGCGCACTGCTTCGGGAGCCAGACTCAGTTCCTCTGCTTGCGGCGCTGGGCAAGACCCTCCTGCGCTTGGGGCGGCCGCAAGACGCCGTCCCGGTCCTGCAAAAGGCGGTGCGACTTGATCCGATGCACACTGACTCGCGAACTTATCTGGGAGTTGCTCATGCAGTCCAGGGAAACCACAAGGAGGCGATCGCGCAACTTCGTCGTGCCGTTGCCGATAACCCCGACCACTCGCTTGCCTGGACGAATCTCGGTGTGACGCTGGAGGCAGTGGGAGATCGCAAGGGTGCCTGGGAGGCGTATACGGAAGCGATTCGCCTGCAGCCTGATTCCGCAGAAGCCCGGCGGAGAAGGGCGCAACTCGCCTCCAAGTAAGGTTCGTCTACCGAGCTTTGCCCGATGGCGGGAGTTGCGCCGGCAGCCGCGGTCTTAATGCGCTGCCGTATCGAGCGCCACTTCGCTCTTCTCCGGCTTGTCGTCTGCCCGTAGCGTGTCGAGCTTACGCCACGCAGTCTCGTTTTCTCCGCGCTTGAGGATGCCGAAAGGCCCAACTGCCCAGACCGAATCTTTTACTGCAATCAGGCGGTCGAGAAAGTGATAGCCGGTCAAACCGACGGACTTCCAGCTCTCGCCGCCGTCCTCGCTGAAGAGCAGATCATTCTCTGCGGTGACCCACATACGGCCGGTCTTATCCACGAGCAAGGACGTAAAGGAGCTCCGAACGGGCGCCGTCTGTTCAACCCAGGTGGCGCCGCCGTCTTTCGTCCGTAATAGCTGCCCGAGGAGACCGAGAGCCCAGCCGTTTTGCAGATCGCGGAAATAGACACTGCGCAGAGACCATTTGGCCGCCGGAGAGAAAATCTGCTCCCAATTCCCGCCGCCGTCGGTCGTACGGAGGATTGTGCCGTTCCATCCGACAGCCCAACCATGCTTTGCATCTTTAAAGAAGATGCTTTCAAGCGACAGCGACGTATTTGTGAACTGGGAGCGCCAGGTGGCGCCCCCATCCTCGGAATGGAGGACAACGCCGCCGTAGCCGGCGATCCAGCCTAAGTCGCCCACGAAATGAACACTGCGCAGGTCTTCCGTCGTAGGAACGGAAACGGAGCGCCAGGAACTGCCTCCGTCGTCGGTGCGAAGCAGAGTGCCCCCATTGCCAACGATGAATCCCTTCTTGCCGTCGAGCATGTGGATCGCTCGCAGCTTGGCGTCCGAGGGCAGTTGAACGTGGCGCCATGTGGCGCCAGCGTCCTCACTCAGATAAACGCGCTCCTGATCGCACAGCAGCCAGACTTTCCCCTCATTTGAGATGGCATCGCGAATCCAGCAGGGAGCTTCGTCGAGAATACCGGCGACCGCAGAGTGAGATGCAGCAAACAGGATCAGCAACAGCAGTTGAACCATGTGATACCTCCCAAAACCCGCTAAGCGCCAGCCTGACTGGTCAGGGCTCGATGACGATGAACATTGTGTTTCCGCCTCGGTTGACGAGCAGCAGGACGGAATTTCCTTCTCCCTCGCGGACCGCCCGTTCAAAGGAGGTCACATTCGTCACGCGCCTGCGATTCACCTCCTGGACGACATCTCCGCGCCTCAAACCCGCTTCCGCTGCAGGCGAGCCAGGGCGTACATCCGTGATCACAACGCCAAAAGTGTCGCGAGGCAGTCCGAGTTGCCGTGCAACCTGAGGAGTCAGTTCATCAACCTGAACTCCATCGAGCACGCTCCCGCGGTCCTCCCGCGAGAAACCGGAGCGGTTCTGTTCCTCCGGCAGCTCGCCAAGAGTGACCGGAAGAGTCATCTCCTTGCCGTTGCGGAACACTTTGAGCTGCACTGTCGACTTAGGTCGCGTGCTTGCAACCTTCCAGCGCAGGTCCGCCACGTCTGAAACCGGCTGCCCGTTGAACTCGAGGATTATGTCGCCCTTCTCCAGGCCGGCTTTCGCTCCCGGGCTGCCCGCGGAGACATCGCCCACCAGAACGCCGCGGGCGTTCGAGAGACCGAAGGCTTTGGCGACGCCGCTGTTGACGGGCTGGATGACGACACCAAGCCAGCCTCTGACAACCCGCCCGTCGCGGACGATCTGCTCCATAACATTGCGCGCCATGTTGGACGGCACCGCAAAACCAATCCCCTGGTTGCCGCCGCTTCGGGAGATGATCGCTGTGTTGATTCCGACGAGCTCTCCGTTCACGTTGACTAGCGCGCCACCGGAATTGCCCGGATTGATCGCGGCGTCGGTTTGGATGAAGTCTTCATAGCTCTCGGGATCCAGAACGCCATGCCGCGCAACAGCGCTGACAATTCCCATCGTGACCGTCTGCCCGATTCCGAACGGATTGCCGACTGCCAGAACGATGTCTCCCACCTCCAGCTTCGAAGAATCGCCGAGTTTCAGTACGGGCAGATTCTTTTCCTCGACCTTCAGGACCGCGATGTCCGTCTTCGGGTCCGAACCAACGACTTTCGCCTTCAGCTCGCGCTTATCGGAGAGCGAGACCCGGATATCGGTTGCGCCGTCGATTACGTGATGGTTAGTAAGGATGTAGCCGTCCGGGCTGACAATGACGCCCGAGCCAAGACCCTGCTCCCGCCGCTCTCGGGGAAATTCAAAGCCGCGGCCGAAACGGTCGCCGAAGAAATCACGGAAAAACGGTTCGAAGAAAGGATCGCGGGGGACATTCCCTCCGGTGCGCACCGTCTTGGTGGAGGAGATATTCACCACCGCCGGAAGCGTTTGCTTTGCGACCGCGCGGAAGCCTTGCTTGAGCGCGCTGGCATCGACGAGGGGCTTGCCATCGCCCATCTGATAGGGCCGCGCCGCTTCTGCCGCAAACCCAGTCTTGCCTGTGACGAGCGATCCAACAACCGCGCCCGTCAGCAGAGCGGCAAGGATTGACACGCAGGCAATTCGACGAGTTATCTCAAATCGCTTGGTTGGAGTTTTCATCAATCGCCTCCGATGCAACTCGTGACGAAGGACGGCTTGCAGGCCCTGACGGATCCAGGCGAACCTCTTCCTGGTTGGCAGTCCCGAGCCTCGGACCACCGGGGCGCGATAGCAAGCGCCGGCGGGATAGCCTCAGAGATGAGCTTGAAAGAGGCCCCCGTTGCGGCGGTCCCCTCCGTTTGACTTTAGGAGCAGCAGGATCAGACGTGTGCGGGCTGCCGTCGCCGCTGGCTGTCCTACGAAACCTGAGGTGTGGTGGCTTGATTGCCTCTGACAGCGCAATTCAGGTATGCAGGACGCCGTCGTGCAAAGGCCTTTCTG
>CALGAR010000035.1 GCA_937959285.1 uncultured Bryobacterales bacterium
CACGCCTCTCCTTCTGAGGGGCTACAGGAGAACGAAAATGCGTGAGCCTTCCGCCCGGGAGGCTCACTCCCTACGGCTTTCGGTTATTTTCGAGATCGGACGGAAGGATTTCCCCGGGGAAGGGAGGGAGTGGCGGAGAGAGAGGGATTCGGACACTTGACAGGCTCTTAGAACCTGTAAGTTTCTGATTCTACGTCGCCACCGGTACCCTGTTTATCATTCTTGCCGGCGGGCATTACCCTAAATTGCCCAAATCAGCACGGATTGCTTTGGGCGCGGTGGCGAGTGGCTGAAATTCTCCAAGTTTTCGGTTAACAGCCGGATGTCGTGACACGGTACTAAACCCCTTCGCCCAGCTGTTTAACTTGGGTTCTACGGATGAAGCCGATGGCCATAATCCTCCGAGCACGAGGATGGCCGCGCTGACTCGGGAATCGCCGTTCCCATCACCTGAAGCGCTAAACTCTGCTCTGGACTCGGACGCAACACGCCGCATGGAAGTGCCTCTCTGTGAGCTTGCTGCAATTCAGGGAATCGACTAGAGAAGCGCCTAGTGTCAACACGCCGACGCTACTTTCAAGCCGTATGCCACTGGCGGGAGACCAGATTGGGATAGAGTGTCAGCCAGTACTGCGTCCTGGATGACAAAAGCGGAATGCTATAAAAGGCTCGCTTTAATGCATCGGAACACCGCCCACATCAGCAGCTAGAAGGAGCTCCATGTGGACATCGGTCATTGGTTGTAGGGGAAGGTCGAAGCAGCGGCGAGATCCGCATACGCCAATGACATTAACTCGGGCAAGCCCTTTTGCGACGGTGTGAACACCAGTGCAAGATTCAGGTAGTATGCCGGGCAGTCTAAACCCGAGGCTGGCCGCACAAGTGCGGGCACTTTTGATGTGACTAGATCGTACCAAAAATAAATGTTAGTGGGAAGGTAATCATGCAATGAATTACGCTGTTGCGGCGTCTGCTCCGCCGATAATGCCCTGGCACGAAGGACATTTGCCGTCATGTGTCGGGATAACCTTCAGCTTGCAGTGAGCACAAACGCGAATTCCCGGTGCTGAAGCCAATGATATCGAAAGTGTCACCACTTCATCAGAAATACTGTTGCCCGTGAGCGGTGGCCTGAACCACTGCGCGGACTCAACCCGGTACAGCGACAAAAGCGCCATCACTTGAAGCACTATCTGGACCACAGCGGCTATCCCTGCAATCAAACTGGCAGAAAACTGGATCGGTAACGTGAACGGAAGCAGCGGGATTCCAAGGACAAATAGCACGGTGAGTACAACTCGCGCCCAGTTCTTCGCGCGATAAATGGACCACAGCAGCAAGAGAAGCAAAGCGAGGACGCCACCGAGCACAATGACAGAGAATGCGGGGGCCGCCATGAACGCCTGCTGAGTAAGACTATCAGGGAAGAGAAGTTGCACGGGACCTAGCAGCAGACTGGCAGCGAACATTTTGACGGCGCGCCGAACGGTTGATGGTGGCTTCATAACGTTGAGCGTAATCATGCTAAATGCCTGTGTCAATTCCAGAGTGTAATTTCGCTGCCGACTCCAGAGGTCGGGTTTAAGATTGCGGTTACCTGAGCGGAAGACAGGGCAACGCTGGGAAGCGACCCGAGCGCCGACTCAGGGGCCGGAATGGCGGGGGCGGTGCGAGCCGCCCCGCACCGCAGCCATTCTGGCGCGAAAGCGATAAATCCCGGGAGCGCGAGGGCAGCGCCCTCGCACCAGAGCAATGCCTCCTTCCTCATTGGCTCACCGCCAGGGAGACGATCTTGGCGGACGTCTCTTCGGCTGGCGTGTCGTCGAAGGTCAGGTACGCCTTGTCGTCAGTGAGCCAGTCCTCGTGCTTTTCCAGCAGCAGCATGCCGATCAGCCGCACGCAGGCGCCGCTGTGCGGAAAGATGCCCACCACGCGGGTGCGCCGCCGGATCTCCTTGTTCAGCCGCTCCAGCGGATTGGTCGACGACACGCGCGTGCGGTGCGGCAGCGGATAGTGCAGGTAGCTCAGCACATCGTCGATGCCCGCTTCAAACACCTCCATCGCCTTAGCAAAGCGAGCCTGGAATTGCCGCACCAGTTCGGCCGCCTTGGTCTTGGCGCTCTTCTCGTCACGCTGCACAAAGACCGCCTTCATCGCCTCGCTCACCTCGGCCTGGCTGCGCTTGGGCACGTGCACCAGTACGTTGCGATAGAAGTGCACCTTGCAGCGCTGCCACTCGGCCTTCAGCACCTTGCGCACCGCGGCCTTCAAACCCTTGTGGGCATCGGAGACCACCAGTTGCACGCCGCACAACCCGCGCTCCTTCAGGCTCTTGAAAAACGCCGTCCAGCCTTCCTCGCTCTCGGCCGCAATCACATCGAAGCCCAGCACCTCGCGCCGGCCTTGCGGGTTGACGCCGGTGGCGATCACCACCGCCATCGATTCCACCCGCTCGTCCACGCGCACCTTCTCCTACAGCGCATCCACCCACACGTAGCGGCTCTCGCCCAACGGCCGCTCGCGAAACTGCCGCACCTTCTCGTCCAGCGCCGCGCAGAGCTGGCTCACCTGGCCCGCCGACACGCCGGCGATGCCGAACTCGGCCAACACCGCTTCGATCTTGCGCGTCGAGACGCCCTGCACCACCGCTTCCTGGATCACGCTGATCAGGGCCTGCTCGCTGCGCTTGCGGTGCTCCACAAAGCTCGGCACATAGCCCCCTTCTCGCAACTTCGGCACTTTCAGCTCGAGCGTCCCCAAGCGCGTGTCCCAGCGCCGCTCGCGGAATCCGTTGCGGTGCGTCGTCCGCTCCGGCGTCCGCTCGTGCGGCCCCGCACCCACCTTGGCCGTCACCTCCGCTTCCATCACGAAATCCGCGATCATCTCTGCCATGGCCCGCAACGGGTCCTCCGCACTTGTCGCGCTCTCCACGAGCTTGTCGGCAAGCTCCGCACGCTCTATTCTGTCCTTGGCCATCCGTTTCCAGCTCCTTCTGTGAAAGTCGAGATCCTTCCACTGGAGCCGACAGCGGGTGGCCCTTGTCAAGGCCCTAATTTACACTCTGGATTTTACGCGGCCCGCGAGTTTTTTGGCGCAGCGGCAGACCATCGATGCTGCGCGTATACATTCGTTGTTGATCAATGTCCGGACGCTGTCGGCGGAGCGACGTTTTTTTGGATTCCTCATGGAACTTGCCGCTGTTACCGGGCACACACGGCAGCGTCACATCTCAGTCAAGGTGCCGTTGAATGAATCTGAAATAGCCGATTTAATCGGTCTCAATCGATTTTCATTCAGCCGATTGAAACGTCGACTCATTCAGGACGGCATTCTTTACCAAGCAGGGGAAGTGTTCTCGTTTCGAGTAGACCCGCTATCACTTCCTTAGTATACTTTATTTCTCTCGTCTTTTCAATTATTTGTCTAGCGTTGGTTGCATTTGTCAATGTTGCATTTGTCAATTTGGTGCGCCTTTCGGGATGATATTATTTGCTTGCACCGGACAATTGGATAATCGAGTCGGCACTTCGCGTATGCGCCGCAGCACTGTGTCAGCGCGGGACCGCAGACCGCGAAGAGATACCCGTTTGAAAGCGGGTTGAACAGCCAGGCACACCCGATTATTCATGTACTCGAAAGGAGCCACTCAATGGCAAAAGTCAAGAGGAATATTGTGCTGTTGATGTTGGGGATTGCGGCTGTGTCTCACGTAGGTCGGGCACAGGACATTTACGTTCAGCCTTGGGAAACGACGACAGTATACCTCGTCTGTCAATCAGGACAGGTCTGGCTGCAGAACTGCAACGTTTCCGCTTCAATTGCCGCCGTAGAGCCGACGGGCGGCCATTACCACGGTGGCACCCCACGGTACGGTAATCCAAGACAGGGGACGCTGAATCCGAGCAGCGGCAACACCGGTACGCAGGGATATGTCAGTAGTCTGTACAGTGCAACCAGAATTGCGCAGGCGGAAAAGGTCACTGTGTGCGCTCAGGGTGGTGGATGTACCGAATCGTTCATTCAGGTGCGCAGGCCCAACCTGGTGGAGATGTGGGGCGGCTGGGCTCATGTAATGATCGGCTCAACTAGCAGTCACGTGTTCAACCATTTCTTTACGCCTACGACTCGCGATCGGGTACTGGCGGTTGTAGCTCAATACGCTAACGAGTATTCCGGTGCTTCCGGTCTGCCAGAACCGTGGGAGCCCGTCGGCGTCAATGATTCGTCCTTGCCCACGGGGGGAGTGTTTGACATCTGCGCCACTGTTTCAACCTGTGCACCCAGCGCGCAGAATCCCAGCGGTGGAGCAAATCCCTGGAGCGGCCCTCACCAGTCGTCGGCACACGACAACGGAGACGCGGCGGATTTTCGTGGCAATACACAGCCGAACAACATCATCAACGATACTGCGGTGAAGAATCGTTTCAGACAAATCTGTCAGCAACAAGGTCTGCCCGTCGCCATCCACGAGAGTATTGGCAGCAGCAACGAGCACATCCATTGTGCTGCGTATTGATTAGGAGGAATCACAAATGCAGAAGCTCGGCTGTCTTCTTTTTATCGGCTCGCTGTGTGCGTATTCGCAGGTGAACGGGGTGCGGGCCGCGATTTCACCCATTCCGCCGTATCCGCTGGACGGAAGCTTCCGGCTGGACATGCAGGATCAGTATGTGTTCCTGAAAGCCCCCGGGGAATATGTTGTTTCTTATCCGGGGGCTCTCGATCCTGTACGTCGCGCCGGAAGTAACGGTCGCATCGAATTTCCCGTCACGTTTCCAGCACAAGTAGCGCCCGTAATAGACGTACAGGTAGCCACACTTGAGAACGGAGAATATTTGTACTCTTATACCGTAACAAACCGTGGCATCGCCGCAGTCGCACTGGACCGTGTTGCACTGCGAATGCGTTCTATTGAGGCGCTCGAAAGCGTGAAAGCTCCAGTCAACACGCCGGGTTGGAATTTCACACTACTACGGAATGCGGAAGAGCACATCGGACCTGTCTGGAAGGCAATGTCGCCGCAGCAGACACGAAACGGAACGGTACAGATGAGCTTTCGAACTCCCGCCAAGCCCGGAATTGTAGAGATGGTATTTCAGGGAAGCCCGGTAGACAGGTCTTCGGTCAATGACCTTCCGGCACCTGTTAAGGCTAGTATCGAGCGGCTTGACAGGGGAACGCTGGCATCCGTTTCTGTGCTCACAGTCGGTCCGAAATACGCGCCAGAGGTGAACCCGTTCGCTGTTGCTGTCGATCTTCATGCACAAGCAGCTATGTGGTCTGAGGTCCGGGGCACACCGTACACTCTGGAAGTCCGCGACCGGCTACGAGCGTATATGGACGCAGTTGCTCCGTTTGACCGCCCGGTGGAGGAAATCGCCACAAAGCCTGAAGTACATACTTCAGCACGCCCCTTGTCTTACGAAGACGTGCTCCTGCAAACGGTGCTGACTGCGACACTGGGGACAGGTAAGTGAATCGGATGCGCGTTGATGCCGGCCTTCGGGCTGTTGTCGTATCGCTTTATGCTTTCGCAGCCAGTGTGTCTGGCACGCTGGCTGCGAAAGCCGAATACGCGCAATCAGTAGTTCCTCTGAGGGACAGCGGCGAGCGCGCTCGCGTGGAGCCGCATATCGATGAAGGATATATTCGGGTAGACATGATCGGCAGCGATGGGCGACCGAGTGGCACGTCTGTCGTGGTTCCACTCCGAAACCAAGTGGTCCCGGAGATCGGGGTTACAATCACGTCCACCGACGACGGAAAGTTCCATTTCCAGTACAGCGTTAGGAACGGCAAATCGGCGAAACAACGGGTGAATAATTGGGATCTCGTCCTGCCCGCGAGTGCGGCCGTAGGTAGAACTGTGCAGCCGAAGTTCTGGAACTCGGCCACAGTGGTATCGCGGATTTCTCAAGTCGCCCACGGTCTGGATGGTGCCTCAAGTGGTGCCATCCTCAGTTGGTATCGCTCCCTCGATGCCGCTGCCTTCATCACCCCCGGAGAAACCCTCTCCGGTTTTGCTCTCGATAGCTTGTATACTCCCGGCATCGTGTATAGCTATACGTTCGGAGAATGGCCGGATGATTCGGCTTTGGCGAGATTACCGTCCGAGATTGTTCGGGCATTGCTGCCGTATATCAGCATGGAGCACCAGTCACAGCCCCGGATCACCGTGGGGCCGTTCTTTGCGCCTGGCACACCCGCACGTGTCATCGTCAGTTCCTACCGCAGCAGACTCACATCCGCTCCGCCATCCGCTCGAGCGGGAATGCGAGAATTATTCTTAAGAGATATCTCGCAGCTCCTCGCGAATGCAGAGCATGCCATGCAGGAACAGGATCGATTTGTGGCGGCTTTGAATGTTCTCTGCAAGTTCTGTGAGGCGCGTGACGGGAGCTTGTCGGAGAATGCCATCAGACAGGGCATCTACGCCGCGGTCTGCCGGGCATCAACATTGAACGCGAAGTACTAATTGACGTAGACTGCTTAAGAACACCCGCCAAACATCCGCCTCCTACTCCCGCTGCATAGGGACCTCCTGCTCATAAGTGAAACCGGATACAGCCGGGCCCACAGGAGGTTCGGAAAAACGTCCGTTTTCCCGAACTTCGTCGCAATCCGGATATGTGTGACTTTCAGCGATAAATGGCGGTGAATCTTTATCGCTAATTGGCGCGCCGCTGGACGTGTGCAGCGGCTACATCACACAGCCGAGACGCGCCTCAAAGTTCGATACACGGTCGGCCGAGACACGGAAAACAACTCGGCAAGGTCGCTGATCGAATACTTGCCCGTACCGTGCATTCGGCGCAGCTCCTTCTGCTGCTTGTCCGACAGCTTCGGCTTCTTACCTCGGAGCTTCCCCTTGGCGCGCGCGACCGCCATTCCTTCCCGCGTGCGCAACCGAATCAGATCGGCTTCGAACTCGGCGAACGTGGCCAGAATGTTGAAGAACATCTTCCCCATTGGATCGGCCGGGTTGTACCGAGTCTGGCCGAGGGCCAGTGCGACACCGCGCTCGACCAGCGTGTCGGCAATCTGGCGGGCGTCAGGAACCGAACGAGCCAGTCGGTCGAGCTTCGGGACGACCAGCGTATCCCCGCGGCGCACAGCGGCCAGTGCCTAGTCGAGACCCGGTCGCGAGCGATTTGTTCCCGTCAGTCCGTGATCGATGTAAATGCGGTTGGGTGCAACGCCAAGCTCCACGAGCGTGGCGCGTTGAGCGGTCAGGTCCTGTTCATCCGTGGAACAGACGAGTGTTTTGGGCATTGTAGCTGTACGTTAGCGGACCCGCTAGTGAGAAGTAAATCGTACCATCTAAATGAGACACTGCTTATTCGGATTTTGGGCGAAATCTCGAGCGGGCGGAGGCTGTCCGTTCAAGGATCGCCTTACGGACATTGGTTTCCGGCCGGCGCGGGTTGCGTAACGGAGGTGCGTCATGCCCTCGGGGGATCAGACTCCGGTCCTGACGGAGGTGACGGAAACTCAGCGGCAAGAAGCAATGGCTCGCTTCCGCGTGCTGCGCAGCCGCATGTTGAGCGTGACGTTCCTCTACCGCGAGCCGCACTTGAGGCCGGTGTACCGTTGCGAACCGCCCAACGCTGGCTGGCCCGGTATCGTGCCTCAGGCGTGGCCGGACTCGCACGGTTGCCACGTGCGGACCTCGGCCAACGAAAAGTTCCCGCCGAAGTTGTAAAGTTCGTTGAAGGACTCTTCCTCCGTAAACCCAAGCCCTCCGTTGCCTCCATCTATCGGCGGGTGCTCGCCATGACGACGGAGCGACAATGGCCGGCACCGTCCTACGCAAGCGTCTACACGATGGTTCGCGGTCTCGATCCAGCGATGTCACGCTCGCCCACGAGGGTGAGGCAGCGTTCCGCGACCGTTACGAACTGGTGTACCGGCATCGCGCCGAACGCCCAAATTCCATCTGGCAAGCCGATCACACCAACGATCAAGGTACCGGTTGGATACAGGTTCACGGTGCGAGTGAATCGAGACATCCTGTTCGAGGCACCGTACGAGCCACTTCAGGCCGATCCACAACCGTTGGTACCGGGTGACAGGGGCTTGCGACACCGGAACTCGACCTCCTGATCCTCGACGCGAACGGCGCTCTTCCCCTTCAGAAACCCGATCACCGATGCTACCGGGTGCTTTGGGGGAATCGCGATGCACATGTGTACGTGGTCCGGCATCAGGTGCCCCTCGATAATCCGGCACTCCTTTTGCCGAGCCAGCGCATGGAAAATCGCACCCAGTTGCCGACGCGTCTGGCCGAAGATGGCTTTTCGCCGCCGCTTGGGCACGAACACAACGTGGTACTTGCAGTCCCATTTTGAATGGGATAGGCTCTGGTAAGTCTCTGACACTACATCCTCTCCTTGCGGTTTCACCAAGCCACTTGGGGAGGATTCTACTCTCGGAACGGTTAACCTCTTCGAGTCTCACTGGTCGAACCAGTGGCTTACCTGTCGAGTTATCTTCACTCCTCCGCCTCGTCTTCGTCCCAGTCCTCGCCGGGGGCGAGCGACTCCAGCTCTTCGACTGTGTGGTGCGCCTCGCGCAGGCCGTCCGCGAACTCCAGCATCTCGCAGGCGAGCGTCTCCGCCAGTTCCCAGATCGGCTCCTCCCGCGCCGGACGGGTGTCGTAGTCTTCGTTGATCACCTCCGCCGCCATGCGGTGGAGATCGAGCAGATCGTCCCGCAGGCCGTCGATGCGGGCGCGGATCTGGTCGATGGCGTCTACGGCATCGAGCAGCCGCCGCGTGTCGAACGAATTCTGCAGCGTTTCGAGCGCCTTCCTGTCAACGGCGCCGAACGCGGTCTCGACCGTTTTGCGCTCCGGCATGGCTACGCCTTCATGGCAAACGGCAGTTCCTGCTGGACCGCCCGGCGGGGGCTTTTGCGCGTGAGCGCCAACTCGTGGCGAATGGGACCGGGCGCCAGATCCGTGTGAATCGTGTAGTCCCCGAATCGCTTGATGTGCCGGGTAATGTACGGGCTGAGGTAAGCCAGATCCGCCTTGTTCACGGGATAGCCCTGACTGACCAGCTCCTCAAGCGCACGGCTGATCTCGACCACGTTCCAGAAGATCAGCGCCGACGCCAGCAGACCCAGATAGCGGACGCGCTTTTGCTGCTCGTCGGGATCGTTTTCCTGAATCACGCCTTCGACGCCGAACTGGAGCCATTTCGTCAGCGCGTGATACCCCTCGACGCTGTTGGTTCCTGCCGTGACGCAGCTGCGCAGCGAGATGTCCGAAATCCAGCGCAGCAGATAGATCGTCCGCTGCACCCGGCCGAGTTCCTGCGCCGCCTGGTACAGCCGGTTCTTGCGGCTGTAGTGGCCCAGCTTGCGCAGCAAAATGGGCGAAGAGATGCGGCCGGTGTAGATCGAGAGCGCAACCTGCATGAGATCCCGCCAGTGGGTCCGGATCAGATCCCAGTCGATCGGCTCTTTGAACAGGCCGTCGATATGCGTGTAGTGCACGCCTTTTGAGGGCCGGAAGAAGTTTAGGTCTTTCCAGTTGCGAATCCGCGGCATCAGCTTGATGCCGAGCAGGTATGTAAAGGCGAACACCGGCGTCGACTGCCCCTGTGTATCGGCAAAAACGGTGTCGGGCTGGATCTTCGAGCGGTTCTTCATCAGCGCCTCGATGATGTAGATCGCTTCCCAGACGCCCGGCGGAATAAAGTGGGTAAACAGAGCGATGTACAAGTCGCTGACGACCTGAAACGCGACCGCACCCTTCAGCCGGTAGCGGAAGTGCAGTTCCGCGAGGAGGTTCTGTTCCGACAGCTCGAACAAACGGCCGTCGAACGCCGCCGTCTTGCCCGAGCCCCAGCACCGGGGCAGCTCGAACTGGTTGTACGCGTCCAGAATGTCGCGGTGCGCGGCGTCGAGCTTTTCGACGGTCACATGCCGGCGGTTGATCAGCGAAAGGGTTGCGGCGCTGACCAGCCCGCGCATGTGGCGAGCGCCTTGCGTCACCCCCATGCCGGAGCCCATTGCGAATACGCCCGCGCAGTACTTCTCCTCGATGTTGTCGAGCTTGGCTTCAAGCCCGGAAATCGGTCCGAACTGACGAACAAAGCCGGTCACGAGGTTTGTAAACCAGACCATGTCGAGCAGGCTCCGCTCCGGCAGAAACGCAAGAACCGCCGCCTCCAGCTCCGTGGCCGATGCGGGTGGTTTGTCTGCCGCCGGGCGTTTGAGCACCGGCTCGCCATCCTTATTGATACTCACGGCCGTGTTGCTCGGGAAGCCAGCATCCACTTCCGCCGCGACGGAGTCGAGCTCCGTCCGCAGTTGCCGGACGAACTCGTCAGCTGTGGGAGGTAGCCCGACTTTCCTGCAGTAGCTCTCGACCAGCGGCTCGCATTCGGCCCACGGCAGAAGCTGCTCGCGGTAGTCGGCGTATTGTTCCGAGCCGGGAACGGCAATATCGCAAGTCCTCAGTTCGAGCGCCAGGTGCGTGAAGACGCAGATCTCAAACTGTCTCCGGTGCATTTCGCGTTTTCCGTTCCGCACGCGGAAGACAACATCATTCCACCGGCGCTCGCCGACGAAGCTGAGATCGATGTCTTCGGCGGGAATCCATTCGGCGCGGCGGTTCTGGTTTGCCTTGACGATAGTGAGCGCATCCAGCAGAGACCGGTCCTGAGTCGTTGAAACGAACTGCAGCGCGCCGATGAGACGGAACAGCAGGTACCGGTGACGCCTGTAGGGCGGGCCGAGCAGCGGGAGGTAGTTGTTGTTGCTCCATGCCTGCACCGCTTCGCAGTCTTCCTGCAGCCGGTCGATGCCGCCGCGTTCCGCAAACACCTGCCCGATCCGCTGGACCTTCGATTCACTGGAATCATCGCTCCGGACCGCCTCGATGCCCCCGGCGAGGGCGGCGACCAAATTCTCCGTCTTCTCCCGCTGGCGCGCCTGAATCTCGAGCAGCCGTTCCCGCGCCTGCCGGTGGATCTTGTCCATGCGCTTCACGAACATCTCCGCGGCATTATCCCGGGTACGGACTCGCATGCGCTGGATGAGGCACAACAGCAGCGTGTAGCGCTTGGGCGCCTGCACTTCCCGCAGTTCGCCCGCGTGCAGCGCCTTCGCCTCCGTTCCGAAATGTTGGAGCAGCGCCGGCGGGATACCGCTCAGCGGCGAATCCACGTCGCCCAGAGTTTCCAGCCACGTCAGGTGATTCAGAATGGCGTCCAGGTGAGTCAATGACGGCTTCTTCGGTGCTTCCTTGATCTCCTGAAACGACGTGTGCCGCTGCACGACCTCAGTGGTTTTCAGCAATCCATCGAGCCGGGCTATATCTTCCGGGTTGAGCTTCCGCAGGACCTGCGCAAACACACGCCGGTGAACGACCGCCCGGACGCGATTCACCATCCGGTCGAGCGTGGCGAAGTTCGGCAGCTCGCATTGTTCGAGGCGCAGCTGTTCGACTGCCACATTGATGAGGTCCGCCGGATTCACGACCACCTGCGCCGCTTCGAACACGGCTCGCACCGCAATCTTTCTCGCTTCGCGGCTGTGTCGTGGCTGCACTTGCAGGTATTCGCGGATGGCCGTTTGATGACGGCGCATCGTGCGGGTCTGATCGTACGCTGGCGTGGTGTCCGGCGATAGTCGCAGGCAGATGCGGACGTGGTTCACGATTGCTGCGGGAATCGCGGACAACTCGGGAAAATAGCCCAGGTACTGCAAGCACTTCAGCAGCAGGACGGCGGCAAAGAAGTGCTCGTTGTTTTCGCGGACGAGCGACCGGGCAAAGCCGATCTCGTCCGGCACCGGTGTGAACAGGTCCTGAAGATCCCGCGCGTTCGGCTCATTCCGGAAGCGCGGGTACGCAGTCCTTTCGATTGAGGCCACAACTGCCCTCCTCCAACTGGCATGGAAATGAAGATGTTCAGTCTACCGCAGGCGGTTGAAGCGGCGATGGGCTGGAGAGGAGCACAGGGCAGGAGTTGACCGGCAATTCGATGTGTTGGATAGCCTACGTTCCTATGTCCGTTTTTGCAGGAATCTTTGTGCTAGGCCCTTACCCGTTCTCCGTCGCTACATTCGGGAAGGCTCTCTATTTCGGGAGAATGCCGCGGCAAGAGTCGGGCTGTAGCAATCAGACTCGAGATAATTACCGGCGTGTCCTACCCCCTCATAGCATTTGCAGATCGCGCCACGTGCGATTTCTTCGATAGGAATTGGCGGATCGCCTCGGCAATACGCTCGCTGGCCCGGCCGTCGCCATAGGGATTGTGAATCCAGGCGCGGCGTTGATACTCCTCCGGATCGTCGAGCAACCGCGATGCCTCCGTCACAATGCGAGCCGTGTCACTGCCAACCAGCCGTACAGTCCCGGCTTCAACCGCTTCCGGGCGCTCGGTCTTCTCTCGCAGTACCAGAATCGGCTTCCCGAGTGATGGGCCTTCTTCCTGGATGCCGCCGGAATCTGTGAGCAGCAGATAGGCACGACACATCAAGTCGACAAATTCCACATAATCGAGCGGTTCGGTAAGATGCACGTTCGGCAGAGCCGATAGATATCGCCTCGCCGGTTCGGTAACGTTTGGATTTGGATGAACCGGATAGACAATCTCGACGTCCTCGCGGGCGGCCAGCCGCGCTAACGCCTCGCAAATCCGCTCGAAACCCGCGCCAAAGCTCTCCCTTCGATGCGCTGTTACCACAATCAGCTTTTTCGAGCCGTTGAGATGCGCCCAGGAACGAGAGGACGACAACTCCCCTTTGATCAACAGATCGCGCACCTGCAGGACAGCATCAATTCCCGTGTTTCCGGTGACGAATACCGACTCAGGCGCAACTCCTTCTTTCGCCAGATTCTCAGCGGCTCCTGGAGTTGCTGCAAAATGCAGCGCCGCCAGGCGCGTCACCAGCAGGCGGTTCATCTCCTCGGGAAAAGGCTGTCCAGGATCCCCAGTGCGTAAGCCCGCCTCGACATGCGCCACAGGCACGCGGGCGTAAAAGCCAGCTAAAGCGCCGCACAATGTCGTCGTCGTATCGCCTTGTACCAGCACCAGGTGCGGCCGCTCCGCAGCAAGAACGCCTTCGAGACCGGACAGAATGCGGCTGGTCGATGCGAACAGCGATTGCGCGGGCCGCATCGCATTCAGATCATGATCAGGCCGTACACCGAAGACACACAGGACCTGGTCCAGCAGGTCCCGATGTTGGGCGGTCACGCATACCCGAACATCAAAGTCATCCGGGTTCATGCGCAAATATCGAATCACGGGGCATAACTTGACGGCCTCGGGGCGAGTGCCCAGGATGATCAGGATTCTATGGGGGTTCACACGTGTTGGATCCAATAGAAACTGTATTATCCTCCCCAAACCGCTCTCATCTAAAGCCAATTACATAATGCTCCCGCTCTCCCGTCAGAAGGTCGCCTCCCGCCGTTATGAGCATGCCTGTTGATGCGATCCCACTCAGACTGCAAGACTTTGATTGTCGAATGAGATCACTGCTTTGGTACGTGCTTGCTGCCTTTGCCGAGATCGCCGGTTGCTTCGCGTTTTGGGCGTGGATTCGCCTGGGTAAGCATCCTCTCTGGATCGTTCCCGGCATTGTATCCCTCGTTATCTTTGCGTTGGCTCTGACTCGCATCGAGACAACGGCTGCAGCCCGTGCCTATGCAGCTTATGGCGGAATTTATATTCTTTCCTCCTTGCTGTGGCTTTGGCTTGTAGAGGAAACAAAGCCGGATCAATGGGACCTGCTGGGCGCAGGTGTTTGTTTTCTCGGAGCTGCCGTCATTCTGTTTGGCCCGCGCTCTCAGTGAGCGGCTGGCTTACCGCAAGCGCCTCGGTCCCCCGCTCAGACACCACAGAATGCCCCGACTTTATGACAGGGCGATCTTAAGAGGCTGCTGGGTAGGCCTTTGCAACGATCACCCCGGTTGTGCCCATGAGTGATCGGGATAGAAACAGGCCGCAGGCGGGGGTAGACACTCTGCGAGGCTCCCGCATCACGAGATCCAGGTGGCAATCGGGTTCCGGATTCTCCAACCGTGCGATCGCGGGCAGAAACCCCTCCGCAGCCGCTGACAAACCCAGAGCAAGTTCAACCGCGGCGGTGGCCGCGCCCAGGTAGCCGGTCCGGCTCTTGAGCGCAGTTACCGGAACATGTTGCGGCAGGACATTCTGCAGCTCGCGGAGTTCGCAGGCATCCTCCTTCACTGTTCCGAGGCCTCGCGCCACTACGAAGTCAATCCTATTCCCGTCAATCAACCTGCTGATCTGCCGCTCGATGCCATCTCCGCCGCAATCCAGGCCGATCAGTTCTCCGTAAACCCGCGCACCTCTTACTTCCACACTTTCACGCCGCTCGAGCACAAAAAATCCTGCGCCCTCTCCCGGCACCAGGCCGGACCTGCTTACATCAAAAGGCCGGTAGGCGACCTCCGGAGGATCCGTGGAGAGCATGCCGGCGCGCTGGTAATCTCCCCATACGGTCGGAAGCAGAAGAGAGTCGTAGCCGCCTGCAACGGCTACATCGCAGCGTCCTTCCAGGAGGTCATAACAGGCGGTATGCAAGGCCATCACCGCCGCTGTTTCACTGTGTACGTAGTTTGCGCTCGGACCTTTTGCTTCGAGCTCGACAGAGAGCATGCCAACGCCGCCGTTCGATAAAGTGCGCAGGGAAAAATAACGATCGATCAGCCGCGAAGGACGCCCGCCGAGAGACTTATAATCACGCTCTGAATCATCCTGCCAGGCAAAGCTGAGGGAACCTAGAAACTGCTCGGGTTCCATCCCGGTTTGCCCGCTTCCGACATAGATACCGATCCGCTCCGGAGGTATTTGCCCCACTGTGAAACCGCTCGATGCCATTGCCTCCAGCGCGCTTCGCATTGCGAATTGGACTCCGCGGTTCATGAATTTTGTCTGCTTGGGCCGCCGGAGTCCTTCGTTTACAGGGAAGTCCCGAACTGCTCCGCTGGCCTGGCACAAGTCTTCGCTCACCTCAAACCGGTCCAGGCGCCCGATGCAGGAATCGAGCCCGCGAAGTCGGGTCACATTCTCCCGAAGTGAAAGACCAAGAGGAGTTACCAGACCAATTCCGGTTATTGCGACGCTTTGCATGGGTTAGATGGAAGCAGCCGGCAAATGGCTACCCTTGGGGTGCTTCTGGTGCAGCCTGCGCCTGCTCATACTCCTCGCGATAATATTGCTTCACCCACTCGCGGTTGAGTTCGTCACCGGAAAGCAGCGTCACTTCTCGGCCGCAATCCTTGCATTTCACACGGAAGCCGGTGCTTGCTACCATTGCTCCTCCGCAGGCCTCGCAATTCTGAGGAGACTGCTGGACCAGGCTATGAATCATGCGCACCCAGGTTTTGACCTTGAGGAAGTGCTTGTTCACCTGATCGACGGTAACCTCGCCGTCAAGGAGCTTGTGCTCTGATTCATCGAGACGGCGGCGAAGAAGCGCCTTACCAGTCTCAGTGAGAAGTCCGTTATTCACCAGGACCCCGGGACCGAAAATCTCCTCAGCTGTCTTCAGAATCGATTTCTCGGGGAGCCAGATATTGAACTCTGATTCTGTCTGCATGCTGATCTCAATGAGATCCAGCGACTCGGCGCCAAGATCATCAAGAGCCGCATCCGGTGTGACTTCACTCGGATCGATCTGCAGGCTCTTGGCAACGATACCTTGGAACTGCTGCAGGATTTCCTGTTCTGTCATGAGCTTCTACGTCAGCAACGTTTTATGTATCCCAAGCTTTTACGGCGAGCACTGCATTCTGGCCGCCAAAGGCGAAAGCATTCACTAATGCTGCCCGTACTGTTGCCCTCCGGCTGTGATTCGGAACATAGTCAAGATCACACCCAGGGTCCGGATTACGCAAGTTCAAAGTCGGGGGCACTTGGCCTTCGCCCATCGACTTGACGGCAGAGATCAGATTACACACGCCTGCCGCCGAGATTGTGTGTCCGATATGCCCTTTAATCGAAGAAACAAGAAGCTTGGGACTGTGTTTGCCAAAACAAAGCTTTATTGCGGTTGTTTCGACGGCATCATTCTTCGGGGTCGACGTGCCGTGTGCGGCTACATAGTCCACTTGCTCCGGCGTCATGCCCGCCTCCTCGAGAGCCAGCCTCATGGCCCTTGCCTCGCTGTTTCCATCAGGTGACGGATCGCTCAGAGAGTAGGCATTCAAAGTCGAGCCGTAGCCAACTAATTCGGCGTAAATGCGGGCCCCGCGAGCCTTAGCGCTTTCCAAACTTTCGAGGACAATCGCCCCGGCTCCCTCGCCCATGACGAAACCGTCTCTTAACCGATCAAAGGGACGCGATGCTTCCTCTGGATTGCCGCTTTTGCTCAATGCACCAAGCAACGCAAAAGCCAGGATGCCAATGGGATTCACCAGAGCAGCGCTTCCACCTGCCAGCATCGCCCGGACCTTGCCCCGCTTTACCAGACGGTATGCCTCTCCAATGGCGTGAGCACTGGCAGCGCAAGCCGTATCCATCATGAATTGCGGTCCGCCAAGCCGCAGAAGCCGCGCTGGAACGGCCAGCATCATCTCTCCCATCCGCCGGTAATAGCCGCGTTGCGACTGCCCCTTCACTGGATATCGCTTGAGATCGAGCGCCTTGCCGTCCTCTGTGCGGAAGTCAAAGTATTCCCTTCGCAATTGCACGACATCAATCCAGTTGACACTCCCTCCGCCGGCAATTCCGATCTCGGATGACGGCAGCGGATCCTCCTCCAGCCCTGCATCCCGATAGGCTTCCTGCGCAACGGAATAGAACAGCCTTACGTACCGCCGGCACCACTCCCTGGGCGCCCGATCGGCATCCACTTCAGCAGGTACATAGGGGCATTCCGCCGCTACTTTGATGTCGTACTGGGAAGGATCGTAAAAACTGATAGGCGCAATCCCGCACCGCCCTTCAACGAGCGCCTGCCAGCATGTAGAAAGACAAGGACCGAGCGATGTGCTCAGTCCCATTCCAGTGATGACGACCCGATGCATCAATCCGCCTCGGCCCGCCAGGCAATCAAGGGACTAGAGTGCAACTGCCATCCGGTGCGCCTGGTTGTCGAAGAATTCCGATTCCGGCTCGAGAAATCCTTGACTCTCCAGATATTGAATAACGATTCGCGCATTTTCCTCGGCCGTCACTTCCGCGGTTACCAGTCTGACTTCTGGATTGAGGGGCGGCTCATAGGGATCATCAACTCCCGTAAACCCCCTGATCTCTCCGGCCCGCGCCTTTGCATAAAAGCCCTTTACATCCCTTTGTGCACAAACTTCCACGGGCGTATCTACAAACACTTCAATAAAGGAACCGTCGCGCATCATGTTACGCACCTGGTTGCGCGTGGACCTGTAGGGACTGACCGCGGCGCAAATCACCACACCGTTATGGCGCACAATCTCACTCGCCACAAATCCGATGCGGAGCACATTGACATCCCTGTCTTCCCTGGAAAAACCAAGACCTTTAGACAGGTGGGTTCGAACGACATCGCCATCGAGGACCGTGACCTGACGGCCGCGTTCCATCAGCAGCACAGTAACGAGTTCGGCGACAGTACTCTTTCCGGCCGAGGGCAGGCCAGTGAACCAAAGACAAAATCCCTGCTTGCGGCGGGGCGGGTAGGCTGCGGCTAGAATCTCGGCTGTCTCCGGGCGGGTAAACCAGTCCGGCAAGGGGAGTCCTTCGGCCAGGTACTTTTTCCGGACCTCGGTGCCTGAAATCGAGAGCGTAGTTGCACCTTCGGGGACCGCTGTGATTTCGGTATAACGCCCTTCCTCCGGCAGGTACACCAATTCATCGAAAGGATATGGAGTGACGCCAATCTCCTCGCTGTACTTCGCCAGTGCTTCCCGAGCCTCGTATGGTCCGTAAAAGGGTTTCCCCTGAGAATCCCTGCCCGGACCGGCATGGTCCCTCCCAATAATGAAGTGATTTGCCCCAAAATTCCGGCGGATGATCGCATGCCAAATGGCTTCACGAGGGCCCGCCAGGCGCATAGCCAGCGGTAACAGGCTGAGAACTGTTCGGTTCGGATCGTAATACCGCTCAACCACGGTCTTGTAGGTCCTGACACGGGTGTAGTGGTCAATATCGCCAGGCTTCGTCAGGCCCACGACGGGATGGAGCAACAGGGTTGCGTTCAGGGAATCGGCCGCTCGCTTTGTCAGTTCTTCGTGAGCCCGATGGAGGGGATTCCGTGTTTGAAAGGCCACCACATTCGGGTTGCCTAAAGCCGACAGGATGAGGCGCGTCTCGGCCGGGGTCCTCCTCAATTCCGGAAAATCCGGATGGCGCGGCAGCTCCACCACCTTCAGCGGACCGCTCAACCGGTACTTTCCCCACGACCGCATTTCCAAGACCAGCGGATGCGCGTCATCCACGGATCCGCAGATGGCCCGGGCTGCCTTTTCGAACTCCGCCTCGTAGATCTCTTCTACTTGGAGGATCGCAATCAGATTGTTCTTGGGGCTGCGGAGGGCGAGGCCTTTGCCTTCCTGAATTCCATCCAGACTGCTCACGGGAAGAGTGACGGGGATAGGAAACAGCGTCCCGTCGGCCAGGCGCATCCGTTCGATTACCGAAAGGTAATCGCGCTTGCCCATGAACGTACGCAACGGAGAAAGGCCGCCGGTTGCAAGCAATTCCAGATCGCACATCAACCGCGGGGAAAGCTGCAGGGAGTGAAGTCCCTTCGCCTGATTTATCAGCTCCCGGCGCTCCTCCTCGCCCACCAGCAGATCTACGAGATACCCCCCGTAAGGCTGAATCAGTTCGGCGTTCTTCGACACCCGGGGATTGTCCTCCTCCAAGAAATCCTTTGTTTTTTACTACCTATATAAATTTGACCAGTTTCCAGCCGGTAGCAAACAGCAGGACGCTCAGCCCGACGCGGAGAGTCTTCGCGGGCAGTCTTGGAGCGAGGTAGCTTCCGACCAGTACGCCGGGAATGGACCCTGCCAGCAGGATCGGCACAAGCTGCCAGTCCACGTTGCCGGCATTAGAATGAAACGCCGCCGTTGCGGTCACCAGAATGGCAGCGTGAAAGACGTCTGTTCCAACAACTCGAGCCGGATTCTTGGGAAACAAAATCATCAAAAACGGCGCAATCAACGAGCCGCTGCCGACCGAGGTGAAACCTACAGCAAATCCGATTATCCCACCCCAGAGGACTGTTGCCAGTTTTTCGTGCTTTAAGATGAAATCTCCCCACCGGGGATTCGGGGTGAATCCGAAGGCCTTGGCAAATACGATCAAGGCCACGAGAAGCAGAGCGATTCCAAGAGCAGTACGGACATATTGATCGATGTCCAGGCCGAGCTTGTGAAGCTCTGACATTGACAGGACCCCGAGGATGCCGCAAGGAACACTGGCAACAGCCATCCGGAAACAGACCCTCAGATCTACAGTGCCCTGTTTCCAGTGCATCCAGGCGCCAGCGATTTTGGTTAAAGAACCGTAGACCAGGTCGGTGCCTACAGCAAGGACGGGACGGACTCCGAGAACAAGAATCAAAAACGGCGTCATCAGCGCCGCTCCCCCCATACTGGTCAGCCCCACCATTAGTCCGACCAGAAAGCTCATCAGCAGCAAACCGGTAATCATCCTTGCGCTCCCGAGGTCGATTCAGGCTCAAGACCTAATGCGACAAATTCCCTGATTCGGCTTCACCCATGCTGTTCAGCCCTGCATCCTGAGGGAGGAGGGAAGAAGTTGACCATGCTTCTCAGCCCTTCATCACGTTACACGGCTTTGTACGAAGACCGAAGAAATAAACTCTTGTGTTTCTGCCCGTTGCGTATACTGCGCCCCTCAGAGCCCCTGGCGCCTGAGCCAGGAAAAATGGCAACGGTACAGACTGCCTTGACAAGCTGTTCGCCCTTTCCAGCCTCGCCCTCACTGCGACTTGCCCGACGATATCTCGACCACCTTAATGGAGTGGTGCATTAGTAACGCCCTGACGAGGGATTTTGATACGACCTTTTCTGACAAGGCAATACATAAAGATAGCTGACCGAGCCCGGCAAGTCCAGAACCTCTTCCGATGATCCTAGTAGATTAATAGGGAGTCTCGGGTAGTACCTGCTTTTCCGGCCGCCATTGCGATTTAACAACTTGCCGAGTCCCGGCGGGTTTTCGCGGGTTTGAAGAATTACGGCGGGTGCATGGCGGCTCCAGCGAGCCGGCTGGTGGCAGGTGTGCCGGACGACCGCGGGCGTTCTCTCGTAAGCCGTCCCATCCCAAAAGTCGTACCCCGTGGTGCCGTCACGGAGTACACCCGGGGCGATCGTCACAACATCAGGCCCTGCATCCCCAGCGCCAAGAATTGTTTAGTGAGTACTCTCGTCGGATGGCGAGCCCGATATGGGCTCATCGTGGCCTTTGGCATTCTCAACGCCATCACGTATTCCGCGCTCCTGCCGCTTTGGGAAGGATTCGACGAGCCCTTTCATTTCGCCTATGTGCAACATCTCGGAACTGAGCAACGGCTGCCTCAACTCGGCACTACCACGCTCTCTGCGGAAGTACTACAGGCACTCCAACTCGCGCCGGCGAGCCACGTAGTCCGCTCCAATATTCCCACCCTGATGACCTACGACGCGTTCTACAGGCTCCCGCAGCACCAGCAAGAGGATCGCCTCCAACACCTTGACCCACAACTCCGGCATCAACCTAGCGACTTCTATAACTACGAAGCCCATCAGGCGCCACTGGCCTACATGATCCTCGCGCCTCTCGAGACCGCCTTGCAGCGCGTATCTATCACGGACCGGGTTCTTGCCCTGCGGCTATTTGCCGGGACCGTTAGCGTTGCTCTGACGGCCGCTTCCGCACTTTGGCTCGCCTCTGAGCTCGGTTTATACGGCATTTGGGTCTCCGCTCTCTTGCTGTGCACATTCTCTCATCAGATGTTTTATGCGACGGTGGCTCACGTAGCGAACGATTGGCTCAGTGTCCCAACATTCGTCGCCTGGAACGCGGCACTCTGCCGGTATGTACGAACCGGCACCCCGCTCAGCGCAGCCACGGCGGGCCTGCTAACCTCCATCGGCCTCCTTTCCAAGGCTTACTTTCTTGCGGTTCTGCCCGTTCTCTTCCTTATATTTATGTGGCGTGTGGTGCGTGATCGCCGGTACTCCTCCTTCATTGCGGGCCTGGTTTCGTTAGGTGTCTCGATCCCCTGGTATTGTCGAAACGTTCTTCTCTATAACAATGTGTCTGGAACAGTAGAGGCCGCAAATGGGATAGGAGTGAGCGCCGTTATTGCTAACCTTCTTGAGGTTCCATGGCTATCAAGCATTGCTTATATGGCTCGGGCCAGCGTATGGACAGGTAACAACTCCTTTAATACTTTTTCCGAAACAACCATCAATATGCATCTCGCGCTGCTGGGAATCATGTTCGTTATGTACTTCCGATACCGCCTGGGGAAAACAGCATGGGGACGAGATGCCGTTGTGCTTGGATCAACGGTTGTATTCATGGCAGCCCTGGCCTACGCTACCGTCGCGAGCTATATTTTCACCAATGGGCGATCCGCGGGAGCGAGCCCGTGGTACATGCAGCCGTTGCTTGTTCCACTACTCACGTTATCTCTGATCGGCGCCTCTTCGTCGGGCAAGCTCGGAAAGACACTAGCGGCTGGGTTCACAGCACTCAATGTCTACATTCTTTTTGTCTCTTATTCCGCCAAGTTATTTCCTGCTTACAACGGGTATCTTGAGGGAAAAGTCACAATCGCCTCGATCCTCACCTGGTATATGGAAGTCTTTAGCCGGGACGCGGTCAGCTTATCACTCGCATCAAGTTCTTTCGTCGGCGCGATGATAGGCGTGACCACAGTGTTGGCAATCTATTTGTGCGTACAAGTATGCCTGCCATTAATGAGGAGCCAGTAAGCTCACTCCCTTGAACCAGTGTCTGCTCTCCTACTCTTTCCCATCCCTCGGCGGCGGAAACGACTTTGCTTTTCGAGTGTCTCCCATGTCACAATCAAAAGCCCTTGATCTCGGTCATTTTGAAAGATGGACAAATTGGGATCCGGCGGCAGCCCAGGCCTCGCCTCCGCGAGGGATTTGCCCTGATCCGGCTCCTCTATGGCGGAATCTGCAACACCGACCTGGAGCTGCAACTCGGTTATTACGGTTTTCGAGGCACACCCGGCCATGAGTTCGTCGGTGAGGTCGTCCAGGCAACGAACCGAAAGCTTATCGGCAAGAGGGTTGTGGGAGAGATCAATCTTGCCTGCGGCAAGTGTTCATG
>CALGAR010000036.1 GCA_937959285.1 uncultured Bryobacterales bacterium
TGAGGAGATCCGGACGGCTGTCACGAATGAGGCGTTCGACAGCGCTGCGATCCGTGAGATCATACTCGCGGCGGCGAGGGACGAAGACATTCCGGCAGCCGCGGGCATGAAGAGCTTCTACGACGTGCGAGCCGAGAAAGCCCGCACCGCCGGTTACGGTGATGCGCTTGTTTGCAAGATTCATCGTGATCAATCCGTTGTGAAGATAGGCTGTATTACAGGCTTGCAGCGCCAAGCCGGACTGCTTTCGGGCCGCCGGTCAACTGGCGCTCAACTTCGGCCAGATCCGCTTCGACCATGATGCGAACTAGCTGGTCGAACGTTACTTCGGGCTCCCAACCAAGGATGTGCCGCGCCTTAGTGGCATCAGCCCGGAGGTGATCCACTTCAGCGGGGCGGAAGTACCGCGGATCGATGACGACGTATTCCTTCCAGTCGAGGCCAGCGTGGGCAAACGCAAGTTCGACAAACTCGCGGACGGAGTGGGATTCGCCGGTGCCAATGACATAGTCATCCGGGTTGTCCTGCTGAAGCATGAGCCACATTGCGCGGACATAATCCGGAGCGTACCCCCAGTCGCGACGGGCCTCCAGGTTGCCCAGGTACAGCTTCTCCTGCAGACCATGCTTGATATGCGCCACCGCGCGAGTGATCTTGCGAGTGACGAAGGTCTCTCCGCGCCGAGGTGATTCGTGATTGAACAGAATTCCGCTCGATGCGTGGAGGCCATAGCTTTCGCGGTAGTTGACTGTGATGTGGTGGCCGAACACCTTGGCGCAGGCATACGGGCTGCGCGGGTGAAAGGGCGTAGTCTCACTTTGAGGCGGCGGCGCCGACCCGAACATTTCGCTGGATGACGCCTGGTAGAAGCGGCAGGGTATGCCGGTTCTCCGGATCGTTTCGAGGAGCCGGAGAGCACCGTTGGCGACCACATCCGCCGTGTAGTCGGGGATGTCGAAGCTCACTTTCACATGGCTCTGAGCTCCAAGATTGTAGACTTCATCCGGACGGATGTCATAGATCAGGTTGGCGAGCGATCCTTGATCGGTGAGATCGGCGTAATGCAGAAAAAGCCGTGCTCCCGATTCGTGTACGTCTGCATAAATGTGGTCCACCCGATCCGTGTTGAAGCTCGAGGATCGGCGTTTCAGGCCATGGACTTCGTAGCCCTTACTCAACAGAAGTTCCGCAAGGTAGGAACCATCCTGGCCTGTGATGCCGGTAATCAGTGCTCGTTTCATATTGGGTTAAAGAACTGTCTTTCTGGAACGTGCGAAGCTCCCAAAGTACCGGCCGCGCCTCGAAGGCCTTACCGCCTGGCGGGCGGCCGTCCCGAGACTTTCGCCGCTATGCGGTAGCTCTCGTGTAATCCTTCTTGGCTACAGGCGCAGGCACGCCGAGAACCTCACAAAGCTGCGCCAGCGCAATGGGTTTGTCGTAGTAGCGGACGAGCGCCTCCCGCGCGCGTTCGCCTGCTTCAAAGACCTCGTCACGATGACGGTCCAGATGCTCAATCAAATGACGGAGAGCGTAGGTATCGCCCGGATCGACCTGCCAGCCGCATCGATGCTCGCGTATCAGATCCGCCACCGTGGCATAGCGAGATCCGATGTAAAGAACCGGGCGGCCTGCGGCCATAATGCCGTAGGTCTTACTCGGAACGACCGAACCGCAAGTCTCCAGCTTTTGCGTCACAAGACCGATGTGACACTCAGCAAGCGAAGCCCCGAGTTTGTCCAAGGCAGAGTAACCACGAAACTCGACGTTGGAAATCATCGTCTCGCGGCAGTATTTCTCAAGGGTCTTGCGCTGCGGGCCTCCTCCTGCAAAGATCCAGTGGCAGGGAGTCACACCGAGTACGTTTAGGACCGTCGCGACATCATGCGCCCGTCCTAGATTGCCGGAATAGAGGATCGTCAGAGGACCGTCCGGAAACGGGCGCGGTTTGATCAGCCTGGAATCAGCCCAGTTATGAACAATGTGGATACGGTCCTCGGGAATGCCGCGAGCAATGAGCCTCCGCTTCATGCACGGCCCGAGGACGATGACTGCGTCGGCGTTCCGGAGAGCGTGATCCAGAACCTTTCGCGTGATCCGGGCAAGAATGCCGTTCTTCGATACGACCCCGAGGTCGATCGCAACGTCAGGATAAACGTCCATCTCCCAAGAGATGTGTCGGGCCCCTCGGAACCGCTTCGCCAGATAGCCGATCACGGCCAGCCCGGGCGGTGTCGTCATCGTAAGGACCAGCCGCGGCTGCGAGGTGGAAAGAGTATGGTACGCTGCACCGGCAAGATAAGCCAGATACGACCCAAGCCGCGAAATGATCCCACGGCTGTACGGAAACGCGGGTGTGCGGACGGTTTCAACGTGAATCTCCTCTCCGCGCTCGACGTCAGCATATTCGGATGCCGCGGCAATCACCTTGACCGGTACGTCTCGATCAACCAGCTCCGCTGCGAGGTCGGTAAGGAACTGGCTGGTAGCGGCGGAATCCGGGTAGAAGAACTGATTCAGAAAAAGATTCATCGTGATGGAACCGGCGTCTGGTGGTTGGTCTCGCCGATCACCCTGCGCTTTCGGAAAGTCGCCGGGTTTCCGGCATGAATTTCAAAGGGAGGTACGGCCTTCGTTACCACGGACCCTGCGGACGCAACGGCGAACTCGCCGATTACGACCCCAGGCCCTACGAACGAACGTGCGCCCACCCATGCCCCAGACCGAACGGAGATCGGCAGCACCATCAGTCCAAAGGCAGGATCGGACCAATTATGATTCCCCGTGCAGAAATAGGCTCCCTGGGAAATACAAACGTTGTCTCCGATCGTGATCGGAGCAAGGTTATCCAGCCACACGTCTTCACCGATCCACGTGTGGTCGCCTATTGAAAGCAGCCAGGGATATTTAACCCGCACCCCCGGCCGGAGAACCACGCCTCGGCCCACGCGAGCCCCGAACAGCCTCAGTAAGGCACGTCTGAACGCCGACGAGGGATTCAACGAGTTCCTCAGCAGCGGCATCCCGAAGAAAAACCAAAGTGCAATCATCCACTTTGGCCGTCCCGGGTTGTACCAGGAGTTGTCGTAGGATGCTAGTGAGAACGAACAGTGGCTCACTGAATCACTTCCACGCTCCGGGGCAGGGGCCCGCCCCGGACCCAGTCGTAGACTTCCGAACCGTGTCTGGCGATGACCTTCCAGTTGAACCGTTCATCCACAAGCGCTCGCCCGGTTTGTCCCATTGAGGCGAGCGAATGGGACGGGAGGCTTAGCAGCGAAATCAGGGCATCCGCCAGTTGGTCTTTGTCCGGCTCAATTTGAACTCCAGCCCCTTTCTCCTCGATCTCCGGAAAGTTACACTGCCGTGTAATCACAACCGGACAGCGGGCAGCGAGAGCCTCGAGGACTGCGATACTGAAGCCCTCCGAGTAGGAAGGGAGCACGAAAATGGAAGCCGCGGCGAGCGCGCTCCACTTCATTTCGCCCTTCAGCATCCCCGCCATGGTTACCGAGTTTCCGGCCCCAAGATCGGGGAGCATCGCTTCAACTCTCGAGCGTGTGCCATCAGAGTCCGGGCCGGCGATCACAAGGTGTGAGTCGGAATGCGCCCGGCTTACAGCAGGCCAAGCCTGGCATAGCAGGTCGAGTCCTTTCTTCCGGTGCAGACGGCTGAGAAAGAGAATGATGCGCTTGCCGGCAGCCTCAGGAAAGCGTTCCAGGAACGTATTTGCCGAAGGAGATGCAGGATAGTTGACTCCATTCGGAAGCACGACGATGGGAGAGGCGACACCGAACCTTCGATAGTCTTCCGCCTCTGATCTGGTAAGCGCCCTGAGACATTGCGCCTTTGCCAGGTTTCTGCGCTCAAACAGCAGAGAGTAGATCCGCTTCTTCCACGCCTTTTGCCGCAGCGCCCACGCCTCAAGCATCCCGTGCGCGGAGATAACGTATGGTTTTCGAGCGCGGCGGGCCAGTCCGGAGGCAAGCAAACAATGCTCCGTCCAAAGGCCGTGAACATGCACCGCGTCGGCTTCACGAACATGCTGTTCCAACGACCGCAGGCAGGAGGGGTTCCTCAGCCAGGCAGTCCGGCCGAGAGGGAAGCGCTCGATGCGGAACGGCATCTCCTCCGGCGATGCTTCATCGGGCCGGCAGAAGGCTGCCAGCGATACCGAGTAGCGGCCGAAGACGGACATTGCCTGACAGTAATCGGGAACACTTGAAGCAAGGCCGCCGAAACGAGGATCCAGATTGGGCACCACTTCAAGGACCGTCACAGTGCCCGGGCCAATGTTGCCGGCCCCGCGTGCTAGAGCATTCGTACCTGAGTTCATGAAGTCCGGTAGCGGTAAAGGCCTCGTTCAGTGCGTGAGCCAGCGCTGTGATAGCCCGCTAACAGGCCACAGGATGCTTTTCACAAACCACGGCTGGGCGGTTGGCGTTTCCACGGCGGTCTCAGCCGCCCGGAAAAGCCCCTCTGCAAATCGCGCTGGCGACCACTCGGAGACGATTCTCCTGCTCGCCTCCCCCAGGGGTTCACCAGCTCTCACAGCGAGCTGAACCTTCTCAAGCTTCTCTGCGATGTCTGCAACATCGTAGGGATTGAAGGTCCAGCCGTTCACGCCGTTTTGAACCAGATCCGGTGCGGCGCCGCAGCGATCCGAGACGACGACCGGAAGCCCGGACGCCATTGCTTCGTTAATCACCAACCCCCACTGCTCGCTGATCGAGGGATGAACGAACGCACCGGCAAGCGCGTAGAACGCCGGGAGTTCGTTATAGGAGACGAAACCCGGCAGGTGAACAAACTGCGTGAGATGGCGTTCTCGAATCGCTTGCTCAATCTGAAGCCGCTGAGGGCCGTCGCCTAAGATCACCAACTTCCATCGCGGAGCAGCGCTCTTCTGCCGGTACATGTGGTAGGCCTCGATGAGCCGGATCAGGTTCTTGCGCTCGATAAATCTGGCAGACGCGAGAAAGAAGGGCTCCGAACACTTTGTCAGCGCCCCGGCGCTGCCCGGATTTGCGCGTATGGCATCAACGGCCGTAGAGAAATAGTCGTTATCGACCACGTCGTAGCCCGTGAAGATCCGGTCCATTGGCATTCCCAGCTCAGCGACGTACCGCACATGGACCGTACCGGCAACCAGGGCAGCACCGTAGCAGCGAACAATCCGGCTTTTCAACTGCTCGATCAGGAACCGCCGCTGCTTGTCCTTGGCGCTGCTATCAGACATCAGCACGGCTCCCTTGCGGCGGTCGGCGCACCATCTGAGAGCCGCCATCGCTGACTTATCGATCCAACCTGGCAGGGCAACCACGTCCGGATTGATCTTGTCCAGCCAGGCATACATTTGAGTGCAGAGATAGCCCGGCTCCACATCGGTGTAGTTCATTCCGCGGATCATCGTTTCGATGGTCAATTCCCCGCGGCGCTCAACCTCACGCCAGCCTTGGATCCCGGTGACTCCGGTTCCATCAACAACCTCGAGGCCAATGACGTCCCGATTCATCGACTGCGCTGTCCGCAGTCTGGCTAAGTGGTAATTACTGAAAACTGGGAAAAGGAGAACAATCCTCACGTTCGATAAACACCCTCAGAAGCCGAGGCCTGCATCTCGAAGCGGGTGCCGGCTGCTCCTAGGCGGCAGCCGGCTGACGAACGAAACCGGTTAAGGCCCTTATGAGCTTGGCCCGCGCCTCCCCGCCTTGGTGGCGGATCGAGGCTTGAGCAGACAAGAATCTCTCCCGGTCAGACATAGCCGACACAAGCATGCCGTACAGTATGTCCTCTGAAACTTCCTCAATAGGACATACGTAGTCCCCCAGCCCGAACATGCTCATAATGCCGTGAGTCTTCGGCAGGTAGCCGATTCCTACAAAAGGAACGCCTTGCTGCATGGCAAAGACGCTCGAGTGCATCCTGGACCCCAGGAAGGCCGCTGACGCACCGATGAGGGCCTGCATCACCTCAGGCGGGTAATTTTCTGGCGGCACAACAACAGCCTCCCCCGCCAGATTCTGAACTGCGTTGAGGACTGCGTCGTCCCCAGGCACGCCCGCGGCAGCTTCAACCTGCTTGAGGAGCAGTGTACGGATCCCGTGCGCCGTCCACAGCCGTCTCATCACGCCCGCCAGTGCGCGAATATAGCGTTCTCTGGCCGCCCCAGGATCGACTGACTTCGGGAAGTACCAATCAATTACCGTCGCGGCCAGATAGGAGCCCGGAGTCAGTTCATACTTGCGCAGCTCCTCTTCCGCACGCGCCTGGTCCGACTCGAACCCATAGAGCGCCATATCTACGGCGAGCTCGACCGTTTGTCTTGGGACTCCCAGTCTCTCGACAACCGTCTTCCATGAGTGCTCTTCCCGAACATAGATTCGCTGAACGCGCCGAAGTAGCGAGCCGGTTAGGGCAGCCCACAAATTGGATCGAAAAGGCCCGATGCTTTGTGGCGCCAGCACAACCGGGGCGTTTGTCGACAGCGCCATATGAAGGTGGACCAGATTCGTGATAATGCTGACGTTCGAATCTTCGAGATAGCCTCCAGGGCAGGCCACCACTAAGTCCACTCCACGAAAGCAGGAGCCGAATAAACCTTTCGCATCAGAGGATCCCTTCAGCACCGGCGCAATGGAATAATCCGCAACTGCTTTCGCCAAACCCAGCACGTTCTCTACGCGGCGGCGAATACCAGTGCGCACCGACACGCCAGCCTGTTTGAACCACTTCACTTTCGGGAAGCGGAGAGCCTGCGCATCGGGATCACGGCAGATACCGCGAATTTCCGCACCTGGAAACGCCTCCTCGAGGACGTCAAGAAGGGATTTCAAGAGAATCCAATCGCCCTTGTTCGCGTAGCCAAAAACGTGTGTTACCAGGATCTTCATTGGATCTCGAAGGATCGGGTTCCAGGAACCTGACTCTGTCTTGTGCTTTCCGCCGCGAGGTTGCGGGCGTAAGGTACCCCCGCCGGACCACGCCAGGGTCCGACGGTGCCATGGGGCAGGGGCGCAAACGCGGACATTCTCCGATAAGCCCGCAGCAGCCTGCGGCTTGACTTCGTAGTGGCGAATCGGAGCGCCAAGCAGAATGGCAGGACCGCGTACAAGGTATTCATAATCCCGGCCCATAACCCCATCACGACAAATTGAGCCATCGGAAGAAAGGCCGTGGCGGAAGCGATCTTGAGAGTGTGCGGATCCGGGTAGAGCGATTCAAACCACCGTCCGGCTGCCCCAAGAAGCATCCAGTAAATCATGGATCCTACAAAGCCCAGATACGCGTATGCTTCTCCCCATCCTGTCAAAGCACAACCTGGATAAGAGGCCGACAAGAGAATCTTTTCGTAGTCCTCCCCCGCCCAGTTCGCGAACAGTTCATGCTTCTCCGGGACAAGGTGCCGCGGCACGAAGCCCCATATCACATGGGCAAGATGGATGGGACCGGGGGGAGAAATGTAGTCTGTCTGAACCTGCTGCACCAGACGGACCGCGCTATCGAATTCGCCGCCTCTCGCACTGAATCTCGACGATGCGCCCATCGACAGCACGCCTTCGATCGCCTCATCGAACGACACGTTCGATGTCAGGATGGACCGTCCCGTATCGCGAAAGAAGGGCAGAACCAGCACCCCGAGAGCTACCAGAGCGACCGCTCCGACTGCGACAATCTTTCCAGCGGACCAGATCTTTGCCTTCCGCCGAAGGCCGGCCGGGGCACTTGTGAGAAGAGCAGCAAGGGGCAACATGGATCGAATGAGATCCCCCCGGTCGGTAAGCGCGATCGCTCTCAGAACCAGCACCAGCCCCATTGCAAGCGTGACCAGATAGAGGCTTTTGCTTTGCCGGTCGGCCAGCGCCGCGACAGAAAGCACGGCAAACGCCGCGAAGAGAAAATTGGGCAAGTTATAGAGATATGCGGACAGGACCTCGTACTGGTTTACGTTGGCTTTCTGAAATCCCAGAAAGGCAGTCCATCCTCCGAGTGTCTGGACCACGATCACCTGTCCAGCAGCTCCGATCCCAATCAGCCCGGCTGTGACCGCGAGAAGCTTTCTCCTGGAGTACTGGGGGAAAATCCGACGCGCTCGGATTAAGTCGCCCGCGATGAAATAGCCGGCAAGAAACGCAGCAAAGGATATCGCGGAGACGAGAAGGCCCGAAGCGACGGACTCCTCGGTGATTACATCGCTGGGCCTTCGAATCGCATCGACAGCCTGCACGACGGAGATGTAGATAAAGCCGATCGCGATTGGCAGGGTCGTGGTTGTAATGCGCGCAAATCTGTTGCGGCAGGCATAGATCAAGACTCCTGCGAATAACAGTACGTGGGCGATCAGCAGAAAGGAGCTCATGGAGTAGCGATTTCAGCTGGACATGGTCGACAGCCTCTGGCCGTTCTTGACCGTTGGCGGTGGCGACACCTTGTCCTTGGCGGCAGTACGAGATTCAATCGCGGAGCAAACGGCGTAACCAAAGGCGCTTTCCGTGTGGGACCTGGCAATCACTTGCCTTGCACTCTCGTTTGCCGGATCCGGTCCTGAGTTCGACTTCAGCGTCTGAATCGCTGCGATCACCTCGGCAGTGTTATCCGGATTCACCACAACGCCCGTCTTATGCAGCCGCGTCCAGTAGCCGATCAAACCCTCCCTGCAGGCAATCACGCGCCTTCCTGCGGATAACGCCTGGAAGTAGACACCGCTGCTGGTGTAGTGCTGCCGGTACCCCAGCCACACAGCATCGACCGCAGAAAAGATCAGCCCCTCGAGGGTGTCATTCACGTGTCCTCTCAAGGTGATCAAACGGCCCCCATCAATCAGCGCTTTCGCCCTGTCACTGCTGAGGATTGCAGAGGCAGCCGCGTCACCGGCGCCGGCCGCCAGCACGCCAACATCGGCCGTCGCAGGATCATCCAAAGCCTCTAACAGTTGTCGAATTCCTTTCCGCGAAGAGAGCGCGCCGTAGCAGAGGAGCCAGAATCGCGTCGTGTCGAGGTGGAGCCGGAAGCGAGCTTCGCGCTGGTCTACCAGATTTCCAACCGAGCCGAGGTCAGGAATATATTGAACCTTCGCCCGCCCGCGAAACTTCTTCATTCGGAGCCATTCCGGCAGGGTTTCGTCAACGGCCAGCAGCGCAACCAGAGACGGAATCGACAGAAGCCTGCCTAAAGCGAGAGGCCCGCCGATCCTGTGAAGAAACGACACGGGGGTCTCCACGCCCATTGCCGGATGGTGGAACCGCGGACGCAGCCAGAGCGTGGACCAGGGCGCTTCTCCAAACGGAGATCCCATCACGGAAACGGCCATCCCGATGGGATCAACGTCTAATAGGTGAACAACATCCGGTGCGTATGGCTCAACGAGATCCCGGTAGACTCTATTGTGAACCTGCCACGCTCGAAGCTGCGCTGCCGCCAGGTTTCGGGAAGGCGCCGCCAATTCTGATGCAGAGTCTGACGAAACGACTTCGACTAATGGCCCGAGCCGCTGAAGGCTCTGGCCGGATTCGTGCTCTGACGCTTCTTTCGTACGCACCACCCGCACGCGCCAGCCTCTTCGGACTGCCTCTTTGGCCAAAGCCCGAAGGTAGGCATGGTGATGGCCCCCTGGACGGTGTAAGTCAACGACCGCGAGTCTCACGAAAGAGTCTCCTCGCCAGCCAGGACTGCTCCCTGCTTACTGCCCGCGGGCTTCCCCTCGTCGGTTCTGACGAAGAGCGCATCCAGCTGGCATAGCCAGTTGGTGACAGGATCGCGGAATCCACGCTCCACCCAGCTCGGACGAAAACCAGCGGTTTCCAGCAGATTCCATACATCCGGAAGGAGAGCTTGCCCCAGATACATGCGAACCAATGAGAGCTCAACTTCGACGGCGTATACATTCGAGAGGGAGCTGGCCGCACCCATCAGGACTTCCTTCTCAAATCCCTGAGTGTCGATCTTCAGATAGACGCGATCGCCAGGGTTGATCAGCGAAGGAAGGATCGTATCCAGTTTGCGTACTTTGACGAGATGCTTCGCGCAGACTTCGGCCGACGCTACCTTTGTCTGCAGCTGAGGGTCGGGCTCCCGGAAGCTGCTGTTGACGGATTTACGGGTGATGAACATCATCGCTTCTCCGTCAAAGCTGCCCAGCCCCATCTCCAGGCATGTGTGATTCTCAGACGCCATCGCGGCAAGTGTGCAATATGCATCAGGCACGGGCTCGAACGAAATGATCCGGCCCCGATAGCCCCCTGCTCTGAGTTCCCGAGCATATTGCCCGACGTTTGCGCCTACATCGACAACAACGTTAATGCCGAGGGACCGAATTGCCTCCAGTCGCTTCTGTTCAAGAGTATTGACCGCAAGCGTAATCCGGACGCCCAGCCGGCGGGCGGATCGGTCAATCAAGCCAAATAGCCTGGCGCGAGAGCTCGCGGTCATAACTCTTGGATTCATTGCGTCAGAGATGCCAATCGACCGCGAATCATCCGCGGATACAGCCAGCCGGTGGTGACGGCTACAGAAGCGCAAAGCGACAAAAACAGAAAACCGGCGCCTCCGGTAGCTATTGCGGCAGGAGCAACAGCCGCAAAGAACACAGCGCGGCCAAAGGCGCTAAGGGAAGCGGGCCGCAGCGCGCCTAAACCTAAAGAGAACGTAAAATGCACATACTCCCAAGTCGCAAGCAGGATGTAGAGCCCCGCGGCCCAAGTTACATACGGATCAAGAACAATCGGACGCCGCACCCAAAGCCGAAGAACCGTTTCGCCGAACAGTCCAAACCCGGCCAGGATGGCCACACCGTAGATAAGGACAGCGATCCGCGCGGTACGAAGCGCCTTCACCAGCCACCCGGCGTCACTGCGAGCGCGAGCCTCTGAAACTGCGCCCCAAAGCGGCTGGACTAGACCGACGGTAAAGGAGACGGCCAGGAGCACGAACTGAATACATACGATATAGGCCGGGCTCTCCGACGGCGGGCGCAGGCGCGTCAGGAGGTAGATTGGCCACTGGTAAAGCAGAACGTGTGAAAAAGCGGCAGCGAGATAGATGAGCCCGTCATGAGTGAGCCGTGCAGCCAGCGGCCGGCAGAAGCTCTCGCTGGGATTGGCCAGAAGGTACGGCCGTTTCCGAAAGAGGGATACTGCATTGATGTAGCGGGCAGCCGCAGGAGTCAGTACCATTACCGCGACAAATACAGGCAACGTCGGGTGAAGCCACGCTGCGGCAAACAGGCCGAGAGATAAGAAAATGTTCCACCCCGCACCGATCAGGCTATTAATGTGGGCTTCCTGATAGGCCTGGCGCAAGTTCTCAACCGCTGACATTGGGATGGACGCAAGCGTTGCACTGCAAGCTACCAAAGCAGCAATCCTCAGCTCGCTTTCCCCGACAGCCTGGCTGATAGGACCGAACAATGGTGAGAGATCGCCAAGTACGAGGTAAGGGAGCAGGATCAGCCCGGCGGCGACGGCGAGAACCACCAGCGGCAGAACCGCGGAAACGACTGTTCTCGCCTCGCCTTTCTGATCCCCTTCGGTAACAGCCTTCACCACCGGGTTGACCAGCGCGCCACCTAGCCCCAGGTTGAGCGAACCCAAGACGGAGGCAGCCGAAGTAACCGCGGCGTAAGCCGCAAAGCGGTCGCCGTCAAGAGACCGGTACACAATCGGCACCGCAAAGATCTGAGCGACGAACGTGGCGCCCTTCGACAGAAGCGAAGCCGACCAGGCGGAAATGAGCCGCCTGTTGCGGCGCCCTCTATGGTTACTGGCCTGAGTGTCGATTGCGGCGATCCCTGCCATTGTCGCTAATCCGCCGCCGAGCCGTAACTGTTGTAATACGAGCGGTAATATTTGTACTGGCCGTAGCCGCTTCCGCCGGCACCCGGCTTCCAGTCATTCAGCACAACGCCGAGAACGTTGATGCCGTCCGCTACGAGCCGATCCTGGATCGCCTGAAGAGTATCCCGGATCGTGTGCCCGGCGCGCGCGATCAACAGTACTCCTCCCGCCAGCCTCCCAAGAATTCTGGCGTCCGGCATATGCAGAGCGGGAGGTGTATCCGCGAGAACCACGTCGAATTGGGATTCCAGGTGCCGAAGGATCTGCTGCATCGCGGGCGAGTAAAGGAGGTTCGCCGCGCTGGATGTCGATGGACCGCTGGGCAACACGTAGAGATTTGGCAAGCCGGTAGGCTGGATCAGCGATTCCAGCCGGCTCACGTCAACCACGCGCTCTTTCAGTACATCGCTCAGCCCACGATCGGCCGCCACCCCAAAGACCTCGGCGATTCGCGGCTTTCGCATGTCGGCGTCGATAATCAGAACCTTCCGGTTAATTTCAGCGAGCGCAATACCAAGGTTGCACGTAACCGTCGTCTTGCCTTCCCCTGGGTTCGCGCTCGTCGACACAATGACTTTGGGCCGGTTGCCATTCTCGCCGGACAGCATGATCGAAGTCAGCAAAGCACGAAAGGCTTCCGCGGCGATGGATGGCTTTCTCTGCAAAGTTACTAACTCAGGGCGCTCGTCGCTCTTCGAACCGACAGCCAGCGATGTTTCACCTGTTTGCGAAGACTTCTTCCTCAGATAGAGAAGCCGCTTCCGCCCCTCTTCCGTCGAAGGGATGGTCCCGAGCTGCGGAATCTTGAGCCAGAACGTAATATCCGACGGATCTTTCAAAGTCCGGTCCATTCGCTCCTTCAGCACGATGCCTGCAACACCGAAGAAGAGCCCGGCGAGGAGTCCGACGGCTCCGTTCACGGTCGCCCTTGGTTTGTAGGGCTTTTCCGGCGGCTTCGCAGGATCGACAATCCGAACGTTGGACGCCCGGATTGCCGACGCGATCGAGGATTCCTTGACGCGCTGGAGCATGGATTCATACAACTGCCGGTTGCTGTCCACCTCGCGCTTCAGAATGTTGTACTGGATCGACCGCTCTGACTGTTCCCTGACCACCTTCGACTGTGCAGCGTAATCGTCAGCGAGCAGCTTTTCACGCCGCACGGCTTCCTCGTAATCGTTCTTGATGCGCTTGAGAATCATCGAGCGGATGCGTTCGAGCGCCCGCTCCAGGGTTTCGATCTGCGCAGTGACACGCTGCACACTGGCATGATTCGGCGTGTACGTGGTGCTCAGTTCAGCCAGCTGGCGCCGGAGGTCGGTGAGTTTCTCCTGATAAACTCGCAGCGAAGAGTCGTTCAAGACATCGCCGAGCGTCTCTGGCGGCGCCGTTTCCGCCATTTCAAGCCGCGACTGCTTTAAAACACGGTCCTGGCTCGCTATCGTCAGTGCTGTCTGAAGTTGCGCCAGCTTCTGTTCGGCGACGTTCTCATTCTCACTGGTAATCAGAATACCGGCCTGACGGGCATACGACTGCAGCGCATCCTCGGATCGCTCGAGTTTGACACGCATATCCTCAAGCTGCCGGGATAGCCACTCGCCCGTGCGCTGAGACATTTGCCAGCGTGCTTCCAGATTCTGCTCAATGTACTCGTTTGCGAGCGTGTTCACGAAATCAGCCGCAAGTTTCGGATCCGGGGAGTCAAAGAAAATTTCAACGATCCGCGTCTGGCCCGCCGTCCTGACTCTCAGCTTGTCCCGCGCCTTCTCAAGAGCCTTCTCGATTGCAGGTTTCGGCTCGGTTTCCGGCAGGTTCAACGCCTTCCGCCACGCGTCGATTCGCGACGTACCTGCCATCACCATGTCTGGATACTTGGCCTTCAGCTTCTCGACCGTCCGGTCAATCAGGGAATCACTTTGCAAAATCCTGATTTGTGTCTGGATATCGAAGAGCTGGTTGTAGGAACCAGACTCATTTACCGGACTGACGTCCTTCAGGTTCATGAAATCCTGGTTCAGATTCTGGATCTCCAGGGTACCCTTCGCCTGATAGATCCGGGTCTGAGGAAGTGTCACAAGGACCGCCAGCAATAAGCCGAGGAAACCCGCAAGGATTAGCTTCCCCTTGTGACGACTAAGTATGTGCCAGTACTCGAGGAGAGCCGAGCTGTCTTCGACATCCTCCTGAAGCCCTGGCGCGGCATAGTGCGGTTGAGGAGGGCGGTAAGGCAGCTCCGGAATGCGATAAATGAGATCGGACATAGGCCGGCTCGGCTCAGGCAGATGTTTCATTTCGATTTCAGACAATCCCTTCTGAAAGCGGCGGGCGCAGCATTTTCAGCGGCGCCAGATGATGACTCCGGTGGTGATCTGAATGGCCGCTTCGGCAGCCCTCAGCGATGCCGCCCGTGCTGCGCTGTTCGGCACGAACAGAATATCGTTCGCCTTCATATACACATCGTTGGCCTTACCGGCCATCAATTTCTTTAAGTCAACGGGAATCTCCTGACGAGTACTTCCATCTCCCACAGGACGGAGAATCTTCGCTTTCCCTGGAGCCGCCGTTCGCTCCAAACCTTCTGCAAGAGAGAGAACCTGAAGAACGCTCAAACTCTCTTTCTCATTCAGAACAAATCCGCCGCTCCGCTTCACGGATCCAACCACATAAACCAGCTCAGCCTTGGGGACCGAGATGATGTCATTCGGCTGGACGAAAATGTTCTCTTCCGGATTCTCCGCTTCCATGATGGACTTCACCCGGACTTCGCCGATGTAGAACTGCCCGGTCTCATCGAGCTTCGCGTTGGGCAGTGGAAGCGGCCCGCTCTCCTTGCGGCGCGTGATCTTGATAACGTTGCCCGCATCGGGCTTAAGCCCACCAACCTGAGAGAGGATCTCGTAAAGAGTCTTGCGCCCCTGCACCTGATGAACGCCAGGCTCTGCAACCGCTCCCAGAACGGAAACCGGCTGTGAGCGGAATTCCGCGATCGCCACGGTGACAACGGGTTTCTGAAGATATGTCTGCAGGCGTTCCGCGATGGCTGCTTCCAGTTCCTCAACCGTAAGCCCGGCGGCTCGAAGGCGCCCGGCGAGCGGCAAGTGGATGTTCCCGCGCATGTCGATTCGGACCGCCCTTTCGTTGATTTCCGGCAGGTCGAGAACTCGAATGACCACTTCGTCATCCGGCCCGAGAATGTAGGAGCTATCCGAGTAGGAATTATCCGCAGCCAGGAGGACGGTAAGAGAAAAGGTCAGCAGCAACAGAACAAGTTTCATTGCGCCTCTTCCGTTCTTACTCAGCAGCAACAACGGAGTTGGAATTGGGTTGTCCGTCGTTGTGGAGATTTAGGATTCGGTATAAGCGGGCCACCTGCCTGTCCAGATGCTGCAGGCGGCCGCACATTTCATTGATCCGGTCTTCCAAATCAGTCTCATCGGGGGGCGTTTCCGCAATCATCCGCTGCATGGCGGCGCGCGCAAATTCGGAAACACTCCTTGCTCCATGCGCGCGGTAAAGAGATTTTAGGGCCTCAAACTCCTTCTCTGAGAGACGGAAACTAATCATCCTGGACTTGTTCTTCATTGCAAAACAGACTGTTAAATCGGACTGATGCAGTCGCGGTCGATTTCAACAGCGACCGAGCGCTGAAGAAGGGAGACCGACACGATCAGACGGCACTTCTGCTTGAGCTGGACAACGATTCCTTCGGCGCCAGTAAGTGGGCCTGAGCAAACGCGAACTCGCTGACCGACGCGAAGAAACGGCCACGGTTCAGCAGGAAGCCCCGATTTAACAAGGTTTTGAATCGTGGCGATCTCGTTATCGTCGATCGGCGTGGGCTGATTGGCAAAACCAACGACATGAAGTACGCCGGGAGTCGTCAGGACTGGAAGACGATTCTGAGGATCGAATCGGCAAAAGACGTAACCAGGAAAGAGTGGCAGGTCGAGCGTTCGAACGCGATCAGACCACCGGCGGCGAACACGGTATTGAGGCAGGAACTCCTCCAGGCCCTTGCCTCTAAGGCCGGAAGCTGCGACGCTTTCGAAGTTTGATTTTACTCGGATTGCAAACCAGGGATATGATGATGCAGCGGTAAGTGGTTCAGCTTCTCGAGTAACTTGGAACGACTTGATAGGGAGCATATTTGGAGTTCGGAGACCACCAGGCTTCGGCGGTTGCAAACGGGCAGGCTACCGCCCTTTCGGTCCCAATCTGCGGTTTCTTGTTCTTCTGCCTGCTATCACCTCCACTTGCAGCAGACAGAGTTGTCGTGAGAGCTCACATGCCTGCTGTATGACAGGCACATGACAACAGTTGAACCGACCAGGAGCAACTGCTGTATAACCACTGCTACCCGGATGTCTATGCGTACTACATCCGGAAAGGTTCAGATTAGCCGAACATTCCGTCTTGGGTCAACGACACAATTGCTAACACAGTGTTGGCGTATGACGATTTTAGGTAGTCACGCCTAAATAGGAAGAGTTGGGATAGGTTACAACGTCAGACAGTACCAGAAGATGCGGATGTTGTTGCTCTCCTGTTCGATTCGTGGAAGTCATACATTGCCCAAACCTTACGCTCCTTGTAGTACCTCCTTGCCCCGAGGGTGATCGAAGAGTCCGCACGCGATGTAAGGTGAAACACCTACAAGCTATCATCGGTTTTGGACTGACTAACTAAGGTGCTTTTCCCTTTCGATCGAATTGTTAATTTTTATCAGCCACTCGGCAACAGCCCCGTTACTTCATCGCAACGGGCGCGTCTTACCGAACCAAGCGCGTTGCTGAGAGCCGTGAACCGGATGTTAACGGCTCCGTCTGGGCCGCCGGGCTTGACAACTGCCCCGGAGGCAAAACGCTGTCGGCTGCCGTCAGGTTGCTGATACACCCAGCCCTCCATCGAAGCTTCAACGCGCCGCGGGCTTAAAGCGGCGGGCGAAGCCGCCCTCGCCACTTCGCGTGCCCTTTGCCGCAGACCGCAACCGCTCCTGAGAGGTTGGCGGTGAATTTTTCGCATCATTTTGTTGACATCTCGTGAATTACTGCGATACGCCTAGAAGCTGACTGAAGTACGTACTGCTGCATGAGCGCAGATTCACGAATTCACACCCGTGCTTTAAGGAGTTTCCATGCCTTCGCCGTTGGTTATACCTGGCGTTCAAGTCAGAACGGAGTTTGAGCCCTCTCCGGTCATTCCCGGTGCGACCGGCATCCTCGGCATTGTCGGCATTACCGACCGCGGGCCGATTGAGCCGACTCCTGTCGGCAATTTCGGCGAGTTCATTGAGCTGTTCGGTCCGGCGAGCCGGTATTCCATGCCCGAAGTCCGTACGGCATTTGCCAACGGCGTCTCGCAAGTCTTCGTTGCGCGGATCGAGCCAGGCAAGGGGACCAAGGCCTCGCTGGAGCTGCTCGATAGCGAGGGCGAGAAGGTTGCCAGGTTGGAAGCTCGCGCCGAAGGTAAGTGGGCCGAAAAGCTGAAGGTACGGGTCACCCAGGTGAAGGCCCTTTCGGGCAAGGGCGTGAAGTACGTGAACCTGGAAGTCCTGCTGAACGATACGGTCATCGAAACGCACAACAACCTGGTCATGGATGAGACCAGTCCGGATTATTTTTTCCGCCGGATCAATCAACAGTCGCGGGTGCTCGTAGCAGTCGATCCTCTGTTTGAGAAAGGGCTTCCGTCCACGATTCCATCGACTCCCTTAACGGAAGCGGAGCCGGCCGCCGCCTTTGCTTTGCTCAAGGCTGGCGATACGGATGTCATCCGCGTTGAGGCGAAGCGCGCCGGTCGGGCCGGCAACCGCAGCGCGGTCCAGGTGCACGACGGCCAGGCGGGGCTGTCGTTGACGGGTGCGGGTGATGCTCCAAGTGTGCTGTTTCAGGCGCGGAAAGCCGGGACTGAGGGCACTCAAGTGCGCGTTGCCGTGAGCGGCGCTGGACCGGACAGTGTCAATGTTGTGGTCACGCCGCAGGCAGGTTCCCCGCGGCCCTACGGGCCCTTCAACGATGTGGCTGCCATAGTCAGCGGTCTGGCGAACGACCCGGACGTCGAAGCGGTCGCACTGGGCAGCGTGCTGCCATCGGCCCAGGCGGCGACGCCGCTTGCCCGGCGGGTAACCGTCGAAGTCACAACCGAAGGGCGCGACACAAGGGTTTACACAAACCTCGCAACGCTTGACGAGATAGCTGCTATTACTGACCCGGTGGTCGCCTTCAGCAAGGTGGACGGCGCCACGCAATTGCCCGATTCCACGGATGGAGCGCCACTGACCGGCGGGCGGGACCGGTCTCCTGCGCTGAGGCTGAAAGGTGAGGACAGCGAGGAGCCGCTGCTTGAGATCACACCTGCGCCCGGCGTCACCGCGAACATTTCCGTCGGACTTACCGAGGGCGTCTCTACCATCGACGGAACCACTCCCGTGGTGAATCTGAACGTCTTCGTCGATAACGAACTGGCGGAAAGCTACACCAACCTGACCATGGACCCCGACGACCCGAACTATCTTCCAGAGGTACTGGAGAGCTCGGGGCTGATCCGCGGCATCGACTTGTTTGTCCGCAGCCGCACGACGTCGTTTCCTGCAAGCATCGTCAAAGCCAAGCCGCTCACGGGCGGAGCCGCGCCGCTACCCGACGACTATCAGTCAGCGCTGGAGCGTTTGGAACAGGTGGAAGAAGTCGATCTGGTCATCGCTTCGGTAGGCAATCAGCTCGATGACGCTGCCCAGCGGACGGTGCATCAGGCCGTGGTCGCTCACTGCACGAAGATGGCGGATGTTGCCAGAAACCGCATCGGCATCGGCGCCGTGACTGCCTCGGAGTCGGCAAACGTCAACCAGATCCTGGACCACGCCAACGACGTGCGCAGCGACCATTTCATCCTTGCCGCTCCGACGGGCATGGAAGGCGCGATTGCCGGCCTGCTCGGGCGTCAGGATTTCTTTCAATCGCCGACCTTCAAAACGATCGCTTCGCCGGACGCTACACCTGGCACTTACACAGATGCGCAGCTCACGCAATTGATCAACGGCAATGTGCTAGTTGTCAATGAGCGGCGGCGTCTGGGCGTGATTGTCGTGAAGGGCTTGCTCACCAGCGGCCGGCAGATCAATGTCCAGCGTACGGCCAATAAGTGCGTCCGCGAGGTCAAGGCCATTTCCGACAAATATATCGGGCTGCTGAACAACGAAGGGGCGCGCAACGCGCTCCGGCAGCAGATCATCGCGTTGTTCCTGCAAATGGAACGCGACGGCGCGCTGGTCCCGTCGACCGATGGCAAAGACCCGGCCTTCCGCGTTGATGTCTACTCTACCCAGGCCGACTTTGCGCAGGGGATCGTTCGAGTCGACATCGCGGTCCGGCCGGTGCGGGCGATCGACTACATCTACGCAACGATCCTGGTCAAGAACTAAGCGGAGTTGAGGATCAGCAGTCCTGATCAGGTCCGGCCCGGGGTGTGGATGTTGCGCAGGGCCCAGACTTCCGGAGTCATCCGGCCCACCGGGCGAAATGACAGGACAGGAGACCGGAACCATACAGAGGAGAGGAATCGATGCCTCAGATCTATACAGCAGCGGCTTCTGAAGTGAAGGTCAATGAGGAGACCATCGAGGGGCTGCAGTCGATCGAATACAGCGTCGTGAAGAACCGGCAGCACATCGGCGCCATCGGCACCGACGAGCGCATTGCCGTCTATTTCGGCTTGAAAACGGTGGTGGGCAAGCTGCGCGTGGCTTCCGGGAACAAGACCCTGGATGACCTGCTGGCGAACAACGGGGAGTTCACCATCAGCGCCACGCTGCGGCATCGGGACAACACCCGCAGGATCACCTTCGACGCCTGCTATATGGACGACAAGTCGTTCGGCATGAGTGCAGCCGGGCACGGTGAAACGGTTTACACCTTTACAGCCGCACGCTTCCGGGAGGAGTAAGGAGGGATTTTGCAAGCGCGCGTCGACGCGCGGCGACAGGTGGTCACAAACGGCAAAGAGTCCTGGCCGTTTGAGGTCGACTGCCGTGACGCCAGCGTCCAGATCGAAATCGGTGAACGCTCGTTCCGCGTGCGCAGCTTGACCTGGCGCGAAAAGAACAACCTGGCGCGCTTCGCGCACCTGGGCGAGGAGTTCGTCCGGCGTCAGTTCCTCAAGCTGTGCGTAGGCGAGGCGTCCATGCCCGCGCCGGAAAGCCAGCGGGAAGCTCTGTTTGCCTTGGCCGCGTGGCTCAACGATCCCGGGCCGGAGCCGGCTTTACCCCTGAACACGGAGATTCTGTCGCGCACGCTTGCAGGCCTGTGCCGGTCCATGATGGTAGGGCCAGAAGCGTTTGATAACCGTCCCGCGCTCGAGGTCGAAGCCCTCTGGCGGCTCACGGAGCCCCGTCTCGAACCCGGCATCCCCGAATCTGCCAACCACCCTGCAAGCACAGGCACGGTGCATTCGGACTGGACGAAGATCATCATTACGCCCGACGCAGATCTCGAAGCCGGAGAATCTCGGACGGCAGAGCCAGCGGAGACGGCCCAGGACGCACCCCCGATTTCCGAGCCCGCACCGCAGGCGGAAAACACGCGCGAACCGCAAGCCGGACGGTCGCAAGAGGCTCCGGCCGCGCTGTCAAACCCGCCGCGCAGGCAAGATCCAGTGCTGAACCGGACGCCAGAAAAAGTGCAGGCGGCTGAGCGCGATTGGCCTGCAGGCGCACGGTTCCGCGTGATGATTCCGGTGAGCTTGCCCGGGCCACGTCAGCCTGCGGCCTCAGTCTCGAAGGAGCAGCCAGTCTCTTCCCCGCCTCGTGGCACTGCAGTAGCGACAGCCATTGAGGAGCAGCCAGTCCTTTCCCCGGCTCCTGACGCTGCACCTGCGGCGCCAAGCGCCGCGCATGCTCCGGACAAAGCCGTCCCACTCGTACGGTTTTCCACAGCGTGGCCTTCGGGACAATCGGCGTCCGTTGCAACACAAGGTCTCGTGGTTCGTGCGCCCGAGCCCGCAGCACCGTCTGCCGCGCCTTCCACGCCAGCTCAGGCGGCCGCGGCCTTCGACCTGCTGGAAGAACTGGCCGACCGCCTCGAAGAAGCAGCCGAAGAACTGGGAATTGACATTCACTCCTGACCGCCATGGCCGCTCCGATGATTGACGACATCGAATTGAAGGCTGTTCAGTACATCCGGCAGGAGACCGAGCAGGATTTCGTCAAGCAGAAGATTGCAGGCCTCGACGGAACGCTGCACCAGAAGCTGGGGCGCAGGTCGCACCGCGTCGTGCTCAGCGGGCTGCTGTTGCCTGCCACGGCTGCCGAGGACCTGAAGAAGCTGCAGCAGAAGGCGTCCGAGGGTGCCGAGGTCAGCTTCACTGCAGACATTACGACGGCGCTGGAAATCCAGAAGATGGTGATTGAATCATTCCACGCCGAACAACACGTCGGGCCCGCGGGACAGATCGCCTACACCATCGTGCTGGCCGAAAGCCCGCCGCTGCCGCCACCCGCCGAGGTCAGCGCTTTCGGCGGTCTGGGCGACTTCGGCCTGGGCGACCTGGGTTTCGATCCAGGCGCGCTGGGCGACGTCCTCAACGAAATTCAGGATCAGGCGAACGCGGTAATGGATGCGGTGGATTCCGCGCTCGATGCGGTGGAGCAGATCTCGGCGCTGGCCAACCTTGCAGATCTTGCCAGCATCACCAATCCGATGCGGCCCTTAACAAGCAAGATCGGCGAGCTGGGAAGCCTCGGCCCCGCAGTTGGGGGACTGAGCAAGGCGATAGGAGAGCTGGGATGAGTTCTCTGCTCAAGCCTTCTTACTCGGTCAGGCTCGGCGGGCAAGTCTGGTCGGAGCAGTTGATCGGCCTGGAACTGGAGTTAGAGGCAGCGCCGCTGCTCGACCGCGCCGTCGTCACACTGCCGGCTGCCGCACCGCTCAAAGCGGCCGTGGATGATCCCGTCGAAGTTACGCTCAACAGCGGCGAAAAAGAGGAACGCGTTTTCTCGGGCAGCATAGCAGCCATCCGCCGGGGACTGGACTGCATCACCGTGACGTCCTTGAACGCGGGCGGGCGGCTCGCCCAATTCCGCCCGGGAGTGACCTATGAGAACGTGACGTCCGCTTCAGTCATTCGCAGCCTGGCGTCGGAGTGTGGCGTGCAGACCGGAAGGTTGGAACAGGGCGTTTCGTTAACGTACTACGTCGCGGACCCCTCGCGTAATGCGCTCGAACACATAGCCAGGCTGTCCGCCTGGACCGGAGCTCTGGCGCGCATCACTGCGGAGAACCGGCTTGAATCCTTCATCGTCAACGCCGCACAGGCCGAAGTAGCGCTGCGCTATGGAAGGGAGTTGCTGGAGCTGGAGCAGCGCCGCGTGAGCGCTCCAGTTGAATCCTTCGTAGCGGCAGGGG
>CALGAR010000037.1 GCA_937959285.1 uncultured Bryobacterales bacterium
CTGAGCCGCAAACGGCGTCTGGTAGCCGGGGCCGACGGGAACCCGGACATGCGGAAGCAACCCGCCGGAGGAAACGTCAATCAGATCGACGCCCAAGTCGCGCAGCCGCCGCGCAAGGGCGATAGACTGCTCGATGTCCCAGCCGCCTTCTGCCCAGTCGGTTGCCGAAATGCGGACAAACAGGGGTTTCTCCTGCGGCCAGGCGCTGCGCACTGCCTCCGTCACTTCGAGGGCGAAGCGGATGCGGTTCTCGAACGATCCCCCGTATTGGTCGGTGCGTGTATTGCTCAGCGGCGAAAGAAACTCGCCGATCAGGTAGCCGTGAGCGCCGTGGATTTCCAGAACGTCGAACCCTGCGCGGTCGGCTCTCCGGGCGCTCGCAGCAAAGGCATCTACGAGAGCGGCGATCTCAGCAGGCCGCAGCTCCTGCGGAGTCGGGTAGCCTGGACCGAAAGGAATGGGACTGGGGCCGACAACCTCCCAGCCGCCCTCCGCGGGACTGAGCGGCTTGCCACCGTTCCATGGCGCATCCGTGCTAGCCTTCCGGCCCGCATGAGCGATTTGAATACCCGCGCGCGACCCTTGGCTCTGGATGAACGCCCCAATCCGGGCCAGCGCCGCCTCCTGTTCGTCGTTCCAGAGGCCAAGATCCCCGGGGCTGATTCTTCCACGCGCTTCCACCGCCGTCGCCTCTACAACGACGAGGCCGGCTCCGCCGACCGCGCGGCTGCCGAGATGCACCAGATGCCAGTCATTAGCGACACCGTCTACAGCGGAGTACTGACACATCGGGGAGACGGCGATCCGGTTCGGCAGGATGACTCCACGAATTTCAAGAGGAGTGAACAGATGCTCATCGGAGACCAAAGGGTTGGCCGCCAGTTCTCGCTTCTCTTCCAAGGCAGTGCTCATACGCACAGTATGGATCGGCAGGTATTCGTAGTCAAGTAGATGTTTAAGTATTTAACCAAGACAGCGGCGGGCTATGATGGTAAAGTGAGCAGCAAGGTGGATTGCCAGGGGCAGGCCAAGATTTTCGCCGCCCTCTCCGACCCGGTGCGGCTGCGGATTGTCCAACAGTTGTCGGGCGGGGAGAGCCGGAGCGGATCTGCGCTTGCGGAACAGCTTGGGATCAGCTTAGCCCTGCTGTGCCACCATACGCGTATCCTGCTGGAAGCTGGCCTGATTACGAAGAAGAAGGAAGGCCAGACGGCGTTCTTCACCATTCAGCGGGATGTACTCACTGGCTGCATGGAAAATCTTCTCAAGTCCGCCGCAAGCGGTAAGGACTAGTCGAACTGACGTCACCTTTGGTAAACTTGATACGGGCCTTGGGAGGTCGTCTAACGGTAAGACTGCAGACTCTGGATCTGCGTATCGGGGTTCGAATCCCTGCCTCCCAGCCACCTGCTTTTTTCATTCCTTGCGACGAGTAAGCCGAGCGTCTTAATGTAAGTAACTAAACGATTTCCATTTGATCGGGTAGTTCTATCCCAGGTCTGTACTACAAAGGCATCACTCACCGCTTGTCACGGTTGTGGGGAAGACTCGCCATCGGTCTGGAGCCCCTCCTCCGCTTGCGATCCTGGGACCTGCTTAACACGCATCGACAGTCAGTCCTTGATCAGTAGCAGTACACGGTCAATCGGGCCCCGGCTGCCGCTGTATTGCTAATCGTGGACAGCAACAAGTACGCTGCTTGAACTGCATGTCCAGCAGGGTTTAGCTGACGCAGATACCGGCATAGGGCCTCTCGTTGCAACAGATTCCCAGTGATTATCCACACCTCCCGATCAGCAGACGGATCTCTTACCGTCTTGGTAATCTCTGCTTCAACCCAATCAACGGACGCGCCGGGCGGTGCCTTTCGTATGCGCTTCGTAACCTCTCCGATCGTATGGGGCCGACCGTTCCACGACTCAGTCCACTTCTTGCGTCTGCGACCTAGCCCCGTGCCGAACAGCGAGACCTCCCGTAGATTCTTCTGTACCTGTGCGCACACATCATGTAAGTCGGACGCGGAGCACGTCCTGTGTCGTGAACTCGCTTTTGCGTGAATAAAGACGACACGCTTCCGACGGCCATTACGTTCGGGTTGAACCATAATGAAGTCAGCGGACTCATCGCCCAAGTCATCGCACACCAGTATCGACGTCCCTTCGAAATGTGGCTTAAGCGCTGTCTTGCCCCCGAGCTCGTCAACGATATCGAAGAGACAGCCGCGTTCCCAACCCGCGCCATTACGCCGAGATTGTCGTCCCTTTTCAGAGGCCACGTCTCGTAGCTCCGGAATCGCGACCAGACTTCCGATAATTCCAGTTGCAGCGTCATCGTAATTGGGGCCGAAAGGCAGTAACGGTCGGCAAAACTGGCCCAGCGTATAGAAGTAGCCATCTGTCACCGGGATTACTCTGAGCGCCTGCGTTCGGTTGAAGTAGCTGGTAAGGCTCTCGTTCCTGTCCGGGTCAGTTGAGTAATAGCGAGCATCTAGTTCTGGGGACCGGAGTTCGTACCGGTGCTTGACTTTGTCAAACTTGATGGTCACGTCGCACTCGCACCCATTGGCAGTTAAGACGAACCTGTCCTGCGTTACATCGAGACAGAGCTCGGAGATTCTCAATGGCGTGTTTGCTTCAACGTCGTCCGACCCAACCGTCCGATATCGATCGGCAATCTCGGTTGCATCCAAGAGGATGTTGCGTGGCGTCGGATCGGTCGGCACCCCAGCAGGTGAGGCCCAGCGCTGAAACACTGGCAATTCACGTTCCGCGTTGAGCCAGCGAGCCACTTCATCAGCCCAGCATCTCCACTCGTCCAGTGGTTGAAACTTGCCCCCAAGGTCGCTGACTCGACCATGGGCTACACCGAAATATCGGCGCACGGTGGAACGAGGCTCCCCCTCCAAGGGCGTGTGTCCGGCGCTGTATCCGGTAGCCGTACTCAGAACATATCCGTGTTCGTCGAATGCAGGCGCCAATCGGTCAACGCTGACAGCGGCCACTCCCCGAGCCCGCACCTGGTCTGCCCCCAAGTTGGAGTTGATGAGGGTGACGTGAGTGAGACGGCTTTCCGCATCATGAACAAATAGTTTCCTCAGCTTCGCAGCCTCTACGGGTGTTGCATCGAGTGCCCGCTGGCCAAGCGCTGGTCCGCTATCGTAAACGAACACGTACTCACGTGAATCGTAGACGACGCTTATGCCCAACTTCGGCTCTGCAAAGAACCCACGCTCCAAGAATGGAGAGGTGCCGATGCTGACGTGAAAGACGACGACAGTATTACCGGCGGGTGGGGGCGCGTGGAACAGGCGGTCCTCCTCGGCACAGGTCTTGCAGATGCGGTTAAGAACAGCCTTAAGCGAAAATCCCTTTGGTCGTTGAAAGACGTTTGCACTTAAGGGCAACAAGATATCTTCGTGCGTTAGTTGTTCAATGCTTGTTGGGACCCGTAATCGACCATCGGCGTACACCAAGTTCGGAATCGAATTTCGGAGCGCCGAGACCACATTATGCTGGTTTAATCCCGTGGCCGCCGGGTGGCCTTGATCGAGCAGCCGATCGTATTCAAGAAACTCTTTCCACAACTGCCCTTGTCGACCGCGATAGGAGTGATCGAGAACATACGCTGTTGCTCCCTGGACGCGTCCCGGGTTGCGGATGACACGACCCACTTGTTGAACAAGGGCACGCATCCCGCGAAGTTCGCTGTAAAGAGCCAGTAGCTGAAAACGCGGATCGTCGATGCCCTCGAGGAGCTTGAACTGGTGAACCCAAAGCGTGACGTTAGTTTCTACGGGGTCGGGAACGTGACGGTACTCGAAAAGGTCCGGACGATTGTCGAATCTTTCGTGGATACCGAGAGCTGAGCGTCCGCGAGCTCGAACGGCTGTCACAATCTGTCGAATCTCACCAGGAGTGTCGCAGCGAATAATCACCCGTGCCCTATCAGGATCCGCTTCATCCGGCCGGTCGAAATAGCGATCGTACGCATCCAGCACCTGATCTGTGAAGACCCCCGGACTCTTGACAGGCTCGAATGGTTGAAAGACGACCGAGCGTATGTAGCGCTCTCGACACGCCTGTTCCATCCCATAGTGGTAGGTGTAACGTTCGTCTATGTCGAATAGCTTGAAGTCATCGCGAAAAGCGGTGGCAGTAAAGATGATCCGAGGGGCGGGCAGGCTCCGGACAACATCACTCCAAACCGTCGCTGGTTCGTAATGCCCTTCATCGAAGAGCACAAGTGAGGTCCTTTGTCGAAACGCGTCGTCCAAAACCGTCCTACGTCGCCGAATGCTCGTCAGCATTTGCACAGTCGTGACGACAACATCGTCGTCTTTCACCCTCACCGGTGCCGCGCCGTCAGATAGGGACACGACTCGCCGCGGTATCAACGCTGGATCGACACCTGCGTTCCGGAAAAACCGTTCGCTCAGGTCCCGCGCGAGTTGTTCTCGAAGTCCAATTCTTGGCGCAATTACCAGTACGGGGCCTGGAGAGGCCAAGCACCTTGCGAGCGTTGCAATGACGGCTGTCTTGCCGCTTCCCGTCGGCATGTGCACCAACGCCGCGCGTGGCTTCGCCGGATTAAAATCGTTTAGATACTCGCTCATGTGCTTGATGGCATCGCGCTGGTAGTCCCGGAGCGCATTGTTCAGCACTGGTGGAATTTGTAGTGTCATTTGTCGGAGCCGAGCTATCGTGGAACCATTGGCCGGTTGGGAATTGGGTTGCAATCGATCACGGTTAGCCGAAGCTGAACTGCGTTGACCTCAAGCGAAGAGGCTGCTGCCGTTCGTGTGGCGCTTCTTGGCGTGAGGCTGGCGGTGAATCAGGCGTCGATGCGCGAGCGAGACGCTTCCCACACGATAACCCTACAAAGGCCCTCAAGCGCGAGACACAAAACACCTCTTCCAGGATTCGAGGTACCCTTGCCTCCCTCTAGCGAACATTAACGTTATGGGTGCCAGCGTAGATTGACTCACGCAAGAATGTCAAGATGAATAACATCGCCAGACTCTCGACTTATTAGTTCGCTTTGTGCATGCCCAAACCCGCGCCGCGAGCAGCACTAACGTACAAAGCCCACCAGATGGCGAGGGGCTGGAAGAGTAGCCGCACCCAGTAGTACCAGCCGGAGGCGGGCATGCCGGCGATGGAACCTCCGCTCACCGCGACATAAATGTTTGCCGGGAACACGCACACGAAGTACACGGCGAGCATGATGCCCGCGAGCCTCCTCGTCCTTTGGACGAGCAGCCCGATCGCTCCGGCAATCTCGCAAAGTCCGGTGAACAGCACGAGGGCCTGCGGCGCCGGCAGCAAAGGCGGCATCATCGGCAGGTAGCGCTCGGGCGTAGCCAGGTGATCAACGCCGATGAAGAGCAGCCCGGCCGTCATCGCAACGCGCATGCGGTCCCGCCATGCCGGCAGACCGGGAAGACCGAGGGCGCTTGCGGCGCCGAGCGCCAGTGTCAGAATGAGAAGCAGACCAAAGAACAGCATGCTGTCGAATCCTCTCGACGATTCGCCAGGCGCTCGAGTTCCGACAGCGTGCAAGCGCCTCGCGACTTTTTACTCTCGCCACTACTTACCGGCTGCTGCCGGCTGGATCCACCTCAGGGTCACCGGACACCTATTCGACTGCGAGCTGAACGGGAGTGCTCACCTCCACACTCGCGAGCCCGAACATCGGCGCCTTGTACGACCGCACAAGCGTGACGTTTCTCGTTCCGCTGGGCAGGACCGACGGCAGTGTAAAGTTGATCTGGTTCACCCCGACGAGCCTTGGCGTCAACCTAACGAAGATGGCTCTGGCATCCTTGTTCCCGTCGAACGATTTGTCGCCTGTTTCGTAGTCGAGATCGAACTTCAGGTAGTAATCGTTATACCCGCATTGGGGACACCGCGGATCCGGAGCCGTATGTGCGATTGCAGCGGGCGGCTCTTCCGGCGCCGGCTCTCCCGTTGGTACGACGGGGTTCGTAAGCTCCATCCCCGTCAGATAAGTGATTAGGGTCTCGCCGGGCCGCGCCGGGTTCTCAGGAGTAACCAGTGAGTAATCGGCAGCATGCTGAAAAATTCCCCAATTTGTCCCTTCAATCCGGAAGAATTCGCCGGGCGACTTGAAAGGCGGCCACGTGTAGACGCCCCACCACCATCGCCGCTCACCGCGCCGGCCCTCCTGCTCGACCACGACATCCGCCGCCGGCAGGCCCCACTCTGGAACGTGAACCGTGCGGGTTTCCAAAGGGACCTGAATATTGATCTGCTGGTACCCGTCCAGATTCGCGACGGCGAAGATCGGCGCCTCGGCCCCGCCCACCGTGACGCGAATACCGCCGAGAATCCGCGGCAAAGGCAAGCCCTGCGCAGCTACGATGCCGTCGACCTGCAGGCCTGTGCAGAAAATCGACGCAATCGAACCGGAGTTGGGGATGCCCTGCGTGAAACTAGCGCCGGAGGTAACCGCCAGGATTTCGATTTCGCCGGATTGAGCATGTGCCGGCCTGCTTACGGTTACCTGCAGCAAGAGCAACGCACTTACTACAATTCGTGAGGTATGGCTTCGACGAAATTGTTTCAGAGTGATCCTCCGCAGACTTCCGGTCCTCGTCCTGAAAACGGCACTAGTTTCCACTCGGGATTCCTCCGACGATGCGAAAGTCAATGGCGGTCGCCGGTGTATTCAGGAAGCCGAACATCGGTCGTAGCAATGGATTTAGCGACTTTGGAACCGAGAGCCGGACCGTACTTGAATACCCCTGCGGCCCAATGCTGCGGTTCGATGAATCTACTAAGCTGAAATAGCGGTTCGAAACTACTATAGTGAAATCATGGCCAGTCGGTAAGAGTAGACTGTATTCGTATATATTGTCGGCCCAATGAGTCAAGGGTACGAGTTTCGAGTTGCCCTCCGCATCGCTGAGCGTCACATTCGTAAAGGCCCCCGGCACACTAGCGGCTGCTTCGACGGCTTTCTTGTAGCCTGCTACGAGTCCGTTCGGATCAGCGATGCGTACGACCAGGCGAGCTCCTTTGCGGAGGCGCAGATTTAAATTAGCTGGAGTATCTACGACGTTAATTGACGTCTCCGGACCCCATTGGCACGGATCCAAATAGTCCTTGGCGTCCGAGACGCAGATTCGATATGTCCCAGGAGGCAACCCAGGCAAGAAATACGCCCCGTTCTCATCGGTGACCGACCGAAAGACACTAGATCTTCCCTCCTGGATTGAACTCCCCGCAATTGTCACGACCATGACGCCGGCAAGTGGTTTACCGGTATCGTCCGCCAATACCTTACCTGCAAGCGAACCACGATTTTGAGCTAACAATACGGACGCGAAAACTGCTAGCGTGATAAGTCCTCGAATCTTCATCTGAATCGTCTCCCGCCTCAGAGTCATGCATCCCACCTGCTCATGGAGTGATTGTAATAACATAGCCGTTGGAGGGCGTGCCTGAGTAACTGTTGCGGACGTAGAGCGTCCATTGACCCGGCGCGGCCCTCCCATCCAGTTTGGCGTTAATCTGAAAGTGCGATTGATCCCAAAAGTAGTGTCCATCGCCCGCGTAGAGCCACACGTCTGGATAACCTGGACGTGTTAATTGAATCGTATTGCCGCCGTTCAGCGAAAACCCATTGCCCCAAACAATCACATAGCCATCCGCTGTTATAGTAGAAGCGTAATTCTCGTCCGTTACAGCATTAACGATTGGGCCTAGACCAATAGTTACTGTTTGCGATGCGGATTGCGGCGCGCCCGAGATGTTGTAACCCGTGAGGGTCAAGGTCTGAGTGCCGGTTGAAAAAAACGCTGAGGCGTCGGTGTAGCCGCAGCTGCCGACGAGGTCTGTCAGGGACAGCGGACCAATCTGCGTAGACAGACAGGAATAGCTGGGGCCATGCGTAGTATTCAGAGCGAGCGAGGCAACATCGGTGGCGGTCCAAGTGACTCGTATTGGCTGCGCAACTGTGTAATATGTGCTGCTCGGTGTCAGCGACACCACCGCCGTAGCATTGGCTTGGTTTGGCCATGGACAGGTTAACGAGTTGTCGCTGTAGTAGGAACTCAGGACAGACCAAGCCGGTTTATCGCCGGAGCTTTCGGACTCGAAGGACAACCCCCAAAAACCATTCCACGCGAGACCTTGTCCACTCAAGTACCAGGGCGACCCAGTCCATAGCGTGTAGGGGTCGTACATTGACCAGTATGCGTACTTTTGGATTCCCGTGGAGATATAGGCGCACAGACTGTTAGTCAGCCACTGCGCCTGACCAGCAACAGTGGTCGTAGGAGTCTGCGCATCGCCGAAGCTTGGGACACCGTTGCCGTTAGGCGCCGCATTCAGCGACGAGGACGTCGCGTATTCCACAACAAAGGTTTTGTTGGAAGGAACGGCGATTCCACCCGCAGTAGAGCCATAAAAGAGAGATATCAAAGCCTGCTGCATGTCGAAGGAATTCGGGTTGTAAAGCTGCAGCATGTAGATGTCCGGGTCTTTTTGCGTTCCATATACTGAAGTGAGTAAATCGCGCATCGTCTTAGCCATGCGCTGTCCTTCCTGCCAGTCCCATTGGTACCCAGCGCCGCGAGGATAAATCAAACCATCCCACGGTTGCCCGTCGGGGCGAAGGTGACTCATCGATAAGTTCACACCAATTAGGCCTAGGACGCCCGGATGTGGCGAGTACATCTTGGCGTAGTCATCCAACTTTTTGTAAGCAAGTTTCCATGTTGTACTCCAACTGCCCGTGGGATCGCTGATTGCAGGAACGACGGCATACGCTAGGCCCCACATAAGAACATTTGCGTGGGCATTGGTTACATTAAGATAGTGGATGAATTTACCCGCCCACGTGGCGAACTCGGTCGAAATTTCATCCGGAGTGCCACTCGGGTTCCCTTGCATCCGACGCATTCATTCAGAGCCGCCCATTGGCTATTTGGGGATCCACTGGGATCATTTGGAGCGGACAAAAAACCCGCGGGTTCGGCAGCGTTCACACTCTGAAGAAGGTCTTGATCCCATAGGTATAAGTGTAAGAGATTAAACCCATTTTGACTCAGGCGCGTGAGATCTGACTCCACCATTTGATAAACGTACTGGCCGCTAGTACTATCCCAACTGTACCAATCATAGAGCATTCGGAAATAGCTGTGGCGGCGTGGAGAATAATTGATACCCTTCCAGTGCGTTGGCGGAGGGTATGGCACCGCTCCCCACACTGCATCCGGAACAAGCAGAGCAAGAAGTACTGTCATGCACAAGAACGTGGACCGCATCTGCCGATAGCCACCTCCCTTTTGTTTGTCAACAAAGATAATAGACAATGTTATCACCTATATATCGACTCTTTGAGAGATTTTGTCAAGGATATTTGGCGCTGTAGCCCCCAGCCATTGGCGTGTAGTTAGCCTTGGAACTGTTTCGCCCTTCACAATTACAACTTCGCTACCCAAAAATATCTATCCAATAAACGCTTGAAACCCCTCACACGCCCGCCGCATCATTCTGTCGCCAGGTATGCGCGTGAATCTTCTCTTACTGCTGGCTGTTACGGAGCTGGCGCTCAGCCAGCAGAATTCGGTACCCCTCTTTCGATCGGAATCGAACCTTGTGCCGATCGAGGTTCAGGTCGTCGATCGAAACACCCGCCAACCAGTTGCCGGTTTAACTCGCGACGATTTCGAGGTCTTCGATGAAGGAGAACGGAAGGAGATCGTCGCGTTCGACGATGGCTCCGGCCCTCGCGATGTCGCTCTGCTGCTGGACGTCAGCGGGGGCCCCATCAACGAGGGTGTGATTTTTGCAGCCAAGGCCTTGCTCGGACTTCAGCGGCCGGAAGACCGGCTTGCGCTCCTGTCATTCTCGGATGGCGCGGCCGAACTCCGGGCGCCGCTGACCGACGACGAACGGAGGATTGAGCAAGCCCTGTATCAAGTCTTCACCCGGGACCGGCGCCGCGCAACCAAGAACAGCCGTCTACTCGATGCAATCCGCTCTGCCGAGAAGATTCTGGCTGACACCGCAGTGCCCCGGCGGCCCTTGATCATTGCCGTTACCCATAATCGCGAGAAGAACTCAAAGACGCGGCAGGAGGACCTGATTCGATCGCTCCTCAAACGCTCCATCCGGCTTGAGGCCCTGACAATACCGCAGGAATGGCCATCTTCCACCCCTTACAGAGGAAGGATCGTTGGCAATCCTTCCTTGGGATTTCCCACGGTAGGCCCCCCTGAGCCTCCGCCTCCCGCACCTCCGACGTTTCTCGATAATCTTCATTCCGTCGAGCCTGTCGCCGCAGCAACCGGGGGACAAACGATACATCTTGACTACGCCAACGCGCGAAGAGCCGCCTCGCCGGATGAGACCGGGCGCACTTGGAACGTTGCGACCATCGCCTCGGTTATCGAGACGGAGATTCTTGCCCGGTTCCGCGAGGAATACGGACTTGCGATTCGGGGCGCATCCTCTCCGGAGCCAAAGTTTCGCCGGCTCGTCGTTAAGCTCTCGCCGGAGGCCGAGCGCCGTTATCCCGATGCCGTCGTGTATGCGCGGTCGGGCTACTACAGCTCGCAACCTGACAACTCCACTTCCCAAGAGAACCGGAAACAGTGAGAGCTCGCACTTTCTTCACTCTGCTGCTTGGACTGCTCACTTCCGCTGCTCTGCCCGGGCAGGTAAGGGATGCCGCTGTCGCTACCGGTTCCGGGGCGCAAGCGCAGCAGTTCAGGGACCTCATCGGCGCGCCGGCGGAACCGCGGCCCGCGATTGGCACGAAGCAGCTCGCAGTTCTCCTCCTGCAGTTTGAGGGCGAGGGCGCTCCCGCCCACAGCCGCGACACCCTCGAACGCCTTTTCGAAGAAGCGAACAGTTTCTATCGGGAAGCCTCATACGGCCAGTTCTCGTTCGTATGGGAGATTCTTGGTCCGCTCACTCTGCCGCTTAAGGCTCCGTGCAATGCCGTCGAACTGGCCGCGGCAACGTCGTATGCTCGCGAGGCCGCGGCGGCTGCTGCTCTCGATCTCGCCAAATACGACACCGTGGTCCTCGCCGGTTCCGGATGCGGTCCCGCGCAGGCATCGCTTCTGGGCGATTCCGTCTGGCTGCTGGTGGATGCGCTCGACGCACGCACCGTCGCACACGAACTAGGACATTCATTAGGGCTCCCGCACGCCGATTACCTCCATTGCCCCTCCGCGCCGTATGCCCCCGGTCCACTTTCGTTTTCGCTGTCGCCGCTCCCGAATGGCTGCCTCCGCTTGGAAGCGGACGATCCTTACGACTTGATGGGCACGGGATTTCATCATTTCAATGCGGTATACAAGGAACGGCTCGGCTGGCTCACTCCCCTCGAGGTCACACGGTCCGGCGTTTACCGGATCGAGCCGATTGAGCTAGCGACAAGCTCAGTCAAAGCGCTCAAGATCCGGCCGCCAGAGGGCGATCCGTTCTACGTTGAATACCGGCAGCCCATCGGCTTCGACCGGGTGGATTCCCGCTTCCTCCAGTTCGTCGGAGTCTTCAAAGGCGCCCTGCTCCATGTCAACCACACTACGTCAATCCCCTTGTCAGGCCTGGTTGCCATGGATGTACAAACCGAGCCGTACGCCGGATTCCCCGGCGATCCGCAATATGGGCCGCTACGCGGGAGACCCGCTCTGACACCGGGGACGACCTTCGTCGATCCCGAAAACCGGTTCTCCATCAAGACCTTGTCGGCAACTCCTGAGGCTCTGGTGGTTGAGATTACGATGATGGAGGACGCTGGCAGACCGCGCTTCAGCTTCGGTCAACCCTTGGACGGCGCGGCCGTCAGCGGCGTAACCCCGGTCACGATTGTCGCCGCCGAGGAGAACTCCCTCACCCGTGTTGAACTGCGGCTGGACGGAAACCTTTTGGATAGCAAGGCAATCTGCAACTCGCAGATCTGCCGCTTTGACTGGGATACGACGACGGTCCCCGCTGGCGTGCATCAACTCGCAGCGACTGCCTATGGGAAAGCGGGAGAAACCGCAACGCGCAGTATCAACGTCGCCGTTCACAAACGCCCCTCGGTAACGGTCGTGGCGCTCAACCAGTCGGTCGCATTCGGCGAAAGCGTCCGGTTACTGGCGGCTGCAAGCACGGACAATCAAACGACAGTCAAGTCCGTTGAGTTCCTGATCGACGGCCCTTCTGAATCGCAGCGAATCACGGGGACGACGTTGTCAAACGGAGTATATGCGCTCGATTGGTCTCCAGCGGAGCGAGGCATATTCAGTATCTCGGCAGAGGTCGAGGATAGCGCTGGATTCCGCAACTGGAGCACCGCGAGTGTGCTGGTGACCGTCTCCACGGTTGCAGTTGCCTCACAGGGAGTTGTGAATGCGGCCAGCTACCGGCAGCCGGTAAGTCCGGGGTCGCTCGTCACCATTTTTGGCGGCGGCTTCACAGAGAGCACGGCATCCGCGCAATCTCTCCCTCTACCAAGGGAGCTCGAAGGGGTAACCGTGACTTTCAACGGGATTTCCGCCCCCATTCTCTTTGTGTCGCCACGGCAGATGAATGTCCAGGCGCCATGGTCATTGCAGGCTGTCTGCGACCCGCCTCGCTTGATTTCAGTCACTGTCAGCGCCAGGAATGGCTTCGCCGAGGGAAGCGTGCTGTGTTCCACGGCGGCCCCGGGCATGTTTCGCGGCGCAGCTCCGGAACAGGCGCTGGCGACACACTCGGACGGATCCCTGGTCGGACCAACGGGAACCGTCGCAGGCGTTGCATCGCGTCCGGCAAGACCGGGTGAGACGATCACGCTCTGGTGCAATGGCCTGGGAGCGGTCACGCCTCCTGCGTCCGATGGGGAAGCATCGGAGGACGTTCAGCACACCGCAATCAGCACGCCTGCAGTGACAATCGGCGGATTGCCCGCGGAGGTCGAGTTTGCACGGCTGGCTCCGGGTCTCGTGGGAGTGAATCAGTTGAATGTCGTTGTGCCAGCCGGCGTGGCTCCCGGTCCGGTTGTGACGGTATCCGTGAGCGCGGGCGGATATGCCGACACAGCGACACTTGCGATCGAACCATAGACGCGCCGCCGGCATTCAAAGCGTGGCGTTGAGCCGTGTAACTCGCGCAGCGACGAGGAACGGACTCTGATAGAATCTCGCCCCATGGCGAACACGATGCCGACCTATCGCACGATCACTCCATACCTCGTCGTGCCCGACGCTGACGCCGAGCTGCGGTTCCTGAAGGAAGCTTTTGGCGCGACCGAGGTCGGTTGCTATCGGAACTCGGACAACACGATTGCCCACGCGGAGGTCCAGATCGGCGACTCGCTCGTGATGCTGGGGCAGGCGGGCGGTCAGTGGAAGCCGCGCGACGCCGCCATCTATCTCTGGGTGGACGACGTAGATGCCACCTACCAAAAGGCGCTCCTGGCAGGCGCCACTTCGGAGAGCAAACCGGAGGATAAGCCGTACGGGCACCGCACCGCCGGTGTCATCGATCGCAACCAGATCACCTGGTGGATCGGCTCGCCGGTAAAGTAACACACGGATCTTTCGAGGAGGGATACCGAACCCGCCCTCGATCGGATTCGGGGTCCCCGCGCGGATCATTGTGCCCTGATGGACGTCAGACAAGCCCGCATGGATAACTTAAAGCCAGCGCGCGCCGCCATCCGGCGCGCGAGCGCTACAAATACCGCGAGGCGATTGAAAGGTAGATGAGAACTCCGCTCACATCTGCTACAGAAGTCACAAGCGGCGTGCTGGCGGCAGCCGGATCGAGCTTCAACTGGCTCAGGACGAACGGAAGCGCCATGCCAACCAGGCTGCCAAGAATCACCACGAGGAACATGGTCAGCGCTACAACAAGGCTGATCGGAGGACCGCCTCGCAGCATGCCGATTCCCGACACAGCGGCTCCCATGGTTAAGCCCATCGCGCCCGCCACGAGGACCTCCTTTCGAAGCAGCATCAGCCAGTCCCGGGAATGGACGTCCCCGGTCGCGAGGGCGCGGACCATGAGCGTCGCTGCTTGCGATCCGGCGTTACCGGCGCTTGCCGTAAGCAGCGGGAGGAAGAAAACAAGATTGACGTGGGCGGCAATCGTATCCTGAAAGAGCGCGATGCCGGCTCCGGAAAAAATATTCATGAAGACGAGCGCCAGCAGCCAGACGACCCTGCCGCGGTAGAGAACCGAAACCGAGGCGTCACGTAAAGGAACACGGATCGGCGATACCGAGCCCACGCGATGAAAGTCCTCGGTGATTTCCTGCTGCTCGACGTCGAGGACGTCGTCGATGGTGACGATGCCTAGGAGAGCCCCGCTCGAATCCACCACGGGCAGCACTGTCAGGTCATACTTGCGAATCAGCGAAACCGTTTCCTCCCGATCGGCGAAGGCCGAAACACTGACAAAAGAGCCGTCGATCAGGCGCTCGATTCGCTCGGTTGGCTCAGCCAGAACGAGCCTGGAAAGTTCGAGGTCGTCGATGAGCCTGCCGGACTCATCGAGAACGTAGAGGCGGTTGATCGTCTCGCTGCTCTTTCCGAAGACACGAATGTGCTGCAAGGCGCGCTCCACGGTCCAGTTGGCCCGGACTGCGACGTAATTCGGCGTCATCAGACGCCCGACGCTTTCCTCCGGATAGCCGAGCAGGCTTCGTGCTTCGTCGAGATCCGATGGCGGCAGCAGTTGCAGGAGGCGCCGCGTCACCCGGGCGGGCATTTCCTCAAACAGATGCGTGCGGTCATCCGGCGTCAGATCTGCAAGAAGCCTTCGTGTCTCTTCTTCGGTGAGTCCCTGGAGGATCGTGTCCTGTTCAGAGGAAGAGAGCCGCGAGAAGACGTCGGAAGCCAGCGGCCGCGGAAGCAGGCGGAAGACAATAAAGCGTTCAGCGGGAGTGAGTTGTTCAAGCAGCTCAACAATATCGGAGCCCGGCCATGACGCAAGGCGGCTCCGCAAGGCGGGCCAGTCCCTGCGCTCAACAAGCTCCTTGACTGTCACTTGATCCTGAATCATTTACTTCTCCCCCAGGAATATTGACTGGCCGGAGCGGACGTTCGATAAGCGTAAGACGCCAAAGAGACGTTCCTCTGCTTCGAAGCTTTCCCAAGAACCTGCCCGCCGAGTTATCGTCTTCTGTATGCGCAGACGTGCCGCTCTAAAGACCATTGCGTCTCTGCCCGTCCTTCCTAAGCTGAAGGGCGCACCCGGAACCCGCACCTGGCTAGGTCCTCACTACTGGGCCAATCCACTGCAGGACTGGCGCTTAAGGGAGGACCGCTTGGAGTGCCACGTCTCCGGAGGCGACCGTAACGTCTTCTGGCTGACCCGCGAACTCACATCTCAGCCGGGCGACTTCGTCATGTCCGTGCGTCTTGGCGCTCTGGACGCGGAGGCCGCAAAGGAGAGGAGGGGGTGGGTTGGATACCGGATCGGAATGCGCGGCCATTTCAACGACTACCGCGACACCGCCATCCGAGGCCTTGGCATCGAAGCGGGAGTCTCCGCCGATGGCCGTCTCTTTATTGGAAAGGCGGAAGGCGGAGCGCCCCGGATCTCATCGCTCGAAGATGTCACGCTGCGGCTCGAGTCCCGCGGAACGCGTTTGGTTCTGACGGCCGGGGATCAGAAGGTGGAGGCGGACGTACCGGCCGAATGGCTGACGGGTGGCGTTGCTCTCGTCTGCCATGCCGGGGACCTGCCGAACGGCATACCCGTGATGAAGGAGCCGGCTGCGGCGAATAGCGGCAAGCCGAACCAGGCACGAGGCGGCTCGATGCGCTTCTGGTTTCGCGATTGGACCTTGTCGGGTCCGAAAGTGGCTGCACATCCGGAGCGGGCCTGGGGGCCGATCCTGTTCACCCAGTACACACTCAGCCGCCGCGTTCTCAAGATGACAGTGCAGCTTGCGCCCACGGAGGGAGGTGAGCCGCCGGTGGAGCTGCGTGTCCGGGGCCGGGCAATTGCGAAATCGGAGATCGAAACGTTCTCGAGCACCGCGTCCTTCCGGATTCCCGACTGGGACGATACACGGGATCACCCCTACGAACTGGTCTACGAAGGTCAGAAGTACGCCGGCACAATCCGGAAGAACCCGAAGGAGAAAGATAGGCTGGTCGTCGGCGCGCTGACATGCCAGGGGGACTTCGGCTTTCCTCATGCCGAAATCGCCAGGAATCTGGCCGTCGTGAAGCCCGACATCCTGTTCTTCACGGGAGACCAGCTTTACGAGGCCAACGGCGGCTACGGGATCCAGCGGGGGCCGATTGAAGCCTCACGGCTGGACTACCTCCGGAAGTGGTACATGTTCGGGTGGGCTTGGGGTGAATTTACCCGGCACATCCCCTGCGTCTGCCTGCCGGACGATCATGACGTCTACCATGGCAATCTCTGGGGAGCGGCCGGCCGCAAGGCCGAGTATCCGCCGCCGGAAGCAGGGCTTGAGGGTCCACCGTACCAGCAAGCCGGACAGGATTCGGGCGGCTACACGATGCCCGCCCGCTGGGTGAACCTCGTACAGAAAACCCAATCCAGTCACCTGCCGGATCCTCCGGACAGTGCGCGGGTCGACCAGGACATCACCGTCCACTACTGCCACCTTGTCTGGGGCGGCGTCAGCTTTGCGGTCCTCGAGGATCGGAAATGGAAGTCGGCGCCGAAGGTTCTGATGCCTGAGGCCAGAATCGTGAACGGGTGGATTCAGAACCCGCAATGGGATTCGGCCAAACAAGGCGACGTCCCCGGTGCGCAGCTGCTGGGAGAGCGGCAGGAGAAGTTCCTCGAGGCTTGGGCTCGTGACTGGGCCGACGACGTCCAGATGAAAGCGGCTGTGTCCGCCACCATCTTCTGCAACCTGTGCACGCTGCCTAAAGGAGTCCGAACCGACTCCGTCACAAGCAAACTCCCCATTCAACCGTTAGGCGGCTACGCCGAAGGTGAAGCCCTTACGCAAGACCACGATTCCAACGGATGGCCGCAAACGCCGCGCAACCGCGCTCTGCGGTCTCTGCGTTCCTGCCTGGCGGTTCACATCGCCGGGGATCAGCATCTGGGTAGCACCGTGCAGTACGGCATCGACGACTGGAACGACGCTTCCTTCGCCCTCTGCACGCCGGCGATTTCCAACATCTTTCCGCGCCGCTGGTTTCCGCCAGAGGAGGGAAGGAACCGGAAGCCGGGCAGTCCGCGGAACACGGGCGAGTACCTTGATGGATTCGGTAACAAGATGACCGTCCATGCCGTGGCCAACCCGCATCGCTACGGAGTTGCCCCGCACGCCCTCAATAATCGCGCCCCGGGTTTCGGTGTCGTCGAATTCGATAAGCGCCACGGGAAGATTACGCTGGTCAACTGGCCCCGCTGGGCTGACCTGTCTCGCAAGAACGCCAAGCCGTACCCGGGCTGGCCTATTACAATTGACCAGCTCGATAACGGACTCTCCGCGTGCCGCTGGGAGTTGCCGCTGGGGAGGAAAGCGACCGGGCTTGTGGAGGTTCGCCGCGACGGAGAGGACCGGCCGGTTCTGATGTTCCGGGCGCTCCGGCCGCTGGCGGCAATTCCGGTCTGGACGCCGGGAACCTACAGCGTGAGGATAAACGGGCGGGACCTGGGAATCACGCAAGCTGTGGAGCGGACGAGGGCCTGACCTGACCGTCAGGATGGCCGGGCAATCAGCTCGCTGACCGTTCGAAACTGGTAGCCGCGTTCGAGCAAGGCCGGAACGATATGGCGAACGGCCTCGAGAGTGGGCCGGATGTCGGCCGACGGTCTGGCTTCCCGGCCATCGTGCAGGCAAAGAATGGCTCCATTCTCCGCCCCCCGAAGGATACGCCGCGTGATCTCCGCAGGACCCAGCTTCCAATCTCTGCCAATCACCGTCCACATCACTCCAAGGAGCCCAAGCCGCTGCTGCGCCTGTGCCAGGCCGAACCACCGGACGCCATAGGGAGGCCGGAACAGCCTTGGAGTCATGCCCGTGGCTTCGGCAATGGCCTGGTTGGCGGCGGCGAGTTCCTCATAGATAAAGCGGCCGCTGCGCAGCGATAGAAGCGCGTGTGAGTGACTGTGATTCCCAATCTCGTGGCCGCGCTCCACAACCTCCCGGGCGACGTCCGGCAGCCTCCGCACGGCGACGCCGCATTGGAAGAACGTCGCGCTGACCTTGTACTCGTCCAGGATCCGGAGCAGCTCCGGGGTGCCCTCGCTCGGTCCATCGTCAAACGTGAGAGCAATGCGCGGAAGATTGCGAGGCCCTCTCCAAACCGAAGGGCCGAACAGGGTCGATGACCGCGCCCGGGCAGCGTACGCTAGGACGCTCCCGGCTGCGACAAGGCCCGCGGCTCCAACCGCCAACCCTCCCGTCATGGCGCTATTGGACATCCCCCGACCACTTCTCGCTGTGGTCGGACGTGACCGCCCATCTCTGCTGGGGCGAGATCCAGTCGAAGTAAGACCAGGGGCCCGGAATCCACGGGTACTTGTCGATGACGGACTCATCGACCTCGACACCCAAGCCGGGCTCGCGCGGGACCAGGAGGTCCCCATGATCGATTTCGAGGGGATTCTTGAGAATTTCGGCTGCAAGCGGGAAGGGGTACATGCCGATGCTTTCGGGCGTGGAGTAGCAGGGATATTCCAGCCATCCGACGACGCTTTCCGGCCAGCAGACTCCCAAATGCGCCGCTGCGATGACTTCCAGCGCCGTACCCCAACAATGGAAAGCAAAGGATAATCCGGCCTTCTCGATTTCCGGGAACAGGCGCCGCCCCACCGCGTAGCCACCCTGGCAAACGAGGTCCATCTGGACGTAGTCGACGCACTCGGTACAGATGAGGTCGCGAAACCGGTCCTCACTGGGTTCGTGCTCGCCGCTGGCAAGCGGCACGTAATCAGCCTTCCGGAGCTTGAGATACGCTTCGTGGTCATCGGGCGGCAGCGGCTCTTCCAGCCAGGCGATGTTGTAGCCGGCCATCTCCTGCGCCAGTTGCTCCACGGTTTCCTGGCTGTAGCTGCGGTCCCCCATGCGCCACCAAGTATGAGCGTCCACCATCAGGTCGACGTCCGGCCCGACCGCTTTGCGGACTTGACGAAGAGTCTCGATATCGCCTTCCGGCCCGAGTCCCGCCCGCAGTTTGTAAGCGCGAAATCCCATCCTGGCCACCGCCGAAGCCTCCTCCGCATACTTCTCGGGCGGCATATACATACCGGCGCTGCCATAAAGGCGGATCCGGTCCCGCACGCGTCCTCCGAGCAGTTCGGATACGGGAAGCCCCCGCTGTTTCCCGATGAGGTCGAACAGAGCAACCTCGACGGCGCAGTACACCTTGGCCGCCCAGGGATCCGCTCCCGGTCCCTGAAGGAACTGCACGCGAAGCGCATCGGGATCGCCAAGGAACCTGCCTGACAAGAAGGGCGCGACAACCTGCTCAATGACGGCCTGCATCTTCCCGCTGCCCTGTCCGGGAGCGTAACCGACCAGGCCGTTGTCGGCCTCGACCCGGATCAGCATCGCATCCCGTTTGAGAATCGTTCTCTCGCCTCCGTGGTACTGGAGCTTCAGGGGATTCGCAAGGGGATAAGAGAGCAGGAACGAGCGGACTTCTGCGATTCTCATCGCTTCAAATGTAACACCGGCCTCCGCTTTCAGGCGGTAGAGCGAAGTGGAGGGAATGGGAAAAAAGAGCCGGGCGCTGGTCAGACGCCCGGCTGAGGAGCACCCACAAGCCGCTCGGAGGAAACGACTTGTGGTAGTGGAGGAGCTTTTAAGCTAGTAAACCGCCATGACCGAGACAGGCGATTTCCCAGCCGGAAATCCTGTAATGCGCCAGCATCGGGGGCAGCACGATGTCCACAACGTTCGGCTTCGCCGACCGGAAGCAGCCTGGCGCAGAAACAATGGGTATGTTGTCTTTGTATCCCAATAGTAACAAATTGCCTGGTTCTACAGGAGCCAGGAATCGCTCCATATGACAACCGACCCGGGTCATCGCCTGGCCAACGACATCCTCAGGTCCGGCAGGAGCCGTCGTGGAGGCGACAAGTACGACTGAGGGCCTGGAGCGGAGGAGCTGGCTGAGCGCCGCCGTAACCGCCGATTCGTCCTCTACCACAGCATGCTGAACATATGAGGTCACCCCGAAACGCTCCAGCCGCTGGCGCATAATGTTTTCAAAGAGCTGCCTGGCCCGATCGCCGCTGATCGGATCGCAATAGAGAACAGCCACACGAGGGTCTCGCATTGGGCGAGCCTGTAGGATCGGTCCTCTTTCTTTAAGAATCGAGATTACTGCTTCCAGTTGAGAACTTGCAACAGCAAAAGGCGCGCTTTTAACGGTTGCGATCCGTTGACCAGGCTTCGCGTAGCTGAAGTTCGTGGCGGTCGCGATCACAATACTGGAAGTGCAGTTAATTTGTCTGAGTAATTCGTCGTCGACCAGCACACAGCAAGGCTCAGTCGCCACCAGGTTCGCCCTTCCTCCGGCAGCAAGCCTCACTTCCACACAGCCGCACGCCATCTCTGCTCCGACCATCGAGACCGCTTGGTCCTCGGCAACTTCCCCCTCCTCGAGTTCGGTTACCCAGACTTCGCTCATCCCCTCGGTCTGCAGGAGGCGCACATCCTCCTCGCTGATGGTGTGACCTTTGGCGAGTAGTTTCTTCCCACTTTGCCGGAAGATCGTGCAGCAGAGGATTCTACCGGTCGAGTCTCGCACATCAACAGTCTGAGCTCTCATCTCAAGCTTCGCCTCTAATCTCCCTCAAGTCGATGCCGCCTTCCGGGAGGCGGCGTGTAGCAAGTGTTAATTATCTAGAGTACAGTGGTCTTCGGTTTGAGAAATTCTCAACATACAGTTAAATTGTTCGGACCCAAAAAGTGTGAGAGGAGATTTTCTCGAACAAAGAGAGGGAAAACTGTAATTTCTGACACCAAAAGATTTAGGAGTTAAGCGAGTATGGAGGTAGTCCACTCGCGGGACCGGCAGGATTCCCTAAAGAATGAGGTCAGGTTTACAGGCCATTAGCCGCGAAAGCGGCAGCACGTTCCGGCAGCGGGTCAGGAAGGCAGCCGCCGCAGCATCGCAATTTCGTCGCAGCACTGAAACTTGGAACAGCTCAAACAATCCTTCCAGGCCTTTAACGGCAGCTCCCCCCGGTCCACCTCTCGAAACCCCAGCTTTCGGAAGAAGTCCGGCACATAAGTGAAAGCGAACAGGCCGGTGATGTCAAACTCGCCAGCCTCGCGGATCAGCATCTCGACGAGGGTGCGCCCGATACCGAGACCCTTGGCCCGCGGGTCTACCGCAAGCGAGCGCACTTCGCCCATCGTGGGGCCGTAAAAGTGAAGAGCGCCGCATCCAATCAGATGTCCGTCGGCAAGAGCGATCGAAAAATCGCGAATATTCTCGGACATTTCGAACTCGGTCCGCGGCAGCATGACTCCCTGGGCGGCATATGCGTTGATAAGACGCAAAAGCGCCGGCACGTCGCGCATCGAGGCTTTCCGATAATTCACGGAAGAAACGCTGACCGGCGTTGGAAATTCCGGCGAATCCGGCTGCTTGAGCCGGAGAGATTCGATCGTAACCAGATCCATTTCTGCGTCCTATCCGCGGCTTGCCACCATCCGCGTGCCGAGCGCCTCGCCCGCCAGCAGGCGCGCCGCCGCTCCCGGCACTTGCCCCGGGGCGATCACCACTTGCCCGACTCCCTGCCCGAGCGCCGAACACGCTGCGTCCAGCTTGGCGCGCATGCCGCCCGTTGCGATTCCGTCCTCAATCAGCCGCACAGATCCGGCGACATCCAGCTCGGGAATCACACCATCCGGACCCCGGACTCCCTCCACGTCCGTAAGGAAGAGAAGACGGTCGGCGGCAAAGGCAGCGGCAATCGCAACCGCCATCGAATCGGCATTGACATTGTAGATGCGGCCCTGACGGTCCCCGGCAACGCAGGCGATCACCGGCAGATACCCGTTTCCGGAAAGCAGATCGAGCAGCGGCGCATTCGCCCGGACAATCCGTCCCACCGCGCCCAGCTCCTCCGAGATCGGTTCCGCCTCCGCCAGAACACCGTCAATTCCGCACAGCCCGACGGCGTTCGCGCCCGCCGCCACAAGCGACGCTACAAGCTCCCGGTTGACGCTTCCGGCAAGGACCTTCAGGACCGCCTCGATCACCTCCGGC
>CALGAR010000038.1 GCA_937959285.1 uncultured Bryobacterales bacterium
CGAATCCCGTTTTGTGGGCTTCAACACCCGGAGACTACGCCACCCTCTCAAAAGTCCACCACATCCCAGACGGCACCGCCGGGCGCGCGATGGTCCGCACATCATGAAGGGCATCGGCAGTCAAGTGGCCCGTCTTCAGCCGCACAAGGCGCTGTCTGCAGACCGCTCCTCTCATTCCGCTCATCCGCAACCTCACAGATACAGGAGACGTCAGATGGTGATGTTCGACCCTCATTCCCGCAAGCAGAGCGAGGTCTTCGACCTGGAGCTCGAGCGGCTTTCGAATCTCGTCTCGGACATGCACCGGATCCGGGAAGGCATTCCGGTGGAAGAGCTTGCGGGGAAATTCCCCCCATTCCTTGATAACTGGTTCCGCTCCGAGCGCCCCGCACCCTGTCTCGTGGGATCCTGCAGCGGCCATCCGAGGCTCACTGGAACGGGCAGGCTGATCGTCACCTCGGATCTCTGGCTGATGTCCTCGGACGGGAAATGGGCGCGGACCCTGTCGCGCTGGTACCGTCTCGGAGACCCGGCACCGTCGTCTTCGCCTGCTTCTTCCGACACTGGACCTTCCGCTTCATCTCACCCGCATCCGGATGGGGAAGGAGGGCGATCGCACTGAAGGAGACGGCACTGCGCGAGAACAAGGAGACGCCGACGCCGCATTGCATCGGCCTGCCCGAAGCAGCCGTAGCTGCCTCGGCGCAGCATCGCGCGCCTTGCGCACTTGTCCGGACGCTTGGACCTACCTGTCACGCATTCTAGGCAGTTTTGTCGAATGTATGCCTCAGTTCTTGCGGCATACGTTCGACAAAATGTCAGATGACGTCTCCGCGCGCTGTCTCGATGTGTCGGCAACTCATCTCAAATCGAGACAATTTACGGTAACTGGATTCAGAACCAGGGGTATGCGATTCAGAACCCGGGGAATTCGATTCAGGACTGCGTGCCAGCGATTCAGTTCTCGTGGCACGCGTTTCAACGCTCTGGGGTAGCGTTGCAGTCAGACGTCTAAGTACCTCGAAAGCCCGGAGTGACGCACTTCGCATGGAAATACGCTACCCAGGTCATAAGTCATGAGTATTTCTTGACAACAAGCTCCGTCTGTTCCTCGACGAACGCATTGTCATCAGTCCAGCTACATCCAAGCTCGGCGGCAAGCTTGAAAAATCCCGGTCCGGGCCCGGTGTTGCCCGCCGACTTTCGATGCACCAAGACGGACAGAAGTACTCCATCGCGTTTCATCGAGCGACGCGATACTTCACCGAGGATTTCACCAATCTTCGTACGATCTGCAGGGATGGCAGGATCCATTCCAACCTTTGTCATGATGGGTTCGTAAAAGACGGAACGACGGCCTTCCTTTACTAGATCTCTAAGGTACTGCTCAACGATATCCACCTGTCTTTGAAACGCTTTCTCAAGTTCCATAAGACTCCTCAAGGCGATGAATTTGTTCTTTCCGATCTGGATTTCATCGAGTTTCCCCGTCCGGATCATCGCAGTAACGGCGGGTGGCGTCCGTCCCAAGTGTTCCGCAACAAGTGGCGTCGGGATGACAGCAAGATCCGGGTTCTTGGAGAAAGCCTCCATGTAGTCAGCTAGAGTTTCGAAGCGCATCTCTTTTATATCCCTAATTTACGAAACACAAAATAGACGAAAGTCAAAATCAAGTCAAGGCATTCTCAGCCTGCCGACGCTCGGGATCGCGCGCGGTGAGTTATCGGAGGGTTGGTCAATGTAGGTGGGGCGACAGTTGTAACGATAAAGGTCGGCTTGGCTGATGCGACAGCCAACGCTTCTCCTCTTCATGTCGATTCAGAATCGGAGGCAGGCGATTCAGGAGCCGGGGAATTCGATTCAGGACTGCGAGCCAGCGATTCAGCTCTCGAGGCACGCGATTCAACGCTCCGGACGGGCGTTGCAGTGCGACAGCCATCTACTGAACAAGCGAGCACGACGACGCCGTGCAGGCAATGTGAGATGACGTGCCCGCACGTCATCTCAAACCGATATGCATTGAGACAATTTACGTTAATCCGATTCGGAACCCGAGGCAGGCGATTCAAAAGCCAAGGCATTCGATTGAAGAATCTCTGCCAGCGATTCGAGGTTCCCTCAAAGGCGATTCAGGGTTCTGGAAAAGCGTTACATCGCGGACGGCAGAAGCGCCGGGAGAGGACGCGACGTGGCTGTGGCGGCTGCGTCCGGGCTGCAGGGATGTCGAGAGGTCGAACGTTGCCGAAAAGCCCAAGGAGAAGATGATGCCGAGAAAGGATCCGGGAACACAGGATGGGAAGAAA
>CALGAR010000039.1 GCA_937959285.1 uncultured Bryobacterales bacterium
GGCTTGCCTTTGGCGCGCGGTGTCTATTACCGCGACTCGGGGGGGTGGGTGAATCTCGCCTCGGCGACGGCATGGCCGCGCAACCGTTACGGCTGGTGGTTCGGCCTCGGCGACTACGACGTCCGCCTCCACGTGCCCGGCCCTGGCCAGACCCCTAGAATCAGCAACCCCAGACCAATCTTCTACTCGGTCGGACTTCATCCCCCAGGGGGCAATCGTTTTCTCATCGCACGAATCGAGGAGAAGGACAGCGCCAAGATCAAGGCCGAGGAAAAGGACTGGCTGAGACTGCGTTTGGAAAAAAAGGCCATTCCAACCGAGTCGGAGATTCTTACGAGGCGTATCGTCGCCATTCGCCCCGCACAGGAGCTGCCTCCCGGCCGGTATGCTGTAGTCTCGGCGTACATTCCAGGCCAGCAGTGGATCCTCAACGCATCCCAGTTCTACATCGCTCCCTGAATCCGCCATCGCTCCAGTTCCCTTCAGGCTGAGGTCAGTGCAGCACTGAATCCGCGCAGCGATGTATGCTGATCCAGGTACGCTTTCTCCGCTGGAGGTGACTGCTTGAGATCGCTCGCAATCTGTGTCATCCTGCTTGCCGGCCTCTGGTCCGCAGCTGGCCAGACTCGCTATCGTCCAACCTGGGAGTCCCTCGACAAACGCCCGACCCCCTCCTGGTTTACCGACGCCAAGTTTGGCATCTTCATCCACTGGGGCGTTTACGCGGTTCCCTCCTTCGCACCAGTCGGGCAATACTCCGAGTGGTATTGGAACTACCTCAAACGCGGCAAGACGTTGAAGGACGGAAAGCCCAATCCGACATGGGAGTTCCACGCCCGGAACTACGGCGAGAACTTCCCGTATGAAGACTTCGCTCCGCTGTTCCGCGCCGAACTCTATGACCCCGCGCATTGGGCAAGCGTCTTTGAACGCTCCGGGGCCAAGTACGTCGTCCTTACCTCCAAGCACCATGACGGCTTTGCTCTCTGGCCCAGCAAACAGGCGAATGAGACCTGGAAACGGCCGTGGGACAGCACGGTGATCGGGCCCCGGCGCGATCTCCTTGGCGAGCTCACGACCGAGGTACGGAAGCGAGGACTGCGAATGGGCTACTACTACTCGCTTTACGAGTGGTACAACCCGCTCTGGCTTAGCGACCGCAAGCGCTACGTCACCGAGCACATGCACCCGCAGTTCAAAGACCTGGTGATGCGCTACAGGCCCTCGCTGATCTTCTCAGACGGGGAGTGGGACATGCCCAGCGAAGACTGGAAGTCAGAAGAGCTTCTCGCGTGGCTGTTCAACGAGTCGCCGGTACGCGATGAGGTGGTTGTGAATGACCGCTGGGGCAAGGGGACACGCCACAAGCACGGCAGCTACTTCACGACAGAATATACGGCCGGGCTCGCAGACAGCAGTCATCCGTGGGAAGAGAACCGCGGCATGGGGCACTCCTTCGGCTATAACCGGATGGAGCGGCTTCAGGACTACCGCAGTGCGCGAGAGCTCATCCTGATGCTAATTGACCTTGTAAGCCGGGGCGGCAATCTCCTGCTCGACATTGGTCCAACGGCCGACGGCCGCATTCCCGTCATCATGGAGGAGCGACTGCTTCAAATTGGCGATTGGCTGAAGGTGAATGGTGAAGCCATTTATGGCACCAAACCCTGGGTCCGGACGCGCCAGTTCAGCCCTGGCGAGATCCCCGAGCTGAAGTCAGGTCAGCACGCCGTGAGATATGAGGTTACCGACTACGTCGACCGGAAGAAGCCGGGGCAGGCTGTGATCGAGGCGTTCTTTACTGCCAAAGGGAACGACGTCTATGCGATCGTGCCAGGCTGGCCGGGACGCAAGCTCGTGTTGAAGGATGTCCAGGCACCTTCCAATCTCAAGGTGTCCCTGCTGGGAACGACCGTCGCTCTCACATGGAGGCAGTCGGGAAAGGATTTGGTCATTGACCTCCCCGAACTTTCTGCGGACGCCGCCAAGGCACAGTACGCCTACGCGATCAAGCTCGCCGGTTTGACCCGGTAAGAAGAAGACACAAGGGTTAGTAGCTTCATTCTTACTAGACCTGCTAGAGCAGAACAAACAGTCTTCTGGACTGAGTCAGCAGTCTATTCATTGAAGGATGCTGTACGCTAAATCCTTCACTGAAAATGAAGCCTCCTCTCTGTGTCGATTTCGATCGATCTTTAGTTGGAACTAACATCGTCTTGGAATGCATCCTGGCTGTCATTCGGTCGCGGCCCTGGCATCTGGTGCGTTCACTGGCATCCGCGTTTGCCCACCGGTCCGGGTTGACCGGAGATCTTTGCCGTTCAGCCCAGCTTGACGTAGCGAATCTCCCATACCCTCGGGAATTTGTTGACTTTCTTCGGAAAGAAGCCGAGACGGGAAGACAGATACTCCTGGTCGCGGAATCGGATGAAGGAATTGCCAGACGTGTCGCAGCCTATCTTGGATGCTTCTCCGATGTTGTGTACAGCAATGGCTCCCCCGGGCGGAAAGCAGAGGTGCGGCTGAAAGCGATTCGGCAGAAGCTCCAGGGAAAACCCTTTTCGTACGCTGGGAGTTGCTTGAGGGACCTGACTGTATGGCAGGCATCTGCAGGCGCCGTGCTAGTCGGAGCGTCCGGCAGGGTCGAAAGGAAGCTTGAATCGACCGGAGTCCCGCTTGAAGCGGCCTTCGTGAAACCGAAGCTCAGCTTCAAGCTTCTGCTGAGAGCAATTCGGCTTCATCAGTGGGTGAAAAATCTGCTTGTGTTTGTTCCCATCTTCCTCTCGCACAATCTCCTTCAGCCCAAGATTCTTCTTAACGGGATTCGGGGTTTTCTGGCATTCAGTTTCGCCGCATCCAGCCTCTATCTGGTGAATGATCTGTTAGACCTTACGGCTGATCGTGCTCACCCCCGGAAGCGGCATCGGCCGTTAGCGAGCGGGCAGATGTCGGTCCGAGCCGCTGTTCTGATTGCGGCCGTCCTATTGTCGATCGCTTTCCTCACACCTCTCAATAATTCCGCGCGCTGCTGGTTAGCTGGCTACTTCATAAGCGCTCTCTGCTACTCGCTATACCTCAAGCGCCTCCTCGTTTTGGATGTCATTCTATTAGCCGCCTTCTATACGGCTCGAATCCTGTTTGGCGGGGCAGCAACTGGAATCCGCGTGTCTCACTGGACCTTGGTCTTTTCCCTATTTCTGTTTCTCAGCCTGGCGCTAGTTAAGCGGATCATTGAACTGCGAATACAGCCGGCTGAAAACAGTATCGAGGCCACAAGGCGAGGATACCTGCCTTCGGATATAGGTCAGCTGTCCTCCTGCAGTGCTGCCAGCGCCTACCTTGCCAGTCTCACGATGCTTCTTTACATCCAAAGCCCGGAAGTACTGGATCTTTATTCGCGACCGTCGCTGCTGTACCCTGTGTTTCCACTCTTGGTCTATTGGCAAAGTCGTGTCTTAATGTTGGCCAACCGTGGTTCAATCCATGATGACCCTGTCGTGTTCGCTCTACGGGATCGTGCAAGTTATGCCGTGGGTGTCGTTGTATTTACGCTAGTTGCGCTTGCTATCTGATTGAAAATGAATTCTCGTTTGCCAGGTCGTATAGTATCTGCGGCAGTGATTGCGGCCATATGGGTAGGCCTCGTAGTGATGCGCCTTCCAATATACGATCTTGTAACGCAGGACAGTGCCGGTTATGTCGAATGTGCTCGAAGTGTGGTGAGTGGGCGGGGGCTCCTCGTCCGGCCATGGAGTGGCGTATGGGCGCCCGAATGGGAGCCGCTGCGTGTTTGGCCACCAGGATTTCCTCTGAGCATGGCTCCACTGATCGCCGCCGGGATGCATCCAGTTCTGGCTGGCGTGACGGTATCTATCATTTCATGCGCTGTTTTCCTTATAGTGCTGTCACGGATAGCTCTTCGCTTGGCACCACAGCCGTGGGCGCTGCTGCTAGTGTCCGTGGTTGCGGCGATGCCGTCATTTTGGTCAATAGGGACGAAGTGTTGGAGCGATGCGCTGTTCCTCGCATTGGTTGGGGCTTCTCTCCTCACACTCATACGGTGGATCGAATCTGACGGATCTGCGCCAGGCCAAATCGTCTTTTCCGGTGTCTTTGCGGGCGCCGCCTGGTGGGTCAGGAATGCCGCATTCGCGCTGTTTGCGACTACTGTGGCGTTTCTCTGCATCAGTATAGTCTGGATTCCCAAGAAGCGTTGTATGGCTGCATTGGGATGCTGGAGTGGCGCGGCGGTTGCCGTGTGTTTACCCCTCCTGGTTCGCAATTGGACAGCTTTTGGCGCGCTCGTACCTTATCAGATGCCGCCTTCCGAGCTGACGTTATGGCAGAACGTCCGGCAAGCCGTTTTGGTTGTCGCCGGGGAAATGGCTGGTTCGATGCACATTGGGCGGCTGGCATCAGGAAGTACAGTTGTGCTGCTTGTCGTGCTCGCGCTAGCACTCTTAGCGGCAGTGAGGTTAATGAGAAGCGGAGACCGAGTTGTGGTGCTTCTCGTCTTATATGCCGTTGCCTATGTCAGCCTGATCGTTGCTTCCCGCACAAGATACCGATGGGGCGAGCTGATCAACGGCCGTTACATGGTCCAAGTCTATTGGGTCCTGTGGATCCTGCTCGTATATCTTGTAACTCGTGCTGTTCGGTCTTTTGCGTTTCGTGCAAGGATCGCCGTAATGGGAGGTATGTTACTGAGTGCTTGTGCGATTCAGGCAAGCATTCATATCCGGCATTCTCCCGCGGGCAGGTCTTATAGTGAGAGTGATTTGACTGCCGTGGCGGCTTCGCTGCGCGAACAAATGAAGAGCAGTCAGGTTGTGATGTCAACAAGCTCTCATCTGCTGCGGCTATGGGGAGATCTTAACGCCAGGCAGATAGCAGGAAGCCTTGACGGAGGAGGTGCTTCGGAGACGATTGGAGCGATCTTGAAAGCTTGCGAGTCGGGCCGTCTTTGGGGTTTGCATATCGACCGATTAGAAGATGTGAAGCGTGGGCTCTTCGGCTCCGACATGCAGAGGCTCGTAACAGATGCTCAGACTTCCACTTTATTCGGCAATCAAAACGTGCGTGACCATATCCTGCTGAGGTGTCGTTAGGCCTGCAGTGATGTTGAGGCATCTACTTCTCGCCGACGGCGAGCAACGTCTCGAAGTGCGGTGCTTCGGGTTCACGGTGAACGACCGACGTGACAACGTTTCGGAAGCCCGCAGATTGCAGGAAATTCTGAACCTCGACTTCGCTGAAGCCGAGCCAGAGGTCTGCGTACAGCTCCCGGGCCTCCTCGAAATGGTGCTTGACGAGGTCGAGCACGACGATTCGGCCTCCCGGCCTCAGGATGCGGTATGCCTCTCCCACGGCGTTCGCCGGGTGCTGCGCGTGGTGCAGACTCTGGCTAAAGAATGCCAGGTCGACCGATTCATCTTCAATCGGAAGCGCCTCAAGGTCCCCTTGCCGGTATTCCAGATTCATTACTCCGTGCCGGCGCGCGAGCTCCGAGCCGAATGCCACCATCTTTTCGGAGTTGTCGACCGCGATCACTCGCTCGGCGCGCCGGGCCAGTAGCTGGGAGACTGTGCCTTCGCCGGCTCCGAGGTCTGCGATCACCATCCGGGGGATCAGGTGGAGGAGCATCTCCGCCAGTCCTTTCCAGGATCTCCCGGGCACGTACTGGCGGCCGAACTTTCCAGCGAGCTCATCGAAGTACGCCCGCATCTTGTCCTTCCGCTTGCGCAGCACCAGCTCCAGCGCCTGCCGGTCCTGTTCCGTCTCGGGAATCTCTGCCGCTCCGAGACGCAGCAATGCCATGAGCTGTTCGAATACGGCCGAATCCCGCTGCGCCTTCAGGCGGTAAAGGATGTTCTTTCCCGTGCGGCGGTCCTCCACGAGGCCCGCCTGTTTTAGCTGCGCCAGGTGGGTCGACATCGTGCTTTGGCCGAGACCGAGGATCTCTTGTAGCTCGGCTACAGTCAGCTCCTCACGCTCGAGCAGCAGCAGGATGCGGACCCGGGTGGGATCGGCGAGAAGCTTTAAGGACTTTAGAATTGACGTCACTCGACCTGTGCAGCTATTCTATCAACGTATCGTGATGACTCGATAGGTCCATCGCGAAGATTTCAGGAGGAATGTCGAACCGATGAGCACCCTGACCGCGAACACAACACAGACCGATTTTAGAGTGGCAGACCTGTCGCTGGCGGAGTGGGGCCGCAAAGAAATTTCTATCGCTGAGCACGAAATGCCCGGCCTGATGGCCGTCCGCCGCAAGTACGCCGCGGAGAAGCCCTTACTGGGCGTGCGCATCACCGGCTCGCTACACATGACCATACAGACCGCGGTCCTCATCGAGACCCTGGTCGAGCTTGGAGCGAGCGTCCGCTGGGCGAGCTGCAATATCTTCTCCACGCAGGATCACGCCGCCGCGGCTATCGCCGCAGCGGGCATCCCGGTGTTCGCGTGGAAGGGTGAGACCCTTGAGGAATACTGGTGGTGCACCTATCAGGCGATCAGCCATCCGGGAGGGAAGGGTCCGCAGCTCGTCGTCGACGACGGCGGCGACGTCACGCTCTTGATCCACAAGGGCTACGAGCTTGAAGAGGGCTCCGACTGGGTCAACACGCCTTCTTCGAATAAGGAAGAGAAGGTAATCAAGGATCTCCTGAAGAAGGTCTACGCGGAGAATCCGACGCGCTGGCACGACATCGTGAAAGAATGGCGCGGCGTCTCCGAGGAGACGACCACCGGTGTGCACCGGCTCTACAAAATGCAGCAGGCCGGGAAACTGCTGGTTCCGGCGATCAACGTGAACGACTCGGTAACCAAGTCGAAGTTCGACAACCTCTACGGCTGCCGTGAGTCGCTGGCGGACGGAATTAAGCGGGCCACAGACGTGATGGTAGCGGGCAAGGTCGCCGTCGTCTGCGGATATGGCGATGTGGGGAAGGGATCCGCTCACTCTCTCCGTGGCTTTGGCGCCCGCGTCATTGTGACGGAGATCGATCCGATTAACGCGCTTCAGGCCGCGATGGAAGGCTTTGAAGTTACGACGGTCGAAGAGACGCTGGGGCGGGCGGACATCTACGTCACCTGCACCGGAAACTGCGATGTCATCACGCTCGAGCACATGCAGCACATGAAGGACCAGGCGATCGTCTGCAACATCGGCCACTTTGACAACGAGATTCAGGTCGACCGCCTCAATCAGGCCCCGGGTGTTGTCAAGACGAACATTAAGCCCCAGGTGGACATGTACACCTTCCCGGATGGACACAGCATCTACCTGCTGGCGGAAGGACGCCTAGTGAATCTGGGCTGCGCCACCGGTCATCCGAGCTTCGTGATGAGCAACAGCTTCACCAACCAGACGCTGGCTCAAATCGACCTGTGGAAGAACAGAGACAAGTACGCTGTCGGAGTCTATACGCTTCCCAAGAAGCTGGATGAAGAGGTGGCTCGTCTCCACCTGGAGAAGATCGGCGTGAAGCTTACGAGGCTCACTCCGAAACAGGCGGAATACCTCGGTGTCGATATCGACGGTCCGTACAAGCCCGACCATTATCGCTACTAATTCAACACAAATGCAGATGGGGCGGATGAATCCGCCCCTCCTCCTCTATCCTCAGAAGGGTCTTGACCTGCTGCGGTCGCATTCAGCACAGCGCGTGCGATCTCTCCAGCGATTCGCTTCCTTGCGAGCAATCCATTTACGGTTTCACTCAGACCTGGTCGCAAAAGTGTGTTGTCGGTGGTGACGAACATCCCCGGAAGAAGAATCAGTTGCTGATGCGGCTCTTTAGTCCGCCCCCTCCTCTGAACCTTCAGGAGCCGATGCCCCGGGACTGAGAATTCCTCGTACCTTGTCCAGATCCTCCTTGTCGGCTAACACGAGAAGCTTGTCGCCCGGCTCCAGCACTGTTGCCCCACGCGGAATCAGAATATCCTCGTTGCGGCTGATCAATACGATGAGCGCCGATTTCGGAAGGCGGAGTTCGACGACCTGCCGGTGGGCCACTGGGGAATCGGGCGAAATCGGGACCTCCACAAGGTCGCTGCGAGTTCTCTTCGTGGGAACGAACTCCAAAGGATACTCAGACCTGGCTGAGACTGGAGCCTGCAGGTGCAGCTTCTTTGCGATCCAGTTCAAGGTCGTGCCTTGCAGCAGCACGGACGTGATCACGATGAAGAAGACGATATTGAAGTAGAGCTCCGCGTGTTTGATTCCTGCGATGAGAGGGAACGTTGCCAGGATAATCGGCGTCGCTCCGCGCAGTCCGACCCAGGAAATCAGGATCTTATTCCGTACTGCGGTTTTTGAGGCGAGCAGGCTCACGAATACGCTGATTGGACGCGCGACGAACATCAGAAATACGGAGATCAGAAGACCGATGCCCGCAATCGGCAGCAGCCGGGATGGGTAGACCAGCAATCCGAGCGTGAGGAACATCGTGATCTGCATGAGCCACGCGACGCCGTCATGGAACCGGATGAGGCTTCGTTTGTGTACCAGGTCGCCGTTTCCGAGCACGATGCCCGTTATGTAAACGGCCAGAAAACCGCTGCCTTGAAGTAACGACGCCACGCTGTAGGTACCCAGGCAGATCGCTAGCGTCATGACGGGATACAAACCTTCGGTTTCGAGTCTCACCCGGTTTAGGAGCAGGAGGGAGAGTTTTCCGACCGCATATCCGACGGCCCCGCCGACCGCGAGTTGCAGCAGGAATATCGGAAGCAAATCGAGCGGTGTCACGGTGGGATCTGTCAGAAGCCGGATGAATCCGACGGTTAATAGGACGGCCATTGGGTCATTGCTGCCCGATTCGAATTCGAGAAGCGGCCGATTTCTACCCTTCAGGCTGACGCCCCGAGAGCGTAAAACGGCAAACACCGCGGCTGCATCGGTGGACGCCACGATGGAGCCCAGCAGCAAGCCTTCGATCGTCGACACGTCCAACGTTGCCGCGACGAACAAGCCGACAAGAACCGCCGTGCAGAGAACACCGATCGTAGATAGAGAGAGTCCCTTCCAGAAGACGGAAGAAGTCGCTGCCCAATCTGTTTCAAATCCGCCGGCAAAGAGAATCAGTGCGAGCGCGACGACGCCGAGAAACTGCGCCACCCGGGCGTCGTCGAATGGAATCCCGCCAAGGCCTTCCGAACCGGCCAGCATTCCGATCAGGAGGAACAGCAGCAAGGATGGGATGCCGAGCCGGCTCGACAACTTGCTCGCCAGGATGCCCAGCAGCAGAAGAAGCGAGACGACAATGAGGATCTGGTCGATTGCGGGCATCTGTAGGGTTCCTGGCAGCGCACGTGGCTGCGGTTCAGCTAGTTCCCTCTGAAGCGCCGCGGGGAGCCGCAGTGGAGACGATGCCGTAGCCCGTTCAGGCCGGCTATAGAAAGTATAGTAAGGCGGGCTAGTTCAGGTCACCGGGCCCGGATTGAAGGGGGCGAGGGCGTTGTGAAGTTGCCAGTGCTCCGCCCACGTCTTCTTTCGCCCGCTGGCAACCTCCAGGATCAGATGAAACAGTTCCCAGCCGACATCCTGGATCGTGGCATGCCCCGTCGCAATGCGTCCTGCATCAATGTCAATCAAATCGTGCCACTTCTCTGCGAGGGCTGTTCGGGAGGAAACCTTCACGACGGGAACCATCGCGAGTCCGTAAGGCGAGCCTTCGCCCGTCGTGAAGACATGCAGGTTCATCGAGGCCAACTGCTGTGTTCCGCAGATGAAATCGCTGGCAGGGGTGGCTGCGAAGACAAGTCCCTTCGCCGTGACCTTTTCGCCGTGTCCGGCGACGGCCATCAAGGCCGTGCTTCCGGCTTTCGCCACAGATCCCAGAGCCTTCTCCACAACGTTTGCGAGGCCGCCCCGCTTGTTCCCCGGCGTGGGATTCGCGCTGCGGTCAGCGTGGCCGCGAGCCAGATACTCGTCGTACCATTGCATCTCGCGGATCAGGTCGCGGGCCACGTCCGGAGTTGCCGCTCGAGGCGTCAGCAGATGGACAGCGTCGCGGACTTCGGTCACCTCGGAAAAGATCACGGTGGCGCCGGCGCGAACCAGCAGGTCCGCCGCAAAGCCGACGGCTGGATTGCACGTGACGCCAGAGAAGGCGTCGCTGCCGCCGCATTGCAGACCTACAACCAGCTCAGAGGCAGGTACCGTGACTCGAACCCGCTTGTTGAGTTCCGCGAGGCGCCGTTCCGCGGCGGTCATGATCGCCGTGACGATCTCCTGGAATCCGCGCTCGCTTTGGAGCCGGATGACGTTTCCGTCTTCGAGGATCGGAAGCTGGTTCTGAAACAGGCGCTCCGGCTGAAGCTTTTCACATCCCAGACTTACAACCAGCGGCTGCCCGGCGACATTTGGGTGGAGGCTGATGTGCTTCAGCGTGCGGATCGGAACTGCCGCGCCGGGTGCGTCGATGGCCACGCCGCATCCGTAGGTGTGCGTGATCGCCACAACATCGTCGACGTTGGGAAAGCGCGGCAGAATCTCGGCCTTCACGCGGCGGACCGTATAATCGACGATTGGCGCCACGCATTGAACGGTCGTCGTGATGCCGAGCAGGTTTCGGGTCCCGACGCTGCCGTCCGGATTGCGATAACCCTCGAATGTGTACCCTTCCAGAGGTTCGGGTGGAGGCGGAACAGCCGTCGCCAGGGGCAATTCGTCGAGAGAAGGCGGCACGGGCAGGTCGAGGAGATCCTCACGCACCCAGGCTCCTCGTTGAATTGGGCGCAGCGCTCGCCCGATTACCTCGCCGTAGCGGATTACCGGCTGTCCCGCGTCCAGATCCTGGAGTGCAATCTTGTGCGACTGAGGAATGGCTTCCCGGGCTGTTAATCCGCAGGCGAACACTGCGCCGGCACGGACGCCTTCTGGATTTGCAATGATGGCGACGTTATCACGCCGGTTGACCTGTATGTACAAAGGTTCCAAACAGGGATTCTATCGTTCTGTTCCCGCGTCCTGCCAGTCGACCGGAAGTGTAATCCACTTTGTGATAGATCCTTGCGGCAGCACGAGCCTCGCGGCCTCCTTGAAAAAGATGCTGATTCCCGACTGCCAGGCAAACGGGCCCAGCTTGGGATCGGCAATGCGCGGCTGCAGGCGCAACGGCCGGCGTGTGCCGTCCGTAGCGAGGCTTTGGAAGATCAGGTAGATGATCACGCTCTCCACCGGGCGGAACCTTTTCTCCACATGTACAAGCCTCCCTTCCGCGATGCTCCCTTTCGGAAGGGTGGAGCCTTTCCACTTGACTGGCTTTACGAGCATGGCGCGTACAATGTCGCCCCCGGCTGCCCTTTCGGAGTCGATTTCGGTCAGCAGTTGCAGGTCGAGTTCCAGCCACGCCGGAACCGGATCGCTCGAATGACCGGCGTCAGCCGTTTGCGGTTCGGCGAGATCCAAACGGCAGGACGAGTATGTGTTCGTCAACTCGGTCTCCATGCCATTTGCAAGCACCGCGTGGACTTTCACCTCTCGCGGTACCAGAAGTGTTTCGCCCTCCGCTGGAAGAGGCTGGTAGTCAACGGTGCTCCGGACTGCGCACACACCCGATTCCGCGGGCGGCGCCTCCGGCTCGACCTCGAGACGGAGCAATTCGAAGCTTTCGGGATCAACCAAAAATCGGCCTGAATAGCCAAGGTTTCCCTCGAAGGAGCTCGCTTTCAGTAGATAGGCGCTCTTTTCTTTTGCCACCTTGTATCGATACGCCCAGACGTCCCGGTTGTTATAGATGGCTCGTCCGGCGGAAGCGAGCTCCTCCGGGCGGTCGCGCAGAATGCTGGCGACCACCTTCCCGTACGTGCCGCCACTTAGGGGAGGAAAAACCAAATCCCTCACGTCTGCCGGCTCAAGTTCGTGGGAATCTGGCCACTGGTGGCGTTCACTTCCGTCGCTGACAATCACTTCCAGCTTCAACCGGTCTGTCCGGCTTAGCTGCATTTTTTGGTCGGCGTCGTCGAAGCAGGCGCGGCGCGACAGGCGGGAGTCGGCGCGTGTGAAAAGGTTTCTCACGACGGTTTTTGTACAGCGGTAGGGAGGAGTCTTCTCCAAGCCGGCCCGCACGCGCGGCCGCACCTCTTCCAGCAGCTTCATCGGATCTCCTGAAGCGCCGAGAACCGGGACGGTGCTGAGTCCTGGCAGCAGCACGAGCAAGAGATGCTTCAGCCGCTCCCACATCAGTCGGCCCCCTGTAGCCGCAGCCACTTCCCTTCGTAGCGGTAAAGGATGATGGAAGCCGTTTCGTAGAAAGCGACGTCGATTCCGTGATGGTCGATCGGAGGCGGTTCCGGTCCTCCGTAGGCGCGATAGTGGCTGACGATGTAATTGCGGTCCACGGTATTAATTTCTTTGAGGTAGAGCGCGCGCCCGTTTTGATCCTGCCCCGCATACCAGGAATCCTCCGTTTGATCGAGTGCCTCCGGGGACTCGCCGGAATCATTCGGGAAAACGAGCAAGGTTGTGGACTTTCCATTGGAACAAAGGACAGCCCAGCCCATCTCGCCTTTGGCGAAGAACTCGCCCTGAATCACGTTACGAAGCGGACCATCTGGAGTCGGTTGTGGAACCCTACAGTTTCTTCGGCTCAGTTCGGAGGCGACGCCTGGAGGTAGTTGGGGAAACTCGTCGACATCCGCCCGCCGGATCCTGCTCGCCGCCGCTTCGCGCTTCTCCGTGTCCGACTGCTTTGAATCTGACTCCTTCGGACTGGAGGAGAGGATTCCCACCATTGCCGGAGCGTTCGATGGAGCCGCGGGCTGCGCCGGCTGCTCCTTGCTGCGAGTGTTGAAGTACAACAAGGTCAACAATATCAGCAGGATGGCCCCGCCGGCCAAGGAAACGCCGCGAACCAGGGGCTTTTGCATATCAAGTAACTATAATCGGAAAACGAAATGTTGGTAATCCCCGTTCTCCTGCTCTGGTTCCCTCAGTTTCCGGTATCCGGAAACCCCAATGAAACACCTGAGCAGAGAGCAATCGATTACCTGGCTGTGGAAGTAGCGCGCTGGCGGCAAGAAAACAAATGTCTTTCCTGTCACAATAACGGCGACGGGGCCCGGGCACTATATACGGCCGTCCGGCTCGGTTACCGGGTTCCGGCTGAGGCGCTTGAAGACACGACCCAATGGCTCCGCCAGCCTTCCCGGTGGGACACGAATCGCTCCGATTCCGCTTTCAGCGATCAAAAGCTTGCCCGCATTCAATTTGCCGCGGTTCTGGGAGAGGCGTTTGACGCGAAGGTCCTCCGTGACCGGACACCGTTGCTTGAGGCAGCGCGGATGCTTCTCCCCTATCAGGATGCCGATGGGTGCTGGCGCGTCGATACGGAGTCTCCTGCCGCCTCTCCGGCTACGTACGGTCCCGTCCTGGCGACATATCTCGCGCGGCGTGCGCTGGAACGTGCCGACTCCAAGGAGTTCCAGGATGCCATTGACCGCGCGAACCGATGGCTTTTGGCGGCAAAGCCTCGTAGCAACCTCGATGCCGCTGCACTCTTGCTCGCGCACCCGCACGCCCAGCCAATTCTGCAGCGGAACCTCGAACGCCTTCTGCGAGCTCAAACCAGCGATGGAGGATGGGGACCGCAGCCTTCAGTTCCCGCCGAGGTCTTCGACACTGCCATCGTCTTACTCGCCCTCGTGAAGGTTAATCAGCCGGAACGAACGAGCGAGGCGCTCAGACGTGGACGGGATTTTTTGATCAGACAACAGCAGGCTACTGGAGGGTGGCCGGAGACAACACGGCCATCGGGCGCGCAAAGCTATGCGGAGCACATCTCGACGTCAGGCTGGGCGACCCTTGCGCTCTTAACGACCGATCCGAAAAGGCAGTGAAACGCTGCTGTTCTCGACACGCTTCGTCACTTGTTCAAAGACGTCCACATCAAACGGCCGTCCGACGCGATTGCCCGCGAGGTCTTCCAGGAAGGTGTCGACGACGATGCTGTACTCACCCTCTTTCCAGGGCTGAGAGGGAACGAACCTCCATTCCGTCTCCATTTCCGCGAGCGCAGGCGTTCCGGCGACAGGGACTCCGTCCCGTAGCACGCTGAGCAGACGCATCGACAAGGCCGCATCCATCGGGCGGTCGAACTGAACACGCAAAGCATCGGTTGACTCCGGCGGCGGCACGTGAATTTTCCAACGTGCCGGTTCCACGGCGGATCGGAGGGCAGGTCCTACGGAAAACGCTTTTCGGTATTCCCCGGTCAACGGTACCCCGCGCGCGTCCCGCCATCCGCTATCAATCACCAAGGTGTAACGCCTGTTCTCTTCGAGGGCCGGTCCGGCTTCTTCGAGGGAATACAGCCCGCGTTTGATCCGCCCCGGATCGAAGAGGACCGTGAGGCGGCGGTAGTCACGATCCCACAGCTCCTGCTCGATCTCCAGGAATGGAAGTTCGACCGGGACGCCTTGACCATCGAGCAGCTTGATTCGCTGCCAGGCTTCTCCGCGGCTCATGGGGGCGGAAAAGTGAATGTAGAACTTTAACTGATTCGCCGGGAGGAGGTCGGTCGAAGGATATACGTGCTCGACCCGAGTTGAGGGCGCTGCTTTCGCGTGCTTCGGTTCAAACACCGCCTCGACCGGACTGCCCGAAGGCGGGCGGAAAACTGCGCGCAGGCGGATGGAGGGCGAAGGTTCAAACCGGGGGCGGAACACGAGACGGCTGTTTTCCACTGTGTATGTCCCCAGCATCGGCGGGACATCGTTATCCCCGGCATAGACGGAGAAGATGGACTGCCAGCCGCTTGCCGGGGCATCCGGTCCAGGACGCCAGCCCTCGACTATGAACGATCCCCCTTCCATGCGGATGGAGACCGCTCCAGCTGCGGCGGCAAGCGGCAGCAACAGAACCAGGACGGCGGTGCGAAATGTAGACAACGCGTTTGAAGTTACGGCAAAGGCACGCTGCGTAAATCCAGAGATCCGCCATCGTCCATTAGGAGCAGTGCATTCGCTTCGTCGAGTTTGTCGAGCTGCTGCACACCCTTGAGGGACGCGATGGTCTCATAAGGAACACCTTCTTTCTCGGTCTGGGTGGTGATCGGCTGGTACTTATCCAGATTGGCGGCCGGAAGCTTCATCACACCCCGGCTGCTGTTGGCCATCAGGATATAGTCCTTGCCACCCTTGCGATACACCACCATGTCGAGGGGTCGGTTGCGGTTGCCGAGCTCGGCGATCGTCGTGCCCTTTACTTTATTGCCTGGCTTCAGTTCCGACACCGGGATCGTTACCAAAGGCGTGCACGTATAGGCGGCGAGGATGTAGGGCTTGTTGTTGATGTCGAAGGGGACAAACGTGCGCACCGGAGCGTTCGTTTCAAACCGGCCATGGGAACCATGGAAGATCTCGATGCTCGCTCCCTTGTTGGCAGCCTGGAAGGGGAAGGGAATCGAGCGAAGAGTGGAGGAGAACTCTTCGTTGGAAAGCCCGGCTACGATGACATTGCCGTTCACGTACTTCAAGTCTGTAATCGATTCCAGCCGCCTGCTTTGGCCCCGCCGGTCTTTCGCGGACGGATCAGGGGCATCCGGCAGGTCAACCTTGGAATACCTGATGTTTTCCAGGGACAGTTCCGTGAGCTTCCCCGACGCCTCCGCCTTCATGATGACCGGAACAGCCTCCGGGCCGCGGCCTCGGGACAAAGAGAGGTAGACGTTCCTGGACAATGGGTTGACGACCACGTCATGAATCAGGATCTGGTCGGCTTCCGTGCCGAGCAGCGCGGCGATCTTCTGATTGATGCCCTTGATTTCAAAGCTGCGGTTTGTCCCCCTGCCCGGCGTGCGGTCATTTGTATCGAGGGCGAAGATTGCCGCGCCCACCGTGTCTCCGACGAAGAGAATGCCATCCGGGCCGAAAGCCAGGGGCCCTGCCGATTTTAGCTCTGCTTTGCCCGCCTTCAGGCTCGCCGCGCTCCCCGCCAGGGCGACGGTCGTGCTGCAGCAAAGGGTGACGGCGAACAGGAGTGACTGAGAGAAGCTTCGTGTCTTCACGTTCCCTCCCTGAGGTGAGATTGGGATTATGCTACCACAAGCCTATTTTGTTGGAAGGGGTTGGTAGGCTCGTGATATTTTCTCTAGAGACGCAAGCCAGTTTCTCACCTGACTTGCGCTGATATTGCAAAAGAGGCTCCACGATGCAGTCTTCGGAACGGGCAAAGCCGCCGGTCGGGATTATTTTTGATTCTGACCTGGGCAACAGCATTGACGATGTGCTGGCGCTTGCCATGCTGTATGGTTTGGATGGGAAAGGGGAGGCGCGCGTCGTTTCCATTAGCCTCACGACCTCGAGCTTAAAGACCGCTGCTTTTTGCGACGCTGTGGCCAATTTTTATGCCGGAGGCCCCGCCCTGCGCCGCGGTCTCCCGATTGGACTTGCGGCGGACGGACGGATCTCCGGCGAGTCGCCCATGGTGACCGTTCCCCTTGCCAAGACCGATGCTAACGGCAAGCCAGTCTACGCCCACAGCATTCATAAGCTGACTGATACCGCGGAGGTCGCGCCTCTGATTCGGAATGCCTTCACGGCACAGCACGACCAGAACGCCATTGTCATCCTCGCCGGCCCCGCCACAAATTTGGCCAAGGTGCTCGATTTGCCCGGCGCCAAGGAGATCATTGCCCGCAAAGTCCGTTTTCTTTGCATGATGGGCGGCGCCTTCCCGGACGGCGCTCCTGAGTTCAACGTTAAGTCGGACATTACGGCGGCACGGAAGGTGCTTGCCGAATGGCCGACGCCAATTGTGGCTTCCGGATACGAAGTGGGTGAGGCCCTACTCTATCCCGGCGCGAGCATTGAGAAGGATTTCAACTGGACTCCGAACCATCCAATCGCTGATGCCTACCGGGCTTACAAAAAGATGCCCTACGACGCCCCAACTTGGGACGCGACGGCTGTACTGTACGCAGTCCGCCCGGACGCGGGTTACTTCAAACTGTCCGAGCCGGGCACGATTACCGTTCTTGACGATGGCCGCACCCGCTTTACGCCTTCTCGGGAGGGTAGGCACCGGTATCTAATCCTCGATCCGGCGCAGAAGGAGCGAATTCTTTCGGATTATGTTGCGCTTGCCAGTGCGAAGCCGGTTCCCCGGGTGCCGCGATTCCTCCAGCAGCAGCAGCAACAGCAACAGCAACGGCAGGCGGACCCTCCGAAACCTCCCGCATCTCAACCTCCCGGTACAACTAAGTAAAAGTAAATGCTGGAAACTGATGGGAAATGGAGTAACATTTCTTTAATGTTTGTCGTTATAGAAAGGTAGACGGAATGCGCCTCGTACTTCCAAGACTCGTCTCTGCCCTGTCTGCTGCGAGCTTGTTACTGAGCGCCGCCGGCTCGGCCTCCGGTCAGGCAGCAAATGCGCGTTCCGCTGGCGTCAGTTTTGAGAAGGACGTACAGCCCTTTCTTAGGACGACCTGCGCTCCCTGTCACAATGACCGTCTCGCTTCCGGCGGCTTGAGTGTGCATCCCTTTACGGAACCCGCCTCCATCGTCCAGCACCGGGACCAGTGGGAACGTATTATCCAAAAGATTCGTTCCGGAGAGATGCCGCCCAAAGGCGTTCCTCGCCCGCCCGCTTCCCAGACGGACGCCCTTATCGGCTATGTGCTCGGAGAGTTTGAGAAAGCCGATCGGAACATCAAGCCTGATCCGGGGCGTGTGACGGCGCGACGCCTGAATCGTGTCGAGTATTCGAATACGATCCGGGATTTGCTGGGAGTGGACTTCCGCGCTGAGAAAGATTTCCCCACCGATGACTCCGGCTACGGCTTCGATAACATCGGCGACGTGCTCACAATCTCGCCGGTCCTGATGGAAAAGTATGTGTCGGCGGCAGAGAGAATTGCGGCAAGGGCGATCGGCGCCGACCCGCTGCCGAAACCGATCGAGGTCGAGTACCACGCAAAGCACAAGACAATCCGCCGGCCAACGGTGAGCGCGATTGAAGCGTCGCACCGCATCGAGTGGGACGGTGAGTACGTTGTCCGCATCGGCCTTCCAGGACAGCGCGGCCCGGAGGGAAAACCTGTCACGATGGGATTCTGGATGGATGGCAAACTTCTGCTGACAAAGACTGTCGAGACGAAGCCGTCCAACCTGGTCTACTTCAATCCTTATTCGGAAGAGCAGATTCGTGTGGCGCTCCCCGAAGGCGACCACACCTTTCGGGTGGGATTTATTAATGACGACTTTGTCAAAACTCTCGGCCCGAAGGAAATCTACAACAGTAAGACCAATAAGTATCTGGACTCGGTCACCTTCGTAGGTCCGTTTCCGCTTCAGACGGAACGCGCCAGCCGCAAGAAGATCCTGATCTGCGACCCCGCATCGGGCAGGGGATGCGTTGAGAAGATCATCTCGACGCTTGCCCGCCGCGCCTACCGCCGCCCTGTTACCAAAGCTGAAGTTGATTCGCTCCTGAAGTTTGTGGATCTGGCTAAGTCTGAGGGGCAAAGTGTGGAGCAGGGGATCCAGCTTGCGATCACCGCGATGCTCGTCTCGCCGCACTTCCTCTTCCGCATCGAAAGGGATCCTGATCCTTTGGATCCCGAAAAGATCCACCCGATCTCCGACATCGAGCTTGCTTCGAGGTTGAGTTACTTCCTCTGGAGTTCCATGCCGGATGACGAACTTCTCAGCCTGGCCGAAGCAGGGAAGCTCCGTGCCCCCGGCGTACTCGATGCGCAGGTGAAGCGGATGCTCAGCGATGAGCGGTCGGCTGCGCTGGCCGACAACTTCGCAGGACAGTGGCTCGAAACGCGAAATCTGGATAGCGTCAAACCCGATCCGCAGAAGTTCCCGGAATGGGGACCGGACCTTCGGGACGCCATGAAGACGGAGACGCGGATGTTTTTCGAGTATCTGCTGCGCGAGAACCGGCCACTTTCCGAATTCCTGGACGCCAAGTATACGTTCCTGAACGACCGGCTGGCGAAACATTACGGCATTGAGGGCGTGGAAGGACCGGAGTTCCGGAAGGTGGACATCACGACTCCCCAGAGAGGGGGCATCCTCAGCCACGCCAGTATACTCACCGTCTCGAGCTATCCGACCCGCACATCTCCCGTAATCCGCGGGAAATACATCCTGCAAAACATCCTTGGAACGCCGCCCCCGCCGCCGCCGCCCGACGTACCGGCTTTGGACGAGGAGGCCATCGGCAGCACTCTGTCCCTGCGGCAGCAGCTTGAGAAGCACCGCACTAACGCGATCTGCGCTTCCTGCCACAGCCGAATGGACGTACTCGGCTTCGGGCTGGAGAATTACGACGCGATCGGCAAGTGGCGGACGATGGACGGCCAGTTCCCGGTGGATTCCAGTGGCACGCTCCCGAATGGGAAGTCTTTCAGCACTCCGGAGGAGATGCGGATCGTGCTGAAGGCTGAGCTCAATGATTTCTCTCGCTGCCTCGTGGAGAAGATGTTGACTTATGCCCTGGGGCGAGGTTTGGAGAAGTTTGATCGGAAGACGGTGGATGAGATCAACCGGAAGGTGATTGCATCCGGCTACCGGTTCCAGACTTTGATCTACGAAATCGTGCATAGCCTCCCGTTCCAGTCCCGGCGCGGAGAAGGTTTGAAAGAGAACAATGCGGTAAAAGCGAAGGAGATTGCTCGACGATGATTACGCGGAAGGCTCTTCCTCGACGAACGATTCTGCGAGGACTCGGAACTGCGATCGCACTTCCCGTCCTCGATGCGATGACCCCGGCCCTTGCCTCAAGCCAGCTACCCGGGAAGACTCCGATCCGGATGGCCTTCGTGTACGTGCCCAATGGCATCGATATGCGCCATTGGAACCCTGACTACGAAGGCAAGTTGCAGGAGCTTCCGCGCATTCTGAAGCCGCTCGAGCCCTTTAAGAACGATATTACGCTGCTTGGGAATTTAACCCACAACAACGGGCGGGCTCTTCTGGATGGTCCGGGTGATCATGGCCGCTGCTGCGCCTCTTATCTCACGGGAGTTCAGCCGCGCAAGACGATGGTCGACATCAAGGCCGGAATCTCGTGCGATCAGATTGTGGCAAACAAGATTGGCCACCTCACGAGGTTTGCGTCGCTGGAGGTCGGCCTGGAAGATGCACGGCAGGCAGGAGATTGCGACTCGGGTTACTCCTGTGCCTACACGAATAACCTCGCGTGGCGCAGCGAAACGCAGCCGCTTCCGCCGATCCTTGACCCGCGCGCGCTGTTTGAGCGTCTTTTCGGCAGCGGGCCGGTTCTCAGCCCTGAAGCGCGCGCTCGTCAAACACGCTTCCGGCGGAGCATTCTGGATTTCGTATCCGGTGACACGAAGAAGCTTCAGTCAGATCTGGGGCCCACAGACAGGCGCAAGCTGGATGAGTACCTTTCCTCGATCCGCGAAATCGAACGCCAGCTTGAGAAGGCCGAGAACGACAACGCCCAGATCGATCCCGGCATGGAGAAGCCCTACGGCGTACCGGCCGATTTCGCCGAGCATTTCCGCCTGATGACCGACATGATCACCGTTGCGTTCCAGGCGGACCTCACGCGGGTCGTGACGTTCCTTGTGACGCGCGAAGGCACGTCCCGTCCCTACCGCGAAATCGGAATCCCCGACGGCCACCACCCGCTGACGCATCATAAGAACGACCCGGAGATGATGGAGAAGGTCGCCCAAATCAACTGCTACCACATGGAGCAGTTTGCGAAATGGATCGGCAAGCTGAAGGCGATCGAGGAAGGCGATTCGAACATCCTTAACAACTCGATGATCGTCTACGGCGCCGGCTTGGCTGACGGAAACCGCCATACCCACGAGGATCTGCCGACTTTGATCGCTGGGCGGGGCGGCAACTACATCCGGCCCGGGAGGCGCATCGTGTACCGGAAGGAGACGCCCATGTCGAATCTCTTCCTTTCGATGATGGACTGCATGGGAGTTCACGTCGAGCACTTCGGCGACGCAAGCGGCCGGTTGGACGGTCTCACCCTGAGCTAGCTCCTGTCCTTAGAGTCTTTATATGGCCTGCTGCTCTCCGGGCAGCAGGCTTTCTGTTTTAATAGAGAATTCATGACTCAAGTACCCCTTTTGATTGAACGAATCGAGACTCTCCAAGTTCCTCCGCGGTGGGGGCTTCTTCGAATCATCGCCGGCGGGCTGGAGGGCTTTGGAGAGTATACGGTCGAGGGGCAGTTGGATGGCGCTGAGGCCATTGTCAAGGAGCTTTCCGCCTACTTTCTCGGTAAAGATGCGCGGGATCTGAAGCGGCTGGTCCGCGGCTGCTACGACCAGTCGTTTTACCACGGCGGACCGCATTTTATGAGCGCTCTTGGTGGGATTGAAATCGCCCTCTGGGACATCGTGGGGAAGGCCGCGGGGCAACCGATCCACCGCCTGCTTGGCGGGAAGGTGCGCGACAAAGTGAAGGTTTACCGCTGGGCGGGCGGCAACAATAACGCACCAGGGGCTGCTGCGGAAGAGGCTGCGCGTGTTGTTGCCGAGGGTGCGCGCGCGATCAAGATGAACGCTTGTCCGCCGCTGGCCGCGATTGATACTTACGGGGGAATCCGGGCGGCCGTGGAGCGTGCGCGTGCGGTTCGGGAAGCAGTCGGACCTGACGTTGATATCGCCTTCGACTTCCATGGCCGCTGCAATGTACCGATGGCGCGTCGGCTCGCCCGTGAGCTCGAGTTTGCAAACCCACTGTTTTACGAAGAGCCTGTGCGTCCCGAGTACAACCGCTGGCTGCCCGAGATTGCAGGGATTACGGCGGTGCCCATTGCTACGGGTGAGCGGATGTGTACGGTTGCTGAATTCTCGGATGTCATTGCCCAACGTAGCGCGCACATTCTCCAGCCGGATCTCGTCCATATCGGGGGCATCTCAAACGCCGCGGAAATCGCCTCTATGGCGGAGGCGAACGGAATTGCGATTGCACCGCACTGTCCGCTATCGCCTATTGCGTTCATGGCCTGTCTCCACGTGGTCGCGCAGTCACGCGCCGGCTGGATTCTGGAATGGTCGAAGGGAATCCATTACAACGCGAGCGGCGCTACGGGCGAAGTCGATCCCTGGCTGCGATACATCGAAGAGAGCGACTGGCCGATGTTCGAGGTCGACGATACCGGGCATCTCGCCATCACGGAGTGCCCAGGATTGGGCGTAAAGATTAACTGGCGGGAAGCAGAGTGCGCCGCGAAGGCCGGTGTGACATGGCGTGATGAAGCCATGTATCTGCCGGACGGAACCAAAGCGAACTGGTAAGATCAACTGTCATGAAACAAATCCTGATAGCCCTTCTCGCTGCTTATGCTCTGAGCGCGCAAACACAGGTCCCGATCGGCCCTCCCGTAGCCGAATGGAAGGATACGATTGAGGCATTCGGGTACCGGTGGGCTGTGCCTGTCGCTGCGGATTGGAAGGTCGAGGAGGAGGGCCCTCAGGTGTTGAAAATGCTGATGCGCCGTCCGCAAGAGCAGCCCCGGCGGCCGAGCCAGTTCGCGATCGCGCAGACGCCGGACTTCGAGCAGGTGACAGTGGAGGCGGAGGTCAAGCGCGTCGGAGGCTCGCTGATCATCGTATACGCGTTTCGCGACAAGTCGCACTTCAACTATGCGCACCTCTCGGTCGACGAGGCCACGAAGCAGCCCGTTCACAACGGCATCTTCCACGTCTTCGGCGGAGAGCGGGTGCGCATCAGCAGCACGGAAGGACCGGCCTCCCTGCCGTCGGACAAAGAGTGGTATAAAGTGCGGCTCGAGTATGGACGGAAGCCGGGCTACGTCGAAGTGTTCGTGAATGACAGACCGAACCCCTCGCTCGAGGCCTACGATCTCAGTATCCGGTCTGGGAAAGTGGGAATCGGCTCGTTTTTTGAGACTGCCTGGTTCCGCAACGTCAAGATTACCGGTCGAACCGCAAGCGCGTCTGCTAAGCCAGCATCTCCTGAATCACATTCCCGGCCACGTCGGTAAGCCGGAAGTCCCTGCCCTGGAAGCGGTAGGTCAACTTCTTGTGGTCAAAGCCGAGTAAGTGCAGGATCGTGGCGTGCAGGTCGTGCACATGCACCTTATTGCTGACCACGTTGAAGCCTAACTCGTCCGTTTCCCCGAGGGTGATACCGGGCTTCATGCCGCCGCCTGCAAACCACATCGTGAAGGCGTTCGGATGATGGTCCCGGCCGTCGCTGCCGCCCTGCACCATCGGCGTCCTGCCGAATTCGCCTCCCCAGATCACCAGGGTCTCCTTCAGCAAGCCGCGCTGCTTCAGATCCTGCACGAGCGCGGCGCAAGCCTGGTCCGTGTCCTTGCAATTTTGCTTGAGGTCTTTGACAAGATTTCCGTGCTGGTCCCACGCTTCGTGATACAACTGCACGAAGCGAACGCCGCGTTCGACCAGCCTCCGCGCCAGCAGGCAGTTGTTCGCAAACGAAGGCTTCCCCGGCTCAGCTCCGTACATCTTCAGAATGTGCTCGGGCTCCTTGGAAAGATCCATCAGCTCCGGCGCACTTGTTTGCATTCGGAACGCCATTTCAAAGGAATTGATGCGCGTGGAAATCTCCGGATCGCCCGTGGCCGCCAGGCGCATCTCATTCAACTTCCGGATGGAATTGAGCGAGTCTCGCTGCAGCTCCTCATCGACTCCGGGCGGGTTTGAAAGATAGAGCACCGGATCACCCGAACCGCGGAACTGCACGCCCTGATAGACCGTCGGAAGGAAACCGCTTCCCCAGCACGAGTTGCCCCCGCTCGGGCCTTTCTTCCCACTGCTGAAGACCACGAACGCAGGTAAATCCTTCGATTCGCTCCCGAGCCCGTATGTCACCCACGCGCCCATGCTCGGGCGGCCGAACTGCTGCGACCCGGTGTTCATCAGCAATTGCCCTGGAGCATGGTTGAAAGCATCGGTCACCATCGACTTCACGATGGTGAGATCGTCGACGACTTTTGCTGTGTAAGGCAGCAGCTCCGACAGCTCGGCCCCGGATTGTCCGTACTTTGCGAACTTGAACTTTGGTCCGAGGAGTTTCGAGTTGGGATTGATGAACGCAGCGCGGTATCCCTTCAACAGATCCGCCGGGGGCAATGTCCCGTCATACTCGGCCAGTTTCGGCTTGTTGTCGAAAAGTTCCAAGTGGCTTGGCGCGCCTGCCATGAAAAGGAAAATGACATGCTTCGCCTTCGGCGTATAGTGAGGCGCTTTTGGCGCCAGCGGATCCGTCGAAGCAGCAGAGGCCGTCAGGCTGTGCAATGCGATTGCGCCGAGGCCAATTCCGCACTTCTCCAGAAACCAGCGGCGTGCGACCCCCTGAGGAGTGAGTCCGCGATACAGATAATCATGGCAAGGCATCGTGATTACTCCTTCGAAATCGTCTCGTCAAGATTCAGCAGCACGCGGGCCAGCGCCGTCCACGCCGCCTCCTCTCCCCGCGGACGCTGTTTGTTCAGGAATGCCGTCAGCTCGGCGAGCTCCTCGGCATTCGGCTTCCGCGCCAGACACCGACGGAATGCATAAGTGATGCGATCCTCATCTCGCATGCCGCCGTTCTTCAACGCGATCGCGCCGAGGGCTTTTGCAGCCTCAAAGAACAGCGGCTCGTTTAGCGTCGTCAACGCCTGCAAGGGCGTGTTGGACCGCACACGCCTTACGCACGACATGTCGCCGTTTGGCGCGTCGAATGTCTGAAGCATTGGATACGGCACCGAGCGGTAGCGGAATGTGTAGATCGCACGGCGGTATCGATCCGGGCCATGCTCCTCATTCCATATCTTCGGCCCATAGCTGGCGGGCGGCTGGAAGAGAAACTCGGGCGCCGGGGGATAGACACTGGGACCCCCGATCTTCGGATTGAGCAGTCCGCTTGCTGCCAATGCGATGTCGCGAACAATTTCGGCTTCCACGCGGAACCGCGGGCCACGCGCAAGCAGCCGGTTATACGGATCGCGCTGATACAGCTCAGGCGTCACGCGAGAGGTTTGCTGGTAGGTTGCGGAAGTTACGATCAGCCGGTGCAGTTTCTTGAGGCTCCAGCCCGAGTCCATGAATTCTACCGCCAGCCAGTCGAGGAGTTCGGGATGCGACGGTTTCTCGGACTGCCGACCGAGATCTTCGCTGGTCTCTACCAATCCGGTGCCGAAGTAAGCTTGCCAGACACGGTTCACGATCGCTCGCGCCGTCGTCGGTGAGTTGCGCGCTACGAGCCATTTTGCGAACGTCAGCCGGTTCAACGGCTCTCCCGGCGGCAGCGGATGCAGGAAGGCCGGCACACCCGGTTCCACCGCCTTGCCCGGCTTGAGGAAATCGCCGCGCATCAGGACATGGGTTTGCCGGGGTTTTTCCCGTCTCTGGAGGACGAGCTGCGACGAACCTTCAGGATGCTGCTTCCACAGCGCAGCAATCTTCTCGTTTGCCTCGGCCCATTGGGGAACCGTCGTCCGCCAGTAGCTAAAGACCGCTTGCATTTGCTCCGGCGTCCGCTTCTCTCGCGGAATGGAGGTAATGATTTGCCGGACGTTCGCGGGCAGGGGATCCGCGACGGGATCCGGAGCGTCGGTCACAGAGAGCCGGATCCGTCCCAGGTTATTGTTCTGGTTGTCGTCGCTGTTCCAGCCACCATGCTTCTGGCTGAGATAGACGTAGAGGAGCGTATCCTTCGTCAGCTCAATCGGCTTTTCGAGAACGAAGACCGCTTTTCGCGGCTGGTTGCGGAGCACGGGTCCGGCGTCGATACCCCAGGCGGTCGTATCCTTTCCGTCGATTGCGTACTCGATCGGTCCTGTAACGCGGAGTCCCTTCTTCTGCTCCTCGCTCTTGTCGTGAAACATTGGCTCGAGCGGAGCTTCGGGAAGGGAAATATCGGCAGTGGCGCGGATGATCTTGTGCTTAGTCGTCTTTTCCGGGGCATCCGCGGGCGCTGTTGCCACCTCGAACTCGGTCAGTGCGCCCGTACCCTTGATCGATCGTCCCGGTCCGCCGAGCGGAAGGTTGGGATCGTTCAACAGCTCGAGCCGGACGGCAGTGATCTTTCTGGGGTCTGTCTTCACGATCAGTTGTACGCGGTGTTTGGTGGGAGCGTAGCCCTGGGCGAGAAGGGAGCCGTCTTCCATTGGAAGATACTTTTGCCCGCCCGTTGAGATATCCTCCGCCGTCGCGTTGACGATCGTCCAGTCGGGCTGATCGTTGCGTACCTGGTCTTCCCATTTCGCCATTCGCTCGGCCCAATCCGGCATACGGTGCTTCAGGCCGGCTTCGATATCGGCGATGGCGCGAAAGATCTCAGCGCGCTTCTGGTGTTCCGCGGGTGTGTAGACGGCGATGTTCGCCTCGTGTGAGTCGTTCAAAAAGGCGAAAAGACGGTAGTACTCTTCCTGCGTCAGCGGGTCGTACTTGTGATTGTGGCACTGGGCGCATTGAATGGTGAGCCCGAGGATGCTCTTGCCGATGGCGTCCATGCGGTCAAACATGGCCTCCATGCGAAACTGCTCGGGATCAATTCCTCCCTCCTCGTTAATCATGGAGTTGCGCAGGAAGCCTGTGGCGACGAGCTGATCCTGTGTGGGGTTCGGCAGAAGGTCGCCCGCCACCTGCTCGATTACGAACCGGTCATACGGGAGGTCTTTGTTCAGGGCGTTGACGACCCAGTCGCGATAGAACCAGACCCACCGCTGCTTGTCTTTTTCAAATCCGTCGGAGTCGGCATATCTTGCGGCATCGAGCCAGTGACGGCCCCAGCGTTCACCGTAGTGGGGAGAGGCAAGCAGCCGGTCAATTTGCTTCTCCATGCTGTTTTTGCTCCGGTCGCGGAGGAAGGCGTCCACTTCCTCAATGGTTGGCGGGAGTCCGGTGAGGTCCAGGCTTAAGCGGCGGAGGAGCGTAACCTTATCGGCCGGCGGGGATGGGCTGAGTCCTTCCTGTTCGAGTCGCGCCAGGATGAATTGGTCGATTGGGTTCTTTGCCCAGGTCTTGTTCCTGGTCTTGGGGATCGGGGGCCGTTGGGGCGGGCGGAAAGCCCAATGCTCCTGGACCACTTCTACTTTCGCGCTCGCATGATCGGGCCATTCTGCGCCCTGCTCGATCCAGCGCTTGATCAGAGCGGTTTGCGCCGCATCGAGCGGCTTGCCTCCCATCGGCATCCGCGGCTGATCGCCCATGCCGGCGATGCGCTGGTAGAGCGAACTCTCGTCAGGCTTGCCCGGATGAATCGCCTTGGCTGCGGACTCTTTTGCGTCCAGACGAAGGCCGCCCATTTGCAGCTTCGGCCCGTGGCACGAATAGCAGGACTGTTCGAGCACGGGCTTCACGTCGCGCACGAAGTCCACGCGCTCAGGCGGGCTCGCATTCTGTCCGGGCAGACCGGATCCTGCCGCCGCTGCCAGTACAAGCCACCCCAGCCGTCGCATGCGTCCCATTTCGTATTAGCGTCCCTCCGCTGCCTGTATATTAGATAACAGTCCAGCGTCAGACGCTAGCCCCAGGCCGTGGAGGGGCTAGTGCCGCCAGGGCCATACGAAAGAGAGGAGTGGCGCACGAGACAGAAAGATGGCGTAGCTCGAAGGGAACGGGGAAGTCCGCTGAGAACTAGCGCTGCCAGGGCGTGGTTTGAACGCCTCTGTCGCGATTGGCTACGCGGTCGTAGATGTGGCGCTGATTTACGGAGCCGAGGCCCTCGTTGTAGAGGCTGATCAGGCCGAGGCCTTCCTTCAGGTCTTCCGTAAAGTCGTGGAGCGCCCGGAGATGCTCCGCTCGGGCTGGCTCACGCCGACCGCTCGGTGTTTCGAACACCTTCTGATAGCCGAGGTCTGTCAGCACGGCAATTTCATTGCCGTGCCTCAGGCCGACTATCCCAATCAAAGGCGTATCGCCGCGCTGTTCCACGACAGCTGCGAAGCCGTCTCGCGTCACAACGGTGCGTCCCTGCTCCTGGGCGACCTGGAACCCGATCTCCTTGAGACTCTGGAGGCGCTCCTCGAACGTTGGGACGGCTGGCTTTTCCCTGCGGAAGAACATACGAATTCATTATAAAATGCCTCGGTGGCATATATCCTGGCTTTAGACGAAGGAACGACCAGCGCGAGAGCCGCCCTGTACGACGAGCAGGCGCGACGAATCGCCATTGAGGCTACTCCGATCGAAAGCACTCATCCCCAGCAGGGATGGGTGGAACAGGATGCTGAATCGATATGGCGGGCGCAACTGACGGCAGCGCTTCGGCTTCTCGATCGTGCAAAAGCCGCCCCCGGATCCGTCGCCGCCATCGGCATCACAAATCAACGCGAAACGACCATCGTTTGGGAGCGGGCGACCGGCAAACCTGTCGCGCCCGCGATCGTCTGGCAATGCCGCCGAACGGCCGACTTCTGCGCGCAGATCGCCTCCTCTGGCGTCGGACCGCTGATCGAGCGAAAGACGGGTCTGGTCATTGACGCCTACTTCTCGGCGAGCAAGCTCCGCTGGATCCTCGACAATGTCCCTGACGCCCGGAAAAAGGCGGCTGACGGGGAACTGCTGTTCGGAACGGTTGACACCTGGCTGGTCTGGAAGCTAACGAACGGCGCCGTTCACGTGACCGATATCTCCAATGCTTCCCGCACGATGCTGATGGATCTCGACTCGGGAACATGGGATGAGGCGCTTCTCGACATCTTTGAAATCCCGAGAGCCATGCTGCCCGAGATTGCTCCATCCGGCCACGTCTTCGGCGTAACTGCTGGAGAGCACCTCGGGGCAGAAATTCCGATTGCGGGGATCGCGGGCGATCAGCAGGCTGCGCTCTTTGGTCAGGCCTGCTTCCGTCCGGGCCGCTCCAAGAACACCTACGGGACTGGCTGCTTCGCGCTGATGCACACCGGAAGCCGGTCGCCTCGGTCCTGCCATCGTCTGGTTACAACTCGGGCGGCAAGCCTCGACGATACGCCGCAGTTCGCTATGGAAGGAAGCGTTTTCGTAGCGGGCGCGGCGATTCAATGGCTCCGGGACCGTCTGGGTCTGCTGGCCACGGCGGCGGAATCGGAGCAGATCGCGCTCTCGGTCCCCGATAACGGCGGGGTCTACCTGGTTCCCGCGTTTGTCGGGCTGGGCGCTCCGCATTGGCACCCTGCGGCTCGAGGACTGATCAGCGGTATGACGTTCGGTACTGGGCGCGCTCACGTGGTGCGTGCGGCACTGGAGAGCATCGCCTATCAGACCCGGGAGCTGATCTCGGCGATGGAGGCTGACAGCGGCGAGAAGGTCTGCGAGCTTCGCGTGGACGGAGGGGCCTCCGCCAATAACTTCCTCATGCAGTTCCAGGCCGATATCCTGGGCTGCTGCATCGTTCGTCCAGCCGATATCGAGACGACAGCGCTTGGTGCGGCGTATCTGGCCGGGCTGTCTACAGGGTATTGGAAAGGGCCGGATTCGATCGAGACGTTCTGGCGGGCGGAGCGAACCTTCGAGCCGAAGATGTCGCACGATCAGCGCGACGCGCTCTACGAAGGATGGCAGCGGGCAGTGGCGCGGTGCCGTGCGTGATCTGCCAGACTGGCGAATGCCTCTGCGCTGATCAGGGTGAAGTGGAGGCCGGGGTGCGCGCTTCCGGTCTCGCCGGTATATATTGAACGCTGGTGCGCATGCCAGCCAACGTGACGGGGAACACGAAGGTAGAGTGCTGCGTGCCGGGGGCGTCGACGCTGGTGAGGTACTGGCGTTGGCGCCTCAGTCGGTCAAAACGTAAAAAAGTGATGCAGACGTAAAAAAGTGATGCAAAGGTAACAAGTCCTTCTGCCGCGCCGCCTTCCTTTTCGGGCAGGCAGACATGAGGTGCAGCGCTTGAGCCGCTGCCGCCCGCTAAAGCCCCTGTTTCTTCTTTTCCAGGTTCCAAAGCCCCCGAGACAGAGCCCGGCCGCAGAACGGACAGTAATTGAGCCCTACATAGCTCGGCCGTTCCTCGCCGAATACGAGAAAGTAGTCCGTATCAATTTCGGTAAGAATGCGGCCGTTTGTAAGCAGGTGCAGCGGTGAGATCTTCGCCATTCCCCTGTCGACCAGATTCCCAAGCTCATCGCAGCAGCACATTGCTTCATTGTAGGCTTTGAAACACTCGTGTCCAAAACAGCATCGTAGTTGAAGGTTGAACGGTCCTGCTACGGTGGAAGAGTTCCGGCAAGAACGGATCCATCGAACCGGAGGTTCAACCTTGAATCGAGTATCCAGCATTTTCAGCCAACTTCTCCAGTGGTTCCCGCGCGGGGAGTTCGAAGCACTGGTCCGCAAGCACGGCGCGGAGCGGCGGAGCAAAGGATTCAGTTGTTGGGGGCAATTCGTGGCGATGCTGTTTTGCCAACTGGGGCAGGCCAAGAGCCTGCGGGAGATCCACGAGGGCCTGCGGGCCAGCGAGGGACGTCTGCGGCACCTGGGCCTGACCGACGCCCCGCCGCGGTCCACGCTGGCCTACGCCAACCAACACCGGACGCACCGGTTGTTCGAGGAACTGTTCCAGGTCACCTTCCGGCGCTGCCGGGCGCAGTTGCAGGCCGCGGGCGTCTATGGGAGAGCAGCGGCGCTGGGTCACCGGCTGTTCAGCCTGGACGCCACGGTGATCGACCTGTGCGCGGCGGTGTTCGACTGGGCCAAGTTCCGCACCACCAAGGGGGCGGTGAAGCTGCACCTGCTGCTGGACCATGAGGGTCACCTGCCGGCCTACGCTGTGATCACACCGGGCAAGCAGCACGAGATCCGGGTGGCCCGGCGCCTGAAACTGCCGCCGGGCTCGATGCTGGTCTTCGACCGGGGCTACTCGGACTACGATTGGTTCGCCGCGCTGAGTCGGCAGAAGGTCTTCTTCGTGACGCGGCTGAAAGAACAGGCCGACTTCGTGGTGCTCGAGCGGCGCGCCATAACCGACGGCGAGAGGAAGGCCGGTGTGCGCCGGGATGAGATCCTCGTGTTCCGCCAGCAGGCCACGGCCGACAACGACCGGTTCTTCCGGCGGGTAGTCTACTGGGATGCCGACAAGGAGCGGGAGTTCGTCTTCCTGACGAACCATTTCGAACTGGTCCCCTCGCAGGTGGCCGCGGTCTACAAGCAGCGCTGGCAGGTGGAGCTGTTCTTCAAGGCCCTGAAGCAGAACCTGCGGGTGAAGACCTTCGTGGGCACCTCGGCCAACGCGCTGAAGATCCAGATTTGGACAGCACTGATCTCCATCCTGCTTATCAAGTTCCTGCAGTTGCGCTCGCGGCTGGGCTGGAGCCTGTCCCGACTGGTGGCCCTGCTGCGGCAACAGTTGTTTGTTTACCGCGACTTGTGGCGCTGGATCGACCATCCTTTCGAGGGGCCGCCCCGGCCGCTGGCCGACCGGGTGGAGCAACTGGCGATTTCGTGGTGAGACGGTCTTGGACAGCATGTACCAGCGTCGGAGGGGAACCTGGGGCGAGGGATCAGCCCACAACGGGCGACAAAGGGCTTCTTTTCAACACAGGTACGGCAGGGGGATCAGCTATTTTGGACAGCAGTGAGCAGATTTACAGAATTTTCCTAAGTGTCGAGACCCATCTGGGAAAGCCGGTATCGCAGCGCGTTCCGAGTCAAACCGAGGAGGCGCGCGGCCTGACTCTTGTTGCCGTTGGTTCGCCGGAGCGCTTCGCGGATGATGTTCTGCTCGTGCTCTTCGAGAGTGACCCCGTCCGGCAG
>CALGAR010000040.1 GCA_937959285.1 uncultured Bryobacterales bacterium
CGATCCCGCTGGGCCGCGTCGGGCAGCCTGAGGATGTGGCGGACGTCGTCGTCTTTCTCGCTTCTGAACAGGCCCGGTGGCTCACCGGGCAGCTTCTCTACGTCGGCGGCGGCAACCGAATGCACCAGTGAAGCCTGGCCTCATACGCAGCAAGGCGACGAAACCTGGGGATGCATGGGCGGCGGCCGCGCCTAAGCACGGCCGCGCCTTTAGAAGATCAGCTTCAAGCCAAACTGGTTGATGCGGGCGTCCCGCGACGTGGTGATTGTTCCGAACTGGGCTCGTGAGTTGCGGCCGTCCGGTCCGGCTCCGAACGTATCGTCTGCCAGACCGAGATTTACATGGTTGGCGACGTTGAACGACTCCGCTCGGAACTGCAGGTTGAACCGCTCGGTGATCCGAGTGTCCTTGATCACAGAGAGGTCGAAGTTGATTGTACCGGGGTGACGGACATCGGGAAGCGTACGGCCCACGTTTCCAAACGTGAAGTCGGGCGGGTTGACGAACTGCGACGTATCGAACCAGCGCTGGGCATTCCGCTCACCTCGTGGCAGCTTGGCGCTCTTTCCCGTCGAATTCGGCCGATCCGCCTGGAAATTGCTGGCTCCACGGACCGTCAAGGGGATCCCCGATTGAATCACGCTGATCAAATTCACCTGCCAGCCGCTCACGATCTTCCGCGCTACGGCGTTCGACGGACTGAACGCCTTACCCTGGCCAAACGGAAGCTCGTAGAGAAGGCTCGTAACGAGCCGCTGAGAGACATCGGCAGGATCCAGGGACCTGTTCAGCTTTCGATTGAATCGTCCGTCCTGAAATGCTGTATCGGTTACCTGCTCGATCGGGCCGAAATCGATCGGGATCAGAGAAGAATCGCTCATTCTCTTGCCCGTCGTGTAGGCGACGTTCACCAGCAGACCGTTACGCATCCGCTTCTGAACGTTCAACTGGAGCTGATGGGACGTATAGTTGCCGAGGAGCGGGTTACGGATTGTGACGCTGTTATAGTACGGGAAAGCCATCAGCGCGCGCTCAAGTGTGATGGTCGCGGCCCCCAACCCGCCGGGAACGAGCCCGGCGTATGGATTCGGGACCGGATTGAACAAGCTCTGACCAAGCTGCGCGCGAAGCTCCGGATCTAACTGGTTCAGGTTGTATCCGTTGGCAGCAAAGCCATTGCCCTTGTTCGCAGAGTAAGCCACGTCGAACAACCAGTTCCCAATCTGTTGCTGAAGGCTTGCGCTCCACTGTTGGCTGAGCGGAGTCGCACCGTTCGATTCCGTCACTGACACGCTCTGCCCAAGCAATGCCAAGGGGCCGGCGGACGCTCCGGGAGACTCGAGCGGCGGCGAAGGGAACCCGTCCGCGAACCGGAACGCGCGCTGCCCCGGCCCTTGCGCTACCCAGCTTGTGGAAGTGTTCGAAAAGAGCTGCGTATTCCCCATGAACGTGCGGAAAAAGATGGATGGATAGAAGATTCCATAACCGCCGCGGAACACCGTCCTTCCGTTGCCAAAGATGTCCCAGGCGAATCCAAACCGCGGGCCGAAGTCGAGGAAATCTTCCTCCATGAACGAGCGGGGCTGACCGTTCCGGCCAGCGTAAACAACCTGCCCCATAAATGGCGTGCCCGGATTCGGAAGGCTGGGGTCGAAATTGATGTGGCCGTTATTCCGCTCGTAAGGCTTTTGTTGCCAGTCCCACCGCAGTCCCAGGTTCAGCGTCAGGCGGCGGGAGACTTTCCAGTCATCCTGAAAGAATGCGCTGATTGCCGTTCCGTGAAAGGAGTTCCCAAGAATGCGATCGATGTTGGCGGAACTGACTTCACCAAGGAGGAATTGGGCGAGATTGGAACCGGTGCCTGCCGTAGCCTGCGGATTCGTGGTCAGGCCGCTGAAGACAAAGTTGCCAGAGAGGGCCGCACCCTGCCGGTTGCCGCCGTAGAGAATCCTGTGGTTGTACCCAATCTTCATGGTGTGGTTGCCATGAATTTTGGTGAGCATGTTCTGGATGTCCCAGTTCAGCGAGCCCCGCTCGCCGTACGCCTGGCCGCCGATCATCCCGTAGCCAAATTCCAGTTGGGGGAACTGGTCATTCGGAACAATCTCGGGCAGTCCCAACCGCCGCGGCCAATCCTTTCCCGCATTCACTGCCTGAAACAGGAAATGTTGCCGCATCACTCCGATCCGTAGGTTGTTGAGCAAAGTCGGAGAGAACGTGTGCGTATCGGAGAACATGATGTTGCGGTTCATTTGCGTGTCTTCCCGGTTCTGACCAACAGTCGGATCGGTGAAGATTGAATTCCCCGCCGTGTAGTGTCTCGCATGCGTGTAGCGGAAGAACATGGAGTTCGAATCGCTGAACCGGTGGTCCACACGGATGTTGAACTGAGTCCAGTCCGTGATGGTCTTGTTCTCGTCCTGAAAGTTGTTCGCAAACGTGAACGGATTGGTCGGTTCGCGGTTGGGTGCAGGCCAGAAGGCGAGAATCTTTGGCGTAATGGGATCAAACCGGCTCGCCGGAATGATGTTATTCGGAAACTGATCTCGGATTAATCCCGAGCCGTTCGAATTTGGGCGGGTTGTAGCGGGATCGTAGATTGGAATCGGGGCGCCTGCGGACGTAGCAAGGCGTCGGAAGTCGCCCTCCCGGAACTCCTGGATCGGCACGCTGGTAATGCGAGGGTCGGAAGAGCGAAGGCGGTATTCCTCCCAGTTGAAGAATCCAAATGTACGATCCTTAATGGCGGGTCCGCCAATGGAGCCGCCAAACTGGTTGTATCGAAGTGGGAGACGGCGGGGGGCAAAGGTCTTACGTGCATCAAACTTGTCATTTCGCAGAAATTCGTACAGAGTCCCGTGGAACTCGTTGGTCCCCGATTTAGTCACCAGGTTGACAGCACCGCCGGCGGTGAATCCGAACTCGGCGGACATCGGACCGCTTTGCACCTTGAACTCTTCGACCGCGTCAACAGCAGGCGGCACACCCACTTCTCCCACGTAGCTCAGAATGTTGTTATTCCCGTCCAGCATCTGCGCATTCATGGCGCTGGGGCCGCCATTGATGCTGATGGACGAGATCTGAACCCCGCGGTCCCCGAATCCGGAGTTCGTCGGCCCTGCATTAGAGATGACTCCCGGGTTCAACAGCGTCAAAGCCAATGCGTTGCGCCCGTTGAGCGGAAGGTCGCGCACGCGCCGGTTCTCAATCACCGCGCCAATGGTTGCGGATCCCGTATCAACGAGGGGCGCCTCACCGACAACTTCCACGGTCTCTGCCAACTGGCCGACTTCCAGCCTGAGATCCAGCCGCGCATTCTGGTTCACCTGCAGCCTAATGCCGCTCCGCACAATCCGCTTGAACCCCTCGTACTGCGCCGTCACCTCGTATTCGCCCACTGGCAGGTTGGGAGCAACATAGTTTCCACTCTCGTTGCTCGTTGTCCGGAAGATTGCGTTCGTGCGAGTGTTGCGAATTTCAACCGTGGCGCCCGCCACCGCGGCATCCTGGGGATCCGTGACGACCCCGGAGATCGTGCCAGTCTCCAGCTGCGCGACAAGGCTCGCGACCGCCATCAAGACGAGCGCAGTTGTGCGAAAAAGTAACTCTCTCATTAGACCTTCCCCATCTGCAGGCCAGCAAAGACAGCCGGAAACAGACGAACGCCTTTGGCAGCAGGCGTTTCGCTCAGGCGGTGCGCTGCCGTACTCCTGCTTGGCAGATTTTCAAGATTCTTGCATTAAGATTGCCCGATTGCAATAGAATATTTCAGATTAAAGATACAAGCAAGAATCAGAAGAGCTGCGGCTCGCAGATTGCGTCGTCGGCGCCTGCGACATCCGTTCTTTCGCCCAGGGTGTCCTCGAGATACAGCATCTTCACGACGACAAGTCCAGCCGCGGTCAGGGGAATGGCCAGTAGCACGCCAATGGGACCGACTAACAGGCCCAGGGCCACTTGGGCTGTGATCGACACGGCCGGCTCCAGGTGAACGGCCCGGCTTTGCACAATCGGCGCCACGACATAGCCTTCCACCTGTTGCACGATGACGTATAGAACAATCACATAGAAGGCATCCGCCGGACTTTGGACGAGAGCCACGAGAACCGCCGGAACCGCCGCAGCGATGGGGCCGATGTAGGAAACGAAGTCCAGGAGGCCGGCGAGGATGCCCAGCGCAAGAGCCATTGGAATGCCCAGGAGGGCAAGGCCTATCGTCACCGCCACGCCGACGAATATCATCACGGTGGCCTGTCCGACGAGCCACCAAAGCAGCGTGTGGCGTAACGCGCTCAATACGTGACAGGCTCGCTCGCGCCCGGACCTGGGGAGCAGCCGGACGATCCCCCTCAAATAAGGCTCCGGTCTCACAGCAAAGTAAAGGCCGACCACGAGCACGAAAACCGCCTGCCCAAGCACTCCCAGAAGACCCGTGAAAAGCCCTCCCAATCTTGTGAAACTCTGCCTTCCCGCGGCGAGCAGTCCTTCGTCACGCGCCAGCTCGTCCGCAATCCGCGCGCCCCACTCGTACTGCCTGAGCTTTTGTTCAAGCTGCCCCAGAGACTCCGGCAACGCTTCGCCGAGCTCACGCAACTGAAGGCTGACCTGGGGAGCCATCAGGCGTCCCGTGACAATCAGCACACTGAGAAGACCAAGGATGACGGCCAGCAGAGCCACGCCATGACGGATGCGCAGGTGGGAGGAGACGAAGTCGGCCAGACCGCGCAGGAAAACGGCCACGAGTAAACCGCCGAAAACCAGCAGAAGCACGTGCGCCAGATACCACACCATCAGGAGGAGCAGCACCAAAAGCGCTGTAATCATTACTGCAACTGCTACCTTACGAGGGAACTCGAAACGGCCGTCCGCATCCCGGCGATCTGTATTCGGCATATCGGACACTCCCGAACCCGCCCTACATCGCCTTCACCTAGTGCACTTAGCTGGCCGAAAAGGAGGCAATCCGTTCCGAAGATTGGTATCCGCCGGAAGAGCAGCGTTGACGGATGTCCGACCACGCTTGCCGAATCCCGATTTGATACGTTAGGACCAATGAAAGCTCGTGCATCGCGTCCAAGCTTCGCGCGAGTTGCGGCAATTTTGCTTGTCACTGTAGTTCCGCTGCTGTTTCATTGGGCGACAATCTTTTCCGATGACAGAACGATTCCCTGGGATTTCCTGAACTTTCACCTGCCCCACCTCGTGGTCATGCACGAGGCAGCCGCAAAAAGTACGTTCCCGTTCTGGGATAGCTACAACTACTGCGGCCGCCCGTTCGCTGCGAATCCTCAAACGCAATCTTTCTACCTGCCGAGATGGATTACCGTTCTGACAGCACGTTCTCCCTCCAATCTGGTTTCACGGCTCGAAGTAGAGGTGCTCGTGCATATCATCTGCGCCGGGCTCTTCACTTTACTTCTGGCCTGGCGCCTCGGCTTTGATTCGCAGGCGGCCGCGCTCGCCGGTGTAGCGTATGGAAGCGGATGCTTCATTGCCTCGCAGTTGCAACACGTCGGCATGATCGAACTCGGAGCGTGGCTACCTGCCGCGGCGTGGGCTGTTGTGAGACTGATCCAGTCACCACGTCACACGAACGCCATTCTGCTCGGCGCGATCCTTGCAACTGCTTATTTGACCGGCTTCATGCCGGCAGTGCTCGTCCTCTACGCGGCATCCTTCCTGCTGCTCCTGTTGCTGCTATGGGCGTTCCGAAAACCGGCTCTGCGGCCGCTGAGCCTTTTCGCAATCGCGTGTCTGTTCTCTTTAGGCGTCGTAAGCTTTCAGCTCATTCCCTCGATTGAACTGGCTCAACACAGTGTCGGTAAATACCGGCTCGACTGGAGAGGTACCGGCGGAGGAATTCCCTGGGAGTCCCTCGTTTCGCTGATCTGGCCGGATTATTATGGCGTTTCCGATCTCAGCCGCTTCCGACTTAAACAGGAACTTACCTTCTGCTACTTATTCAACGGTTTCATTCCCCTTATCCTCGTCGCCGCGGCCTTCCGATATGCGCGCCGAGTACGCATCGTAGCCGCCATGACCGCGCTTCTCATCATCTCCGCCGCTTGCATGCTCGGTGACCACACGATGTTCGGTCTCTCCCTCTGGCGCCTGATTCCTGAAGCGGTTCGCGGCGCCTATTATCCGTCATCGTGGATCATGGTGTTCAGCTTCGGGGTCGCCCTGGTCTCGGCCGCAGTTCTGAGTCAGACAAAACTACGAGCAGCGATAAAGTGGGCACTTGTCGTCCTGACCGCAGGAGAACTCCTCTACTTCAACTCCAACCTTCCAATGAACTCGACTTCCTATAGGCCGGACGAACGCATCTCTAATAGCGCCTATTTGGGTGATGCCGCGACTCCGGCAGCGCTTGCGCCGGGACCGGCGCCGGCCAATGCTCGGTTCGATATCGTTCACGAAAGCGAGCAGTGGGTCTTCAATGCATCCCTGCTTGGGCGCCTAACCGCCAACGGATACGACCCGCTCGCTCTCGAACGCGTGATTCAAAGCCGGCTATTCTTCGCGGAAGGTCACCGCTGGGGCGCACTGTACAAAGTGGAACGGCCGGAATCGGCAATGCTCGCGGCAATGAATGTAGACTATCTCGTGAGTTCCGAGCCGCTGCCGCTGCAAGCAGATTCGACATGGCGATGCGTGCGCAGTACTCCCCGGTGGGTTTACCGCAGAACAGATCCGTCGTCGCGAGTGTACTTCGTACCGTCGGTTGTTCGCGCCGGCAGCATGGGAGACGCGGTTACAGCCGCCCGCAACCCTTACTGGAATCCGCGAAAACAGGCGGTTGCGGAAGAACCGGGCTCCGCTGCTACAGATTTGCCCGTTGGAGAAGTGGAAGTAATTTCGTACAAGCCGGGGGAAATCCAGCTTCGGACGACCAATACGGGGCTCGGTTTCCTCTACCTCAGCGAGGCGTACTATCCAGGGTGGCGTGCCCTGATCGACGGCAGTCCAGCAGGGCTTGTTGCCGCCAATGTCGCGTTCCAAGGCCTGTGGGTGCCCGCCGGTGCACACGATGTGACGATTCGCTTTGAGCCTTCCATCTTTGTTCAGGGCGGACTATTATCCGCCGGTACAGTTATCGCTGCCGGCGTTCTCTTAATTTGGAGATACCGGCGTCAGCGCGAAGAGTAATTCTTTACACGGATTTCCACCACATTCCTTCTCGCCTGAAACGCGTTTGATGTATTATATGCCAACGCACTTCAACGGCAGCAGGAGGCATTTGTATGCGTCTACTTTGCTTCGCCGCCCTCGTACTGGCGGTGGGGAATGTCTTTGCGCAGTCTGACCGGGGAACAATCACAGGGTCAGTTAAGGATCCGTCGGGGGCAGCGGTTCCCGACGCGAAAGTTACTGCAATCCAGGTAGCAACAAACGCGGCCTCGAGCACTGTATCCACATCTACGGGCGACTTCACCATTCCATCGTTAACACCTGGCACTTATCAAATTCGCGTAGAGAAGGAAGGCTTCAAGAGCTTTGTCGGGACCGGCTACACGCTCATATCCGGCGGAACAACAGTTGTAAACGCGGTGCTGCAAGTTGGCGCGGTGAACGAATCCATCCAGGTAACAGCCTCCGCTGCTCAGATTCAGACGGAGAATGCGAAGACGACGACCCAGGTCTCAAATCGCATGGTCGATCAGCTCCCGCTGGTTGTCGGCGGCGCGATGCGCAGCGCCTTCGATCTGGCGATGGTAGCGCCTCAAGCGAACCTTCCCTCCGGCGCTGCCGAAGGAACCGACAAAGCATTCAGCATCGGAGGTGGCCAGGCTGGCGCTTATGGAGCTACGCTCGACGGCGTCACGATATTGACTGGGCGTTATAACTCCGTCGAGTGGGCGAACGTCAACACCCCATCGGTTGACGCCATCACCGAGTTCAGCGTGGAAACCAACGGTTTCAAAGCAGAGTATGGCAGGGCGCAGGGCGGCACAATCACGTTCGTTTCCAAGTCCGGCACCAACGACTTTCACGGCACCGCCTATGAATTTCTGCGCAACAACACGCTCGATAGCCGGCGCTTCTTTGAGAACGAGAAGGGCATTTATAAGCAAAACGACTTTGGCTGGAGCGCGGGAGGCCCGGTCTACATTCCGAAACTTTACAACGGTCGGGACCGCACGTTTTTCTTTACCTCGATGGAGTGGTTCCGCAACCGCGTGGGCGCCACTTCCAGCCGTTCCAGCGTCCCTACTCCTGAGATGTATCAAGGAGATTTTCGTTATTGGGTGGATGGGAGCGGCAAGCAGCTCCCCATCTACGACCCCAGCACAACCCGGCTGGGTCCGGATGGGAAGACCTATATTCGCGACCCGTTTCCGAACAACATGATTCCGCAAGCTCGCTTCGCCAACTTCTCAAAGGCGGTTCTGAAGGAAGTCGGCAACGTCGCCTTTCCCAATAACGGCGCAACTCCTGGAACGAGCGATTACGTCCGGAACAACTACATCAACAACTCCGGCGTTACGCTGGATCCCTGGACAAAGTGGAGCCTCAAAGGAGATCACAGCTTCACAAGTTCGGATCGCGTGAGCTTTCTTTACAACTACGGCCTGCATGAAAAGATCCCTGGACCCGATGGATTCGCCGGACTGCCTTATCCGCTGAACGAGACACGGCAGGGCAGGCAGAGGAGCGACGTCTACCGGGGAACCTACACCAAGGTAATTACACCGACCATCATTAACTATGCATACGGGGGGGTGAACTTCTGGAAGGAGAGTAACCGGGCTCTGACTTACGGCCAGAACTGGAGCGCCAAGGGCATCTGTCTGCGTGACGCCTGGAACTGCGACGTCAACTTCCCGACAATCCAGTTCTCGGACTACAGCACCTGGGGCCCAGCGGCTTTGGACGGCTCCGAAAACTTCGTCTTCTCCTTCGGCAACGACCTCAGTATCATTCGCGGCGCTCACACCTTCAAGATGGGTTATCTGTGGGAGCGGACTCATTACAACGGCTTCGGCCAGCAAACGATCGCTGGCCTGGTTCGCGGAGACCGGCGCAGCACGAGCGTTCCCAATGACAACAACCTGAGCACGGGAGGTGGAAACGGATTCGCATCCTTCCTGCTCGGCGAATCCTATTCGGGTGGAACGGAGAACGAGCGCTTTGTGGGACAGCAGTGGCGAAGCCACGCCTTCTACTTCCAGGATGACTGGAAGGTCACACGCCGGCTTACGCTGAACCTCGGACTCCGGTACGAATTCACTCTGCCCCCGCTCGAGCAGAAGGACAAATGGAGCGACTTCACTCCGGATCGGCCGAACCCGCGGGCCGATAACATCCCCGGCGCGCTCCGCTTCGCGGGATTCGGACCCGGGCGGGAGAACTCCCGGACGCTGGTTGACGGCTGGTGGGGCGGATGGGGCCCGAGGCTCGGCTTGGCTTACTCGCTCAACGACAGGACTGTCATTCGCGCGGCAGGGGCGAGAACATTCGGTATCGTGAAGACGACGACGGGCAGCACGCATTTCGACGGCGCGGTCCTCATCTACCGTCCTGAAAGTCTCGACAACGGAATTACTCCGGCTTTCAAGATGGATGACGGGCTTCCGCCCTATCAAAAGCCGCCCGTCATTGATCCGAGCTTCGCCAACGGCCAGTCTCCTGCCTATTGGGATAACGACGCGGTCCGGATGCCGCAGAACTACCAGTGGACCTTCTCGATTCAGCGGCAACTGGGCAGCAGCTTTGTGGCCGAAGCGGCATATAACGCGACGATGGGCTCGAACCTGGTCGCGGGGCTCAAGAACATCAATCAGCTCCCGTTCAGCGTTCTCGAGAAATACGGGCGCACTCTGCTCAGCAGCTCCATCGATAGCCCGGCAGCCGTTGCAGCAGGACTGAAGCGGCCTTACACAAACATCGATTGCGATTTCAGCCGCACCTGCCAGCCAGTGAGCGTCGCGCAAACGTTACGGCCATTTCCCCAATACAACCAGATCAATACCTGGGCGGGACTCGGCGACAAGAGCGGCCACTCGACCTATCATTCGATGGTCCTCAAGCTCGAGAAACGCTTTTCCGAAGGATGGACCTTCACCGGCTCCTACGTGCTGTCAAAGCTGCTGACGGACGCCGACAGCTACGATGCCGACAACCGGGCGGCCGACCACTACAACCGCCGGCTCGAGAAATCCATTGGGCAGTATGATCAAACGCATATCTTCAAGTTCAGCTACGTTTACGAGCTGCCCTTTGGACGGGGCAAGCGCTGGCTGAATTCGGGCATTGCAAGCTCGGTTCTCGGCAACTGGCGAATCTCCGGCTTCCACAACTACGCAAGCGGCTTTCCGCTTCCGCTTACCAATAGCACCAATTACCTGATCTTCAATGGACGGAGCCCTGCTCACGTCACGACCTACGAAGGCTGGGTGGCAAATCACGACAATCCAAACTGGAGAGGCGGTGATCGCTACTTTAATCCGCCTTCCACCTTCGCTGGCGAGCAGCCCGATACAATCCTCGGCAATGCGACACGCTTCAATCCAAAGGCGCGCTACCCATGGCTGCTGGATGAAAGCTTCTCCATAGCCAAGTCCTTCTTCTTCACGGAATCCATCCGGATGGACTTCCGCTGGGAGCTGTTCAATGCGTTCAACCGGTCACGCTTCAGCCCTGGAAACACAAACGTGCAAGCACCTGACTTCGGCCAGGTGACGAACACCATCAATGATCCTCGCCGTATGCAGGTTGGGCTGAAGCTGTATTGGTAGGAGCAGTCGCAGAGCTTGGAGGCGGCGGGCAGAGCCGCCTCCGGCTCCTCACAGCTCGCGGATCTGCAGATCCTTGAACTCGATCTCAATCCCCGGTCCGCTATGAACCTGTAATGCGATGAATCCGCGTTTCCTGATGCCCGGCTCGCTTTCGATGTAGTGCACCGTACGCACGCCATTCAAATGAAGCGTGATGAAGTCCCCCTGCGCGCGGATCACGTATTCATTCCATCCGGCCTTGTCGATCCGGGCCATCATTTCTTCCGTTGGACCCGCCAGCACTCTGTTCCTCCGGGACTCATCGTACAGGCAGCCCCAGTATTTCTCGCCAATATCGGCTTGATAGCCGGAGACCTCGTGAGATCCTTCGATCGCCTCGCTGCGAAACTGAATCCCGCTGTTGCCTGCGCCGTTCTTTAACCGGAACCGCAGCCGTAGTTCAAAGTCCTGATAGTGTTTCTTTGTGCGTAGAAAGTCGTTGTAGCTTAACCCGCTGTGGCGGCCGATAATGACGCCGTCCTGCACCCGCCAGCAGCTTTCGGTGTCAACGACGAAGTCATCGAGATTTCGTCCGTTCCAGAGCGGCTGCCACGCACCGGGCGGGAGCGAGGGATGAACAGTCTGCCGGGTCTTGTAGGCGAGGTTGCCGTAGTGGGCTGCGTTTGCCGCGGCCACAGCGGTCTCCACATCGGAGTTCGGAGTCTTCCGCGTGCGGACGCAGTCGAGAAAGTTCGCCATGTGCGGAATCGTCCCGTCGCGCTCCGCCCGAACGCTCTTCGCAGCCGCGGGACGCACCGTGCGCTGCTGCCGGATATCGTCCTCGGTGAAGATCTCGTAGCCGCCGCGATTGAGCTTCATGGTGGCCTTGTCGCCGCGGAACACCATCCCGCCGTCCTCGTACGCTTGAACGAGGGTACTGTCGTACGTGGAAAGGAAGCCCTTCGGATACCGGTAGGAAGCCGTGAGCGTGTCCGGGCACTCCCACTCTTTGAAATGAAGGACACCGCCGGAAGCCTGAGCTGTCAGTGGAACGTAATCGTCCATGATCCAATGGATGGTGTCCACCCAATGCGAGTAGAGATCCGTGAGCGTCCCTCCGCCGTAGTCCCAAAACCATCGCCACCGCGCATAGCGCAGCGGATCGAAGGGCCGGGGAAGAGCCGAACCAAGCCACTGTTTCCAATCAATCGCAGCGGAGTCATCCCGAAGCGTGGAGGGCCGGTTGTAGTTCTGATACCAATACGACTGGACAAGAGTCACATGCCCCAGTTCGCCTTCCTGAATCAATTGCCGGGCCTCGATCATATGAGGATAGCTGCGCTGCTGATAGCCCACTTGGACAACCCGGCCCGACTGCTTCACGGCCTCGATCGCTTGCTGTCCCTGTTCGATCTGGTGCGTCAGCGGTTTCTCAATGTAGACGTCCTTGCCCGCCTTCACTGCCTCGACGAGCATGGGCACGTGCCAGTGATCCGGTGAACCGATAATCACGGCGTCAATTGCCTTATCGTCGAGCAGCGCTTTGAAGTCCGTATAAATCCGCGCATTGGGGGCGAGCTCCGCCTTCGCCTTTTCGGCCCGGGCCCGGTTGCAGTCGTTCACCGCCACAAACTCGCAGCCGCCGATTTCGTTGGCGATGCGCATGAGGTACTGGCATCGGCCGCCCGTCCCGATCGCGCCCAAACGGATCCGGTCGTTGGCCCCCAGAATTCTGCCGTAAGAACTTGCCGCAGCGGCGACGGCAGCCTTACCAAAAGTCCGACGGTTCACGTTGTCCCTGCCCTCCTTTGTGTACCGCTAAATGAGCCTATCACTAAGGCAGCTTCCAGCGAAGCTGGCGAAGCACGGCATAAGGCGATTCCGGCCGTTTCTCATACCAGATGCTGAGGAACTGGCGAGGGCCAAGCTCGACCGTGGAAGGATACCCGAGATCGCCGGAGGCCCCGTCGGCGGAAAGAGTGATGGGATCCGACCACGTCCGCCCTCCATCTGCGCTGACTCTGGCCTGGTTCCCGAAGGGCTTCCGCCGGTACCCGTAAGTCATCAGCAGCCTTCCGTCGCTCATACGAAGAAGGTGAGATGGCAGGCCCCAAACGCCAATCGGCCGCGGCTCCGACCAGGTCTTGCCGCCGTCTGTCGATTCGCTTTGAAGCGTCTCGTTGCGATTGGCCTCCGCATGGTTGCGGATGTGGACGATGAGATGATCCGGTGAAACCTCCGCCATATGAAGCTCGTGATAGTCCCGCACGTGATCCCCCTTGCGTGGCGGAATGCGCGCGAGCCACCGCCAGGTCAAGCCGTCATCGGTCGATTCGCAAACGCCAACCTCGCCCTCTCCCCAAAGATCCTTGCCCGCGTAGAGCAACCGCCCATTGGAAAGGGTGATTGGTCCATGCGGGCTGTTTACCGGGACGCGATAGGGAGCAGACCAGGTGAGGCCATCGTCAACGGAGCGAAGCATCCAGCACCCGAGCCGGGCCTTTCGCACCTCCGGGCTCAACCTGCGCTGCACAGCCTCCCACCGCGCCAGCCGGTCCGCGGGCCAGTTCCCTTCCTTACGCGCCCGCTCCAGGATCGGCTCATAGGCGAGAGAAGTGAACGTCGTGACCAGGAGGGAGCCCCGTGCTGTTTCGACGACGCCCGCATCGCGATCATCCAGATCGCTGTCCATCAGAATGCGCGGCCAGCTCCAGGACTCGCCGTTGTCGCGGGAAATTGAATACTTGACTCGCCCGAACGGGCAGACATGTGCTTCCCGGTCGCCCGACCATACCAGCAGAAGATCGCCATTTCGCCTCCGCGCAACCGTTGGCCAGCCCGCGTAGGAGTTCGGCTCCCAACTGAGGGTGCGGATCGGACCAGCCGCTTCGGCTGCAGCGCGTTGAGCGCCCGCGAGTCCCACGCCTCCCGCGAGTGCAAAGAAGTTCCGCCGTGTGCAACCAGACATGTGACACAGTGTACCCGGCTCGACAGCGGCGGGGAGGACTCAACGTTTGATAAACTACCCGCGCACCCTCACATGTCTGAAAAAGAAATGAACAGGAACGGAAAACGACTTCGTAGCGAGATCTGGTTTAACGATATGACCGAGCCGGGAGAAACGGCGGTCTATCTCGAACGCTACAACAACTATGGGATTACGCGAAAGGAACTGCAATCGGGGCGTCCGATCATCGGCATCGCGCAAACAGGCAGCGATCTGACCCCTTGCAACCGGATTCATATCAGCCTGGCCAGCAGAGTAAAGGACGGCATCCGCGAGGCCGGCGGTTTTCCATTCGAGTTTCCTGTTCATCCCCTCCAAGAGAGTTGCCGACGTCCCACAGCCGCTCTGGATCGGAACCTCGCCTATTTAGGTCTGGTCGAGATTCTCTGCGGCTACCCGCTGGATGGCGTTGTCCTCATGACGGGTTGTGACAAGACAACGCCCGCGCTGCTGATGGCCGCGGCGACCGTCAATCTGCCTGCGATTGTCCTCTCCGGCGGCCCAATGATTGACAGCTATTTCAAGGGCAAACTGGCCGGATCCGGCATGGCGCTGTGGGAAGCTCGCCGGATGCTGGCTGCAGGAGAGATCGATGGAGAGGAGCTGATCGACATGGTATGCGCATCAGCCCCAAGCCCCGGCCACTGCAACACAATGGGCACGGCCCTTTCCATGAACTCGCTCGCGGAAGCGCTCGGCATGTCCCTGCCCGGCTGCGCCGCCATCCCCGCTCCCTACGGAGAGCGGGCCAAGATGGCCTTCGAAACAGGCAAGCGGATCGTGGAGATGGTCCGCGAGGACTTGACACCGGACAAGATTCTGACGCGCAAGGCCTTCGAAAATGCGATCGTCGTGAATTCAGCGATTGGCGGATCCACCAATTGCCCGCCGCACCTCATCGCGATCGCACGGCATGTCGGGGTTCCCCTGACTGTACAGGACTGGGAAACCGTCGGCCATGACATCCCGCTTCTCGCCAACATCCAGCCCGCTGGTCAGTACCTGGGCGAAGGATTCCACCGCGCAGGAGGCGTTCCGGCGATCATCGGCGAGCTGATGCAAGCCGGTAAGATCCATACGGACGCCCTGACGGTCACCGGCAAGACCGTCGGCGAAAACTACTGCAATGCCCGTTCTCTCGATACCAACATCATCCGGCCGTACTGCCAGCCGCTAAAGGAGAAGGCTGGGTTCCTCGTCGTAACAGGAAACCTGTTCGATTCCGCGCTCGTGAAGACGTCCGTCATCAGTGAGGATTTTCGCCGGCGCTTCCTGTCCACTCCGGGTTCCGAAGATTGCTTCATATCCCGCGTAGTGGTGTTCGATGGGCCGGAGGATTACCGGCGGAGAATCAACGACCCTTCGCTGGAGATCGACGAAACGAGCATGCTCGTAATCCGGGGAGCTGGCGCCGTCGCGTATCCCGGATCGGCAGAGGTGGTGAACATGACGCCGCCCGACTATCTCGTCAAGAAAGGTACGCGCATGCTGCCCTGCATGGGCGACGGGCGGCAGAGCGGCACCTCCGACAGCCCTTCCATCCTCAATGCGTCACCAGAAGCGGCGGCAGGAGGCAATCTCGCAATTCTGAGGACCGGGGACAGAGTGAAAGTGGACTTACGCAATCGCAGAGTGGATGTGCTGCTGAGCGATGAAGAGATCGCGGAGCGCCGCCGCCAGCTTGCGCAGCAGGAGATCCAGCACGATTCACCTTGGCAGGAGTTGTACCGCGCGCACGTCGGACAGCTCGAAAGCGGAGCGTGCCTTGAGTTTGCGGTGAAGTATCGGAATCTGAAGTCAATTGTTCCGCGCCACTCCCACTAAAATCGCGTAATTTGTCAGCAGGCCGGCTCCGGAGCCGCCGTTCGGGCGCTACACGTGCACATCGCTTGTAAACCCGAAAATCCGGTGTAACGAGGTCAGGAGAATGCGAGTCCCACCTGAAGGGGCTCTTTACGCAAAACCTCCCACCGCTCATCGTTGACCTGGACGAGATTCGCCGCAAGAGCGAAGAAAAGGATGCGGAGAACCTCGAGTTCCGGCGACTGATGCGGTCGAAGCACCTGCCGGAAGAGCCGTTTCATATACTTGCAGCCGAAGTATCGAAGGAGATCGACTGCACTACTTGCGCCAACTGCTGCCGGATGACTCTGGTGAGCGTGACGTCCGAGGACGTCAAAAGGATCGCCGGCTTCCTCGAATGCTCGTCCGACGAAGTAATACAGCGCTATACATCGATGGATCTGGAAGTGACAGGCGGGCGAATCCTCCGTCAGGTGGACGGAGCGTGCATCTTCTTGCGCGAAAATCGGTGCACGATCTACGAAGCCAGACCGAAACCATGCCGCGACTTTCCCCACACTGAAATTCGCGAGCGCTCACTCGGAGGACGCATGGCCTCTCAGTGCCTGAGAGCATCCATCTGTCCCATCGTGTACAACACACTGGAGAGATACAAACGCCTGGTAGGATACCGCCCGCGCCGTGACAGCCGGCGTTCCAGACCCGCTGGCCCTGATGCCACGAGGTCATCGCAGCAGGAGTAACTCTCGTCGTGCTCTGGGTTCCCTCACTCGATCAACTACCGCCAATTAGTACTGTTGGCCCTGTTCGTCTAGTCATTGATGTGGAGGGTGATAAGCGATTTCTACTGTATCGCGGAGTACTGCTTCTCGTGTCTCCGCTAAACTACCGGCAGAATGTAGAGCACTGCGTACCAGTACTTACTATGGAACCACTAGACCATGATGTACTGTAGGTTATTGCCCCTGCTTGACACTTATTCCCCCGCCCGGTTACACTTGCTTCACTGCAGATCCCTGCTGCAAGGTAGACAGGAGCCCATTGGTCAAGCTCCTCCCCGGGGCTTTGGAGGAACCATGCAAACAGGCAGATACGTTGGAAAGGTGGTTCGAAGCCTTACGCTGGCAATTGCCCTTTGCGCGGTGGCTCAAGCGGAGCACTTCGTTGTCGGCGCTACCTCAAACATATACCTCGCCGGCCAGCCGGCAAACGGCCCGATGGACCTGAGCCATAACAGTGGGTTGCTGCCTTACCTGATTAACGTCGTTAGCGGCACTACGCTCATTTTCAAGAACGTCACAGTTACTGACGTAATCACTTGCAACACTGCTCGCTACGGTCAGCCGAACTACGAGGTTTACACGGCGGACGGGGGGCCGTGTGGCACGAATCACGCTACAAGCGAGCCGATTCGTGACACTAAGATGGTGGCCCAGAATAATCTGTCCGGTATTGAAGTTCCCAGTGGACTCTTCCTCGCAGGTGTCTTTCTCGGTCCGCACCTTCCCACTGACCCTCCTCCAGCCACCTGGGTTTACAGCCCGTTCACCGTACTCACTCCCCTGCTCGCCCAGGTATTCTTTATCGGCGATGGCTTGACTGGCACCGGCACCGGAGATGTTCAGCAGTTCGTCGTTCCTGCGGGCGCAACCAGGCTGTTCCTGGGATTCGTTGACGGGAATAACGGCTGGGCTTTTCAGGGCCTGAACAGTCACTACGGAGACAACGGCGGGCAAATTGAAGGCGACATGTACGTGCTGCCCGAACCGGCAACAATGGTGTTGATGGCAGCCGGGCTAGGATTGATCGGGCTCTTCCGCCGCAGACTCGTATCCTAGGACGTTTGTCCAGCGCTGCCTAAGGGATCAGGCGCGGTCGGCACGTCTTTCGCAATTTCATCCGATCACTTCCCGGTAGTACCGCTCGTATTGAGGAATGATCATGTCGGAAGAGAAGCGCGAGACCGCCGTCTGCCGCGCGTTTTCGGACATCCGCGCGTAGAGTGCATCATCAGTAAGCAGCGTCGTCACCCGGGAAGCCTGGGCAGCGATGTCTCCAACAGCTTCCATGTAGCCGTTGACCCCCTGTGTGATGAGATCCGGTACGCCGCCAACACGCGTCGCGACAGGCGGGACGCCGCACGCCATTGCCTCGAGCGCAGCAAGCCCGAAGGCTTCGAGTTCGCTTGGCAGAATGAGGACATGCGCTTGGGGAATCAGGCGCTCAATGTGATCCTGCTTCCCTAGAAACTCCACGTGGGCTTCCACGCCAAGCTCTCGTGCAAGGGTTTCCGCTGGACCGCGGTCAGGCCCGTCGCCCACCATCAGAAGACGCGCAGGGACATGCTTGCGCACTTCCGCCAGTACGCGGATGCAATCCAGCACGCGCTTCACCGGACGGAAATTCGAAATGTGGATGAGAGTCTTTTCGCTCCGCTTGCGTTCCGGCTGCGGACGGTACAAGTCACAGTTCACAAAGTTGTGGATCACGCGGATCTCATTGGGTATTCCGAAGACTTCGCGTGTCCGCTGCGCGAGATAGTCGCTGACAGTGGTGATGCCATCGGACTGCTCAATCGAAAACTTGGTGATCGGAAAGTAGGACCGGTCCGTTCCGACGAGCGTAATATCGGTGCCGTGCAAGGTCGTTATGAAAGGCAACCTGCGCCGAGGAGCGGCCATCTGGCGGGCAAGGAGCGCGGAGATGGAGTGTGGAATGGCGTAATGGACATGAAGTAAATCGAGAGAGTATCGATTCGCTACCTCTGCCATCCTCGACGCGAGCGCCAGACTATAAGGCGGATACTGAAACAGCGGATAGGTGGAAACTTCCACTTCATGGTAATGAATGCGTGGGATGTCCGATCCAAGCCGTATCGGATGAGCATAACTGATGAAGTGTACTTCGTGCCCCCGGTTTGCGAGCTCTAAACCGAGCTCTGTCGCAACTATGCCGCTGCCCCCATAAGTGGGATAACAGGTAATGCCGATCCTCATCGGACATCCTTCGCGTAAACCGCCGATAACATCCCTACTCCGATTTGCCCGTGGAGGTTTTCATCCGGAGAAGCTGCATTGCCGCCGCCGAACCAGACCCGGACGACATTGCCCTTCACTTCGACAGTCGGGTCGCAGACGACATGACTGTTCCAGGACTCCTCGCCGGCGATTACCAGATTCTGCCGCTCCCAGCGAATCCCGTCAATTGATCGAGCAAGTCCCATGCGCCGTCGTTCCCGCCTGTCGCGACCCGTGTAAATCATCCAGTAGTAACCGTGCGACTGCCACAAAGCCGGTTCGCCTAGTCCCTGCTCATCGAACGATCCCGGTTCCCCGATTTCCATTACCGGATTGGATCGAAGTTTCGTCCACTCGATTCCGTCCCGGGAACGAGCCACACCGAGTCTTTGCCGCCGGGCGCGGTCCTGCCCGAGATAGTAGAGGTAATAATAGCCGCCAATGTGAATCACGTACGGGTCCCCTATGGAAACTTCATCCCAGCTTCCGTATGGTCCCGTTTCAAGGACCGGATGAGGAAGTTTCGTGAACTTCCGTCCGTCCGCAGATTGCGCGAGCCCAATCTGCGTTCGCCCCTTGGGACCTGCCTGATACCAGTAGAGGAAGCGTCCAGCGCTATAGATGATGTGGCCGTTCGCTGCGATGTAGCTTCCTTCCCATGTGGCGGGATCAGGCGAAAGGATGCGCCCCTGCTTCGTCCATTTGAGCCCGTCAGCGGATGTCGCCAAGCCTGTGTGCCAGGTCTTTCCGTCAAACCCGGAGTAGTAGCTGAGAAGTTCGTTCTTGAAGATCAGAACGGACGGATTGAGCGCATCCACACCATCCCAGTCGGACTCCTGCCCGTGAGCAATCACCGGCTCTTTAACCACAGTCCATTGCCACGTGACGGGTTCCGGAGTGCCGCCAGGCGGCGGCAGAGTGAACTCTTCGTAGCGGCGGCAAGCGGCGAGAATCAGCAGGCAGCAGCCGAACGCGAGCAGCCGGAGAGCTCGGCTCATGCCGGTACGCGGATACAAAGACCTGCTCCGGAACCAGGACGGGAGTCGATGGTAAGATCGCCATTCATACCGCGCACCCGGCGTTTGATGCTGACCGGTCCGAGGCGCAGCACTTCCAACTCATCCAGGGTGAAAGTGCCCGCAAACGGAAATCCCCGGCCATCGTCTTCAATCCGGATTTGGATCAGGTTATCTGTCCTGGAGATAGACACGACGACGCGGGAGGCATTCGAGTGCTTTTGCACGTTGTTCAACGCCTCGCGAACCACTTGCACGACATCGGCAGACGCCTGCACCTCCTCGAGCTCGGGCGCCTCACCGCCGGAAAAGGTCACGGAGATACCGGAATCGCGCTGAAAGGTCTGGATGACGCGGAGGAGAGAGGCGACGAGTCCCGCGCCTTCTACATCCAGCGGACGCATGCCGCGTACGTAAGAACGGAGCTCGGCCACCTGGTTACGGCAGAGAATCTGCAACTGCTCCAGTTCAGCCATCCCTTTCTCCTTGTCACGCTCCAGCATCTTACGCACAATCTCGAGCCTCATTTGGAGGCTGATAAAGCTCTGCAGCGGCCCGTCATGAAAATCGGCCGCGATGCGCTGACGCTCCGCTTCCCGAGCCGCTTCTGCCTCTGACCGAAACAGAACAACCTGACGGGAAGAGATCGAAAGACGGTCAAGCAGCGATCGCTTCTGGAGGGCGAGCACGCAGGCGAACATGCCGAGCAGCAGAATGAACGCTCGTAGAGAGAGCGACTGCCCCGGCTCTGCCACAGTCAGAAACCCCGCAGCCACAATCATGACTGCCAAGACGGTCCGCCACTGATGCAAGAGTGCGGCGCTCAGAAGCAGATAGAACGCAAGAAAAGAGCTGAGCCAAAAGTTGCCCTCGTCGCGATGAGCCGCGTAGACAAGAAAGAGTAGCGTGTCGAGGGCCAGGGTGACCAGGGAATTGTCGATATGATGCAAGCGCCGCCAAAGCAGCGCAGCGATGCCGTAGAGTGCGAGTACGGCGAGGAGGACAGTAAGACCCGACGGCCCAAGGCGGGGGCTGGCAAGAATCGAACCGAGGCACGCAACCCCCAGCAGAGCGCGCATCACGCGCAAATAGCGGCGCCAAAGATGCGGCAGCAGGATGTAGTCAGCGAACAATTCGACTCTTCCGAACAGAATGAGGTACGAGCTCAGCGGTTGTACAGGTACAAGGTATGGCTGCGGCCTTCACCGTCATCATCAATGTGCTCGACCTTATCCGGTTTCCATCCGGAAAACTCAAAGTCGTGCGAAACCACCCGGGCGCCTTTCTTGAGCTGCTTTTCAAGCAGCGGGCGAACCTTGTCATTGGACGTCGGCAGCAGGTATACGGTGATCAGATCCGCGGAGGAGTAGTCTTGCTTCAGGATGTCCCCGTGGATGATGTTCGCGGTCTTCTGGAGGCCCAGGCTCTTGATCTTCTCGGTGCTCTGTTCCCACAGGTCCCGGTCAAACTCCACTCCCGTGGCATTGGCCTTGAACTTCTTCGCGGCCATGATCACGATGCGGCCGTCGCCCGAGCCTAAGTCAAACATCTTCTCTCCGGGCTTCAACCCGCCCAGCTCAAGCATCTTCTGAACGACGGTCTCCGGGGTAGGATAATACGGCGCAAGTTTCTCTCCCTGCGGTTTCTCCTGACTTACGGCACTCCCAAGAAGAGTGAGGAGGAACACGGGCAATGCAAGGTATCGCATGGTAGCTCCTACGAGATGACTCCTAGTATACGAGGCGCGAGAGTCCTCGCGCGGAAGGTCAAGGCTCGATCCAGATTCGAACCGTGTTGCTCCGCTGTCCGTCTGCTTCCACATAGAGGCTCGCCGGTCCTCGATTTACGATTTCAGGCAGTTTGAATTCCACCGTGTAGAAACCGATATAGCCGGGGGCGAGAGATGCGCGCAATACCTCCATCGGGATGCCGTCGAGATAGACACGCACGGGAGCAACGACGGCAGGTGGATTGTCAACAGGTGCAGGAAGGCCGGTCGGCCAGTCCGGGCGTACCCGTCCTAAGCCCGTCGCCAGAATCTGAACGCGCGCTCCGGGCCGCGCCGGAGTCATTGCGTCCAGCAAGACGCCGCTCTCCGCATCGAGCAGGAGCGGAGTGCCATCCCGGTCCACAAATAGCGCAGGGGACGCACGTCTGAGAGGAACATTCACGGTTCGCACGCCAGACGGTCCCGAAAGCGAAAGTGTGAGCGACTGGCCAGCGGCTTCGAAAGGAACCTGAATCTGCGATTCGAAATCGGAAGCTGCGAGAACAGGAATGGTGAGGCTACCCGCACGCGCGGAATCCGCCCTTCCGCCAAGCACGCTAAGCAGAGATCCGGGCGCGGCCGGGCGAGGATGGTAGTCGGCCGCGCTCACCACACGCAACTCCTGCAAGCGATGCGGCGCCATCGCCACGTATAAGCCATAACCGTCCACGGCAGCATAAAGCTGATTGCCGCCAGCGTCCAGCTTCAAATCCCGGACGGGGGCCACCGGCAGCGTCCCCCGCACAGCGATCCAGCCCGTAGCAGGCCCGGGATTCCACAAATCGCCTACCGTAAAGAAGACCCCCTTGTCGGTCGCAACGTAGATGGACCCGGTGTCTCTATGGGCAGTGACTCCATAGGCCGGACCGGAAGGAAGATTCGCCGTGAGGTCCTGCCAGACAAGGCCGGCGTTGGTCGTGCGCAGAATCCGCCCGGCATGCTCTGCCGAGAGGGCCGCAAGCGCGACGCGGGGTTCGGATGGATCAGCGAAGATCGACTCCACTCGCGCAGCCGAGGGAGCGCGTTCTTTATTCCACGTAGCGCCTTGATCGGACGAAACCCACAACCAACCGTCAGCGGAGCCGACGTACACGTAGGGCGCCGCGATTGCGAACGCAGTAACATTCAAGCCCGTAGCCTGACTGAACGCCTGCTTGAGCTCGAGCTCACGGTCCGGCCCCTGTGGCGATGCTACCCGCCATGCTGACCTTTCTCCTGGAAGCCACTCAAGCTCCTCGAGCCGCCCGTCCGCCGCGGTCTCAACCCAGATCCTGGCGCCGGATCCGCCAATCGGCAGGGCCGCAAGCCGCCGCACCGGGAGGTTTGGAAGAAAGCCATTCAGGCTGTCCCAGGATTGGCCGCCATCGAGTGACCGGAAAACTCCATCCCAACCCGCGACAACCAGCTCGTCGGGATTGTCAGGTGAAACCGCAAGATCCTCAAGCTTGGCTCCGACAATCGAGACCCCTTTGTAGACAGTCAGGTTGATCCACGAAGCCCCTGCATCGTCGGACCGGTACGCAGCCTTCCCCAGCGCGTAAAGGCTTACGGGCTTTCCGGGAAGTCTGTGGAGTTTAGCTCCGGGTTCGGGCAATCGGTCAGCCGCGGGCGGGGTCTCGTCCAGAGCCGGAGGGACAGCATCGCTCTCCTGCCACGACTCGAAATCGGACGTCTCAAACGTACGCCCGGAGAGCGTGCGAATGAACAGCCGCGACCCGTCTGCCGAATACCACACCCGGTTCACGGGACCGGATGCAGGCCCTGCAAGGGACCGGTCTACCGCCCCATTCCCAATCCGCCGCCATTCTATGGGCAGTTGCAGCCCTTCGGCGCGCCCAGTCTGCTGCGCAGGCGCAACCCCTGCCAGGAAGAGCAGCGCCGCCACAATCCTGGCAAGCCTCTCCCTTGCAGCCTCACTTGTGGAAACAGGATACATCCGGTGAGTCCATTTTATCCTGATCTATCGATTGACTCTTGCTAAAACGATTGATGACACGAATACTTTTCGTCCGTGCCCGCACGGACGGTATTGCATAGCAACTTTTGGTGCTAGACTGAGGTCTGCGATCTGAAGGGTCAGAAGACTCCCCTTCGAGGGAAATGTATGGCCACGTCACTCCGGCACATAGCGATGTTCTGGTTGCTGATGCCAGCTTCGACTGAGCTGCTTCTGGCTCAGAAGTTGTCGCCTGCTCAGGAGTCAGCAGCGCAGGTGGTGCAGCTCCAGGGACAGGTGTCTATTTTGAAGGACGGCGGTCTCTGGGCCCTAAACACGGGCGATCACGTGCAGATGAAACAGGTGATCGTCACTGGACCCGACGGATTCGCAGTCTTTCGCCTCTCCGACGGGAGCACCTTCGAAGTCTACCCCAACTCTCAGCTTACTTTTAGGAGTAATCCGGGGAACTGGCGCGATCTGCTCGACCTTTGGATGGGCCGCGTCAAGGTTCAGATTCAGAAGTGGGGCGGGCAGCCGAACCTGAACCGGGTCCAGACGCCGACGGCCGTCATTTCCGTGCGCGGGACCGTTTTTGAAGCAGTGGTCGAGGATGACGCCGCCACGACTCTGATTGCAGTGGAAGAGGGTCAGGTGGCCGTGCAGCACGCACTGATGCCGCGAGGCAACCCTGTGATCCTGAATGCCGGAGAATCACTGCGCGTTTATCGGAATCAGCCGCTTGCCGCGCGATCCGGCTTTGATCGGGAGGCCGTTGTTTCCTTTGCGCTGCGCGCGCTTCGAGAAGCGCTCTACACGATCCTCGTTCGGACTCCCAAGACTTCGGGCGGAATCACCGTCCCGGGCGGCCAAGGCCCCACTCTCCCTGGCGACACGCCGTCGGAGCTGCCTCCCGCGCCGCGACCCCCGGCTACTCCGCCTCCGCCCCCGCCCGGCGGAGGGGTGTAGGAGTCATCCCCTTAAAAGATGCCCCGCCCTCAGCTAGCGCTGCGGCGATTGCGCTAGCATGAAAGTTGTGTCAAAGGCAATCCTGCTCCTGTTGCTAAGTGTGGTGAGTAGCCTTTCGCTTGCCGCGCAAACGGACAGTCTCCCGCCGGACTGGGAATTGCGCAAGACCATCGAATCATGGGCTGCGCAGATTCGCCGGTATGAGGGAGTTCTGGATCAGTTGCAGCCGAAGGCGTGGGTGGAGAACGGCGCGCCCGAAGCCTATATTGCTCAGTGGAAGTCGAGCCGGGATGAGCTCACGTATTTCCTGCAAACGAGCGAAAAGCTGGCTCGCGATCCCGAGCGGCTGACCTTGGCGATTGAAGCCTACTTCCGCCTGGACTCCCTGACCGACAGGCTGCTGTCGCTGACAGAGGGAGTCCGGCGCTATCAGAATCCAGCCATCGGGGACCTGCTGCAGAGCCTTGTGAACGAAAACACCGCGGTGCGGGATCAGGTTCAGCAGTATATGACGACTCTCGCCTCCGCGCGCGAAAAGGAGTTCGAGATCATCGACCGGGAAGCGCAGCGTTGCCGTGCGAGCCTGATTAGCCAGCCCGCCGGGAAAGCAGTCCGGAAATGAGTGAGACGTTAACGTTCACTTGCAGCATCTGCGGGGGGGAATCCACACAAATCTGTGTGAACTGCACGAAGGACGCCTGTTCGCTGCATCTGTGCCAGCGCTGCAAGCGGTGTAGCGATTGCTGCGAGTGCGAAATTCCGCTGGAAGAGCCGGCAGCGGCCGAAACGGCGGAAGCTCAGCCTCAGACGACATCTGAAGAATGAAGAAGCATATCCTGTTAATTCACGCCCATCCCGACGACGCGGAAATCCTGGCCGGCGGAACGCTGGCGTTGCTCGCCAGGAAGGGGCACCAGATAACGATCGCCACGATGACCGCCGGCGACTGCGGATCGGCAGATCATGACCCGGAGGAAATCTCCGCGATCCGGCAGGAGGAAGCCCGGCGCGCGGCGGCGATGATCGGCGCCTCCTATGAATGGCTCGGATTTTACGATCTGGCGATCTTCAACGACGACCCATCGAGGAGAAGGGTCACTGCCGCGCTGCGGCGGATTCGCCCGGACATCATCCTGACTGCCGCGCCTGTAGACTATCATTGCGACCACGAGGCAACGAGCGCCCTTGTGAGAGATGCCTGCTTCGCCGCGCCTGCCCGGAACTATTCCACGGCAGAGTTTGGAAACCTGGAGCGGCTGTCATCCATCCCTCATCTGTATTTCCTGGATCCGGATGGCGGCGTCACGCGGGATGGCTGCCCGGTGATTCCGGACTTCGTTGTGAACGTCGCCTCCACGTTCGAGATAAAGAAGGCGATGTTGGCGAGCCACGAAAGCCAGCGCGAGTGGCTGCGAAAGCATCATGGCATGGATGACTATCTCGAGACCATGGAGAAGTGGACGCGGGCACGGGGAAAATCGGCGGGAATCGAACTGGGCGAAGGATTCCGCCAGTACTTAGGGCACCCCTACCCGGAGTCGCCCCTCTTGCAGGAACTGCTAGGTCCGGAACTGGTGGTTGACCTAAAACCCGCGAAAAGCTGATCGGAGGACGGGCTTCGAGGATGGATTGTTGAGGAAATGATGATGCTCCGCCCGGTTTGCGCGGCCCTCGTGGCCGCCTCTGTACTGCTCGCGCAGAATAATCCGTTTGATCGTGCTCCCGCTGGCGTCGAGGAGGCGCTGCGGGAGCGTGTCCGCAAGTTCTACCAGGCGCATGTCGACGGCAAGTTCCGGCTTGCCGACGAGATGGTGGCAGAGGACAGCAAGGACGAGTTCTTCGCGGCTGAGAAGGTCAGATACTACAGCTTTGAGATTGCCCAGATTCACTTCGAGGAGAACTACACCAAAGCGCGGGTGCTGACGCTGGCCGAGACGGATGTCTTGATGCTCAATAATCGTGTGCGCATCAAGGCGCCGCTCACCACGCTATGGAAGCTTGAGAACGGTCAGTGGTACTGGTATCTGCTGAAGCGAACCGACGGATACGTGGATACGCCGTTCGGGCGTGTGGCGGCATCGCAGGCAGAGAGGCCGGGTGCGCCGCCGCCCGGTCCACCGGCGATCAAAATGCCCGATGTCGATTCCTTGAAGACGATGGTCAAGGCAGACAAAACATCAGTTTCTCTGCAGGCCGCTGGAGAATCGAGCGACGCCGTGACTATCAAAAACAGCATGCCCGGTCAGATCGGTTTGCGACTGGAACAGGTGCAGATGCCCGGTTTGTCGGTCAAATTGGACAAGACCGAAATCGGGGCGGGTCAATCGGCGCGTGTCGAATTCTCGTTCAAGCCCGAAAACGGCACTCCTCGGGGACCTCTTACGGTGCGGGTGATCACTACGCCGGGTGATATCGAAATCCCCATTCAGGTCAACTTCGTCGGGGCTGCGCAGCGGTAATTTCTTTGGCCCCCGACATGCAAGTTCATCCTCTCCGGAGGTGAACTTTTGATCACGAACACAAACTCCACTTCCCGGCCGAGCCTCTTCCACGTGCTTTCAAGCGGCCTTGGCATGGACCGGAACACCAAGATTCGCAATAGTTTCAAAGATCATCTGGAGCCGGCAGCCGCTTCGGGATACCGGGACTCCGGACGGGACGCCACAAGCAGCCGAATCTGGAATCGCCCCAGGCTGGAGGATCAACGCCAATTTTTTGTCACTGCGCCAAGAACTGAGCCGAAGAAAAGCTCGGACGAGGCGTCCGCTGCATCCAGTCCCCTGGACCCCAAGGAGGTTCTGTCGGAAGCCTTGCGGCAGGCAGGCATTGATCCCGAGAGCATCGGGCTGACTACCTGGAGTGAAACGGTGACGTATCCTGGAGGCCCGATCCTTCCGGCGGGATACTATATCAACAATTTCATCACCGCTGATCTCGGTCCCAAGGGGAAGTTTGATTTCAACGCGGACCTGATGCTGAGAAACCCTCGTGTGACGGTGAACGAGATCCGAGAAATTCTGCAGTCGTAGGGGCGGAGACAACCGCCCCTTCCAAAATTCGCTTCACACACGGAAATCAGTAGCTGACGCCCAGCTTCTCGGCAATCGCCTTGAGGAGCTTCCGGTCTTGCGACCCAAAGCCACCTTCGGAAATTTCCTCATAAAGGTCGAGATTTTTGACAATGACCGCTCCCCCGAAGGCGAAATCCAGCTCTTCTCTGGGATCAAGAGGACGAAGCGGAACCTGAATTTCAGGCAGGATCACCGGAATTTCATCCGCTGCGACCGGCTCTGTTGGCGGAATATTCAGCTCCGCGGCATCCTCCTTCAGAAGGATCAGTTGGTCGATGACCGGCTTGCGGTCGGGGCCGATCGCGGGCGTGACTCCATCCGCTTTGGTGACGAGAGCATGGGAATACGTGATGTACCGGTTGGCGCTGTTTGCAGCGGCAGGATCAAACCAGTGTTTTCTGGGCTTGTAGGGCTTGTAGGGAGGAGCCTCCTCTCCGGTTGCCCGCTTGTACTCTTCCCGGGTTCGGTAATAGGGGAAGAGGTACAGTTCCTGGATTGGATACGTTGGGAATTGGGGAATCATATTCACCTCGCCCCAAAAATAGAACAGCAGGCACACGTAACCGCTCAAAAAGCATTTCTATGCATTGATAAAACGAGAGAAAAAGATTCGGGGAAATGGTGAATGGCGGGAAGGGCCGGCGCTTATATGAGCCGGCCCCAGACCGATCTACCGTATCGCTGCGATTGCCGAGGGATTGCTGAACAGCAGATCAGGGTTCTGATCCTCCCGGATCGCAACGACGAATGGCACGTCGCTTCCGGCCGGAGTGTCACTCGGCACTTCGAAGGTGACGACGTAGACACCGATCATGTTCTCGGCATACTCCGCTGAGATCACACGCGTCCCCGCGTGATTGACGCCGACCACGATATTCGCCAGCACGTTCTGGCCACCAGTTCCGGCGTGATTGGTGCCGGCAGCCGGGGCAGTTGCTCCAAGACCGGTGACGTACGCCTTGAGAATCTCACCCCTCTCAGCGGGGTTCTCGGGCGTCACGTAGCTGCCATCGGCCTTCGTAAGGACGGCGTAGATCCGGTTGCCCGGTCCGGCCGTCTGGAAGATGCCCGGCGAATAGGCGGAGACGGTGACATCATCGACGGTTGTGGATGCTTCCCCAGCCCGTATGGTCACAGACGTCTGCCCGGGCGCAACCTCGAACGGAACCTGGAACGTGATCGACTCCTGCCCGTCGATGTTGGAAATCGCGTAGATCGGAGCAAAAATTCCGCCGATCTGAAGCGTCACGCCGTTCAGCTCCAGGGGCCAGGGGCCGAGAGCGGAAGGAGCGACAATGGATCCGTTCAAACCCGGCGCAATGTTGCTTACCAGGACGCGGGCTAGCGCTCCAGGGGCGAGCCCTTGCTGGAAGCCTGCAGCGTTATAGAAGCTCAAGGCAGTAAAGACGGGGCCCGGTGGCGTCACTGTCAGTGAAAAGTCGGCGGTGAGGTTTCCGAGAGTAGCTCGCACTACGACCGGTCCTGGAACAGTACCAGCTTTCACTGTCACCGCAGCAATGCCTTCCTGGTTCGTGCGAGCGCTCGTCGCACTCAGGAACGCGACGCCCGTCGTCACCGCGAACGTTACCTCGGCATTCGCCACAGGCGCCCCGTTCGCATCCGTTACCTGAACGCCAACCGGCTTCGGGAAGTCCGTGTCGACCATCGCAGTCTGCGGCTCGCTGCCTGGGATCTTCGTGAAGCCATTTAACTGAAGATTCGCTGTGAGGTTGAATAGAAACTCGGCGCTGCCCGACCGGACGCGAACCTGGAAGGGCCCCGAGAAGGCGCCGATCGTTACGCGCGTATCCACATTGCCGATCGAGTTGGACTTGCTGCTGGTGTTGCTCAGCGTACCCGCATTGGACGGAATGAGCTCCCACGTCGCCGTCGTATTCGGCAGCGGGTTTCCGACTGCGTCCTGAATCTGAGCGATCAGTGGAATAACCTGTCCCGGATTCCCGCTGGCATTGTTCCCCTGTTGCGGCACGATCTGCGCTGCCTGACCCGGCGCCAGATTCAGACGGATGGGGCCAAGCGAGCTTTGTCCACCAATGGTCACCCGGATCTGCCCTTCTCCCGGCTTTCCGTAGAGCTGAAGATCGCACGTAGCGATTCCCTGGGCGTTCGTCAAAGGAGCGTTCGCACATCTGGCGGCCGGACCAACCGCTGGATCCTGCAAGTTTTCAATTTCGATGCCGACATTCGGTATCGGGACTTGCCCGAACAGCGTCGTGGTCACAAAGACTTCAATCGCGCCGCTCAACTGCTGACCCACCTGCGCATTGATAACCGGCGGCGCTCCGGTGGGCTTCACCAAACGCGCATCGAAACCTGCAGGAACTCCGCCGGGTGGATTAGCCAGGGTAGTGACATAAAAGGTAGCGCTGCCCGACGATGTAGACGCAGTAATCTGCGATGTTTCAAACGGAACGCCTGGTGCAACGAAAGTTGAGCCGAACACCTTGAACTCCGCCAGCCCCTGAGCGTTCGTCAGGGTCGTATCGGACGTTGCGCGCGTGACTGTACCGCTCGTAATGGACCACTTTACCGGCACGCCGACGGCGGGCTGTCCTGCCGCATCCCTTACGATCACAACCAAAGGAAAGGGAGCTTCCGTCGAGATTTGTAGCACCTGACCGTTCCCGGAATAAACAGCAGGGGCATTGGGAGCGGGGCCACCGCCGCCAGGTCCCGGGTTTTGAGTGACATTAATCGTGAAATCCGCGGAGAGTTTTCCGCCCACGGAGGCATTGACGGTAAAGGAGCCAGAAGTTGACGGTACTTTGACTAGAGTGCCCGCATATCCGTCCGGATTTGTAGTGAGGTTACTGGGCTCGATGACGGCGCCGGAAGCAGTGGTCGAGAACACTACGTTGACGTTCCGGAGAGGCTGTCCGTTCGACGCGAGCACGCGGACCAGAAGAGGAAGCGAATTATCGCCGGGGGCAACGTTCTGCTGATCGTTGTACTTCAGCACGGAAGCAGGCTGCCCGGTAGCAGGATTGACAAAATGGCTGCCAAAAGCCAGAGGCGCTCCAAAATAATCAATCCGGCTCATAACCGAGTCCGAATTCAAATCCACGCGCACAATTTCATTGGGCAGCACGAGATACATATTTCGGGCGCGCGGAAGCTCGTCCGTCAGAATGATTCCCTGGACATTTTCGAAGGCGTCATTCTCGCCGAAGAGAGCGGGCGTGGCAAGGCCGCCGTCAGGGGGAATGGAATAGATTGTGCCGCTCTCATTCGAGATGGCATAAACCCGATCATCTCCTGCCACAACCACTTCCTTGAACGTACTACTATTGGTTGTCCAGGATGCGCCCATCTGAGAGCGTGTTTCCAAATTGAACACCAGCAGCGGCGTCCCACTCGAAGTAATCGCGTTCAGCGCGTACCCTCGTTTTCCATTCACCGAAAAAGAAAGTCTGCCCGGCTGACCGTTTGTGGAAATATTGCCGCGGATTTTCATCGCCGCGCCGTCGATTTCGTAAACGACGTCCGGCGCGCTGACATAGACGACGTCATTAGGCGCGACGCTAACTCCGGTCGGCTGTTCCGAAAACTGTAAAGTTTTTCCAACCAGCGTCAGTGTGTTCAGGTCAATGGCCAAAAGGCTCTTTGTCGGGGCGCTGAGGACGTAAGCACGACGGCCGTTTTTGGAGATCGCAACGTCAGTTGGGCTGCCGAGGTTCAACTGACCCGGAGGATTTATTTCTTTATCCGTGCTCGTATCAAAGAATCGCAGCTTGCCTGCTAATACCAGCAGCCGGCTGCCGTCGGGAGTCATCCAGGCGCCCGTGGCAGTTCCCAGATCGAAACTGGCAAGCTCACCAACGAACTCTTTATTCACCACGACAAGAGTTCTCGTCGACGAGTCGCTAACAACGTAGATCTTCTCCCCGTCCGGTCTGGGAATCACCTTGATGATATTCGGCGCCGCCACATAAGAGCGGTAAAACGTGAGAGGATCAGCCAGAAACTTGACGACTCCTCCCGAAGCATCTCCTGTCGCAACGAAGAGCTGGCGGGAGGGATTCGGAATCTGCCCGAAAGCGAAGCTAACTGCCACAGCCGATAACAAGGCGAATCCGACAAATCGGGATAAGTACTTTCTCATTCGGTAGATACTCTCCTGATGAAACGGG
>CALGAR010000041.1 GCA_937959285.1 uncultured Bryobacterales bacterium
GCGAGTTCAGCGCGGCGGCCAGGTTGGACATGGCAGCGGCAAGAATGGCGGCAATGACGAGACCGGCGATGCCGGGCGGAAGGTGCTCCCAAATGAATTGCGGATAAATCCGGTCGGCGGGGCTTGGAGGCTGAGCCGGAGATCCCGCGTAGTAGACATAGAGGACTGCTCCGATCACAAGAAACAGCGTGAACTGAAAGAAAATGACCACCCAGCTTGAAAACAGCGCGGCCCGGCTTTCGCCCTGACTCTTTGCCGCTAGCAGCCTCTGCACCATCAACTGTTCCGTGCCGTGGCTTGCAGTCGTAAGGAAAGCGCCGCCGATAAGCCCCGCCCAGAAACTATAGGTGCGCTCGAAGAACTCTCGCGAGAGCTCGAACCGGAAATCGAAAATCTGCCACTTCCCCGCCTCTCCCGCGACAGTCAGGACTTCATTCCACCCGCCGGGAATTTGATTGAGGATCACAAAAAAGCTCAGGATGGCGCCGCCGATATAGAGGAACATCTGAACGACATCGGTCCAGATCACGGCGGTCATTCCGCCTTCAAAGGTGTAAAAAAGCGTCAGAGCAACGATCAGCAGGATCGAGGCGACTTCACCAGTGCCGAGCACGATGGCGATAACGATCGAGATAGCGAATACGCGCACGCCTTCGGCAATTGCCCGCAGGATCAGGAACGTTCCTGCAGTAAGCTTTCGCATGCGGGGACCGAATCGTACCTGGATCAGCTCATAGGCCGTATACATTTCGCCGCGGAAGTAATGCGGGAGAAATAACGTCGAGATGATGATTCGCGCAAGTAGGTAGCCAAAAACGACCTGAAGGAAGCCGAGGTTGCCGTTAAAGGCGAGGGCGGGAGTGCCGATGACAGTAAGCGTACTCGTTTCGGCAGACACGATGGAGAACCCGATCGCCCACCAGGGGGTGCTGCGGCCACCCAGAAAGTAATCTTTCAAGCTGCGTTGGGAGTGTCGAAATCGGGCCCCGAACCATGTGATTCCGATCAAATAGACCAGAATCACGGCGAGGTCAAAGTATCTCATTAACTAGGGGATTCTACCACATTGAGACTACGGCACATCTTCACAAAAAGGTGGTTCTTGACGGGAACAGAACGGGGCTCCGGCGCATCTAAGGAGTTAGAAAATTTCTGAAGCACCTGAAGTCCGCCGCGGGAGCCTAAATGGTGCCTGCCGGTGGAGGTTGCGGCCTTGAAGTTGATTTGGATATACTCCGCAATTGCACGTCCATCGATTAAAGCAACCTCATGCGGCTCTGTAGCCCAGTCCAAACGACATCGAGGTCCAGTCAGGAGGCAAGGAGTGCTGGTGAAATCATCGAGAGTGTTCTTGGCGCTTGTATTGGCGTCAGCGGTAAGCGTGACGGTATGGGGACAACAGCAAGCGCCGCAGAAGAACTATAAGGATCGCGCGGAATACGACCTGCTCTCGTCGATCCTTAAGGAGACAAACGCGAATCAGAAACTGACGCTGCTGAACCAATGGAAAGAAAAGTATCCTGAGACGGATTTTAAGGAAGAGCGTTTGCAGCTCTACCTTGACACGTATCGAAGCCTGAACCAGGGCGCGAAAGTACTCGAAACCGCTAAAGAGATGGTTGCCCTGAATCCGCAAAGCGGCTCCGGGCTTCTCTGGATCAACCTCATGACGGTCAGTCTGAACGACACGTCGCCCGACGCCCTGAACACCGGTGAGCAAGCCGCACGGAGCCTTCTGGCCAATCTGGACACCATCTTCGCCCCGGAAAAGAAGCCCGCTCAGATGAATGACGAGCAGTGGACGAAGGAGAAGACAAACGTCCATGCGATTGCCCAGACCACTCTTGGCTGGGTGGCGTGGCAGCGGAAGAACTTTGAAACCGCGGAGCAGGAGTTCACGAAGTCTCTGGAGCTGAATCCTGCGAACGGCCAGGTTTCGTACTGGCTCGGAACCGTTATCCTGGCTCAGCGTAAGCCCGAGACCCAGTCCAAGGCTCTCTATCACTTCGCCCGCGCAGCCAACTATGATGGCCCCGGCGCGCTCGATCCAAACGTCCGGAGCCAGGTGCAGGCTTACCTCGAAAAGGTCTATACCAACTTCCACGGCGACAAGAGCGGCCTCAGCGACATCATCGCACGCGCCAAGGCGGACCCGATGCCGCCGGCCGATTTCAAGATTGAATCCGCCACCGAGATCGCCATCCGTAAGGAAGAAGAGTTCAAGAAGACCAACCCGATGCTTGCTCTGTGGATGAGCATCCGCAAAGAGCTGACGGGTCCTCAGGGAGTGGAGTACTTCGAAACTCGCATGAAGAATGCCGCTCTCCCCGGAGGCGCGGCTGGCGTGGAGCGGTTTAAGGGAACCGTGATCTCAATGACTCCAGCGAACCGCCCGAAGGAAGTAGTTATCGGCATCGCCGATGCCAACACCCCGGAGGTAACGCTGAAGTTTGAGACTCCTCTGCCGAACAAGGCCGATCCGGGAACAGAGATCGAGTTTGAGGGGGTCGCGACTGCCTTCACACCCGATCCGTTCATGATCACATTCGACGTGGAGAAGGACAAGCTGGTCGGCTGGCCTGCTCCAGCTCCTGCCAAGAAGGCGGCTCCGCGAAAGAAAAAGTAGCTGACATCGATAGAAAACACGCAAAAAGGGGAGGCACTTCGGTGACCTCCCCTTTTTGCTGCGCAGGAGAAAAGCAATTAGCTGCGTGAACTCTGATTGGGCGCGGTCGCCAAAACATAGCTGTAGACGACTCGCTCCCAGAAACTCGCCTTTACTTCATACCGCTCCGATGCGGCCAGGTAGCGCACGAAACGGCATGCCGAATCAGGAATCCACAAGGCGCCGGCGGTGAGCATACCGAAGCAGATAAGCGCAGCCAGCGTAGCAATCGCAACTGGGCTCCGCTTCGATTTGTGCCTGGTTCCGCTCACACCTATAAAGACGCAAGCGCGGCAATTTGGTTAGCAAAAGATTACGATTCGAGTGCTTGTTTCAGATCTCGTGCGAAGCGCCGCATGCTTTCCACCTGCTCAGGCGCGGCCGCCTGCTCCAGACCTTTTGCGACGAAGAAAGGATTTCCGTTCCGCCAGACGAGCACGGCGAATCCCTTCTCCGTCATGAACCCAGGAGAGCCGATCCGGCCAAACCCCGCTTCGGTGCGCTCGACAAGGGCAACAAAACCGTCACGCTCCAGGAAGAAATGGCTTTGCACGCCTTCGGCAGGAAGGATCTGTATGCCGGCCGCGGCAAGGCGTTCCAGTTTTTCGATCATTACATCTTGTACCGGCCGAGATCCTCGTCGTTGAGGCCTTCCAGCCAGCGCCGCAATTCCTCGTTGTTGACCTTGTCATTCACCGCGTTCGCTGTCCTCGAGGATTTCAACACGGAATCATCCACGAAGATCGGACAATCGAGACGCAGGGCCAAGGCCAGAGCGTCGCTCGGGCGGGAGTCGACGCTGATGAGTTCGCCGTCCTTCTCGAGCCAGATCAGAGCGTAGAAGGTATCATCCTTCAGCTCATTCACCACAACTTTGCGGACGCCGGTATTGAGCCCCAGCAGCAGGGTCTTGATGAGGTCGTGTGTCATCGGCCGCGGGGTCGAAACCTTCTCGATTTCGAGCGCTATGGCGTTGGCCTCATAAATGCCCACCCATATGGGGAGCACCGTATTGCCAGTCGCATCCTTCAGGATCACGATTGGCATGTTCGTCACCGGATCCATCATCAATCCGCGGATCTTCATTTCGACTTCCATAGCTTCCCCCTCTCAACCATTACACCAGATTCGCCGGCTCGCCGACGAGCGAGTTCGGACCGGAACGAGTCACACGGGCATCAAGATAGCGTCCCAGCAGATTCGCTTCCTCACCTTGAGGATGAGAAAAGTTCAGGATCCGATTCTGCGAAGTTCTGCCAATCCACTGGCCCGTAGCGCGGTTGAATCCTTCGACGAGCACCTCCTGGATGGATCCGATCAGCTCCGCATTGCGGCGGATCTGGATTCCGCGCTGCTTTTCCTGCAGAATCGTCAGGCGGCGCCCCTTTTCCTCTTCGTTGAGGTGATCGTCAAGGGCGAGCGCCGGAGTATTCGGTCTCCGGGAATATTTGAAGCTGAACAAAGAGTCGTACTGCACTTCGTCCAGGAGCGATAACGTCTCTTCGAAATCCGCTTCGGTTTCGCCGGGAAAACCAACGATGATATCGGTGGTAATGGCGATATTCCTGTGAGAATTCTTGATCCACTCAATGCGCCGCATGTATTCGTCCCTGGTATAGAGGCGCTGCATGCGGTTGAGAACAGCGGTCGATCCGGACTGAACAGGAAGATGGATATGATTACAAAGCACCGGATTCCTGTCCATGACGTCCACAATCTCTTTCACGAAATCCCTGGGGTGGGACGTCGTGAAGCGTACGCGCCGTAATCCGGGGATCTGCGCAACCTTTTCGAGCAATGACGCGAAGTCCAACCCCGCCGGCGAGGGATCCCGGTAGCTGTTCACGTTCTGTCCGAGCAGTTGGATTTCGGTGTACCCGGATTCGGCCAGCATCCGCGCTTCGTTGAGGATGCTCTCGCTGGTGCGGCTCCGCTCAGGACCGCGAGTAAATGGCACGACACAGTAGGCGCAGGATTTGTCGCAGCCTTCAATGATGGTGATGTATGCCCGGTGTGGATTGTCGCGCCGGGCGAAGGGAGTCTCAAACGTATCCTCGGTATCGAGGTTCAGGCCGGTCACCCGCTGGTTTCCAGCCTCCAGCTGGACCAGCAGCTCGGGCAGCCTGTTGTAGCTGGCCGAACCAACAACCATGCTTACGTGCGGCGCTTTCTCAAAAATCCGCTCGCCCTCCTGCTGCGCAACGCACCCAAGGACGGCGAATTTCTTGCCCTTGCCGAGGTCCCTCTTAAAACTGGAAAGGCGACTGAAAACCTTCTGCTCCGCCTTGTCCCGGATGCTGCACGTGTTGTACAGCACGAGATCCGCTTCTTCCGGAGTGTCTACCTGCGAGTAGCCCTCGGAGACCAGCGTGCCAATGACCTTCTCGGAGTCATGCACGTTCATCTGGCAGCCAAAGGTCTCAATGTAAAAGGTTTTCATAGCGCCCGACAGTACTTTTATTATAGACGTCCGACCGCGCGCTTCGTTCATTTAGCCGGATTCGGCGCCGAGAGTGGATGTGGAATCTGCTCCGAGCCAGACACCGCTTAGAAACCGCCGCGGGGCCGGTAGCCGGGACGCGCGGAGACGCGGTATTTCTTACCCGGGTCGGACACGATCTCGACGGTGATCTTCCGGAACCCCTCGTTCGGATTCATCGCCGGGTAGTAGGTGACGGTATAGGAGTTGCCGAGGTCCTCACGGATGGACTCGAACGCCTCCACCTGCTTTTGCCAGGTCTTGGCGAAATACGCCTTACCGCCGGTTCTCGAGGAAATGCGCCGGAACACGCCGGCCGAGACCGGGTCTTTGTTCACCTCGCTCGTCGAGATGACGTAGATGGGAATGCCCTCGTCCTCTGCCACGGCGCGGACGTCATCAGGAGCCACCATGCTGGCATTGTCAGGACCGTTGGAGAAAACGATCACAACCTTGCGGCCCGGAACCTTAGCTGCGTCGCGCAGCGTCAGGAGCAGTGCGTTATAGAGAGCGGAGTCATCGCCGGCAACGGCTTTCCTCAAGCCCAATAACGCCTGGTTCCGATCGCGAGTCAGTGTGGCAGCCCGGGAGAGATTGCGGCTGTAGGTGTAGACGGCGATGGAATCGGCACGGTCCAGACCTCGCACAAAATCGGCAATGGCGTCCGACGCGTACACAAAGCCCCGGTACATATAGTTACTGGTGTCAAATAGGACGAAGACGTTCGTTCCTACGAATGCATCGGCGGGAGCCCGGTCCTCTGTACCCGCGGTAATTAACGGACGAACGGAGCCGTCATCGAGCACCTGAACGGGGGGCTTATTGCCTTCGGCAAAGGTAGCGATCTTCTGGACGATTCCGTCCTCGAGGATGCGGAAATCGCTCGGCTTGAGGCCGTTGATGTATCTGCCCTTGCTATCAGTAACCGTAAAGCTCAACACCACTAACTCGACCTTGACGCGGAAAACAGGCCGCTGCGAATCCTGCGCTGCAAGGGGACCAGGGAAGAGCAACACCGAGCTGGCAGCCAAAGCAGCGGCAGCTCCAACGAGCCAAAGATTGCGGATTGACTTCACCTTACCTCCTGATTTCCTTCAACGACGTAATGGCGTTGCACCTATTGCAACGAGGCTTTCTGCTCTGCCGCCATCATCTGCCTGGTCGTTGCCCGCACCTCGTCCCCGACGACACGGAGCGAGCGGAGCAGGGCTGGCCAATCTTCCAGGTGAGTGGCGAATATCCTCTCCACAGTCTTCTGCGTCCACTCCGGGACGAGCAGATTCATCTGGGAGGGAGGCAAGTGCAGATCATGTGCAAGCGCTGCGAAATAGAGAATATTCGACTCCCAGCTTTCAGCCATGATCCTGCTGGAGTAACCCATCAGAGTGGGGAACGTGCGCAAATAGAGCAATTCAGGATGATAGGAGTTCGCCAGCGTCGGCTTGGGCGTTCCGAAAGCTTCCGAGATCGCTTCCGGGCTGACTTCGTTTGCAGCCTCGGACGCAAGCTGCCGGATTTCGGGAAGCCAATGATTCCTGATGTCCCCCGCAACCAGATCTCGTCCCATCAGGAACAGCTCCAGCGGCATCACCTGTTCAACGGCAAGGTGGACGTCGCCCCGCTGCAAAAGGTCGGCGACGTTTCTCACGCGCGCCGGAGTTGCGTACCGCTCAAAAGAAGCGAGGACCTTTTCCCGGAGGGAGGGCTTGAGCGACGCCTCCGCGAGCGCCGATTCCGCAACCCGCATGTGGAGCGCTACCCAGCGCAACTGCCGCGGCGTCACCTTCCACCAGCGCGGAACCTTTGCGCTGAGGATCATCTGGGGAACAAGGTCGCCCCAGATGAGCGCCTGCTCGCGGGAGGGAACAAGGAAGTTCTGCTCAGCTTCGGCCAGGGCGTAAGGCAGCGAGGCGAGTGAGCCAACCAACCGCCCGCCCGCATTTGAAGGCCAGCCGCTCCCGAAGACCTCAGTCGCTCGCCACGTTTGCTGAGATCCCTGAATTCCAAGGAAATCGTGGGTGCGGACAAACAGCGGATTGGTGTAGAGCACCTGCGCTCCTGGCGGCGCGTAATGGATATAGTTAAAACCGACCAGCGTGTCGCGCAGAATCGGCGCGAGCAGTCCACGCGCCTCCTTGAGCTTTCCGGGATCCCGCGACGAGCGGTCGATCAGAGCACGAAGATTCAGCTTCCGCTGCTCATCGACGTGCTTCTCGGTCCAGTACCCCGCGGCGTAGGCATTCTTCTCGACGCTGCTCAGGCTGGAACGCGGGAGCTGGATCTCGGAGATTCGCGAGGCGAGTTTGCTGACAAGGCTGGGATTCAGCTTTTCGCCCGCGGCGACGCTCTCGAGATGATCCGCAAGCTCGAAGAGCGTGGTGAGCGAGACAAGACGCTGAGCCTCGAAGATACGGATCATCTCGGAGACGAGCATCTGGTGAGCGTCCGGATCCGCCGGCGACGCAGTGCCGGCCAGCAGATCGATCATCCGGTCTTGAGGCGAGGCTCCGGGCGGCGTCCCCGCTGCTCGTAGCAGCGCATGAACCCCGGCTCTCGCGCCATCGAACAGTTGCCGCTGATCCCGGATTTGAAGGAACGGTGTAATGATTTCGGAAAGAACAGCGTCCGCGGAAGCCGGCGGGATCACCTGCTGCCGTGTGAAGATCTGCCACAGACCGACGAGCGCCTGGAACGAACCGGCGACGTCCGCTTTCATCATCTGGTTGCGAATGCCGTCGACGTCCCGGGCGGCATCCATGAACTGAAGGATTGTCTTGTCAGTGAGTGTTGGCGCCTCGCTGAAAATTGAATACTGTGCCCCAAAGCGCCTGTACTCCCGGGCGAGCCGATCAATAGTAGAAGCTTCCAACGGAACAGCCCGCCGCCGGTTGATGTCCGACAGCGCCATGTAGATCTTGAGCGGCTCATTCTCCACAGCCTTCCGGCACAGTGCAAACAGCGCCTCGAGGACGTCGTCGACGTCTTTCCAACTGCTCGCAGCGCGCGTTAGCTTTCCGTCATACTTGCCGTGCGGATGGTTGATGAAAAGGTTCTTCCACACCTCGACTCCGCCGGGGATGTGCGGCTTGCCGTCCCGATCCATCCGTAGCCGCGAAGTGAGAAGCATCAGATCCGTGTTGGAGCGGAAGACGGGGCGTGCAGGTCCGGGGCTGGTAACGCGGCCTCGTAATGCACCGTAGAAACGCTTGAGCCGGGCCGGCTCTGTCAGATACTCCAAAACCGGGCCGTCGATTCGGGCGAGCGCATCATAGTATCCTGCCAGCCAGCCGTCGTCGCGAACGAGCAGCCTTTCATAAAAAGCGGCTCCCTGATCGGGAGAGACCCCAACGAGGTCGGCCCATGCGGCCGAAGCCCGCGGTTCTCCCGGAACGAATGCTTTGCCACCACGGATGCGGAACATTCCGCCAAAGAAGTCCAGCACGTGCGCGAAGGCACGGATGCGTTGCACCGGTACATGCTGCCGAAGGACTTCTGCCGTTTCTCGATCCAGCTTTGCGAGTCCGAGGTAGAGCCGGCAGAGCGACGGGTCGCTCAGAAACTGGTCAATGAAGTCAACGTTTTGCTTGTCCTTGCCGCCCAGCCAGTAGTCGGCGCCATAGAGAATCGGAATCTTCGTAGGCCTGAAATCGTACTTGAAGAGGCGGTTAGTGCGAAGCGCCTGCTCAAGTTCAGCGATCGGGAAACCCGAGTCCATGCTGAGGAACGCCCGCGTCGCGTTCACGGTTTCCAACACGACTTCGGCGCCGCACCCGCCGCGCATACGGAAGCCGAGAACGCGAAGAAGGTCGGCCGTTTGTGTCGACTCGCACGTCTCAATCACGATCACCTTGTCCGGCCCGGCCAGCTTCTCCAGTTCTCGAGCCTGGGAGAGGTAGCGAAAAACCAGCTTGAGGTACTCGGTCTGCTCCAGGGCTTCGTTGCCGCTCGAAGCCTGGTAGCCGCTTGTAACGATGTTCCGGGCGAGAGCAGGCAGCAGGTCGGTTGGAGCCAGATCCGGAGAGAGCGCCGCCATTCGGGCAAACGAATGCAGGGGACCGGGAATCTCGATCGTGGCCTGATTTTCGAGCGCGGCTGTCTGCGCCTTGGGCAAGGTCAGATCATTGCCGCCCGCAGCCTGGTAGTCGGCGAGGTGCCGCGCAGCCGCTTCGGTGTCCCCGGCAATCATGTCCAGCAATACCAGACGCCGGGATATCTCGGCTGCTTTCGATGAGTTACCGGCCACTAACTTAAGCAGCTTTTCATAAACGGACCGGGCTTCAGGGTCTTTATGTTTTTCGAGGAACTCGGCGTAAGCGTGAAGCGTCTCAACGTTGTTCGGAGAGTTCTGAACCGCTCGCTGCAGCAGGAGCCGGGCCTCTTTGGCTTCGCCGCGCGTTTCGAGCCGCCGCACTTGGTCAAGCGCCTCGTCTGCGGCCAAGGGGGTTCCCAGCAAGCACGCCAATACGACGGACGGGAAAGCTTTCATAAAGCTACTGACCCTCCCCTTCGATTCTTGATGTATTACTCTACCAAACTCTTTGACCAGGCCGACGCTACATTTTGCCCCGACAACCCAGTCCGGCAATTCTACGGCAACCGCGCCGCGGAATACAATGAGGTGATCATAGATCTCCCGGGATCACACATTTCGCTCTGTAGGACATCGCAATGAGAAGTCTTTTATCACTTTTGTTCGTCTGCTGCCTACCGCTGGCAGCCGCAGATCACAAGATCGCAGTAATAGGACTGGTTCACTCCCACGTCTGGGGTCACATCGGCAAGATGATCGAGGGAAAACCGGCAAAGCTTGTCGGGGTCGCCGAGACCCGGGAGGACCTCCTGGCGGAAGCGAAGAAACGCGGACTTTCGAGCTCTCTGATTTTCGCGGATTACAAGCAGATGCTCGATCAAACGAAGCCCAACCTCGTCTGGGCGTTCGTTGAGAACAACCGCCACCTTGAAATCGTTGAGGCATGTGCTCCGCGCAAAATTCACGTTATCTTCGAAAAGCCTTTGGCCGCCACCTATAAAGACGCGCTCGCCATCCGCAAGCTGGCGGAGAAGCATGGCATTTACGTCATGACGAACTACCAGATGGCGTGGTGGCCGCAGAACTATACGGCGAAGGCGCAGGCGGATGCCGGGGCGATCGGGAAGGTTTATCGCTTGCGGGGTGTCGTCGGGCATGGCGGTCCGGGCGGGCCAACAGGTTTGAATAAGCACTTCTTTGAGTGGCTCACCGACCCGGTAAAGAACGGCGCAGGCGCGCTGATGGATTTCGGCTGCTACAACGCCCTGTGGAGCTTGTGGTATCTGGGGCGGCCGCAGACCGTCTACGCGACGGTAAATCAGCTTCGCCCGGACGAGTTCCCCAAGGTGGAGGACAACTCGGCGCTGATCCTCTCCTACAAGGACGGCGTCGGCATCTTCGAGGGCAGCTGGGACCTTCCGCGCAGCTTTCAGGATCTGGAGGTGTTCGGCCGCGGCGGCAGCCTGTACATGACACGCAATAAAGTGGAGATTCAGAAGGGCCGCGGCGCGGTGGAAGAGGTAAAGGTCGAACCGCTGTCTCCGGAAAAGTCAGAGCCGATTGCTTACATGATTTCCTGCATTGAAAACAAGCGTGCGCCGGAGGGACTTGTTGCACTGGACATCAACGTCGGCGTGGTGGAGATTATTGAGGCCGCAAAGATGTCCTTAAAGACTGGCAGGGCGGTCCCGCTACCTCTAAAACAGTAACTCCCTTGCTTGTTTCCCTCTATTGGGCCGGCCGCGGTTTCTAGCGCCGGCCCAAACTTACCTCCCTAAGTCAGCCCAGATCCAACAACTGTCGGGTAAGCTGGAAGCAGCGAAATGCAGGAGCCGACCGGATGCCCGCAAAAACTCCCAGCAGCTTCTTTATACTGAATCCAATAACTAAGATGTACAAAGCATTCCTCGCCGCTAGCGCTTTGATCGCGAGCGCTGCTCTCGCCCAGACCGGCGCGCGCACTGACTGGCCGATGTACGGGTACGATCCTGGAGCCAGCCGTTTTTCGCCCCTCAAGCAGATCAACACGAAAAACGTACACAGGCTGCAAAGGGCCTGGACCTTTCACACGGGCAAGCCCGGGTCCGAAGGCATCCCGATCGTTGTGAATGGAGTGATGTACGTCACGGCGGCCAACGGTGTCTTTGCTCTGGAGCCGGAAACGGGAAAGAAGATCTGGCACTTTGAAGCGACACAGGTCGCCTTGCGGGGGCTTGCCTACTGGCCGGGCGACAAGCAGACGCATCCGCGAATTTTCGTAGGCGTCAAAGGGGGAATGGCGGCCATTGACGCGATCACTGGCAAGCCTGCAACCGGATTCGCGAACGAAGGACTCCTCGATCTCAGGCAGGGAGTTCTGGGTGATCTTCCGGACGCGCGGATCTCGCTGCAATCGCCGCCGGTCGTCTATAGAGACCTCGTCATCACCGGTAGCAGTAACGGAGAGGGTTCGCCCTCAACCGGAGCCTATGGAGACATCCGCGCCTGGGATGCCCGCACGGGCAAGCTGGTCTGGTCGTTCCATACCGTTCCACGCCCTGGCGAACCCGGCTATGAAACATGGCCTCCCGATGCGTGGAAGAACCGGTCCGGCACGAATGCTTGGGGCTTTCTGACGCTGGACGTGCAGCGCGGCATCCTCTATGTTCCCCTGGGGTCGCCTACAGCGGACTTCTACGGCGCTGACCGCCATGGCGACAACCTCTATGGCAATAGCCTTGTAGCCCTCGACGCCGCAACTGGAAAGCTGAAGTGGTATCAACAACTGGTCCATCACGACCTGTGGGACTTCGATTTGGCGGGAGCGCCAATTCTGTTTGATGCTCCGCGCAACGGCCGCACGATCCCCGCAGTCGCGCAAATCACAAAGATGGGCCTCCTCTTCGCGTTTAACCGCCTCACCGGCGAACCGTTGTATGGCATGGAGGAGCGTCCGGTGCCTCAAAGCATTGTGCCCGGCGAGAAGACTGCGGCGACCCAACCGTTCCCGCTCAAGCCCCCGCCACTCTCCCGTATCGAGTTCAAGAAGGAGGAAATCTACAACCTCACTCCGGAGCACGCTGCCTTTTGCCGCGATCTCTTCGAACGAAACCAGATGCAGATCGGCAGCCTCTACACACCACTCGGACTTGAGGGCAACGTGCTAATGTTCCCAAGCACGTTGGGCGGAGGTGGATGGGGCGGCATATCCATTCACCCCGGTCTTGGCTACCTCTTTACGAACGTGAACAACCTGGGCCAGTGGGGCCACCTGGAAAAAACGACTGATCCCAAGACGGGAGAGGTCACGTACAAGCGTACTTCAGAGTACGGCGCTTATGCCCGTTTCTGGAATCGTGATACGCGAATTCCGTGCACAAACCCACCCTTCGGCGAGTTGGTAGCGGTCGACATTCGAACGGGCGATATCGCCTGGCGGACGCCGCTCGGGACAGTTCCCGCGCTCGAGGCGCTGGGGATCCGCAATACAGGCGCGCTTAATCTTGGCGGCAGCATCGCAACAGCCGGAGGGCTCGTGTTTATCGCCGCCACAAACGACAGCCGCTTCCGGGCCTTTGACGCAAAGACCGGCCGGCTGCTCTGGGAGCATCCTATCGATGCCAATGGCCACACGATCCCGATTACCTATCTCGGGAAAGATGGCAAGCAATATGTGGCGATCATGGCCGGCGGCGGTGGAGGCTACTTCGGCGGAACGCCGGCTGACAGTGTGATGGCCTTTGCTCTCGGCACAGGAGAGGCCCCGCCAGTCGCCACTCCATCGGGCTCTGAAGCGGGAACGCTCGCAAGCAAACCGAAAGGACCGACTACACTGCCCGATGGACCGGGCAAGGCCCTTGTGCAGCGTACCTGCGGGGCACCCTGTCATGGCATCGATACCGTCACGGGCGTGCGTCGCGATCGTCCGGCATGGGAAGCCATGGTCGAGAATATGACGGCGCGCGGTGCGAAGGCGACGGACGCCGAAATGAAAGCGATCGTCGACTACCTTGTGACTCATTTCGGGAAATAGCATCCGCTCGACACAAAGGCGGCGCCACCGGCAGGCGCCGCCAGAAAAAATCCATCACCCGCCCCGATACGCTTTCCCGCCTTTTCACGTCCAATGCGTATCATTTGCGGTACCTCCCGGAAGTCAACTCTTGCTGATTAAGGAGACCAAGCGATGACTATCACGACCAAAGACGGGACGCGGATTTACTACAAGGATTGGGGAACAGGACAGCCGATCGTTTTCAGCCACGGCTGGCCGCTCACAGCCGATGCCTGGGAAGATCAGATGCTTTTTCTGGCGGCGCAAAACTATCGCTGCATCGCTCACGACCGGCGAGGGTATGGCCGGTCCGATCAGCCATGGCATGGGAATGACATGGACACCTACGCCGACGATCTGGCGACTCTCCTCGATACCCTGAACGTGCAGAATGCGGTACTCGTTGGCCACTCTACGGGCGGAGGAGAGGTCGCACGCTACATCGGCCGCCATGGCACAAAGCGTGTGGCGAAGGCGGTATTGATCAGCGCGGTCCCGCCGCTCATGCTGAAGACGGAAGCGAATCCGGAGGGCACTCCAATTGAGGCCTTCAACGAAATCCGCGCAAACGTTCTCGTTGACCGGCAGCAGTACTTCAAGGACCTCACGGTCCCTTTCTTCGGTGCAAACCGGGAAGGCAGCAAGGTCTCCCAAGGTCTTCGAGATTGGTTCTGGCTACAAGGTATGCAGGCGGGCTTGAAGGCTGCCTACGACTGCATCAAAGCGTTCTCCGAAACAGACTTCACCGAGGATTTGAAGAAGTTTGATGTACCCACCCTCATCATCCACGGTGACGACGACCAGATTGTGCCGATCGCTGCGTCGGGCCTGAAGTCCGCGAAGCTCGTGAAGAATGCAACGCTGAAGGTGTATCCAGGAGGGCCTCACGGGCTGTGTTCGACTCACAAGAACCAGGTCAACACAGACTTGCTCGAATTCGTATCCCGCAACTGATCCTTCTTAAAGTTAAAGTAATCTTCAAATCTGCCCGGATGCTGTGCTAGCCTTCCCGGTATGAACAGCTTGCTGACGATCGGGGAGGTTGCACGGCGGACCGGCGTGGCAGCGTCCGCTTTACGCTTCTACGAGCAGCGGGGGCTCATCCGATCCGAGCGGGCCGGGTCCGGCCACCGTCGCTACCACCGGGCCGTCCTGCGGCGGATCGCGTTCATCGTGTTCGCTCAGCGCGTCGGGCTGACCCTGGACGAGGTGGGCGAGGAGCTGGCGAAGCTGCCTGAGGGCCGCGTGCCCGAAGCCGCCGACTGGGCGAAGCTTTCCGGCAAATGGACCGCCCGCATCGACGAGCGTATCGCGGAATTGAAGAGACTGCGCGCGGGACTCACCGAGTGCATCGGCTGCGGGTGCCTGTCACTCGAGCGGTGCCGCTTTGCCAATCCAGGAGACCGCGCCGGCCGGCTCGGCGCCGGACCGCGGTACTGGATGGGCGACGCAAAGCGGTGATTGCGTCGCCCCCCTGGTTCCCACCCCCCAGCCAGCTCCAGGCGGTCTTAACCTTCCGCGTTTTCAATAGATTGCCCTTTCCCAGAGCGCCGGCCAAGTCGGCTAAGGCGATGACAATTCGTATGTAAAATAGCAGACAGCAGCAATACAAGTCTTCGCTTTACTTCGCTGGAACCGGCAACAAGTGTGAATCGTCTATAGGCTCTTCACCAATTGGTTAGCTCTAGCGAAGCCCGAACTGAACCAGGAGTTGCAGCAAACGTATGAGGCTTAGAAGAACCCGGCTGGCCGGGTGTGTTGTTGGCTTGACCTTCGCTTTCATAGCGCCAGGATTGCTGGCGCAGGAACATTCCGGGCCGGAGTACCGCAGCCTTGGATGGCTGACCTACGTTCCGGGCAATTACTCAGACGCGGCTCGGGCGATTCAGGTGGACCTGGACGGAAATATCTGGATCGCTGGATCGACGTCCTCCAAAATGGACTTTCCCGGTCCAAACGATCCCTTTCAAAGCGCAATCAAGGGGCGCTCGGATATCTTCCTGGCAAAGTACCGGCCGGAGCCGGATGGGAGATCTACCCTCCTGTTCTGGACCTGGATTGGAGGCGCCGGCGATGATGACGTCCGGGCGATGGCGCTGGACGAGCAAGGGCACGTCTATTTGACCGGCAGCACGACTTCCGACGATTTCCCCACCACGGACGGAGCGCCAGTAAAGGAGAGAAAGGGAGGCACGGACGCTTATCTCGTCGTTGTTGACCCTTCGCAAGGCGGGGAGAGCTCGCTCGTATTCAGCACCTACCTGGGAGGTTCGGGCACCGATATCGGCTATGCGCTGGCGCTGCATGACGGGGACGTCTTTGTGACCGGGGCCACCGGCTCCTACGACTTCACTGGAACCGGCAGCGGGCTGCAGGGCAGCAATCGCGGCGGCACAGACGCCTTTCTGGTACGAATCTCGCCCTTCGGAGAGGGACCGCTCCGATACTTCACGTATCTGGGCGGAGCGGGAGCAGACACAGCTACAGGCATCGCCATCGATTCAGAAGGGATCGTGTGGATCAGCGGCTACACCTCGTCGCAGGATTTCCCTGTTGTCGAAGGGTCGCATCAGTTGGAGCTGCTCGGCCGGATGAATGGCTTTCTGTCAGGAATCGACTTGAGCCGCCAGGGCCTCGACGCACTCATTTACGGTTCGTTCTTTGGCGGCAGCTACAGCGACTTCCCGACGCAGATGAAAATTGACGCGCAAGGTTCGTTGTGGGTCGGCGGCTACACCCTCTCCGGTGACTTTCCGACAACAGCGGGCGCCTTCCAGCAGGGCCTTGCCGGGCAAACGGACGCCTTTGTTATCAAGCTGAATCCGAAAGGGGATGCCGGGCAGTTTGTCGCTTATGGAACCCTCCTCGGCGGAGTCGGCGCAGAGGTTCTATACAGCTTGGTTCCGCTTGCAGACGGCCGGATCGCAGTCGCCGGCTATAACCTTTTTGGCGACTTCCCGGCGACTCCGCAGGCATTGCAGCTCAGCCCGCGATCCATTTTCGAAGATTCCTTCATCGCCATTCTCGATCCGGAGGCCTCGGGGCTCGAAGCGCTGCCTTACGCCACGTACTTCGGCGGCAGTTATACCGACATCGTGACGAGCCTTGCTGCAGACGATTCCGGACACTTGTATTTCGCCGGATATACGTATTCGAAGGACCTTGGCGCGACAGACGGCTCCTGGCGAAACAGCATCGGAGCATCGGCCTTCGCGGCGAAGCTGAAGCGGGATTAACCAAAGGGGTTCGGGGATTCCCGGCAATCCCCGAACCCCAAGTTCAGTCGAGCTTGTAAAGAGTCAGTCCGGACAACAGCTTCGGATAGAAGTCCGTGGACTTCTGCGGCATCACTCCGCCACTGAAGCTGATTTCGGCTACCTGGTCAATGGATGGCGGCTCGAGCAAAAAGGCGGCTTGAGTGCTGCCGTTCCGGACCCGGTCCGCTGCCACATGCACGCCGCGGACATACTCCAGGTACTTCTCTTCCCGTACCTCCTCGTCCGTGATTCCAAGCACGTCGCGCAACAGCTCCTCGTGGAGCACGTTGACGTCGAGCCTGCCCTTGCGGTCTGTTTCGAGCAGGTACAAACTGTGTCCGGCGCTCGCCACGACGCCGATCCGGATCAAGTCCGTGTGGGGTTCCTCCCAAGCCACGTGGAGGGCCGCCAGATCGGGAAGGTGCTGGATTCGAAAGCTCTTGCTTGCGCCTCGCAGGAGGGCGTCGAGGCTGAAGCTGTCCATGCCCCGAACGACCCGGTGAGCGCCGAGGATGCGCAGCCCCGGGGAGTACATGTTGACGAAGGTCATCATGACCTTGTCCGCGCCAGGGAGGTGCGGGTTCTGCTGGCAGAAAGCGAGAGCCGTTTCGTAGCGATGATGGCCGTCGGCGATTAGCAGCTTCTTGTCGGCCATCAGTTTCTGCAAACGGGAGATGACAGCCGGATTCGAAATGCGCCAGACTCTATGAAATTCCCCGTATTCATCTTCCACGCAAACATCCGGCTGCCGCGCGGCCTCCTGGTCGAGAATCCTGTCGATCGCGGCTTCGCGATCCGGATAGAGCATAAAGATGTGGCCAAAGTGAGTATGAGTGTGATTCAGAAGCTCAAGGCGGTCCTTCTTTGGTCCGGAGAGAGTCTGCTCGTGCCGGTACACAACGCCCGCTGAGTAGTCTTCCACCGCGCCTAGCCCGATAAATCCCTTCCGTACAAGCTTCTCGCCGGTGTCCGGCACCACAAATTCCTGGAAATATGCATACAGGCTGGGCTCAGACTCCTGCTCCAGAATGCCGCGGGAGATCCAGTTATCCAGGTAGGCGGCAGCGCGGGTGTAAACGTTATTCGTCTCCGAATCGGTGGGAAAGCGTTCTCCCAGGATGAGCCGCACCAGATTGTACGGGCTTAGCGACAGGTACCGCGCCTGCATCTCTGGCGTGATCTTGTCATAGGGCTGCGTGACAAGACGGTTGAGGGGGCCAGCAGCAGCGCTGTAACGATACGGGCGGAATGGGAAGATCCGTGCCATGATGATTGCGATTTAGACAGTTGCTACAACCTGATGATGCCTTCGACGATATACTAGCCACGCTCCAGTAACAAACAATCCTGCCGCAATCCACTGGGCGAGGGAAAGACCATAGACAAGCGGTTGCTCATGTGCACGCACGAATTCCACAAGAAAACGAGCAATTGAGTACAGGACAAGATAAAGACCGAGAATTGAGCCGGGACGGTGAGGACGTCCGATCGCACGGTAGAGAATGCCGAAGATCAGCAGCTCCGCGCCTGCTTCATAGAGCTGCGATGGGTGGAGGGGCACACCAAGCGGAACGCCAACGATGTCGTGAGCATGCGGATTCGTGAACGTCACCGCCCAGGAACGATCGCACCTGGAGCCCCAGCAGCATCCTGCAGCAAAACAGCCGATGCGGCCGATGGCGTGTCCCAAAGCGAGCCCAGGGGCAAACAGGTCTGCCGTTGCAAAACCGGAAAGCTTGTTGGCTCGCATGTAGTAAATCGCTGTGATGAGCGCGAGAATGAGGCCTCCGTGGAACACGCCGCCGGCTTGCAGGGTACTAAGCGAAAGGATCTCACCTGGGTTCTGGAGATAATATCCGGCGTCGAAAAGAAACAGGAACAGCTTGGCGCCTACGATTCCCGCCAGCGCGCAATAAATCGCGAGATTTGTAATGACTTCAGCGTTCGCCCCAGTCCGCCGCGCCAGACGGGTTGTCACCCACAGCCCTACCAGGAAAGCAACCGCGACGAGGAAACCATAGGTGGGTAAGAAGAACCCATTGATCTCTATCAGCTTCGGAAACATTAGGTACGGACTGCCTCCTGACGCCCGCGCCACATGCTCAACAGCATGAGACCGGCACCGACCGTGATCGCGCTGTCCGCGACATTGAACGTCGGCCAGTGGCAACCGGCGATGTGGAAATCAAGGAAGTCCGTTACCGCGCCACTCACCACACGATCATAGACGTTGCCCAGGGCTCCTCCGAGTACCAGCGAAAGGCCAGTCCGCAGGATCCGGTGCTCATTGGAGAGGTGATGGGAAGCATTCCACAACAGCGTAGAGATCAAAGCCAGCACGGCGAGCGACACTCCGACGAGCACAAACAGCCGCACCTCGCGGCTGGCATCGGCAAGCAGGCTGAATGCCGCGCCCGGATTGCGAGTATGAATGATCTGGAAAAACCCCGGAATCACCACAAGGGATTCCCAGGGTGAGACAGCCGCCTCGATCCACGACTTCGTCAGGCGATCGACGAGGAAGACGATGCCCGCCAGAGTGAACGCAAGAATCCGAGGCGACTTGAGCTCAGCCATTTGTCATCTCGACCACAGCCCGCGCGCAGTTGGCGCAGACGGTCGGCAGCTCGGGATTCGAGCCAACATCTTTCGTGTATTTCCAGCAGCGCTCACACTTGGTACCCTCGGCCCGCTCCACATGGACTGAGAGAGCAGCTTCATCCGTATGGTTGTCGAGGCTTACCTGTGAAACGATGAACAGACCGGGCAGTTCGGATGCGTAGCGCTCGAGCAGCGGATAGAGATTGCCGTTTGCCCGCAAGTGGACCCGGGCTTCGAGCGGAGCACCAATCACTTTCTCCTGCCGCGCGACTTCGAGACTCTTCAGCACCTGCTCCCGCACCGGAATCAGCTTTTCCCAGTTCCCTGCGCGCTCACGAGCCTCGTCGGTGAGACCCTCCGTCAATTCGGAAGGTTCCGGGAAAACCGCCAGGTGAACGCTGTCGGGAGCGCCTGCCGGGAGCTTCATGTAGCTCCACACCTCTTCCATCGTAAACGTAAGGATCGGCGCGAGAAGCCGGACCAGCGCCCAGGTTAGCCGGTAAAGCGCAGTCTGCGCGCTGCGCCGTGCATGCGATTTGGTCGGCGAGGTATACAGCCTGTCCTTCAGAACGTCGAAGTAAATCGCGCTGAGATCCGTGACGCAGAAGTTGTACAACGCCTGGTAGACGCGATGAAACTCCATCTCGTCGTAGAAGGCCAGGCAGCGTTCAACCAGCCGCTCCGCTCGCGTCAGAATCCACTGATCGATCTCCAGCATGTCGCCGGCAGGAACGGCGTCGGTTGCAGGATCGAAGCCGTCGAGGTTGCCAAGCGCATACTTGAAGGTGTTGCGAATCTTCCGGTACGCCTCAGAGAGGCGCATGAGCATGGTCTCGGAGATCCGCACATCCTCCGTGAATTCGACAGAGGCCACCCAGAGCCGGAGTACCTCGGCTCCGTACTGCTTGATAATTTTCTCGGGCTCGATGATGTTTCCGAGCGACTTGGACATCGCCCGGCCCTCGGCATCAAGCGTCCAGCCGTGGGTTGCACAGCTCTTATAGGGCGCCCCGCCCTTCAGCCCGACGCCAATGAGCAAGGAGCTCTGGAACCATCCGCGGTACTGATCCCCGCCTTCCAGGTACAGGTCGGCTGGCCACGGAAGTTTGTTCTTTTCGGTCAGGACGGCCAGATGGCTCGAACCAGAGTCAAACCAAACGTCGAGAATGTCGGTTTCCTTGCGGAATTCCCTGCCCCCACAGGAACAGACTGCGTCCTCGCCGAGCAGTTCCGCTGCCGAGCGCTCATACCAGATGTCCGATGAGTGCTCGCGGAAAAGGTCGATGACGCGGTCGAGGTACTTCCTGTCTGTTAGCGGCTCCTGGCAGCGCTCGCAGTAGAAGACAACAATGGGCACGCCCCAGACCCGCTGGCGCGAGATGCACCAATCGGGGCGCATGGCCACCATGTTGGAGATCCGCTCTTCGCCCCATTCCGGCTTCCAGTGCACCTTCTTGATCGCGTCGAGCGCGGCCTGCCGGAGCTCGTTCCGGTCCATCCCGATAAACCACTGCTCCGTGGCCCGGAAGATGGTCGGGTTATGGCACCGCCAGCAGTGCGGGTAGCTGTGCTCGATCGTCTTCTCAGCCAGCAGCGCACCGCTTGCCCGCAGCAGACCGATGACAATCTGGTTGCCCTCCCAGACACTCTTGCCGATCAGTTCCTCCGGCAAGGGACCGGGCGCTCCCGGCGCATTGAAGAAGCGGCCGTGGGCATCGACGGGGCAATATGTCGCAATTCCGTACTGGCGTCCGACGACGTAGTCCTCCTGTCCGTGTCCGGGAGCCGTATGGACAGCGCCTGTGCCCTGCTCCAGCGTGACATGGTCTGCCAGGATTCCGATGGAATCACGATCAAGAAACGGATGACGGAAGATGACACCTTCCATCCGCTCGCCGGGGAACCGCGCCAGCTCCCGCGGGTCGATCCAACCGCAGCGCTCGGCCGTCGCCTTCAGCAGCTCAGCCGCGACGATGTAGACCTCTTCCCCAACCTCCACCGCCAAGTATTCGAATTTCGGGTGGTAGGCGATGGCCATGTTGGCGGGAATGGTCCATGGCGTGGTGGTCCAGATGAGGCCGTAGACCTTGCGCCCGGCCAGCGCGGGATCAATCCTCTCGGGTTCGGAAGTAAGGCGGAAACGGACCCAGATGGACGGACTCGTATGCTTCTCGTATTCGACTTCGGCTTCCGCAAGCGCAGTCCGGTCCCGAATACACCAGTTGACCGGCTTAAGCCCTTTGTATACGTAGCCGCGGTCCAGGAAATCGACGAAAGTTTGAGCGATGACGGCCTCGTACTCGGCGCTCATTGTGAGGTAGGGATCGTCCCAGCGGCCAAAGACTCCCAGGCGCTTGAACTCGCGGCGGTGAATGTCGACGTATTTCGCAGCGTAGGCGCGGCATTCGGCGCGGATCTGCGCCGGCGTCATGGACGCTTTCTTTCTGCCGAGCTCACTGTCTACCTTGATCTCGATCGGAAGCCCGTGGCAGTCCCATCCGGGCACAAACGGGGCGTCGAATCCCGCCATGCTACGGCTTTTGACAATGAAGTCTTTGAGGATCTTATTGAAGGCAGTGCCAAGGTGAATGTTGCCGTTGGCGTAAGGAGGACCGTCGTGGAGAACGTACAGGGGACGGCCTGCCCGTGCCTTTCGAATTCGCTCGTAGAGCTTGCTTTCCTCCCACCTCGCCAGGAGACGCGGCTCCAGCTGGGTGAGGTTCGCCTTCATGGGAAAATCCGTGCGCGGAAGATTAACTGTCTTCTTTAGATCGATTTCAAGGGACATGAACGCTTGTTTCTTATGGTAACCGATTGGCGTCCTGGGATGTGCAAGTGATTGATAGGATTGACCCGTTAGGATGTGTATGCTTTCCGTAAATTGGGAGGGCAACGCTACCGCCGCCTGCAGCGTCTGTGATATCGAAGTAGCTGGAGGTCCCCGCATGAGGCTGTCGGCCATACTGTGCACCGTCGGCTTTGCTCTTTGCGCTCTCGGGTTCGCGCAGCCTTCGGTGCGCGTGGTGGCGTACGGTGCTGATGGCCGCGAGCTCCGATCCGGGCGCGGCGTCGCGCTGGGCGAAGGCCACGTCGTCACGGCGCGGAGCATTCTGATGGGCGCCAGGCGGGTGGAAGTCAGCGACGGGTCCCGCCCTCGGCAAACAGTTCGCTGGGTGGTGGCAGACAACCCGGGAGCGGGGCTGATCCGTCTGTGGGTCGAGCAGCCGTTCGAGTCTGTTTCTGAGTGGCGGACCGCAGATATTCCAGCAGCGGCGAAACTCAACGCCGGCGTTCACGTTCTCGAGCTGAAATCGGTTCGCGACATTCCCGGATCGGGACTGGTCGCAGAGCTCAACGGAACCGTGCCGGAATCACTGGCAGGAGCACCGGTCACGGACAGCGACGACAAGATACTGGGTGTTCTAGTTCCCCAGTTCGCCGGAACGCGGTACGTGGCCTTCGCCGTGCCCATCGAGGACGACAAGATTAAGCCCCAAGCGCTGCGCTCGATCGAGGAGTGGGCAAACGCCCGAAACCCGGAGGCGGAAGAAACCTATCAGTTGGCGCTCGGCCAGATCTGGACGGAAAACTACGACAGCGCCGCACGGAACTTGCAGGGAGCGGTGGAAGCAAAACCCGATTTCGCAGAAGCCTGGTTCCATCTCGGCTTTGCAAAGGGAAAGCTTGGACGGAGCGCGGAGCGAATCAGCGCCTACCAACGAGCGATTGAACTCCAGCCGGATTACGCGGAAGCCCACTACAGCCTAGGGGTCACCCTGACACTGGTCGGCAGGCGGATCGAAGCGATGCAGCAGGTAAAAGAGCTGCGGCGCATTGCAGCAGAAACCCTGGCCGACAGGCTCACCCAGCTGCTCGAAGCAATCCACGTCGACAAGCTGGGCGAGGAGCACGACGCAAAGCCCACCATCTAGGCCTTCCCTGCCACTCAGCGAAATGCTGAATAACCCTCGGGAACTCTAGAAAACTTTTGTATGATTCCTCCATGCCCTTCCCCTTGACTGGCTACCGTGTGTTCATCGCCAGCCCCGGCGGACTTCAGCCGGAGCGGCGGCTCTTCCGCCAAACCTTAGAAAGCTACAACGAAGAGATCGCCATTATGCGCGGAGCAACGTTTATGCCTGTCGGGTGGGAGGACACTCTAGCGGGAGTCGGGCGTCCGCAGGAATTGATCAACGAAGACCTGAAGAAGTGCGACTACTTCGTCCTGCTCCTTTGGGACCGCTGGGGCTCGCCAACCGAAGCCGGACCGAATCCGAAGTACACATCAGGGACGGAAGAGGAGTTCCGGCTTGCGATGAAGCTGCTGGAAGATACCTCTGCTCCGATGAGGCAAATGATCGTTTTTTTCAAGGCGGTCGATCCTGGGAAGCTGGCCGATCCGGGGCCACAGCTCCAGAAGGTTCTGGACTTCAAGCGGCAGTTGGAAGCCGAGCGATCGATTCTATTCACCACCTTCGATGATTCCAACGCGTTCGAACAGCACTTGCGGCGCCATCTAGCCAGATGGCTCTATGATCATGAACACGGCGCCACCGCGAAGCCACGGTCTCTTACTCCGCCGGCGGATACGAGACTCGCGCCGTCCCAGCCGGCCGCGTCTGCACCTCTCCCACAGGCTCCCATGAATCCGCTTCTTGAAAAAGCAGGGCGGCTTGCGAACGAAGGCGCCCTGACTGATGCGGAAGCGCTCTATGCCCGGGCGATCGCTTCAGGGACATCGCCTGAGGCTTTCGACGCATACGGACAGTTCCTTGTGCGGGTAGGCCGCCTCGCTCAGGCCGAAGCGATGTTCGAGCGGCTGATTGAGCTTTCCGACTCAGCGGGAGAGCAGTGGAAGGCCGCCGCTTATGCCGGCTTGGGCAAGATCCGCCGGCAGCGCGGCGACTTGCTGGAAGCCGAGCGTCTGTACAGCCAGGCGCTCGAAATCAATCAACGTTTGAACAGGAAGGAAGGCATTGCATCCAATCTGGCAAGCCTCGGCCTTGTGAGCCGCAACCGAAGCGATCTCGCGCGCGCTGAGGAGATGGCCCGAAAAGCACTCGAAATCAACCTGGAGCTCAAACGGGACGACGGATTGGCGGCAAACTACGGGAATCTGGGCGTCGTTCTGCTCCTCAAGGGCCAACTTGACGAAGCGGAGGAAGCACTGCGGAAGGCCGTCGAGATCAATGAGCGCATCAATCGAGTGGACGGGCTGACGACGAACTACGCGAATCTCGGCGGGGTCTATAAGGAGAGGGGCGATCTCGACCGGGCTGAGGAGATGATTCGCAAGGCCATCAAGTTGAACGAGAAACTCGGCCGTCTGGACGGACTGGCGCAGAGCTTTGGCAACCTGGCGGATATTTATCTCGAACGGGGTGAAACAGGGCCCGCCGAAGAAATGTTGGCTAAGGCAATCGAAATCAATGAACACCTCGGACGTCGCGCAGGGCTGGCTCTCGACTATAGAGCCCTTGGCGAGCTCTACCTGAAACGAGGCGACGTCACTCGCGCGGAGGAAACCTTTCGGAAGGCGCTGGAGTTGAACCAGAAGCTCGGACGCCAGGACGGTATTGCCGATACCTACCAAGGCATAGGACTGACCTATGCGCAGAAGGGAGAGCTGGTAGCCGCGCGCTCCATGCTCACAGCCGCACGCGATCTATTTGCCAGTCTCGGGATGTCTCTCCGGGCAAAAGAAGCGCAGGCACACCTCGACGCGCTGGGCAGCGCAACGCAACACGCCTAGCGCCCACGTCTTCACTCGGCGAAACGCTGAATAACCCGCGGGAACTCCTAAGAACTTTTGTATGATTCGAGCATGCCCTTCCCCTTGACAGGCTACCGTGTGTTCATCGCCAGCCCAAGCGGGCTCCAGAAGGAGCGGCAGCTCTTCCGGGAAACCGTAGAAAGCTACAACAAGGAGGCCGCCGTCAGGCGTGGGGCAATGTTTGAGCCTGTCGGGTGGGAGGACACTCTCGGCGGAGTCGGACGTCCGCAGGAGCTCATTAACGAAGAGCTGAAGAAATGCGACTACTTCGTCCTGCTCCTTTGGGACCAATGGGGCTCGCCAACCGAAGCCGGACCCAATCCGAAGTACACATCAGGGACGGAAGAGGAGTTCCGGCTTGCCATGACGCTGCTCGAAGACGCTACCGCTCCGATGAGACAGGTGACCGCCTTCTTTAAGGCGGTCGACCCTGGGAAGCTGGCCGATCCCGGGCCACAGCTCCAGAAGGTTCTGAACTTCAAGCGGCAGTTGGAAGCCGAGCGATCGATTCTATTTACCACCTTCGACGATCCCAATGCGTTCGAACAGCACTTGCGGCGCCATCTGGCCAGGTGGCTCTATGATCATGAACACGGCGCCACCGCGAAGCCACGGTGTGTAACTCCGCCGGCGGATTCGGAACTTGCCCTGCCCCAGCCGGCCGAATCCATACCTCTCCCGCAGACTCGCCGGAATCCGCTTCTCGAAATAGCAGGGCGGCTTGCGAACGAAGGAGCCCTGACTGACGCGGAAGCGCTGTATGCCCGGGCGATCGCTTCAGGCACATCGCCTGACGCTTTCGACGCCTACGGGCGGTTCCTTGTGCGTGTAGGCCGCCTCGCTCAGGCCGAAGCGATGTTCGAGCGGCTGATCGAGCTTTCCGAGTCAGCAGGGGAGGAGTGGAAGGCCATGGGTTATACCCAGTTGGGCAGGATCCGCCGGCTGCGTGGCGACTTGCTGGAGGCCGAGCGCTTATACAGCCAGGCGCTTGAAATCAATCAACGTCTGAACAGGAAGGAAGGGGTTGCATCGATTCTCGCAAGTCTCGGAATTCTCAACCACAGCCGAGGCGATCTGAATCGCGCGGAGGAGATGACCCGGAAAGCGGTTGAAATCAATCTGGAGCTGAAACGGGACGAGGGATTGGCAGTAAATTATGGAAATCTCGGCGCAATTCTGCTCCTCAAGGGTCACCTCGATGAAGCGGAGGAGTCTCTGCGAAAGGCCGTGGAGATCAATGAACGCATCAATCAAGTGGAGGGGCTTGCGGCAAACTACGCGAATCTCGGCGGGATCTATAAGGAGAGGGGCGACTTGAACCGCGCTGAGGTGATGATTCTCAAGGCCATCAAGTTGAACGAAAAGCTCGGCCGTATGGCAGGACTGGCATCGAACTTTGGTAGCCTGGCCGATATCTTTCTCGAACGGGGCGAGACGAAGCTCGCCGAAGAGATGTTGGCCAAGGCAATCGACATCAATGATCGGCTTAGCCTCCGGTCAGGGCTGGCCGACAACTATGACAGGTTTGGCGAGCTTTACCTGAAACGAGGCGACCTCACTCGCGCTGAGGAGACCTTCCGCAAGGCACTGGAGTTGAACCAGAAGCTCGGATGCCAGGATGGTATTGCCGATACCTACCAAGGCATAGGACTGACCTATGCGCAAAAGGGAGAGCTGGTAGCCGCGCGCTCCATGCTCACAGCCGCACGCGATCTATTTGCCGGCCTCGGGATGTCTCTCCGGGCGAAAGAAGCGCAGGCACACCTCGACGCGCTGGGCGCTGCAACGCAACATGCCTAGCGCCTACATCACCCCAAAGCGCCGAAAGGCTTCCACTGCGCTCATGCCATTCTCGGCGATTTCCGTGCGCAGACGGTTCTCGGTAGAGACCTTTTCCAGTGCCCTTCGGAACACCTCTTCTTCTGCCTGACAGGGCACGACAACGACTCCGTCGATATCACCAAAAACCACATCGCCGGGACGGACCGTTACGCCTCCAATCTCAATCGGCAGCCGGAAATCCACCACCTTTCCGCGGGCGCGCTGATCCTGGGCGTATCTGCCACGCGAAAACGTCGGGAAACCAAGCTGCAGGATTCCGTGAGTGTCACGGGACATCCCGTCCAGAACTGCGCCTGTTGCGCCTAAACGCATCGCCCGGGTCGACATGAGCTCGCCCCACATCGCGTATGTGGGCGAACCGCCGGAGGCAACATACACTTCGCCCGGCTTCAGATCATCCAGCGCCTCAAGCATCAGGCCGAAAGGCTTCGCGCTCAGGGGTGAGTTGCCGGAGCCGCCTTCGGGAAAGTCGGCCTCGAGAACAGGCATGGCGCGGCCCGCCACGACCATATCCGGATGGAGAGGCTGAATCTCCTGCGGAAGAAACTGGTGTCTGAAGCCGAGTTCGTCGAGAATATCGCCAACAACTGCGGTGAACAGCCGGGAGCGGAGAAGTTCGAATAGTTCTGAATCGTCTTGCCACTTCATCGCACAGCCTCCTTACGAAGGCTGCGGCCAGCCTTCAGGGTCTCAATAATCATGTCCACATCGAAAACGCATCCGCCCCAGGCACCTCCCCCTATCTCCTGAAGAGCGGCCCAAAGACGGGTTTCATCGGGCAGGTCGGAATCCGGAGCGAGGTCCGGTCTCTCCGGACGTTCAGCGAGGATGCGGGCGCCTTCTTCGGGTGTCACCCGGCACTCCTTCGTTCCGATGAAATTGACCGATCCTTCGAGGCGGTTTCGATCAATGATAATCTCGATCAGGTCACCCTCGCGGACCTTGCCGATCGGCCCGCCTGCCAGCGCCTCCGGCGAGATGTGACCGATGCAGGCGCCCGTCGAGACGCCGCTGAAGCGGGCATCGGTGAGCAGCGCCACGTGTTTGCCGAAGTCGAGGTGTTTCAGCGCGCTGGTCAACTGGTAGGTCTCCTCCATGCCGGACCCCATCGGTCCCCTGCAAATCAGCACCAGGACGTCCCCTGGTTTGATCTCTCCCCGCTTGATCGCCGCAATCGCCGCCGGTTCGGTGGTGAACACGCGGGCCGGACCGACCTTTCGATACACGCCGTCGGCGTCGACGACGCTGGGATCAATCGCCGTGCTCTTGATAATTGACCCTTCGGGCGCGAGGTTGCCTTTGGGGAAGCAGACGGTGGAAGTAAGACCTCGTGCCTTGGCGGCCTCCGGCGACAGAATGACGTCATCAGGATCAATGCCGTCGCGATTCCGAAGCGCTTCGCGCAATCGCGCCCTCCGCTCGCTTGACTCCCACCAATCGAGCGTTTCGCCGAGGGTGAGACCGGAGACGGTCATAACGTCAGTCCGCAGCAGTCCGGCGCGGCGCAAGTGCAGCATGACCTCTGGCACGCCGCCAGCGAGGAAGACCTGGACGGTCGCGTGATGACGCGGTCCATTTGGGAGCGCATCGACGATCCTCGGGACCTGGCGGTTGATCCGAGCCCAGTCGTCCGCAGTTGGCCGTGGAAGACGTGCGGCATGAGCGATGGCTGCAAGATGGATCACGAGATTCGTGGAGCCGCCGAACGCCGCATGCACGACAAGGGCGTTGTGCAACGCATCCTCCGTGAGGATATCCTTCATCCGGATGCCGCGGCATTCCAGTTCGAGGATCGCTCTCGCCGATCGGCGCGCCATATCGAGCCAGATCGGATGGCCCGAGGGCGCGAGCGCAGAGTGCGGCAACGACATGCCGAGCGCTTCGCCAACCACTTGAGACGTCGCGGCCGTCCCGAGGAACTGACATCCTCCTCCAGGCGACGCGCATGCGCGGCATCCGGCCTCAGCAGCCGCTTCGAGCGTGATCTGCCCGTGCGCAAAACGAGCGCCGATTGTCTGGACACGTCCGGCATCTTCTCCCGCTTCCGGCAGCAGCGTGACTCCACCGGGCACGAGGATGCAGGGAAGCTCACAGGTGCCCGCGAGCGCCATCATCATCGCCGGCAGACCCTTGTCACAGGTGGCCACGCCGACGACGCCGGATCGCGTTGGCAGAGAACGGATCAGGCGGCGAAAGACGGTGGCGGCATCATTGCGGTAAGCCAAAGAGTCGAACATGCCGGTAGTGCCTTGCGAGCGGCCGTCGCACGGATCCGTGCAGTAGCCGGCAAAAGGCACCGCGCCGCGCGCCTTCAACTCCTCGGCAGCCGCCTGCACCAGCAGTCCCACTTCCCAATGCCCGGTGTGATAGCCAAGAGCGATCGGCGTTCCATCCGGCGCTCGCAGACCTCCATGGGTGCTGAGCAGCAGGAACTCTTTGCCGCCCAGTTTTGCGGGATCCCAACCCATGCCCGCATTCTGAGTCCATCCGAACAGATCGCCGGAGGGCCGCTCGAGCAGCATCTCGGCGGTTAGCGGCAGCGAACCCACGGGTCCGGGTGATTTTGTTCTGACATCAAAAAGCGACGGGTCCTGGGAATCGAGGATGGCATTCGGCATAGTCCCTCTCATCATACTGTTGCCGGCGGTGATAGAATCGCGCCCATGGCGGAGACGAGAAGAGCATTCCTGGGTGCCCTTACGGCAGCATCCTACTCGCGAGTTTTGGGCGCTAATGACCGGGTCGGACTCGGCTTCATCGGATACGGCCTGATCGGCGGCCAGCACGTACATGACTTCAAGAACGAACGCGACACGGATCTGGTGGCCGTATCCGACGTCTACCAGCCCCGGATGGAGCAAGGGATCGCGGCCTGCGGCGGCCGCGCTAGGGGCTACAAAGACTTTCGAAAGCTGCTGGAGGATCGCGACGTTCAGGCTGTCGTTGTCTCCACACCGGATCACTGGCACGCGCTGATGACCATTCTTGCCTGCGCCGCAGGGAAGGACGTCTACGTTGAGAAACCAATGACTTTGTTCGTCCGCGAGGGAGAGTGGATGGTGAAGGCGGCGCGGCGCTGGAACCGGGTGGTCCAGGTGGGCACGCAGCAGCGCAGCGGCTTGCACTACCAGCAGGCGGCGGAGCTCCTGCGCAAGGGCTACATCGGGAAGATTCATTCGGTTCGGATGGGCTCTTTTCGGAACGTAATGCCGGGATTCGGCAATCCCCCTGACGGCACGCCGCCGAGCGATCTGGACTACGACATGTGGCTCGGACCCGCGCCGAAGCGTCCTTACAACCCGCACCGCGCGCTGTATCACTTCCGCTGGTTCTGGGACTACTCAGGCGGCCAGATGACGAACCTGGGCGCGCATCAGATCGACATCGTGCATTGGGCTTTGCGTGTGAAGGGCCCGCTAGCGGTCTCGTCGAGCGGCGGTAGGTTCGTCCTGCAGGATGACGGCGAAACGCCGGACACGCAGGACGCGCTCTACGAATACGACGGGTTTACGGCGCTCTGGTCGCATCGGGAAGGAAGTGCGGGAACACGTGCCGGCGCGGGGCTGGAGTTCTTCGGGGACAAGGGTTCCATGACGATCTCCCGCGCGAATTTCCAGGTCTACGCGGATGATAAGATCGACCCGAGCAACGCAGTCCCCGTCTTTCGCGGGCATCCTACCGGCGGCGTGCAGCGGTCGGAAACGAAGCCGGAGCGGTGGATCGAGCCGATGACTGTGAAAGGCTCCTCGGACGAGCAGTTCCGGCTTCACGCGCGGAACTTCCTGGACTGCGTGAAGTCGCGGCAGCGGCCGATCGCGGATGTCGAAGACGGTCATCAGGTGGCCATCGCGTGTCACCTGGCGAATATCTCCTTGCGGCTGGGGCGCAAGATTCGGTGGGATAACGAAAAGCAGACGATCATCGGAGACAGGGAGGCTGAGGCGATGCTCGAACGGCCTTACCGGAAACCGTGGGATGACGTACTACGAGGGTTGAAGCTATGAACCGGCGTCTCTTTCTGGGCTTGATGGGCACGGCCGCATCCGGGGTTGCGGCTCCGCGCTCCGCGATGGGTATCGCGACCACGTCCTACATGACGGGCTGGCGCCCCAGGGATACCCTCGAGTTCCTCGAACATTGTCATTCGCTCGGAGCGGGAGGGATCCAGGCGCCTCTGTCATCCACCGACGAAGCGTACCTTACCAAGCTCCGTCGCAGACTTGAACAAACGGGAATGTACCTGGAGGTCATGATCGGCCTTCCGCGGACAAATGTCCAAGCCTTCGAGGCGACGCTGCGCGGAGCCAAGACCGCCGGAGCGCTCGTTGTCCGCGCTGCTTGCCTCTCGGGAAGACGGTATGAGACGTTCGACAGCCTGTCCGCATGGAAGCAGTTCGTCGCCGAGTCGAAGACCGCGATCGAGCGCGGTCTCCGGATCGCTGAACGCGAGCGCTTCCCCCTCGCTCTCGAGAACCACAAAGATTGGACCACGGATGAGTTTGTCGACCTCTTGAAGCAGTATTCGAGCGAATATCTCGGCGTTTGCCTCGACACCGGCAACAATATCTCCTTGCTCGACGATCCCTACGACCTGGCAGAGCGGCTTTCCCCCTACGCCATCTCGACCCACATCAAAGATATGGCTCTGGCGGAGTACTCTGAGGGATTTCTGCTCTCTGAGGTGCCTCTCGGCGAAGGAACCCTCGATCTGCCCCGGATCGTCAGCCTTATCAGGAAGGCTCGCCCGAAGACCCGGCTGACCCTC
>CALGAR010000042.1 GCA_937959285.1 uncultured Bryobacterales bacterium
GGAATGCGGCCGAAGAAGTTGAAGTACATTTGACCAATAAAGCGGCGGTTGTAGTTGCCCGAAGCAGCCGCCTGCCGCACGACTGCGACCTCTGTGCCTGCAGAAAGCCTAGCCTCCCGGATAACCGTGCTGTAGTTCGGATAGACCGTATATTCGAGCATGGAGTTTCCGGACCCCGAAAGCGGGAAGACTTGCGCCCAGCTCGCATCTGAGGAAGCGGACCATGTACAGGAAGCGCCCGCGGACAAGCTAAAGGTCAACTTCGTCAACGTGCTGGAGATACTCACAAGTCCGGAGGGAGTAATCGTGGTCGGACAAGAGAACTCGGCTCCAACCGTTCCGGGAGAGGCCACAACGAGGTTTGCCGGGTTTTGTGTCCCGCTGACTAATCCATTCCAGGCACGAAACTTGAACCCGGGGCTGGAGGAAGCAGAGAGTGTAAGGGGCGTCCCGGCCGCGTAGTAGCCATCAGCGGAAGAAGGAGTTATGTTGATCGTTCCGCTTCCGGCTGGCGACACCGCTCTTTGAATCTGGTACTGGAGTTGAAATAACGCCGTATACGTGCTACCTCCAGTGGGGACGACAATCGAGACTGTCGGTGTTGAGGCGCCGTTCGACCATTTGGTGAAGAGATAGCGCGCTCCAGTTCCGGCCGGCTGGGGACTGGCCGCTATGAGGCTGCAGGATGTCCCGCTCGGAACCTGGATTGTAACGGGAGCAGCATAGGTTCCTGGTGAGCAAGCTGGAGCCCCCCCGATCGTGACCTGTAATCCCGGCGGCGACGAGGCCACCGTCAGAGGCACCATCGAGGCATTCGCCGGCGTCAGCTCCGTCACAAAGGCATCGACCAAACCTTGAACGAATGGACTAGTGGCGAAATCCACCGAGGATGTCGTTCCAGCGAGGTAAATGCTTCCGCTTGAAGTGAAACCGATTCCCACCGCGGCATCAGATCCGCTTCCTCCCAGATAGGATGAGGACGTGACGGTGCGCATGTCGGCGGACAGAGTGACTAGGAAGGCGTCATAGAAGCCCCTGTTGCTCGTTTGAACGGCCTCCTTAACTACAAGGTTGGAAGAGCCGCTCATGCCGGCAAAGGCGACAGACCCGTCCGCTCGTAACGCAACCGCCTTGCCTTCATCGATGCTCGCTCCGCCGAAATAGCTACTGGCTAAGAGTGAGTTTCCTCCGGGTGAGATTTTCGCGATGAAGGAGTCTGTGTTCCCTCCCCCATAGACCGTTTGAAAGGCGTTGATCAGAGGGAAGTCGGGAGAGCTTGTGATGCCGACTACCGTGGCTGCTCCCGACGAGTCCACCGCCAACCCGGTTCCCATTTCGCTGAATCCTGCCGACCCGCCCTGTCCACCGAGATACGTGCTGTAGATCAGCGCGCTGCCGGAGGCCGAGAACCGGGCGACAAACGCGTCCTGGCCTCCCCGATTCACCTTCTGGTAGGCGTTGACAAGAGGAAGGTCTGCGGAGGTCGTGCCTCCCGTGAAATAGAGGTCCCCGGATAAACCAACAGCAGCGCCAAGCGCACGGTCATCTCCCGATCCGCCGAAGTAGGAGCTCAGAATGAGCGTGCCGGTAGCGCTGAACTTCGCCAGCAAGACATCTTGTCCTCCGCGCTTGGAACTCTGCCAGGGGTTCCACAAGGGGAGATTGGATGAATCTGTTTCACCAACTACCCATACGTCCCCTTGAGGTGTCAGAGCGATAGAGTTCACAGCCTCCGTTCCTGTTCCCCCGAAGTAGGTACTAAAAATGATGCTAGACCCTGACGGTGCAAGCCGCGTGAGGAAGGCGTCCCGGCCGCCTGCCAAATACTGCTGTCGGCCGGACACAATCGGGAAGTTGGTTGAGCTGGTCGATCCAGCGACGAAGACGCTACCGTCTGCTCCGACGGCGAGAGAAAGCACACGATCGTCTCCGGCGCCTCCAAGATAGGTTGAGAAGACGGTCTGACGAGTGACGGGATTCCACTTGATAATAAATCCGTCAACTCCGCCGCTGTAGCCTCGGACTGCCCCGACCAGCGGTAAATTTGGCGAATCCGTATAGCCGGCTATGTAGACATAACCCTGGGAATCCACCGCCACACCTGTAACGGCCTCGATTCCCGTGCCGCCGAATCGCGTGGTGGACGTGATGTTATAGCTTGCCGCCTCAGAACGGTTTTCGGCAATGAGGGCCCAAAGCAGAACCAGAATCGCTATCCGCAGCCGCATCGCGCAGGCACCCCAAGTGTAGTGGCTGGGGGCCAAAAAACTTATCGGTAGAAAATTTCTGTTTCCCGTCTACTGAAGTAACGCCGCAAACTCGGAGCTGTTCAGAAAGTTGTCAACCAAGTCCCTGACGGGCGTTCCGCTGCTGATCGCATTCACGGTGGTGTTGAACTCTGCCCCGCTTGCGTCTCTTAGGAACAAGCAGGCATATAGGAGGAACGTAGTGAGCCGGGGGCCGGTACTAATGCGGAACTCGGTGCTGTTGAGAAAGTTGGTCGCCATTTGCGTGCGTGATATCCCGCCAGCCAGTGCACTGACGTGGAAGTCCACCTCGGCTTGTGTGGGCTCCCGCAACAGAATTTGCCGGTACATCTGCTTCACGAAGTCGGCATCGCTGAGGCTGGGGTTGTTGAGTTGATATTCCACTGAGTTGAGGAAGCTGTCTACGAGCTGCTTGTGGTTGACCACTCCTGTTGCAAGCGCATTGCGGTTGAACAACCATCCGCCGTACTCGGCGTCGCGACCGAGAATGCCGACGTACAGTCCGGCGATAAAGCGCCCAGCGTTGTTAAACTCCAGGCTGTTGAAGAAGTTCATGACGAAATCCGCACGCGCCAGACCGCTTACGAGGGCTGTTTCCATGAAATCGACTTCTCCCTGTGACGGGATACGTCCGAAGAAGCTGAAGTACATCTGTCCGATGAGGCGCCTGTCGGGATTCTCGGTCGAGGCTGCCTGATTGATTGTGATGGTGCCGGTCCCTACGGTGAACGTGGCCGAGCGCGGGCTCGAGGTATAGTTCGGAAAAATTGTGTAGGTGATTGTGCTGTTTCCCGTCCCGGAGAGTGGATACACTTGAGCCCAGCTTCGATTGGAAGTTGCGGTCCACCCGCAGTTCGTGCCCGCCGTTGTCAGCGTGAAGCTTCCCGCTGTTCCCGTTGCCGCTACATGAATCACCCCTGGTAACAGCGTATAAGTGCATCCGGACGAGCCACCGAGTCCTGTTCCGTTCAGCGTGATTGTGACAGTGGGATTTGCAGGATCGTTTGTTGTCAGCTTCATGTAGCTGCTGAAACTGCCGGCTGACGCCGGTCGGAACCGGACGGCGAATGGCGCCGTCGTGCCGGGCGCGATAACTCTGGGCGTTTGGGGATTTGTTGGTTTGTACAGGGAAAAAGCGGGATGTCCGAACTCGACGCTCCGAATGACTAATGGCTCGGCTCCTGAGCTCGAAATCCCATAGTACAGGTCCTGATGTGTGCCAACTTGCCTCGGCTCGAACGTAATCCCGGATCCGTGGGGCAGAGTGATTCCGCCGTTGACCGGCACGGCCGTCGCCAGGAGCTGGACCGTCTGTACCGGATTTACGCTGTCATTGCTCCGAATGGTTAGCATCCCGCTGATAGTGCCGTCCGCCGTGGAGCTGGGCTGGACGAGCAGTCGAATCATCATGACTTCCCCAGGCGCGAGCATAGCCGGCAGAGAAGGGTACTGTACGCGGAACTGTGGATTGCTGCTCGTAATCGAAGTGACTTGTACCGGGGCATCGCCGATGTTCATGAAGCTGACATGACGTTGTTCGGTCAACTCACGGCCGACGGCTCCGAAGGCTACGGTCCCGGTCGAGGGTTCGGACAGCCGGGCGCCGGACGTGCGCTTTACGAAGAACAATGTATGCGTGCTGATGCGCCCTGCCTGATCGGTCGATGTTACGCGGAGTTGGTACCGTCCGGGTGAAATTGACGCCGAAGAGATCTGCCCGGTGAAGTACCCGTCACGGGCGACAGGATCGCCGCCGGTGCCGTCGTCCCGCAAGGCAAAGTTGGACGGGCCGCCAATGCTGGAGAGATCGACGGCTACCGAAGCAATGGGGCTCCGGCCGGCGAACGCCTGTGCGGTCAGTCGAAGCTGTCCTCCCGTGTCGACTGCACGCACCTGTCCCAGCATCACATCAAATACCGCGTTACGCTGGGGAGTCCGCAGAAAGCAAGGCCAGCTCCGCTGCACAGTTGTATTTACCGCCCCGAGCTTCACGACGCGGACAATCCCTGTCGTTCCCGAACCGGTGCCCATCGACCATACGAGCTCCAAACGCCCGTCTAGATCGATGTCACCCACGGCAGGGGTGATTTCCCCTGGGAAGTTATCCTCCTGAAGGTTCTCGTAAACGCCCATGCCGGGCACCGCTCGCCCTGTACGGTCGAACACAACGATGCCTGCTCCTACCGGAAGGACGATATCCAGAAAGCCGTCGGCATTGACATCGGCCAATACCGGGGAGCCAACGAGATTGGTGGCGCGATTCGCGGTGTAGGGCCTCACAGGGAAGCCCGGTATCAAGGAGCCATCTCTGCGAAATGCATACAGCATCTGCCCGATGGCGTTCGACGCGCTAATCACATTGCCAGCCGAATCCGTGTACTGTCCCTGCTTGTTCATGAGCGGAGTTGTCGCAATGACCAGTTCGGGATGTCCGTCATTGTCGAGGTCGCCGACTGCGAATGAAGCATAAGATCGCCCTTCAGTGTCTGCCAGCTTCCCGTTGGAACCTGCAATAAAGGGCGAGCCGTCGTTTCTCCATGCGTAGACCAGACGTCCCACCAGGGAATCTGCCGGCGTGTCGCC
>CALGAR010000043.1 GCA_937959285.1 uncultured Bryobacterales bacterium
GGCGCAGCCGGGCTTCGCCGGCTTGGGCTCCCAAGGCCAGGCCCACTTCTTGTGCCCGTGACGCCGGCGTGCAGACGAACGTCGAAGCCGAGTAAAAGATTCGGCCGATCGGATTCAGATTCTTCTCGACTTGGTCTGCAGCCTGCGGCTCTACCACCATCCATACTCCGTCCTCGGACAGGGTCGAGTAGACGTGTTTGGCGACGCCCGCTGGATCTCCCATATCATGCAGTGAGTTGAAAAAGGCAACGAGCGCATAGTCCCTGCCGGGATACTCCTTCGCCGATGCGACCTCGAACGTTACCCGGTCAGCTACGCCAGCGGCTTTCGCGGCCTTGCGCGCCTGCTCGATGGAGGGCGCGTGGTAATCGAAGCCGAAAAAGCGGCTATTGGGGAACGCTTGCGCCATCAGAATTATGGAAGCGCCGTGGCCGCAGCCGACATCCGCCACGCGTGCGCCCGCTTCCAGCTTGCTCCGGACCCCCTTCAGCGCCGGAATCCATTCGCTCACCAGGTAACGCATGTAACCGGAACGGAAAAAGCGTTCGGTGCCTTTGAACAAGCAAGAGTCGTATTCGTGCCAGCCTACGCCTTGGCCGGTACGGAACGCTTGCTCCATCCTGTCCTGAGCGCGCATCAGCGCTACAGCGATATCCAAGGCTCCGAGAAAGTAAAAAGCGCTGCTCGGGTCCGCGAGCGCAGCTCGCTGTTCCGGATTCATTGAGAATTTTCCGGTTGCCGAATCGTAGTCGACGAAGCCCGAGGCTGCTTGCGCGCAAAGCCATTCCCGAACGTAGCGCTCGAATGTGTTGGTGGCTTGCGCCAGCTCGGCAGGAGTCATTGGGCCGCTTTGCGCCAGCGTTTGATACAGTCCCAGTTTTTCGCCGAGCCGCATTGGACCGATGCTAACCATGGCGCCCAGGTCAGCCACCAGTTTGCCCATGAAGTTCATGAGCTTGTCCGGATCAATCGTTGTTGCAGCAGATCCCACGTTGAATCTCCTTTCCGCAAAATCGAAGCCTCTCACGGGTCGTGGGCGATGAAGAGGGCAACGAGATCAGCAATCCACGGGAAGAGGTACGCGCCGGCGACACCGCTCCGCCGAAGCTATCACAGAATCGTCTTTGGGGCACCTGTAAATTTGGGCTGGAAGAAGTCAGGCCTGCTGGTTGGGGACGACTGCTTGCGTTTGGGGCAGGCGGGCCGCCCGCGTTCTTGGACGGCCCGGTTGATGTCAGTTCTGAATCAGGCCGGCGTTTTCAGGCTCCGACGGCTTTCTTCGTCTGTTCGAGGACGCTCTCCACTTCGCTCCGATAGGCGGCGAGCAGCTCCGGCGTTTCGGCTTCGAACCGTAACACCAGGACCGGCTGCGTATTGGAAGCACGGACGAGGCCCCATCCCTTTTCGAAGAGCACACGCACCCCGTCGACGTCGACGACCTTGCGGCGGCTGCGGAAATGCTCGCGGACCTGAGCTACGACGTCGAACTTCATCTCGTCCGGGCAATCGACGCGGAGCTCGGGTGTTACGACCATCTTGGGCAGGCCTGCGAGCTGGGCTGAGAGAGGCTGATCCGAAGCAGCAACAATCTCCATCAGGCGGCACGCCGCGTATAGAGCGTCATCGTAGCCGTAATAGCGGTCCGCGAAGAACATATGACCGCTCATTTCACCGGCCAGCTCGGCGTGCTCTTCTTTCATCTTTGCTTTGATGAGCGAGTGCCCGGTCTTGTACATGATCGGGTTTCCGCCCAATCGTTTCAGCTCGTCATACATCACCTGCGAGCACTTCACCTCGCCGATGAACGTTGCTCCCGGCTTCCGGCTCAAAATCTCGCGGCCGTAAATCAGCATCAGCATGTCGCCCCAGACGACATTGCCCTTTTCGTCGATGGCGCCGATCCGGTCCGCGTCGCCGTCGAAGGCAATGCCGAGGTCCGCCTGATGTTCGGCGACCGCCTTCTTCAGGTGTACGAGGTTCGCCTCGACTGTCGGGTCCGGATGGTGATTCGGGAAATAGCCGTCCATATCAAAGAAAAGCTTCACCGGCTCGCAGTCGAGCTTGGCCAGAAGCTTATCCATCACCGGGCCGGCGGTTCCGTTGCCTGCATCCACTACCAACTTCACGCGGCGCTTGAATCGGAACTGAGACGCAATCTCCTCGACGTAGGGAGTAACCACATCCACGTTCTCGACGGACCCGGACCCGCTGTCGAAGTCCTTCGATTGAATCATTCGAAGCACTTCCTGGATCTGCTCGCCGTGGATCGTTGAGCCGCCGCACATGGTTTTGAAGCCGTTATATTCGGCGGGATTGTGGCTGCCCGTAATCATGACGCCGCCATCTGCTTTCCAATGCACCACCGAATAGTAGAGCAGCGGTGTTGGAACGACCCCCAGATCCTTCACCTGGCATCCGCTTTCCATCAGTCCGGCAAGGAGCGCGTCGTGCAGACGGGGCGAACTGAGCCTGGTGTCACGGGCAAGACAGATATTTGCCCCTGCGTGGCGCCTCAGATACGTGCCCAGCGCGCGTCCCAGGTCTTTGACGTCTTCGCTCAGAAGCTCCTGATCAGCAACGCCGCGGATGTCGTATTCGCGGAAGATAGTGGGCTTCAGCATACCTATCGAAGGTACCATGCTGGCTACTGGATGGGCGACAATCGGTGGAATGGTCGACGTTCACCCTCTCGCTGGCAAGCCTGCCCCGAAAGATCGCCTGATTGACCCCGACCGGTTGATCGGCGACTACTATGACCGTCAGCCCGATCTATCCGATGCCCGGCAGCGTGTCTCCTTCGGCACCAGCGGGCATCGCGGTACCTCCTCCAACGGTTCATTTACCGACGCCCACGTCGCCGCCATTACTCAGGCAATCTGCGAGTACCGCCGGAAAGAGTCGATCGACGGCCCCTTGTTCGTCGGCAAGGACACGCACGCGCTCTCGGCTCCCGCGGAACGGACGGTTCTCCAGGTGCTCGCCGCCAATCATGTCGAGACGGTCATTCAGAGCGGGGAAGGGTTGACACCTACTCCTGCGATCTCGAGAGCCATTCTCGCCCACAATCGGGGACGCTCGACCGGTTTTGCCGACGGTATCGTGCTCACTCCGTCCCATAACCCGCCGGAAGACGGAGGTCTGAAGTACAACGAAATCCATGGCGGTCCGGCTGACACCTCTGTAACGGAATGGATCGAGAAGAGGGCGAACGAGATTCTCCGGGGCGGGAACGCGTCGGTGAGACGCATGCCTTATCGAGATTCCCTTGCGGCGCAGACGACGCACGCCGTCGATCTCGTCCAGCCCTATGTCGAGAGTCTTGCGGGCGTCATCAACTTTGATCGCATCCGCCCGTCCGGTTTGAAGGTGGCCGTCGATCCACTGGGCGGGGCATCCCTGCCGTACTGGGCGCGAATCGCGGAGAGATATGGCCTGGACCTGGAAGTCGTGAACGCGAAAGTGGACCCTACCTTCAGCTTCATGCCGCTCGATCACGACGGCAAGATCCGCATGGACTGCTCCAGTCCCTATGCGATGGCCAGCCTGCTGCGGTTAAAGGATCGCTACCAGCTCTCCATTGGGAATGACCCCGATGCGGACCGCCACGGAATCGTCACTCCTGCCGGGCTCATGAATCCCAACCATTTCCTCGCCGTCGCCTGCTGGTATCTGTTCACTCATCGGATGGGCTGGCCGGCCCAGGCTGCAGTGGGCAAGACGGTGGTTTCGAGCGGAATGATCGATCGGGTCGCCGCCTCTCTTGGGCGCCAGCTGGCTGAGGTCCCGGTCGGCTTCAAGTGGTTCGTGAAGGGGCTCCTGGACGGAAGCTACGGCTTCGGCGGGGAGGAGAGCGCGGGCGCGTCTTTCCTCCAGCTTGATGGGCGGGTCTGGACGACCGACAAGGACGGCATCGTGATGGATCTGCTGGCGGTGGAGATCACGGCCGCCACAGGCAAGGATCCGGGAGAGCATTTCGAGCGCCTCGCAGGAGAGCTCGGCAGACCCTACTACCGGCGTGTCGACCGGCCTGCCTCGCCCGAGCAGATGGAGGCGTTGAAGAAATTGACGGCAGAGGCGGTCGAGGCGGAATCCCTTGCCGGCGAGCCCATCTTGCAGAAGTTGACGCACGCCCCCGCCAATAACGCTCCGATCGGCGGATTGAAAGTGGTTGCGAAGAACGGCTGGTTCGCGGTCCGGCCTTCGGGCACCGAGAACATCTACAAGGTGTACGCCGAAAGCTTCCTGGGAGAGGACCACCTGGATCGTATCCTGCTGGAGGCCCGGGAGATCATAGCTCGTGTGACGCCCGCCTGAGGATTCCGCAGGTCCTCCCAGGGGGCATGCTAACCTTGTAAGCAGTGTCTGAGCCGCTAAAGTTCCATCTGGAGCACTACGAGGGGCCCTTGGATCTGCTGTTGGACCTCATCCGGAAGCAGCAGATCAACATCTACGACATACCCATCTCTCAGATCACGGCGCAGTACATGGAATACATGCAGCGGGCGATGGAGTTGGACATCGAGCTGAGCGCTGAATTCGTCTACATGGCGGCGACGCTCATCCACATCAAGTCCAAGATGCTGCTGCCGAAGGATCCGGAGCTGGAGAAGATCTCGCCGGAGGAGGACCCCCGAAAAGAGCTGGTCGAAAGGCTCCTCGAGCACGAGCGCTTCAAGACGGCCGCTGAAATGTTACAGCAGAAGCGGTTGATCGAGGAGGCGGTATGGACGAACCCGCCAGTGCGCGAGTTCCTCTCCGAGAATGACGATCCGGGGCTCGCAGTCACGCTCTTCGATCTGGTGAAGACGCTGCAGGACGTCCTGGAGCGCGCCAAAAAGCGTCCGATTTACAACATCGGCAAGGAGGAAGTTAGCGTCCCTGACATGATCCAGTTCCTCGGCGCTTACTTAAAGGAGAAGCCGAAGGAGAAAATTTCCGTACGCCGGCTGTTTGAGCGCCAGAGGAGCCGGAGGGCAATGATTTGCCTCTTCCTCGCCATATTGGAAATGGTGAAGCGGCAGGCAATCGTATTGCACCAGGCGGAATTGTTTGACGATATCGAAATCGTGCGCCATACGGGTTTCGAGGATATGTTCGCCACAGAACAAGCAATTGCCGCCATTGAACAGGAATACAGCTAGGGAAATGGAATCGTCTGAAGTCAAGACAACCGGTCAGGAGGTATCGACCGGCGAGGGTGATATCAACCAGCAGGAGCTCGCGCAGACGTCCGCGAGCGGGCAGGGGCCGGAGAGTGAACCCGCCCCAGCGCCCGATTTTCCTCCTGAGGCGGTCGAGCCGCCTGTTCCGCCCGAGCCCATTGCGGCTGAAGTTGGCAGCATCGGTGCAAGCGATCAGCCGAGCCCTATGCCCGAGCCCGTACCGGAGCCGGAACCCATGCCGGAACCCGAGCCGGAGCCGGATCCGGTGCAGGCTCCCCAAGAAGCGGAGCAGCCCGCGGCGGCGGAAGCGGCCGCGGAGATTTCCGACACTGAGCTCAAAGCGATCCTCGAGGCGGTCATCTTTGTCTCGGAAGAGCCTCTGCCGCTGGCGCAGATTGCCGGTGCGCTGAAGCAGCCCGTGGATCGGGTAAAAGCGCTGCTGAGCCAACTCATCGAGGAGTACGCCCGCCCGGAGCGCGGACTGATCATCCGCGAGGTGGCCGGCGGCTTTAAGATGGCCACGAAACCGGAGCATCACGACGCTGTTCGCGCGTTCGTTAAAAACCTGAAGCCGCCGCTTAAGCTGTCGCTTCCCGCGCTGGAGACACTGGCTGTAATCGCTTACAAGCAGCCGATCACGGCGCCGGAGATTGCTGAGATTCGCGGCGTTCAGGGCACCGGCGTGCTCAAGACGCTCTTGGACCGGAAACTGATCACGACGGCGGGACGCAAGCAGGTAATCGGAAAGCCGATTCTTTACAAGACAACCAAGGAATTCCTTGTGCAGTTCGGCCTGAAAGACCTCAGCGAATTGCCGACCCTCAAGGAGTTCGAGGAACTGAGGCGGCTGGCGTTCGTGGATACGGAAAGCGACGGGCCCGTCGCACAGGCGGACCGGGAAGCCCAACAGCAGACACTCAGTTCAGAGCCGGATACCGAAGAGCTGACAGCCGGCGTCGAGCCTGCGGACGAATCGGCGGAATCCTCCGAGGCGGAGGCCGAGGCATCTCAGGACGAGCAAGCGGAGGCGCAGAAGGCGGGTTAATGGCCGAAGAGCGGCTGCAGAAGATACTTTCCCGGGCCGGGGTTGCAAGCCGCCGCAAGGCGGAGGAACTGATTACCGCTGGCCGCGTCACAGTGAATGGGGCTGTCGTCACCGAACTCGGTACCAAGGCGGACCTCAGCCGGGACCACATTAAAGTGGACGGCCGCCTGCTTCATCCTCCGAAGCGGCTGATTTATATCGCTTTGAACAAACCGAAAGGGTGCGTGACGACGGTATCGGATCCCCAAGGGCGCCAGACGGTGATGGATTTCCTCAGGGGGCGCGTCAAGGATCGCGTCTATCCGGTCGGCCGCCTGGATTACAACAGCGAAGGCCTGCTCCTTTTGACGAATGACGGCGACTTCGCCAACGCCATTACTTCTCCGGCAAGCCACGTGCAGAAGACTTATCACGTGAAGGTGACGGACTACCTGACCCCGGAACAGGAGGAGCGGTTTCGGACAGGCATTCCTCTGCGAGGCAGGCGGACCGCGCCTGCAATGTTAAGACTTCTACGCCGCGGCGATAACCCATGGTATGAGGTGAAGCTGACTGAGGGCCGGCAACAGCAGATTCGCGAAATGTTTAAGGCGCTCGGAGTCCTTGTTGAAAAGTTGCGCCGCGTCCGCATTGGATTTCTGGAACTCGGCTCGCTGAAGCCAGGCGAAGTCCGGCACCTGACTCCTGCCGAGGTCGCCCGTTTTCGCAAAGTTCTGAAGCTTGACCAGGAAGGAGCTGCGTGACAGTGAATGATCCGAATGCAATCGCTGATCTTCTTCGCCACGGCCGCACAATCGCGGTCGTTGGGCTGTCGAATCGCCGGTTCCGGCCGAGCTACGGGGTTTCCGAGTACATGCAGAGAGCGGGCTACCAAATCATTCCGGTCAATCCGCTGGAGACCGAAGTACTCGGCGAGAAGGCCTATCCGACGCTCGAAGCCATCCCCGAACCGGTTGACATTGTGAACGTATTCCGACGCCCGGAATATGTCCCGGAGGTTGTGGACTCAGCGATCCGTACCGGCGCTCGCGCGATCTGGCTGCAAGAGGGTGTGGTTCACCCGGAAGCGGCGAAGAAAGCGGAGCATGCGGGGCTGACCGTTGTCATGGACCGCTGCATTTTGAAAGAACATCGCCGGCTTGTGGCGGCCGGCGAACTCCAGAGAGCCTGATCCGTTCTACCTTACGGGCTTCGTTGAGAAGTGAACGTAGGTGAAAGTCTCCGGGATATGGGAGTCGTAGTGGCCATGACGATTCCACGTCCAGCCTGCGGCGGGATTGAGCCGCTCGCCCTTCGGGCCGATATGCTGAAAGCGGGAACAATCGATTCGCCACACGTCGCCATCTTTCGGCGGAAGCGACCGGCCGTCGGCCAGCCATTTCAGCCCCTGCCATGGGAATGCCAGCTCCACCGTCCAGCCCTTGTCAACATCATCGTGTCGGTTTAGCGTGCCATCGATGTGCACTGCGTGGCGCAACCCCGGATAGTCCCAATCGAGGAATCCGTAACGTTGGCCTCGCGGGTGAACATGCCCGCCGATTCCTTCAATGATCATGAGCGTGCGGCCTTTTGGATTCCACTCCGGCACGTTGTAAGGACTTCCCGGGTGATACATATCCTTCCAGATCCAAAAAACCTCGTAGATTGTGTTGAAGGCGTTGATCTCGAATTCGTAATACGCATCTTTCCCGGCGATGAAGACCTCGACGTCGTTGTCCTCCCAGATCTTGGAGTCCCGTTCCGTAAGGGTTGCCCAAACGTCCGTCTCGGGGACGTGGAATCCGAAGTAGAGGCACTCGTCGTCCCAGAGCAGGGAAACGCGTGTTTCGAACCACGCCGGCTCCCCAGTAACGATATCGACGAATGGAGTAGAGAGCGGGGCGGCTTTCCAATCGGGCTCGTCGAGTTTCCCGTCGATCAAGATCGGTCCTGTCGTGCGGTAGCAGGTGTAATGCGCGAGATTTTGATTGTAGGCTCCGGAAAAGCTCATCCTTCGCACGAGAGTAAGCGTCTGCCCATTGCTTCGTCAATCGACGGAGCCTGGCAGAAGAACTGCGCAGGGCACGTTTGTGGGGCTCAGTGCGGGGAATTGATACCGGGCCCCGGGGCAGCCCGGTACACGACGAACAGTCTATTAGCTCTCGTACGCGCTCTTTAACGCTAATGGCGTCTTTGTTTTCCTGGGCTTGGCGCCGTACCGTCAGGCCGCGTTGTTTGATCCGGGCTCGTGGTTTGATCCGGGCTCGTGGGCTGGCCTGGCTGCATCTGCTGGCCCTCGGGAGTTGTTCCCGGGGTCATTGGCTTGCTTGGAGCGCCTGATTCGTTCCGCGTTTCGGAACGAGCCGTTACTTGAACGCTGTCTGCAACGATTACGGGTTTACCTTCCCACTTCGAGTACTCGTCTTGCGAGAGCTGCATGCCCACCTCTCGCTGAATCTCGTCACGTTGGAAATTTCGAACCGTTCCTGTTACCTGAACGATGTCATCCTCACGAAGCATGCCGTTCGTGCGGCCGGCGATGCTGGGCAGATCCTGCTTCCCAATCACAAGCAGAGAGCCCGAAAAGGCAAATCCTTCTCCCCCGATTTCGAAAGCGCGGGGACCAAGAACGTCGTCGACTTCGCCGCTTACGGTTACCGTTTTGTTTCGATAAGAGTCAGGATTGTCTCGAATGTCCTGAATCGTAACCCCGGATGCCGGCTCACGTTTGGCTTCGACGGTGCGCTCGCGGGCACAGCCAGCCAGGGCGAGGACCCCGATACACGCCGCGGCCAGCATTATTTTTGTTTTGCTTCTCATCTAGCCTCCTTCGATCGGCTCGAAAGGATATCCACTCACTCCTATGACTACCCAGCGGAAGCGACTGTTTCCGCGCGAGATGAGGGGGCGGGGCTGGCGGCATGTTATTCTGGAGCTAGACTCACCGCATACCGTCGGTTTTTTAACACCTTGAAAGTTGGATTTGTCAGTCTCGGTTGCCCGAAGAACCTCGTGGATTCAGAGGTGATGATGGGCCAGTTAGCCGCGCGCGGGCATGAACTTACGCCGCACCCGGCGGACGCCGATGTCATTGTCGTCAACACCTGCAGCTTCATCGATCCCGCAAAACAGGAATCGGTGGATACGATTCTCGAGATGGCCGAGTACAAGAAGATCGGCCGCGCTCGTAAGCTGATCGTTGCCGGCTGTCTGGTCGAGCGGTATCGCAACCAGATACAGCAGGAAATTCCCGAGGTGGATGCCGTTCTCGGCACAAATGAATTGGAGCACATCGTGGCTCTCTGTCAGGGTGGGGAACCATCATCGAATGCGGTCGAACCGTACCTGTACCACGATCTCACCCCTCGCGTCCTCTCAACGCCGCGTCACTTCGCCTACATCAAGATTGCAGAGGGCTGCGATCATCCGTGTAGCTTCTGCGTCATTCCACAGTACAGAGGGAAATTGCGCAGCCGCCGCTTCGAATCCGTTGTGTCTGAGGCTGAGCGCTTGTTCCGGCAAGGTGTCCGCGAGATTAACCTCATTGGCCAGGACACAACCAGTTACGGGGAAGATTTGGGAATCAAGAACGGACTGGCGCAACTGCTCGAACGGCTGGCTACCCTTGAGACGCCTCACGAGAAGTGGATACGGTTCCTGTACTGCTACCCGAACCGCATTACCCAGAAGCTTCTGGACACCATCGCCAAGTACCCGTCGTTGGTGAAGTACATCGATATGCCGCTGCAGCATGCATCCGGTTCTGTGCTGAAGCGCATGAAACGAGGCTCGAACGGAGATTTGTTCCTGAAGCTGATTGAGCGGATTCGGGCCAGCGTGCCGGGTGTAGCGATCCGTACGAGCATGATCGTCGGCTTCCCGGGAGAAACAGACAAGGACTTTGACGAATTGTGCCAGTTCGTACAAGCGGCTCGCTTCGAGCGGCTGGGAGTCTTCTCCTATTCGGACGAAGACACGAGCGCCAGCTATCACCTGGACGGTAAAGTGGATGGCCGTACGATCTATAACCGGAAGCGCCGGCTGATGGCGATCCAACGGAAGATCTCGCGCGCCAGAAACCGCGAGCTGGTCGGCAAGGAATTGACGGTTCTGGTCGAGGGCCCTTCGGAGGAGAGTGAGTTGCTATGGCAGGCTCGCCTGGAGACGCAAGCGCCTGAGATTGACGGAGTCTGCTACATCTCCGACCCTGGCGAGTCAATGCCGCGGCCCGGGCAGTTCCGGCGCATGCGAATCACGCAGGCGCATGATTATGATCTGGTCGGAGAACTGACAGATGAAGGAGGAGCGGATCCGGCTCCGGTTGCCACGAATCCTTTCCGGATCCTGAATACGGTTCCGGTGTCGCCGTCTCCGCTTCCGCACCGGTGAAGACCATGAAATGCCCAATCTGCCGGAAGGAAGTTAAGCTAACAGACCCTTTCATGCCCTTCTGCAGCGAGCGATGCAAGCTGATCGACCTGGGAAACTGGGCTTCCGAGAAGTACGTGATTTCAACGCCGATACGGCAAGGTGAGACCGAGGAGGATGACAGCGAGTCCGGAACCGAATCCTGACCGCCAGGCATCGGGTCTCGCCAGAGTGATCGGCACCTGGTTCGGCTGCGGCTATGCGCCGTTTGCGCCCGGGACGTTCGGATCTCTCGGCGCCCTTGTCGTGACGCCCGTGTGGATCCGGTTCGGCTGGCATCCGCTGTGGCTTCTGGCCGTTACTCTTCTGTCGCTAGTGCCGGCCGTATGGGCAGCCGAGCACGTCGCCCGCGCCGCCGGCCGCAAAGACCCCGGACTGGTCGTAGTGGACGAGGTCCTTGGCACGTGGGTGGCGCTTGCCGGCTCTCTGACGCTCAACTGGAAGACAGCGCTTGCCGCTTTCGCGCTCTTCCGCCTCTTCGATATCTGGAAACCGTGGCCTGCGCGGCAGTTGGAACGGCTGCCCGGCGGCGTTGGCATTGTCGCCGACGACCTGATGGCCGGCGTCTATGCTGCGCTTGTGTTATTTGCAGCAGGATGCTTCAATTTCTATTAGATCGCGACGTTCCATACTATGGCTATCAGAAAAGGCCCTGAATCTGGACGCCTTCAGATTGCGCAGATTACGCCCACGGCGGCGATTCCGGGCGGAGAGTTCCAGATTCGAGGGAAGGGTTTGTCTTTGAGCGACCGCCCGCGCGTCACTATTGGTGACGTTGCGGCACAGGTAATCATCGGTTCCGACTCTTTCGTGATCGTTCGGGTCCCGGAAGGCGTTTCTGCCGGGGAGCTCGTGCTCGCAAACGGGCTGGAGGCCTCCCCTGCCTGGAGCTGCGACATAGGGGTTCAAATCGCGGACAGCCTGCATCCCGTCGCAAACCCCGCAGTCGACAGTTACGGAAATATCTATGCGACGTTCAGCGGGTCGCGGGGGCAGAAGACGCCGGTCTCTGTCTACAAAATCGACCTGAACTACAACGTCAAGCCGTTCATTTCGGACATAATGAACGCCACCGCGCTGGCGTTTGACCGCGATGGCCTGCTCTATGTCTCCAGCCGTTTTGACGGGATCGTCTATCAGGTGACTCCGAGCGGCAGCATCTCGGTGTTTGTCGAGGGAATGGGGATTGCGACTGGGCTCGCCTTTGATAAAGCCGGCGACCTTTACGTAGGCGACCGTAGCGGGACGATCTTCAAGATCAGCCAGAGCCGCCAGATCTACGTCTTTACGACCCTCGAACCCTCCATTGCCGCCTACCACCTGTGCTTTGGTCCCGATGGATATCTCTACGTCACCGGTCCCACGACCTCGAGCTTTGATGTCGTGAACCGCGTGTCGCCGGCGGGCGAGGTGGAGGTCTTTTACCGCGGTCTGGGCAGGCCGCAAGGACTCGCCTTTGACGAGGAAGGACGGCTGTACGTGGCCGGGTCGCTCGGTGGACGGAAGGGTATTATTCGCATCAACCAGAACCGGGAGGCGGAACTCTTCGTTTCCGGCCCGAACATCGTAGGCCTTGCTTTCACTCCCTCTCGTTCCATGATTGTTGCGACTTCGAACGCGCTCTATCGTGTGGATGTGGGGATTAAGGGCTACTCGGCGCTGTGAACGCTGAGATCATCGCTGTCGGCTCCGAGCTGCTCTCACCGCAGCGCGTCGATACGAATTCGCTCTGGCTGACCGGGCAGTTGAATGTGCTTGGCGTGGAGGTGGTGATGAAGACGGTTGTCGGGGACGACCGGGACCGCCTCGCCGCAACGATTCGGGCTGCCATTCAGCGCAGTGAGATCGTAGTGCTCACCGGGGGCCTTGGGCCGACGGAAGACGACGTCACCAGAGACGCCGCTTCGGCTGCGCTTGGTCTTCCCCTCGAGTTGCGCCAGGACGTACTCGACCGAATCGAGGAACGGTTCCGAAGAATGGGCCGGACCATGGCGGAGATTAACCGCCGGCAAGCCTACGTCCTGTCCGGCGCTGAAGTCCTTCCCAATCCCAACGGAACGGCTCCGGGCCAGTGGGTGGATCGCGAGGGGAGAATCATCGTCCTTTTGCCCGGCCCGCCGCTCGAGCTGAAGCCGATGTTTGAAGCTTCGTGTATCTCACGCTTTCAACAGCGGCTGCCCAAAGCCTTTATTCGCACCCGGTTCTACAGAGTGGCGGGAATGACGGAGTCGGATCTCGACCAGCTCATCTCGCCGGTCTACACGCGTTACACGAATCCTGCAACCACCATTCTTGCCGCGCCGGGCGATATCCAGGTTCACCTGCGGGCCCGATCGAACAGCGAAGAGGAAGCGGAGAGGCTGTGCGAGGAGCTCGGCTCTCAGATTGAGCGCCTGCTTGGGGATCGCATCTACAGCCGCAACGGGGATCCTCTGGAAGCAGCTGTAGGCCAATTGCTGAGAGAGCGTTCCGCCACCGTTAGCGTTGCCGAGAGCGCTACGGGCGGACTGGTCGCGGAGCGGCTCACCTCCGTAAGCGGCAGCTCGGATTATTTTGTGGGCGGATTTCTGGTCTACAACGACCTGATGAAAACGAAGCTGCTGGGGATTGATTCAGAACTACTGGCCAGGCACGGCGCCGTAAGCGAGCCCGTCGCTGAGGCAATGGCCCGCGCGGCGCAGGAGCGTACCGAATCGACTTATGCTCTGTCCGTGACGGGCGAGGCGGGTCCTGAAAGTGCGACCGGAGAGCCGGTAGGAACCATGATCATCGGTTTCGCCGGGCCTGAAAAGGTGTTTGCCAGACGCTACCGGCTACCGGGAGACCGCACCCGTGTCCGGGCCTTCGCTGCACCCGCTGCCTTGGATTTGCTCCGCCATCAATTGATCTCAAAACACTAGGACGGCGCAAGGAATCCCGCGCCGCCCATTCAGTTTCCGCCTATCTGCGCCTCATCGGCCGGCGAGCGGGGGCGTGCGGCATGCCCATCCCGAACGGTCCGTCCCCCATCATCATCATTTCGGGTCTTTCTGGCATAGCCAGCAAGTTGAGAGCTGCCGCCTGGCGGACTTCGTCATGAAGCGCGGCCGCATCTTCGAGCGTTTTCAGCTTTGCCTTCTGATCGTCGGTCAGGAGGGCAAGAGCCTGCGTGCGATAGCTCGCGTTGGAATCCCTCATCTTCTTTTTCAGCGCGTGGAGCTCGAGCACGGCTGACCCGACTGCATTCGCATCGGTTGTTCCAGCCTGTAGCTGCTGGTGGAGCGCCCGCGCCTTGGTCCGCATTTCCTGAAACGTCGTTCGGTTGGCTTCCATTTGCTGCTGCCGCAAGTTTCGCAACGATGATAGCTGGCTGTCGCTCAGCGACAGGTACGTCTTCAAGGAATCAAAGGTTGGGGCAGCCCTCCTCATGCTGAAGCCCGGCCCGGCTCCCGGGTCCTGCGCGAGCGCAACTCCTACAAATGCTGTGGCCACCAAGAGATGCAATTTCATGACTTGGCTTCTCCTTTTCTACCGGATCTCATCCGGCTATCAGTAATAACGCAACTCAGTGGGGAAAGGTTGGTTAAGGTTCTGATAAGATTGCCTTTACATTCTTAACAGTGACTTTCTTCCGCCGTCCGTGTTCCACTTGATGATGCTCGTCCGCATCCTCCCTAAAATTAGATGGGACAATCCCCGCGTCTCTATCGCTCTGATTGCTATCCTGCTGATTTCTCTACCTCTCGTGGCTGTGTTGCAGTACCGGTGGATCGGACAGGTGAGCCAGGCGGAGCAGGAGCATCTCAAGAATGCGCTTCGCGCCTCTACGGACCGGTTTGTCCGAGACTTCAACGGTACGTTTTCAGACCTCTATTTTTCGGTGCTCGCCGTGCGTCCTCTCCTTGCCAGCCTGACCGAAGAGGACTATGGGCTGAGATGGATCTCATGGGCTGACCGGAGCCCGTTTCCAGGGCTCGCAAAGGGACTCTACATCGTAGAGGATGCCCGGCTGTTGAAGTTCGATGAGGGTCGCCAGGTTTTCGAGCCGGCCGAATGGCCTGAAGAGCTGGCTGACTTGCGGGAGCGGCTCAATGCCTCCGGCGGAAACGGGCTGAGGGGACGGGTTTTTCGAGGGGCTGACGGAGGAGACCTGGTCCTGGTAGCGCCGCGGCTGCCGGCGACCCGGGGCGCGAATGCGCCTGCCTCGCTGCGCCCGTCTGGCTGGTGTCTGATCCCCATTGATGCCAAGTACCTGCGTAAGACATTCATACCCGAGCTGGCGCGCCGTCATTTCGGAACCGACTACGAGGTGCGCATCGTTACTCGTGCGAATCGGGAGCGAGTCATTTATGGTTCTTCTGAACCTCCCTCGGGCGAGCCTCCCGATGCCGCTGCAAATGTGCTGGACATCGGACCGCGAATGCCTGGAGGACGCCTCTTGAATGGAGGGCCGCCGTATTTGAGAGAGGGCCTGCCGGAAGGCGCGCCCTCCGAGCCGAATGGCATGACGCCTGGAAACCCAGGGCTTTGGCGCCTTGAGGTGCGGCACCGTCAAGGTAGTCTGGGCGAAGTGGTCGCCCGAACACGTGTCCGAAACCTTGCAGTCAGCGGAGGCATTCTCGTCCTCATGGCTGGCGGGGTGATGCTTCTTGTGCTTTCCTTGCGGCGTGCCCAGAATCTGGCGAAGCTCCGGATGGAATTCGTCGCGGGAGTCACGCATGAGCTGCGGACGCCGTTGAGCGTCATTCACAGCGCCGCCGATAATCTGGCTCAAGGGCTCGTTTCAGGGGACCAGCAGGTGCGGAAGTATGGCGCGGTCATTCGGGATGAAGGGTCGCGGTTGTCCGAGATGGTGGAGGAGATGCTGCGTCTTGCAGGGATTGAATCGGGAAAGGTGCATTATGATTTTCGTCCCGTGCCTGTGGCGGACTTGGTGAAGCGGGCCATCGAAGCTTCCGCATCCGACCTCAAACGGACTTCCTGCCACCTTGACGCTAAGGTTCCGGATACGCTGCCGCCCGTCCTCGCCGATGAAACATGGCTATCGCGCGCGATCCGCAATCTGCTAAGCAACGCGATGAAGTATGGAGACGGGAAGTGGGTCGGCGTCTCGGCGAAGGGCCTTTCGGACCAGGTTGAGATCACCGTGGAAGACCGGGGAACGGGCATCGAGAGCGGCGACCTCGAGCATATCTTCGAGCCTTTCTATCGAGGACGGCGCGCCATTGACAGGCAGCTGCGAGGCGCCGGCCTCGGCCTCGCGATCGTCAAGCGAGTCGTGGAGGCGCACGGAGGCACTGTCGAGGTCGATTCGGCGCCGGGCCAGGGAACCTGCTTCAGACTTCGAATTCCCGCAGCTGTTTCTTGAGTTCGTAGCTTGATGCCGCATCGCATTCTCTTAGTAGAAGATGAGCCGGGATTGGTAATGACTCTTACCGACCGTCTCATGAACGAAGGATATGCGGTTGAGAGCCGGGAGGATGGCGAATCCGGCCTGGAGGAGGCTCTCTCGGGCGCGTACGACCTCGTGCTGCTCGATGTGATGCTTCCCCGGAAGGGCGGCTTCGATGTCTGCCGCAAGATCCGGCAAGCCGGGCTGACGGTCCCGATCCTAATGCTCACAGCCCGGAGCCAGGTAGTGGACAAGGTTGTGGGATTGCAGCTTGGCGCCGATGATTACCTTACAAAGCCCTTTGACATGATGGAGCTTCTTGCGCGTGTCGAGGCGCTACTGCGGCGGTCTGCCACTCCCTCCGTTTCAAGCGGAGGTATTTTGCAGTTCGGCTCTCTCCAGATTGACCTGCGCCGGGCAGAAGTCCGGAAGGACAATCAGCCGGTGAACCTCTCCGCCCGGGAGTTCCAACTGCTTCGCTATCTGGTCGAGCACCGCGGCGAGGCTCTTTCCCGCGAGCGTCTGCTGACTGAGGTGTGGGGTTATGAGCCAGGCGTGTCGACGCGAACGGTCGACGTGCATATCGCGTGGCTGCGGCAGAAGCTGGAACAGAATCCGCGACACCCGCAGCATCTGATCACGCTCCGCGGTCTCGGGTACCGGTTCCAGGCCTAAGCGCCCACATTAAACGTCCTCATTCTGAGCTCCCTGTCAAGCTTTCTTGGAAACAAACGCATTCGTGCGGGGTCTCATAACAGAATCGATTCATGGGAGCAAGCATGACCAACTTACAGGATTTACTCTTGAGCGAACTCAGGGACCTTTACCATGCGGAAAGCCAGCTTGTGAAGGCATTGCCGCGAATGGCGAAGGCGGCCTCGAATCCCGACCTCCGCGAGGCGTACAAGAACCACGCCGAGACCACCAAGATGCAGGTAGAGCGCTTGCGCCAGGTCTTCGAGCAAATGGGGCAGAAGGCGAAAGGGCAACCCTGTGAAGGCATGCAGGGACTCATCCAGGAGGGCGAGGAAAGAATGCAGGAGGCCGAGGGCGCCCTCAAGGATGTGGGAATGCTTGGCGCCTCGGAAAGGATCGAGCAGTACGAGATCAGCGGTTACGAATCCGCGATCATGATCGCACGTATGATGGGCCTGAATCAGGTGGCCGACCTGCTGCAGGAGACATTGCGGGAAGAGGAGCAGACAGCAAAGCGGCTGCACAGCTTCGCCAAGCCGATTCTGAAGGAGGCGACCAGAGGCGCTGCGCAGCCCCAGATGGAACGCGCCCGCGGACAAGCCCGGCAGCGACCATCGCGTGCAGCGGAACGGCAGCCAGTCGCTCGAACCCAAGCCGGAGGACCTCAGGCAGGGCGCTCGAACTCGTCACGGAAAGCGGGCCGGTAGGGTCGGTCCGCAGACGATCCTCATACCTTCTTCGTCAGGTTGTTTGACGGACAACCTGTATCGAAGCAATTTGCGTCCGCTTGCCGAGGCAACGGCCGTGAACCCCATTGCTGCGCTGCGGTCGCTGACGGCGATCGCCTTCTCTTTGTCCTAGTAGCGCATGTCAGACGGAAACCCCTCTCTCTCCGATCTCGTCCCAAGACCATTGAGAAGTGCCGGATGACACACCGCTACAATCAAATCATGCGCTTGCTCGTTCTTGTGCTTGGGATCTCCCTTGTGCTGCCGGCGCAGGGGCAGAGCAGGAAGCAGCGCCAGCCGGACCGTACGCCTGCTGCGGAATCGGCCGCAGATAGCCGAACTTGGCCCATTCGGGCGCTCCGCGTGGAAGGCAACCAGAATTACACGGAGGAGCAAGTTCTGAGCGTGGCAGGGCTGCGCGTTGGACAGCGAGTTACGAAAGAAAGCTTCGACCAGGCGCGTGACCGCCTCCTCGCCAGTGGCGCCTTCGAAAACGTTGGTTACTCCTACCAGCCCGCAGCCTCTGGAACCGGGTATTCGGTTGTCCTGACTGTGCAGGAAGTGCAGCCGGTTTACCCGGTCAGCTTCGAGGACCTGCCCGCCACGCGTGAGGAGCTGGAGGCGGAGCTTCGACGCAATGATATCCTTTTCGGCCCCAAGATTCCTGCAAGCGAGGCTCTACTAACCCGGTATTCTCAAATCTTGCAGGAGTTCCTGGCTGCGAAGGGCTTCAAGGAGAAAGTCATCGGACGAGTTACCATTCAGGGTACCGATGATCTAAGCGTTGTATTCCGGCCAAATACAGTACCCCCTTCCATAACAGAGGTTCAGTTTCTTAACGCGAGAGTCGTCCACCCGACTGACCTCAAGAAGGCGGTTCACAGTACTGCGATCGGCGCCGTGTACCAGGAGGCCCGTTTTCGTAAGATGCTCGATTACACGATCCGGCCTCTTTACGAGGAGAAGGGCCGTCTCGGCGTCTCGTTCCCGACGATTGCAACCGAACCGGCGAAGGGCGTAAAAGGCGTGATTGTTACTGTGACCGTCGACGAGGGCGCGGTTTACTCCCTTGGCGATGTGAAGGTCGAGGGAGTTCCGCTGACGAAGGAGCAGATGGAATCCATCGCCAAGTTCCGCCCGGAGGAAGAAGGCGCTCCCGTCAACTTCCGGGTTGTCCAGGAGGGGACCGAGCGCCTGCTGACGGGGCTCCGGCGGCAAGGATATATCAAAGCGGCGGCGAACACCGAGCGGAAGATCGACGAGGAGAAGAAGAAGGTAGATCTGGTCATTCAAGTGGGCCCCGGCCCGCAGTTCGTCTTTGGAACGCTCAAGATTGCTGGACTGGATATACACGGCGAGGCGGCCATCAAGAAGCTATGGGCCCTGAAGGCTGGAGAACCCTTCGACGCCGTTTACCCGGACTACTTTCTAAACCGAGTGCGCCAGGACGGCATTTTCGACAATCTGGGCAAGACTCGGGCCGAGATTATTCCCGACGAGAAGAACCTCGCTGTTGACGTGATTCTTCATTTCCAGTAGCCCCCGGGGCCGAGTCCAACCCTCGTGGAAGCGCTGTGCCAAAATCTAGGTATGCTCCGAGGCTTCTTTGCGGCACTGGCGCTGTGCCTGATTGCTGCGCCGGTGCAGGCGCAAAAGGCGCCATTCGACGTCCAGGACCTTCTC
>CALGAR010000044.1 GCA_937959285.1 uncultured Bryobacterales bacterium
CAGCCGATAACAAGGCGAATCCGACAAATCGGGATAAGTACTTTCTCATTCGGTAGATACTCTCCTGATGAAACGGGCTCGGGGATGACTGAGCCCCGGATAGGACGCGGTGGGAACCCAATTATAACACCACGAAGAAGACAAAAAGAAAGGGAGGGGATTTCTCCCCTCCCTTGTCTTGGGACTCAGCCAAGCGACTAGTTGCCCAGCTGCTCGCCGCTGCCAGAGCCAGCCGACGGGAACGGATCTGCCGGACGGTTGGCGCGATCCGGAATCACCAGAGCCAGATAGCCCTGAGCGAACCGGGAGCTGCCGAGGTCGCTGATGAACGCGTAGCCATGAGCATACTGGAAGGTGCAGCGAGCAATAAGGTAGCCCGTGAAGTCACGGAGCGGAGCAATATTGCCGGAACCATTCCAGAGCGAGAAGGCGAACGAGGTGCCCGGAGTGACGGTCGGTGTAACCGGAGCCTCCGTCGGAGCACCAGGTCCGAAGAAGTACAGCGTGCAAGCACCCGTCTGAGCCGAGGTCGAGAAGACCGGGCTGTCGAGCGAGGTGTTGGAGATTGCGATGCCGGTGTCAAAGCCAGGCGCCGTGGTCACGAACGGGAACAGCAGGTTCGTCACGCAGGCGTTGATGGTGAACACCGTACGCGCAGTCGAGTTGTCGACGAAGCGCGGGATCGGCGCACTGGCGCTGGCCGTGGTCACCGTGCTCAGCGGGCTGAAGCTCTGGCGAACCGTCATCGTACCGATGCTCGGAACGTCGCCCGCCGGGTTGGAGGTGTAAGAGAGGAGCACGCCGAACACCGCAGTCTCAACAGCGAACGGATCCGGGTCTACGAACTCCCACACTGCCGTAGCCGTGGAGCCGGAAACCGTGAGAGCCGTCCAGCCGCTCGAGTAAGCGGTTCCATTGACGTCGGTTGTACCGAAGCTAGCGGTCGTCGTGCCACCGGATACCAGGTTAGCGTCGGGTCCCGAAACCGGCTTGCTGGTCACCCAGACGGTTGCGCCAGCCGGCACGTTCTCGAAGACAGCCTGAACGCGCGTGCCAAAGTCAGCGAGGCCCAGCGACTGGCCGGAAATCAGGAATCCGGATTCAGAGTTTGCAATAGCGCCCGGAACGCTCGTGGAGGTTGCGGTACCGTTGTTAGCGGTCTGACCTGGTCCAAGACGCGGCTTGAACGATGTCGCAAAGCCCTCGTTGTACGTCAGTGCGACAGCCGAGCTTCCCTTAGCACTGTTGTTCGTGTTCAGGTCGAAGCACTGGCGGAGTGTTTCGGAGCCAGCAGAGGTCACAAGACCCGGCTGAACGAAGGCAACGATCTGCTGCGGGTTATTCACCGGCACCGACGTCGTTCCCGAAATCGAGATCAAAGCAACGATCTGAGACGGGATCAGCGACGGGGGCAGGTTCGGATTGACCGTTGTCACCCCGGAAGCATTTGCCCGGACGTTGGTGATGCGGATTGTCTGCTGCGTGGTGGCCGCCGGAAGGATTTCGACGCCAAGCCACACGAGAGAGTTTGCGCCCACGAGCTGCCCCTGGAAGGCGTTCACACCGAGCTGAGCATTAGCCGGCTCGCCCAACAGCAGCAAGGCCTCTGTCGTCGTGCCGCTAAGGATGCGGCTCGTCACGTTGGTGTTCAGGAAGATCTGAACGTTCGCCGTGATCGGATTGCCGCTGCCGCCAGAGCAGTTCAGGACAATGTCGCCCACAAGCTCAGTGATGCCTTCTGCACGAGCCAGAGGCGGAACACCAGCAGTGGCGGTACACGCAAAAGCGGCTTGCGCGGCTGCCGGCCTTGCTGAAAAGGCAACCAATGCAAGCATCGCCACGGCTGGCAACAATTTGCGAAAATCTGCCATTTCCTTCTCCTTGTGAGATGCGAATCTGAATTGATGGAAGTTCTCTTGCAACCTGAGCCTCATTGATGCAGAACAACAGGAACCAATGGCCAATGAAGCGAGCAAACGGGATAGAACGCTTTTGTTTTCGCCCATCCGCCTGCCTGCTTCCTTTCGCCTTGCGCTCTCTGCCCGCTCAAATTGTTGTTTGACCTCTTGTAGTGTCTTTCGTGCTCGCGGGATTCATGCACAAATGAATGCCGCTACGTTCTGGACGCAGACACATCATTCTTAGCATTACCCTTGACAGCAAGTCAAGACTAAGATTGTGTCTACACCTAGACTTACAAGTCAGACTCGGCTCCTCTTAGGAGTCAGCTTGAACCGCTCAATATACCCGTGGTCAATGTTAAACCAGCGAACCGCACAAAAGCCGTGTTCAACGGCAGGATTCGGGCCTTAGTGGGTGCACCGTACTGGAAGTCACAGACCAGCAGTCTGAGGAAGTTACTGGCGGTTGATGAGAATAATCCGCACTCCCGGGTGGGGGTAGGCCGTTGAGTGGAGAGCCGGACTACCACCGTAGTCCGGCCAGGAAGACAGCAAGTTACCTCATCAGCTTTTGAAGGCGGTTCATGCTGTTTTTCAGCTCGTCGCTCGCCTCAACGATTTCATTCGTGTCGTAAATCACCCGGGGGGTCATGAAGACCAATAGCTCCGTACGATTCTTTGTGTAGGAGCGGCCCCCAAAGGCGGCGCCAAGGATGGGGAGTCGATGCAATCCGGGGATGCCGCTGCTCGAGCTTGTATCGGTTTCCTGAATGATTCCGCCGATCGCGATGGTGTCCCCGTCCTGCAAGGTGACTTGGGTTGTAACGTTTCTTTTACTAAAGGATGGGGACGGAATCTTAGCGTCCGGATCCTGGGGCAGCGGCGCGCTGACCTCCTGATTGATCACAAGCGTCACGATTCCACTCGGATTCACCCGCGCCAGAACGCTCAACGTGACACCAGCGGTACGGTTCTGGATTGTATTGGCAAAAAGGGAATTGCCCCCGCTTTGAACCGGCGAAACGGCGGTCGATGATAAGGTTGGCACCTCGGAGCCGACGGTCATGACAGCCGGGATGCTATCGGTAGCGATGAGGCTTGGCGCCGAGATGACGCGAGAGCGGCCGTTCGCTTCCGTCGCGCTGACGAGCGCGAGCAGTTCCCGGCTTTGTCCCACCAGCGTTCCAAAGGTCAGGGTGAATCCACCAGGAGTGTTGCCGCCCCCCGCGCCTGCGACTCCTGTTAGCTGGTTCGTGTTAGGGAACCCTTCGGGGCGCTGAGCGCCCTTGCGCTGCAGGAAGGCCTGGACACCGCTGCTCAGCTCTCCCGTTAAAGTGACTTCATAAATCTTCGCTTCTACCAGAACCTGGCGTGGAGGGACATCAAGATCGCGCAGCAGCTTCAGAATTCCCTCGTATTCATCCGCCGTGGCCTGGATCAGAAGCGTATTGTCCATGGGATTGGGCACTACGCGGGGAATCCGCATCGGCGCATAAGCAGGCATGGCGCCTGCCCCCAAGTAACTTCCGGTAAGATCAGTACCCCCAGCCCCAGAAGTACCAGAGGTTCCAGATGTCCCTCCACTCTTACCACCGCCTCCTGCCGCTGATTGTCCCGCCTGATAGGGGATCGGCGTGCTCATCATTGGCAGATACGGCGCGCCCATCATGCCGTATCCCATGCCCCCATACATGCCGCCGCCGTACATCCCCGCTCCGTACATTCCGGCTCCATACATGCCCGCGCCGTACATGCCGCCGCCATACATGCCGGCCCCAGCGCCATACCCTCCACCGGCTCCGCCGTACATTCCAGGCATGGCGGCACCGTACATACCGGGCATCCCGCCCATCATGCCGTAGCCCATGCCGCCATACATCCCCATCATTCCGTAGGGGATGCCCAGATATAGCTGCATAATTGCCGCGGCCAAGTACTCCGCGCGCCCATACTTCACGCGGTAGACGAAGTTGTCGACAGAGCCAGCCTTGGACTTAACTGCGACATCCAGCTTGCGCAGCCAGTTCTCTACTTCCGTAAAGACTCCAGGATTGGGAGCAACAGCGACCAGAGTATTAATGCGATTAATCGGCAGCAGGCGAACCGGAGTGCTGTCTTCCGTCAGCGAAATTCCTTTCAGGATGTTCTCCAGCTCCGCTGCAATTTCTGAAGGCCGGCTATGCTCGACGCGGAACAGACGGACCCTCTGGTTGGCAAAGTTGTCATTGTCGAAGAGCGAGACAAGCTCCATCAGGCGCTTCATGTTGCGCCGGCTGTCGAGAATCAAAAGGAGATTGGCGGGGGGATAGGCCCAGGTCTTGCCGCTCGGTCCAATAAACGGTTCGAGCAGCTTGGCCAGCTCTTCCACGGTGACGTACTTCAGGAAAACCAGGTTGAGCATGGACCGGTCGTCTTCGGGAATATCCTTCGCTTCCAACTGCTGCGGAGGAACCGGCAGCTGAGCCACCTCGGCGAGGGGAACAATCCGGTAGATGTTGCCCACCTGAATCATCGCCGCGCCGTTGATGCGCAGGATTGTGTCGAGCAGGTCGCGTGGATTGATGTCCTTCGTTTCACCGTACGTGTTGAGCGTGACGCCCCCGCGGACACGAGGATCCAAAATGTAGTTAATCCCCAGCTGCCGTGCAAGGAAGTCAATGACTTCGAGAAGCGAGGCGTTCTGCAGATTGAGCCCGCCGACAGTGGCCGGTGCCGCTGGCGCCTGAGCCTGCGCTGGCGGCTGCTGCGGCGCGGCTGGCGGCGCCTGGGGCTTGGCCGCGCCGGGCGCCTGCTGTGCAGGTGGTTGCGCAGGCTGCTGCGGTTGAGGTTGAGGTTGCTGTTGAGGTTGCGCCGGCTGCTGTTGCTGCTGTTGCTGGTTCTGAGGCGGCAGCGGCCGAACCTGAAAGCCGGGAGGCGACCCCGGCGGCGGCTGCTGCGCCGAAAGCAGGGCAACGACCAGCAAATATACGCAGCCATGCTGCAAAAACCTGAACATCAAACTATCTCTCCTGAGCATTCTTGGGATCTGCGGGCTTGGTCTTCTCCTGAGTCCGCCTCCAGACAGCCTGTTCCTCGCCGGTCAGATCAGACTTCTTCTTACTCCAACGCAGCTTGCCGAACGGGCTTGGCTTTTCAAAGTGCAGCGTCTCTCCTTCCTCTCTCACTGTTGTGAATTCGTCCGGCCCGGGTTCTGATTGCGTATCTTTTTCCTCGAACCGGAGCAGCCCAAAGGGAGTCCGCCGGTATATCCACGTCTTGCCGTCTTTGTCGACATGGCGCCAGGTCGCAACGTCGATTTGCTTCGCGTCCGCCGGAACCGCCGTAGGCGGAGGCGTTGCCTTGGTTTTCGCGACCGGTTGCTTTGTCTCCCCAAGGGCCAGGCCAAGAGGGATGATGAGCGCGATGATTGTATTTTTCATTGGATCAAGACTCCAGTTACTGCACCGGCTCCCAGCGGCAAATTTTGCCAAAGGGGGTCGTGGAAATCAGTTTCCGGTAACCGTCGACGACAGTACCGGCAGGCGAATTGTCACCCGGCACGCATCCGCGAATTTCTCCGTCCTTTCCGGGTGCGGGCCCTGGCTTTACGTTTGTCGCAATCACAGCGGAGCCGCTATTGGGCTTCGGCGGAGCGGGCTGCTCCTGAGGCGGCGAAGGTTGGGCAGCAGGAGCCTGCTGCTGAGTCTGCGGCTGCTGAGCCAGCAACTGCCTCCGAACCGCTGCCATCTGGTCCAGAGTGCGCCGCACCGGCTGTCCGTCCCACTCGAATTCAATCTCCGTGCGATTGATTGAGACCAGCTTGAATTCGCCAATCCGATCCCCAATCTTGTAACCGCGGTGGCCACCGTCGGGCTTTTCCCCCAGAATGACCGTGGGACCCTGCCCAAGATCCATCACACCGTAGAAGATGGGCAGCGGAGGCATCGGCTTGGGCGGAGCCGCCTCAACAACAACGACCGGATTGCGATCCTGGCTGAACAGGACCTGCTGCGCGACATCCAGATACGTTCCGGCCGTCACCGGAGCGACTGGCGGCGACGCTGGCAGCGAAGGAGCAGGCGCTGGCTGCAAAGGCCGGCCGAACATACGCGCCTCCCTCTGCCGGGCCTGAATCCAGTTCTGACGCATTTTCCACCCGGCCGCTCCGATGAGGGCCAACAGCACCAGATTCACTAGCAGAAGACGCCGCTTCAAAACGTGCCCGGTCCTTTCTGTTGTGGAATCAAGCTTCGCGGCACGACTCCGGAAACGGTAAGCCGCACCGGAATCATCTTTTGCTTGTCGCTCGCCGCTCCAAATCTCAGCTCGTTCGTCGCCACCAGTTCAGGCTGCGCCGTCAGTTCCGCAAGCAGATTGATGATTTGATCGATCCGGCATTCCATCGAAACAGAAACCGTTACTTCCCCGTAATCCTCCCCAAGCGGCTTCGGCTGCCCGAGCTCCACGCCTTTGATATCGATCGGAGGGGACTGTGCTTTCGCCAGCCGCCGAAGGATCTGCAACACCTGCGCCTGCGCCTGCGACGCCGTTTCCGCGCGTATCAGCCCTTTCTCCCGCAGATCGAGCTCCTCCTTCGCCTGCTTGAGCGCTGCGTCTTTGCCCGGAAGCTCTGCCGTCATCCGCCGCAATCGCATCAGCCGACTCTCGGCTGCAGGAATCGACTGTCCGCCCGCGCTGACGATCTCGGGAGTCTTCTCTCTAGTCCAGAAGTGGTAGAGGAGCATCGCGGCAACCGATGGCACCAGGAGCGCGAGCGCGCGCTTATCGCGCGCCGAAAGGCTCATTGCTTCGCGCCCTCCCGAACGCTTCGGATCCGGAAAGCTTCCATTCCGCCGACCCGCGTGATTCCCAGAGTAAAGTCAGAATTCGAAAACAGCGGCGAGCTGTCGAGCACCTTCAAGAGTCCGGCCGCCTGTTCCGCCTGACCGGCAAACGTCACGTTAGTCCTCGTGATATCGAGTCCGTTTAACCAGATGGGAGGCGGAAGCAACCGAGTGGCTTCCTTCAGGACTTCCAGATCCGCGTGCGTCCTTTGCCGGAATTCGTCGAGAAGCCGGGCGCGCGCCCGTATCCGGTCCACTTCGCGGTCTGCGGCGGAGCCTCGTTTGACTTTCTGCTCGAGGGCCGCAATCTCCTTCTCAATCGCCCGCAAGTATCGCGAGTCTTCCCAGGCGCCTTGAACCGCAAGGCCGGCAGCAACCAATACGAGCGCCACGGCTAGAATCGCGGTCGGGATGTACATGGCGCGCGAGCTCGTGCTCCGTTGCTCAACCGGCAGAAGGTTGGTCTTCAGGGAGAGATGGGAGCAGGCACTGATCAGCGCGGCCGCATAGGCAAGGCTGTCGATCTCCTCTTCCTGGTTCGCATTGCGCGGCGAAGGCAGAACATCTCGGAACGTCTGCGCGGGCAGGTCGGCCGGCAGACGGAGTTCCGCGGCCGCCAGCAAGTGGGCGCGCTCCTGCGGCAGCTCGAAGGTGGCTGACAGGATTGGCCGGGCAGGACTTTCACCGTAGACCTCGAAACTGCCCTCCTCCCTATGATGTAGCAACGCCACGAAGCCGTTGGGCGGCGGCGTGTTTAAGATCCGCGAACCCGAGTATAGAATCGATGCCGAGAACGAGAAAGCGGCCACGCGAATACCGGCTTCAACAAAGAGCGCCAGATAGCGCTGGATCACCTCCGCTCTCGCGATTCCAATCAGGACTGTCGACGTGGAGCCGACCCGCGCCCAATCGTAGACAGCCTCTCCTTCGGGATAGGGATGCAGAGAGTCGATTTGAAAGCTGATCGCCGCAGCGAGGTCCTGATCCTTCACCCCCGGAAATTGGACCTGGCGAACAATCACCTCCTCCCGAGGCAGGAGAACCGTCGCAGCAACATGCGAGGCGCCAGCCTTACGAAGGAAGGCTGCATACTCGGCGCCCCATTCGGCCGCTGGGCGCTCTTTGTAATTCTCAATCCGGGTGTATCCGAGAAGACGGGCTCCGTGCGGCCGGACGCGGACAACTGACACAGAAAGCGCCGAGGGACCAATCTCGACGCCAACTCCGGTTCCTATCGCGAGCCACTTTCGAAGAAAACTGGACGAAATCATTGCACTCGATTCGCCGATGTATCGGGCGACACTATGTCATACCAGCGAAGCACCGTGTACGGCCGTTCCGTTGCAGAATTCCAAGTCAGCTTAACCAGGGCAGCGACACTGCGGCGCAGGTCGGAGTAGCTCGCGTCTGACAGACGCAAACGGGCGGTCGCTCGCACGGTGAACAGAGTCCCAGCGGCAATGGAGAGCCGCTGCAGAGCCGGACTCATCTGTCGCAGATTCGGCATGTCCTGCACCCGGAAGGGCGCCACCCGGCGCCGCGCTACGATGTTGGCAATCAGGTCCGGCGGAACACCGACCGCCATCATCGTTGGCGGCTCGGCCGTATTGATGTCCAGCGCCCCGACAGTGCCGTACACCGAAAGGCAATCCCGAAGCCCGGGCCTTGGAATCAGATTCCCTTCGGCGTCGCGGTCGTACCGTCCGTAATAAATTTCGGGTGTCATCCCTTGCACCAGCAAAAGTTCTTCGATCTCTTCAATTGACGCATGACGGGCTCGAAAAGACGGAGTGAGAGAAAGGTAATACGCATCGAAAGAAGTATTGACCGGCGAAGGGGTACGCCAGTCGACAATGGCCGCGGCAATCACGGCAGCACGCGGCGGTTCGACGCCGAGCGCCAGCAGCAGGCGCAGCAGGTCGTCCCGGCTGATTAAATTGACATTCAGCTTGGAGGTTTCCGGAATGATTTCCACCCAGGCCTCGCCTGCCGGAAAGTCGAAACGGAGGCGCGGTGTCCCGGGCTCGTAGTACCGAGCGGTGTTGTCCGGGTTCCGGTACTGCATCCACGACATGTAAAGGAGGGCGCGTTCCACCGCCCCGGCCGCCAGGTAATAGGCTCGAACGCCGTCCGCCGTCGTGGAGGCCCGTTCCGTCTCCCCGCGGACAGACTGCGCCACCGTAAACGCGACAGCCGAAAGCGCAGCCGTCAGCCACAGAACAGCCAGCAATGCCCCGCCCTGACGCCTATTCCGCATAAGACACCATTGGATCCTTCTGCGCCCGGAGCGGCACCGCGATCGACATCGGGAGCAGCCGGGCTCGATCGGGCTTGAGCGGCGTCATTTCAATCCGCAGAGCGGTCGGCCACCTTGGAAGAGTCCATCGCGCGTGCCATCGTTCATAGGGCGGGACCTGCAATGACTCCCTGTACGAGAACCGGCAGAAGGCGAGCTTGTCCGCCAGCACAAACGATTGCGGTCCGGGCCGCGCCGGCAACCAGCGCGGCATCGTGACGCCGAGCATGGGATCCGGCCCGAATCCCAGACAGAAGCTCCCGGTCGATCGGGGGCCCGAGTACAAATACTCTGTCACTACGAGCCGGACGCCTTCGCCCTCTTCTCCAGCGATGACCTGATACTCCAGGATTCGAGGTAAACCGCGCGAAGCCTCCTCCAGGGAATAGCTCGAAACAAAACGCATGGCATCCGGCTCTCCCTGAAAAAAGGGGATCCGCACTCCCGGTCCCTCAGGGTTCCCCTGGCTGCAATCCGCCGTGACCGGCATGAAGCCCGCGATTTGCTGCTCGAGCGCCCGCTGTGCCCCCAAAGCGCGCCGGTTCCCCATCAAACGCGAGTTCGACCGCTCCATCGCGTTCAGGCCAATCCGCAGCGCCACTAATCCGGCTGCCGACAGCAAGCTCACCAGGGTTACCGCAATCAGCACTTCAAGCAGCGTCAGGCCGGCACGCTTGGACACCGGTTGTGAACTTGATGCGCTCATCGAGATACCGCAGGTGTCACATCTTCAGGGCGGAGAATCTGTGAGCGATAGCCTTCCAAGGTGAACGTCCGCCTTTCGGACCCGCTCATCCACCAGACCTCCAGCTCGACGCGGTCCAGCACAGCCACGCCCGCATTCACCTGCGGCGGAGCTTCAAACGGAAGGCGTCTGGCCCGCCAGCCGCCCTCGATTCCGTGGGAAGGGTCCAGAACTCCCTCCAGCACGACAAAACGAGGCAAGTGCGGCTGCATTAGCAGCTCATCCATCGTGCGGCGCGCCAGTAGTGCGGCGCGGTCGGCGTCGGTCAGGCGCGCGGCATTACGCATCGAGGTTGACAATCCGCTGAGAAGGCCCGTAACGGCGATGGCGAGAATCAGCGTCGCCACCATAACCTCAAGGAGAGTGAAGCCGCGCGTGCTCATGGCGTCCGTTCCAGGATTGGCACGCCCGAAATCGGATCAACACGAACAATGCGGCTGGCGCCCCGGCGATTCACAAGCTCAATGCCAAGACGCGGCACAGTCCCCGTGGGATAGAGAAGAAAACGGCGTTCGTTCTCCGGTTCCGGCAATTCCGGGAAAACACGGGCAATCGAGATCCCGTCGGGAAGCGACAGGGTCCGGACGTAACCGGGTTCTGTGGAACGGGCGGTGATCGTACGCGCTGGAGCGGAAATCGTAATCTCCATCACTTGCTGGCGGCGGTCGGCGCGTGTGAGCGCCGCATTCAGGAAAGCCACGGTCGTTTCAGAGGCCTCATTCAGCCGGAGCGTTTCGAGGCCCGACGTGACCGCGGGGAAGCTGATGCCGGCCATCAAGCCGACAATCGCCACCACCACCAGCATCTCGACAAGAGTTACGCCTGCGCGAGACCCGCTCATGTGAGCCTAGTTTTTCCAGCTCGTAATGTCTTCGTTAATCCCCTCGCCTCCCGGTTGGCCATCGGCGCCGAGACTGATAATGTCCGGTTCGTCACCGTGCTCGCCCGGGAACTTATAGATGTAAGGGTTCCCCCAGGGGTCGAGCGGAATCTCCTTCGGGAGGTAGGGCCCCTGCCAGGAATTGACGTTCTCCGGCTTCACCCGAAGGGCCTGGAGCCCCTGCTCTGTCGTCGGGAAGACGCCGGTGTCGAGTTTGTAGGCGCCAAGCGCAGTCATGAACGAATTGATTTGCGTTTTCGCCGCGGTGACGCGCGCAGTGTCGCTCTTCTTCAGCATGCTCGGAGCGACCAGAGCTGCGAATAGCGCGATGATCGTCACAACGACGAGCATCTCGATGAGCGTGATACCGGCCTGAGCCGAACGTCTGCGATTGGATTTCATTTCCATCTCTTTACACTGCCACATCATTGATGCTGGTGATAGCCAGCAGCATGCTCAGAATGAGAGCGCCCACCAGGACGCCCATCACCAGAATAACGACCGGTTCAAAAAGCGATGTGAACCGCTTAATGGCGTCCTTTGTCTCTGTTTCGTAGATGTCCGCCATTCGGTGAAACATCTGGTCCAACCTGCCGGTTTCTTCGCCTACACTCAGCAGGTGCGCGGCGAGCGGCGGAAACTGGCCTGCCCGCCGCAAAGGTCCCGATATCCCTTCGCCGCGTTTTACGCCCTGCGCTACGGATTCGAGAGAACCCGCAATCTTTCGGTTGTTCAGAATTGCCCTTGCAATATTGAGGGACTGCACGAGCGGCACCCCATTGGCAACCAACGTTTCCATCGCTCTCGCAAATCTGGCGGTTTCCGCCTTCCGCAGCGCGTCCCCAAGCACCGGGATCGCAAGGCGAAAGGAATCCCACCAGAGACGCCCCGATGCAGTACCGACATACGCCTTGAGCACGGCAGCCAAAGCCGCAGCAGCCGCAAAAGCCATCCACGCGTAAGCACGCACAATCCGGCTGGCCTCCAGCAGGATCTTCGTCGGCAGGGGCATCGCCATCCGCGATTCTTCGAAAACAGCGGCAAAACGGGGGACAACGAAATTGAGCAGGACAAAAATCGAACCCATGCCGACCAAAGCAAGCAGCGTGGGATACACCATCGAGGAAATGATGTAATTCTTCAGATCGTCTCTCGTGCGCTCGAACTCGGCGAGGCGTTCAAAAACGATCGCGAGGGAGCCGCTCGCTTCCCCCGCCCGGACCATATTGATATAGAGGTCGGAAAAGTAGGAAGGATACGCGGCAAGACTATCCGCGAGAGACTTTCCGCCCTTGAGAATCCGCAGAATATCGAGCACTACGGTGCGGAACTGCGAGCGTTCGGTGAGCTCGCTCGTGATGGTGAGAGCGCGATCGAGCGGCACCCCGGCGTTCAACAGCGTCGACAGCTCCTGAGTAAAGAAGAGCACGTCGCGCCGCCGCCCTCCGCCAAACGACGGCAGCCGGAACTCGAAAGAACTCTTCTTTTCAAGGCCGACATAGATAGGCGTCAGTCCCTGCTTACGCAGTTCCTGCGCGACAAGCTTGTCCGACTCCGCCGTCAGAGTGCCCGTCCGGACCTTCCCATCCGACGCGACCGCTTTGAAATAGAAGCTCGTCATCGGCAGACCGCCTCGAAACTAGAACTCCTGCGTGACACGCATCACTTCCTCTGCTGTCGTCACGCCCATCGCTACTTTCTTCCAGCCGTCCTCGCGGAGGCTCCGCATGCCATTGCGTCTTGCTGCTGCAGTCAGGTCAACCGCGTCGGCATTCGCCATGATGAGCTTGCGAATCTCGTCATTCAGTTCCATCAACTCAAAGATGCCGACGCGGCCCACAAAGCCACTGCCGAAGCAATGGTCGCAGCCGCGGCCGCGGAAGCAGTTGACGGTCTCGCCGGAAGGAGCGATCCGCGTACCGTCCGGCACCTTGCAGTGAGTGCAAATCACACGCACGAGGCGCTGCGCCAGGACAGCGACCAGGGAGGAGGTAATGAGGTAGTTCTCCACACCCATATCCGTGAGGCGGGTAATCGCGCTGGGAGCATCGTTGGTGTGAAGGGTGGAATAGACGAAGTGGCCAGTGAGGGCGGCGCGGATGGCAGTGTCGGCTGTTTCGCGGTCGCGGATCTCGCCCACCATGATGACGTCCGGGTCCTGACGGACGATGTGCCGCAGACCCGCAGCGAACGTGAGCCCGATCTGCGGGTTGACGTGAATCTGATTGATTCCGTCCATCTGGTACTCCACCGGATCCTCAATCGTAATGATCTTCTTGTCCGATTGATTGATCCTCTTGAGGGCGGAGTAGAGAGTGGTGGACTTGCCGCTGCCAGTGGGGCCTGTCACGAGAAAGATGCCGTGCGGAAGGGAAGTGTAATACTCCATCCGGCTGAGCATCCTGTCGTCGAAGCCAAGACGGCGCAGGTCGTAAAAATCGCCCGCGGAGCGATCCAGCAGACGCATGACAACGCTTTCGCCGTAAAGCGTTGGCAGAGTAGATACGCGAAGGTCGACTTCCCTGCCCAATGTCTTGATCTTGATACGACCGTCCTGGGGCAGCCTCCGTTCCGCGATGTTCAGCTTGGCCATCAGCTTGACGCGGGAAATGATCGCTGCCTTCGCTTCGCGGGGCGGGGGCTCCTGGTTGTAAAGGACGCCGTCGATACGGAAGCGGACGCGGAACTCCTTCTCGAACGGCTCGATATGAATATCGCTCGCGCGCTTTTCGACCGCCTGGGCGATCATCGAATTCACCATGCGGATCACCGGCGCCTCGCTCGCCATGTCGCGCAAATGCTCGAGGTCCGCAGCCGCCTCGTTCTCGTCGCCGGCTTCGAACTCAGGCTTATTCGTTTCGCCGTAGTATTTGTCGATTGCTTCGAGAATCTCCTGCTCAGCGGCCAGAACGGGTTTCACCCTCAGTCCCGTGCAACTCCGGACGGCGGCGAGCGTCTCGAAATCCAGCGGATCGGCCATCGCCAGCGTCAGCGAGTGATCCTCCAGATGCAGGGGCAGGACGCGGAACTGACGAAGGAAACGGGGGCTAAGGGCCTCGATCTCCGGCGAGGAAGCGGGAGGCCCCTCAATGGTGACAAGAGGAATCGAAAGCTGGTCCGAAAGCGCGGCCAGCACGTCCCTGGACGCGACGAATCCCAGGTCTACGAGGATCTTGCCCAGCTTTTCCCCGCGCTCCTTCTGCAGCTCGAGGGCGCGGTCCAGGTCTTCCTGACTGAGCAGGCGACGCTCAATCAATATTTCGCCAAGGCGCATGCTTTAGTACTCTCGCACCTGGATGCTTTCTTCAATCATCTTGCGGTCGGCGCCGGCAGTCTTCAACTCGACGATGGTCTTTCGGGCTACCTGCATCAGGATCTGCTGAGGCACGCCGTTCACATCCTCCCAAGAGTGCCGGAACAGGGAAACCGCGAGCACAATCTGCTCTTCGGGGGGCACCATATCCATGCTGAGGGCCGCGGAAATCAGCGCATCCTTCATGCACGCCCTCAATTCCGGAAGCCTCTGAAGCTTCTGCTGCTTCACCTGAGCCACTTCTTCCTTGGTAACACGCGGGCGAAACGGAGAGAGCCCGGCCGTCAGGACCAGATTCACCTCGGCGGAAAACACGGCGCCGTATCCATCGAGATAGACGCCCCGGGTCATCCCGAGAAGCAGGTATGGATTATCCGGGAAAAGCTTTTCAAAGCCCTGATCGATCCTCTTCTCCACGATGACAATCGCCGCCCGGTCCACCTTGGGCTTGTCGCCCCCAAAGGCAACAACAGCGGAAAACAAGAGCAGCGCCAGTGCTTTCACTCCTCCGTGCCTCCCGCCCGGCTGTTCGCGATGTAGGCCCGATTGAGGCTCTTCCGCAGCAGAGTAAGGCTGTCCTCGAGAGCCAGAATCTCGGCCCGCCGGTCAAACTCCAGACGCTTCTCGAGCTGCGTCAGCATCAGCCGCGTCTCTTCCCGATGCCGCTTCTCCGCATCCGCCACGGCGCGCGCTACGGCATCTGCCACGCGCCGGTCGAACTCCCGCTGCATGGCCCTTTCCACCTCGGCTGCCAGCTGCGCCCTGCCCGGTTCCGGCGCGGGAACCGGAGCCGGAGCAGGACGCGTGAAGGCACTCACAAGGATTGCGATGGAAAGCATCGCCGCGGACACGAACCCTAACCGGGGGCCGGAGTTCCAGATTCTTTGCCACCAGCGCGGTTCGAAAAGCTTGTCGGAAACGAAGGCGATGCGCTTTGGAATCTCCTCGTCGGGAACAGCCAGCAGCGACGCCATCGTGAGTTGCAATCGTTCCAGTTCCTCGCCGCAGGAAGCGCACTCCTGGGCATGCGACCTTGCAAGCTCGCGCTCGGCTGCCGACAACTCTCCGAGCGTGTAAGCCTTCCAGTCAAAATCCGCGCAGTTCATTCGACCCCCCGCGATTGGACAGGAGCCAGCGTCTCCTTCAGAAGATCGAGGGCTGTATACAACCTTGACTTAACGGTCGAAACCGGGCAGTTCAGCACCTCGGCCATCTCCTCAAACTTGAAGCCCTGGTAGATCTTCAGCACGACCACTTCTCGCTGGTCCCGGGTTAAACGGGAAAGCGCCCGCTCGACGGCAAGATTCAGCTCCACGGGGAGCATGCGGAACGCTGGCCCCGGACGCACGGTGTCGTCCGGGACTTCCCCGTCCGGACGCACCTTCCGCATCAGCGAGTAGGCCTCGTTGTGGGCAATCCGAAAAAGCCAGGGGGCGAACCGTTCCGGATCCTCGAGTTTCGAAAGATTCTGATAGGCCTTCAAAAACACATCCTGGCTCAAATCGAGTGCATCCTCTCGGTTGCCGACCAGCTTCAACAGGTAGTTATAGACACGACGCTCCCAGCGCGAGACGAGGAGGTTGTAGGCTTCCACGTTTCCGCGTCGCGCTTTCGCGATGAGATCGCGGTCTTCCACTTCCCGGAAGATCAAGGGCTCGGCTCCATAGAAAAGACGATTGCCGGAACGAAAAAGTCGAACATCGAGTACCTTTGAGTGTAATTCAGGGCGGAAACGGCTCGGGAGGCAGGATTTGCGCCGCGCCAGGGTTCTGTGTACGATGATGCCTATGAATCGCCGGGAAATTCTGAAGCTGGGTGTTGCTGCGTCCTCAGTGCCTGTGTCGCTCGCGACGCCGGCGGCAGCGTCGCAGGCCGAGCCTTCCTTCAAAGGCATTCAGCAATCCGCCTGGAAACCCCTTCTGTTCGACAACCACCAGAATGAGACTGTAGTCACCCTTACGGAACTCATTATCCCGGCGACAGATACGCCCGGCGCGAAGGCGGCCCTGGTCAACCGCTACATCGATCTATTCCTGCACGATGGGCCACAGGAACAGCGCGAGCAGTTTCTGGCTGGCCTCTCCTGGCTGGACGGGTACGCAATGAGAAAGCATCAACGGCCGTTCGTTCGATGCACGTCGGCGCAGCAAACTGCCATTCTCCAAACGCTGGACAACGGCAAAGAAGAGGGCGTTGAACCCGGAGCCCGTTTCTTCCGGATGATCAAGGGCTTCACAAGCCGGATCTACTATTCGACCGAAATCGGCTTTAAGGAGTTAAACAAGGCCGGCGTTCCTTCCACCTTCGGATGCACTCACTCCGGGCAACACTAGAAGCGGGAGAAACTGAACGCCTACCGCATGCGGCTGCTGAGTGCGATCCTTGCGTTCGCTGAGTAATCGGCCCCGGCGCACCTGACGTCCGCTATTGAAAGCCTGCGGCTGTACGATGAACTACCCGGAATCCGTGCAGTTCCTCTATTCTCTGGGGAACGAACAAAAAACGATGAAGTTCGGTCTCGAGCGGATTACTGCTCTGATGGCCGAGCTCGGCAATCCTCACCGGATGTGCCGGTACGTCCACGTGGCAGGCACGAACGGGAAGGGCTCAACCTGTGCGTTCGTCGAATCGGGACTGCGGGCTGCGGCGTACAAGACCGGGCTCTATACATCGCCGCATCTGAAGGAACCGACAGAACGGATCCGGGTGAACGGCCAGCCTGTCAGCGAAGAGGATTTCCTTCGCGGCTTCCACCTTGTTCATGAGACGGCAGAACGGATGGTGGCTTCGGGCCGCATGGACATGCACCCGACCTATTTCGAAACCATGACGGCCATGGCGTTCGTGCTGTTCGCCGAACATCAGTGCGAATGGGTTGTGCTCGAAGTCGGCATGGGAGGCCGCCTGGACGCCACGAATATCGTCACCCCCGAACTCTGTGTCATTACTCAAATTGCTGTCGACCACCAGAAGTTCCTCGGCGAGACTCTCGCTAAGATTGCGGGCGAGAAAGCCGGAATCCTCAAGACCGGCGTGCCCGTGGTGGTCTCGCCGCAGGAGCCGGAAGCGCAGCGTGTTGTCGAGGCAAGGGCAAGCGCGGTCGGAGCACCCGTGTTCTTGACTTCGGACTGGCCAATCACCGAATTGGAGGTTACGCCGGAAGGGAGCCGGTTCAAGACTGGTACTTACGAAGTTCAGGTGAAGATGCCCGGCGAGCATCAGGTCGAGAATGCCCGGACAGCGCTCGCCGCCCTGCACCGCCTCGGTTTGTCGAAGGCGAACGTACAACGCGGTATCGCGGCAGCCCGCTGGCCCGGCCGCCTGGAGCTAGTCAAGAAGCGGCCGGATATCTACCTCGACGGCGCGCATAACCCGGCCGGAGCCGCAGCCTTGAAACGCTACATTGAGAGATTTTTCCCCGGACGCCGCACCTGGCTGATCTTTGGGACAATGCGCGACAAGGACGTCGACGAGGTCTGCCGGATTCTCTTTCCCCTGGCCTACCGCGTGATTGCGACGGCCCCCAAGCAGGCGCGGTCGCTCGAACCCGAAGAAATCGTCCGCCGAAGCCCCGTGCCGCAGACAGAAGCAAGCCCCTCCATCCAACAGGCGCTCGATCGTGTGCAGGCGGAGGCCGCTCCCGAAGACGTTGTCTTTGTTACCGGCTCGCTCTATCTGGTCGGCGAGGCGCGTACCCTCCTCGTACAATAGTTGATTTCGATGGACCGTATCACACCCGGCTTCTTGCGAGCTCTGCTCATCACCGATCCTTTGATCATTCTCACGACAATGCTCATGGGCACGATCAGCCTGATCGTCTCGCTGTTTGACAAAGGCGGCGAAAAGCAGCTGGTGGTCGCGCGCTACTGGTCGAAAATGCTGCTGGTGATCGCCGGCATCAAGATGCAGGTGGAAGGGTTGGAGAAGCTCGACGTGAATCAAAGTTACGTCTTCGCGTCGAACCATCTGAGCCTGATGGATACGCCTGTCGTGATAGCGCACATCCCTGTGCAGTTCCGCTTCCTCGCCAAGAAGGGCCTCTTTCAAATTCCTTTTATCGGAACCCACCTGAAGCGCGCGGGCCATATTCCGGTTCCAAGGGAGGATCCCCGCACCCGAGTAAAGATCATGACCGAGGCAGCCCGCCTCATCCGGGAGCGAAAGATATCGATGCTCGTCTTCCCGGAAGGGGGCCGCTCGCTGACGGGTCTTCAGCCGTTCCGGGAGGGGGCAGCATACATCGCAATCAAGGCCGGAGTGCCAATCGTGCCGATCGCTCTGATTGGCACCGATGATATCCTGCCAATGGGCTCGATTCATGTACGCCCCGGAAAGGTGATACTGAAGATTAGCGAACCGATCCCCACCAAGGGATTGACGCTGCATGACCGGCAGGAGCTCACCAGCCGCGTACGAGAACGCGTCGTAGAGCTTTTGAGTTAGAAAAGGGTAGGGCAGACGGGATGAAACGGATACTCATATTCCTGGCGGCGCCGCTGCTGGCGGCGGCCCAGACAATGTCCATCGAGGAGTACAAGCCCAAGTCGACTCTTGTAGTCCCGGAGCACATCGTCACAAAGGCGAAGTACCCATTCATTGACGTGCACAATCACCAGGGCCGGCTCGACCGGGCCAAGGTGCAGGAGCTCGTCAAGGATATGGACCGCATCAACATGAGGATCATGGTGAACCTCAGCGGCGGCTACGGGGAACGGCTGAAGGAGACGGTTCGGGCCATGAAGGCCGAGTATCCCAATCGGTTCGCGGTGTTTGCCAACATCGATTTCAATGGCATCGATGAGCCCGGTTATGCAGACCGTGCCGCTGCCCAGCTCGAACAGGACATCAAGAACGGAGCGCAAGGGCTGAAGATCTTCAAGAACTTCGGCATGGACCTGAAGGACTCTCGCGGGAAGCGCGTCCCTGTAGACGACCCGCGCTTTGACAAGGTCTTTGAGGTCTGCGCGAAGTACAAGATTCCCGTTCTGATTCACACAGCCGAGCCAAAGCCCCTGTTTGAGCCGATGACAAAGGAGAACGAGCGGTGGCTGGAGCTGAAGCTGTATCCGCGGCGAGCGAGACCGCCGGAGCTATACCCGCGATGGGAAGAGCTGATGGCCGAACAGCACCGTCTCTTCGCCAGGCATCCCAAGACGATCTTCATTAACGCGCACCTTGGCTGGCTGGGCGGAAACCTTGCCGAACTTGGAAAACTGCTTGATCGCCTCCCCAATGTCTACACAGAGGTTGGCGCGGTCGTGGAGGAGCTGGGCCGCCAGCCCCGGACCGCGCGAGCGTGGTTCATCCAGTATCAGGATCGCGTCCTCTTCGGCAAAGACACGTGGCGCCCGGATGAGTACAAGACCTACTTCCGCACGTTTGAGACGGCCGACGAGTACTTTGATCACGACCGGCCGCACCACGGCCTGTGGAAGATGTATGGTTTGGACCTTCCGGACGAGGTCCTGCGGAAGTTCTATTACAAAAACGCGTTGAAGATTATTCCGGGCTTAAGCACAGAGGACTTTCCGGCTGACGCCCGCGCTTCGGCGAAGCGCTAGGCGGCCTTTAATTGGCCCCGGGCGAGAGCCAGAGCTCCTTTGACGAGCTCCAGGGCCTCGTCCTTTCGCCCCACTGCGTAGGCAATCAGACCGGCATGGTAAAGGAACTCAGGATCGGATAGTCCCGAAGCCGCAGCCAGACGGATATATTTGTCGGCTTCAGCAAACCGACGCTGCTTATATAGATTCCAAGCAGCCTCATGAAGACTCTGAGGATCCACCTGCTCATCCTGACCCTCTGACAACGTCATATGCTGGTTCCTTGGCAAACTAATCGTATAGACGAACAAATACGCTTGAGGTTCCTGTAAATTTGAGACGCTAAGCGAGAGGAGAAAGATGACCAAGAAACAGCTGGGTAACAGCGACATGCAGATCACGCCCATTGGAATCGGCGCGTGGGCGATGGGCGGCGGCGGCTGGGCTTTCGCCTGGGGTCCTCAGGATGACGCCGCCTCTATCGCAGCGATCCATGCAGCTCTCGATGCCGGCATTAACTGGATCGACACCGCCGCCGTGTATGGATTGGGGCATTCCGAAGAGGTGGTTGCACGAGCTCTGGCGGGGCGTTCCAATAAGCCGTACATCTTTACCAAGTGCGAGCGCGTCTGGAATGAAAAAGGGGAAATCGGCAAGTGTCTGAAAGCCGATTCCATCCGGAAAGAGTGCGAAGCCAGCCTTCGCCGGCTGAAAGTCGACGTCATTGACCTTTATCAGATCCACTGGCCGGAGCCTGACGAAGATATCGAGGAGGGCTGGGCGACGCTGGCCAGGTTGAAGGAGGAAGGCAAGGTCCGCTGGATCGGGGTCTCGAACTTCAACGTGGAGCAAATGAAGCGTGCGCAAAAGATAGCTCCCATCACCTCCCTGCAGCCTCCTTACTCGATCCTCTCGCCTGACATCGAACAGGAGATCCTGCCTTACTGCGAGCAAAACAACATCGGCGTCATCGTCTATTCCCCGATGAAGAGCGGCTTGCTCAGCGGCAAAATGACCCGGGAGAGAATTGCGGCGATGCCTCCGGATGACTTCCGGCGCCGGACGCCCGAGTTCAACGAACCGCGCCTCACTCGCAACCTGGCCCTCGTCGAGTTGCTGCGTGAGATCGGGGCACGGCACGGAAGGACTCCGGGAGAGGTGGCGATTGCATGGACTCTGCGCAGGCCCGAAGTGACGGCGGCGATCGTCGGGCTTCGTTCGCCGGAGCAATTGAATGGCGTCATCGGCGCAGCGGAGTTCCGGCTGGGCGATGACGAGATTAACCAGATTCGAGACTTCATGGCCCGCCCGATTCCAACCACTGTCTAGACCGCTAGCGGCACGCCGGCCTTCGACGGTATCGCCCGGGGCTCGTGCCGAAGCGCTGCCGGAAGAACGAGCAAAAGTGGCTGGGATGTTCAAATCCCAGCCGCTCGGCAATTTCACGCACCGTCAAGTCGCGTTGCGACAGCAGCTCACAAGCCCGTTCTGCTACAGCCATTTGAAAGCACTGCTGAGGCGATGTGCCAGTCGAGTTGCGAAACAGCAGGCGTAGATGGGAGCTGCTCAATCCGACCTGGCGAGCAGCATCTGCGAGATAGAAGCCCGCCCGCGGGAGCGAGTGCATCTGGTCGATCAGGTAGGTAAGCCGCCAGCACGCCAGTTGAGGCTCGACTGCCGGCGAACGCTCGCCCACCAGCTCCGCCGGCCACGCTTTCAAAGCCAGCGTCGCTATCCTGACGACGAGACTCAGGAAGGGTAGCTGTTCTGACTCCAGGTATTTGACAAGCGACGCCGCTTCCGAGGCGAGTTCAGAGTGAGCGATCTTGCCCCGCAGCACGGGTAACCCTTCCACTGGACGCTCGGGACAGAACAATCGCCAAAGGTGACGGAGCAGGGTCACCGGCACATCGATTACAATTCCCGACGTCGGCATTCCGTTAACACAATAAGTACTCGCGTGAAACACTCCCGCCGTGGTGATGATCGCCTCCCCCGCCGTAAGCACCTCGCGGTGGCCAAACTGAACGCACTCCACTGCGCCTTCCAGGCACACCACGAGCGACGACACATCGTGCAAATGAGAGGGGAATCCGATTTTGTTCTTGTAGTGGAACTTATGCAGGCAAATCCCCGTATCCCCAAAAAGCCAGAACCGATTAGAAGGCGAATTCTTACAAATTAGTAAATCGGAATTCACTGGCTTTTCCAGCATGGACTCACAGCCTACCACACCTGCGCGAAGCGCATCTGTAAGTGATCCGTAACAGTAATTGAACGGTATAGTTCCAGCGATTTTCGATATTTACTCATAGTCCCGCGCACCGTAAGCTCCGAATAAGCGCAGTCCGTTTCACCCTGGATCCAAGCGACGGGGAACCAATCATGAGAACACTTGCGACTATTACCGCCATCGGATTGAGCCTTGCGTTCTGTCAAACGTATGAGCGGCAGGTGCGCTCAGTAACTGATCCTGGAACCGTTACCACTCGTCAGGCCATAACGCCGGCCGGCGTCCCCGCTGTTTTCAACGGACGGGTTTACGGCGTCGCATTCGGCAAGTCTTCATCGGAGCTTTGGGTGCTGACCGCGACTCACGTTTACCGTCTTGACTGGCAGGCGAACAGAGTTCTCGAGAGCATCGAGCATGGATCCATTCCCGGGCTGCAAGGCATACGCTCGGGACGAGTGCAAGACCGGCTCGACAATTACTACAACGTCAACGCCTTCACCGACTCACTCGATCACTGGGGCAATGCGGGACGAAACATTCTGCGCGGTCCATCGCAGGCCCAGTTCGACTTCTCGTTTGCAAAGCTGACCTCGATCAAAGAACGCTACCAGGCGGAGTTCCGCTGGGAGCTGTTCAACGCCACCAACACGCCTGTGTTTAATAACCCCGCCAGCACCTTCGCAGCAAACGGACCCGGCACAGCCGGAGTGATCAGCAGCACGATTGGAGGCCCTCGGACGATGCAGGCAGGGCTCCGGCTTCGCTGGTAGTGAATCGCGGGATTGCGGGGAGCCTTGCGCTCCCCTTTCTTTTCAACAGCGCAAACGGAAACCGTGCGATAACTGACATTTCACAAACTTGCAATTATCGGGCAGCGCGTTATAGCCTGCCAGACATGAAGCTTGTTATCTACGATCCCTCGTGGCCAATCTATGAGCCGGTGCTGCGCTCGAGATTGGGCGGGGATTGGATCATTCGATGCGGGGCGAATGATCTTGCCTGGCTGCAGGCGGAGTTACCGGATTCCGACGCGATGCTGGGTATAACGCTTCCGCCGGAAGCACTGCCATTCGCGAAAAGGCTCAAGCTCTTCCTCTTTCCGGGCGCCGGAGTCCCGGAGGCCGACAGTTCCAGCCTGCCGGAGGGCTGCGTGCTCTCCAACGTCTTTGAGCACGAAATACCCGTGGCCGAGTATGTCCTGATGACGATCCTCATGCACGTCACGGGAATCGTTCACACCGCTCAGCGCTTCCGCCTCGGGGATTGGGACGGAAACGGCAGGGTGGGAGGCAAACCACACCGGGAAGCGTACGGTCACAAGCTCGGACTCCTTGGATACGGCCATATCGGCCAAACCGTCGCAAAGCGCGCACTCGCATTTGGGATGGAAGTGCAGGCCGTTCGAAAGAACCCGAAGCAGCCGGTGGAGGAAGACGTCACAATTCTTACTGGAAGCTCAGCTCTTGATCGCTTACTGGAAACGAGCGACTTTCTCGTCATCGCCTGCCCGCTCAAGGCAGACACCCGAGGCTTGATCGGTGAGCAGCAGCTCCGGCGGATGAAGAAGGACGCCGTGCTTATCAACGTCGCTCGTGCAGAGATCGTCGACGAGGCTGCCCTCTATCGGGCCTTGTCTGAAAAATGGTTCGCGGCAGCAGTACTCGACACCTGGTACCAGTATCCGACGCACAGCGGCGAAAGGATGTGGGGCTCGCGGTACCCGTTCCATCAACTCGAGAATGTTCTGATGACACCGCATTTCTCCGCCTGGACGCAGCCGATGATCGAGCGAAGGGCCGACCGGATGGCCGACAACCTCAAACGACTGGCGCAAGGCCACCCCTTGGAGCGGATCGTCATGATTGGAAGCTGGCGCGAAAACATGGGCCGCCCCCCCCTACCCTCCCCCGCTCACATTTGATCTAATAACTGCAAACCGGGCTATATGTGGAGGCTGCATCGCAAATGTTAAGTCAGTTACACACAAGGGCTGCATTGGCAGCAGTTGGCGTTGGACTCGCGCTGTTTTCCCTGTCCGCCTCCCCGGCCTCACAGACGGCGAACAGCGTCGACTTCGAACGAGATATTCAGCCGATCTTGAAGGCCTCCTGTTACGGTTGCCACTCAAAGGCGCAAGCCGCGGGTCAACTTCGGCTCGATTCGAAGAATGCGGCAATGAAGGGAGGCATCAGCGGACCGGTGATCCAACCCGGTCGGGCAAGCGAAAGCCGGCTTGTCCACAGGCTGCTGGGTTTGGGCGGCGAGAAGAAGATGCCTCTCGGAGGCAAGCCGCTGAGCGAGGAGCAGGTTGCTCTCATCCGGAAATGGATCGATGCCGGGGCGCCCTGGCCGGCTCAGGCCTCCGGTGAAGACGATGGACTGCCGAAACACTGGGCCTATGTGAAACCAGTGCGGCCCAAAGTCCCGGAGGTCCGCAATAAGGCGTGGGTACGGAATCCGATTGACAATTTTGTGCTCGCCCAGCTCGAGAAGGAAGGGCTGTCTCCATCCCCGGAAGCTTTGCGGGAGACGCTGATCCGGCGCCTCAGCCTGGACCTGACCGGTCTCCCTCCCTCGGTCGCCGAAGTGGACCAATTCCTGGCCGACAAAGATCCGAACGCTTACGAGAAGCTGGTGGACCGCCTTCTCGCATCGCCTCATTATGGCGAGCGTTGGGCGCGGCCATGGCTGGATCTTGCCAGATACGCGGATACCAACGGCTACGAGAAGGACCGCCGCCGGTCAATTTGGAAGTACCGGGATTGGGTGATTCAGGCCTTCAACAAGGACATGCCCTTCGATCAGTTCACCATCGAGCAGATCGCCGGGGATATGCTTCCCAATCCGACGACCGACCAACTGATCGCAACCGGCTTCCACAGAAACACGATGTTCAACGAGGAAGGCGGCGTCGACAAGGAGGAAGCGCACTGGGAAAACCTGGTGGACCGCGTCAACACGACCGGTACGATCTGGCTCGGTACAACGCTTGCGTGTGCCCAGTGCCACAACCATAAGTTCGATCCGTTCAGCATAAAGGACTACTACCGGCTGATGGCAATCTTCAATAACACTCGCCGGGACGTGCGTGCGTACGGGGACACGTCGACAAAGTTCGTTGAACCGGAACTCGAGCTTCCAACGCCCGAGCAGGCGCGGAAGCGAGAGCAGATTCGCAGCGAAATCAGCGCGCTGGAACAGGCGCTGAAGACGATGACGCCGGAACTGGCGAGCGAGAAGGCGCAATGGGAACGCGGCGTCGTCGAGGCTGCTGCTGATTGGGCCGCGCTCAAGCCAGCCAAGGCGGTTTCGAGCGGGGGATCAACGCTCGCGGTTCAGAAAGACTCATCGATCCTGGCCAGCGGCCAAAACCCCGAAACCGACGACTACATCGTCGAGGCGAAAATTCCGCAGCGAGGCATCACGGCGCTTCGACTGGAGGCGCTTCCTGATCCCTCTCTGCCCCGCGGCGGTCCCGGCAGAGATCCGTACGGCAACTTCTTCCTGTCCAGAGTCGATGTTGAATTGCTGAGCTCCGCGGGCGCCAAAAAGCTTCGCATACGCAAGGTGCTGGCAGATGATGGCAGGCTGAACGACAAGAAGTTCCAGCAGCTGTGGAGCGTCGACGCCTCGCGGGATGAGAAGAGGCTGCCCCGCCAGATGGTGCTTCTCCTCGATGCTCCTGCAGGTTCGCCCGGAGACACCGTCCGCGTCACTCTTCACCAAACGTCGGAATTCGGGGGACAAGGGCTGGGCCGGTTCAGGCTCTCCGTCACGTCGTCGCCGGAACCCGAACGCATTGTCGGCGTCTCAGCAAAGCTTCGCTCCGTCCTCGAAACACCGGCTGCCCGCCGGACAGAGAAGCAGGAGAAGGACCTGACCGATTACTTCCTGACAGTTGCCAAATCCCTCGAATCGAAGCGCAAGCGCCTAACTGCGCTCCGCAAAGAGCTGGACGACCTTGGCATTGTCACGACGCTTGTCATGGGCGAGGCACCGACCTCGAAGCCCCCGTCAGCAATTATCCGTCTCCGCGGTTCTTTCACAAGCCCGGGAGAAACGGTCTACGCAGGTGTACCGGAGAACCTTCATCCTCTGGCCGAGGGTGATTCGCCGAACAGGCTGGGGCTTGCCCGATGGCTAGTCAGCAAGGAGAATCCCCTGGTCGCTCGCGTCACTGTAAATCGTATTTGGGAACAGTATTTCGGGAGGGGCATCGTAGAGACAAGCGAAGACTTCGGAACCCAAGGGGCACGGCCTTCGCACCCGGAACTGCTCGATTGGCTGGCAACCGAGTTTGTCGAAAACGGCTGGAGTTTCAAGAAGCTCCATCGCCTGATCGTCACGTCCGCCACCTATCGTCAATCTTCCGCTGCGACACCGGAGCTGCTCGAGAAGGATCCTTACAACCGGTTGCTTGCGCGTGGCGCCCGTTTCCGCGTGGAAGCGGAGATGATCCGGGATATCGCCCTCGCCGCGAGCGGTCTCTTGAGCCGCAAGATCGGCGGACCGAGCGTCTTCCCCTATCAGCCCGAGGGAATCTGGGACATACCGTACAACGACGACAAGTGGGAGGAGAGCAAGGGAGAGGATCGCTACCGCCGCGGGATCTATACCTTCATCCGCCGGACGTCTCCTTACCCTAGCATGCTCACCTTTGACGCGCCCAGCCGTGAAGTGTGCGTCGTTCGACGAGTACGGACAAACACCCCGCTCCAGGCGCTGACTGCGCTAAATGACCCTGCCTTTTTCGAAGCCGCGCAAGCGATGGCCCGGCGGGTGCTCAGCGAAAAGGAGGCCGGCGCCGATGACTCTTCGCGCGCAATCTACGCCTTCCGGCTCTGCACGTCGCGGCGTCCCACGCAGGAAGAGCTAAACCAGTTGCTCGCAGGGCTGCGGAAAGAGCGGGACTATTTTGCCAGGCATGAGGACGAAGCGGAACGGCTCGTCGGGCAGCAGCCCGTCGGTTCTGCGCTGCCTCAGGCGCAGAAGGTGGAGCTGGCAGCATGGACCATGCTGTCCAACGTCCTGTTGAATCTTGATGAAACATTGAGCAAGGAGTAAGGCCAGATGCAAGGTGAACAGCTTAAGGCAATCACTCGCAGGTACTTCTTTGAGAAGAGCGCGTTTGGAATCGGCTCCGTGGCTCTGGCTTCTCTCCTCAATGAGAAGCTGTTCGCGGGGAATCCGGGGCCACATTTTGCGCCGAAAGCGAAGAGCATCATTTATCTGTTCATGGCTGGCGGACCCTCGCAACTGGATCTGTTCGACCACAAACCGAAGCTCAATCAGTTCGATGGTCAACCGTGCCCGGAAGAGCTGATCAAGGGCGAGCGTTTCGCTTTCATCAAAGGGCGGCCCCAACTGCTCGGGACGCCGCACAGATTCAGCCGTTACGGCCAGTCGGGAGCGGAACTTTCTAATCTGCTGCCGCACCTTGCTCGCATCGTGGACGATGTGGCGTTCATCAAGTCGCTTCATACGACGCAGTTCAATCACGCCCCGGCGCAGATCTTTATGAATACCGGGCATCAGGTCGTCGGACGGCCGAGCATGGGCTCGTGGCTGACCTATGGACTCGGAAGCGAGAATAAGGACCTGCCCGGCTTCGTCGTCCTCCTCTCGGGAAAGAACCAGCCCGACGGCGGCAAGTCCTGCTGGGGGAGCGGATTCCTCCCTACCGTTTATCAGGGCGTCGAGTTTCGCTCCCAGGGCGACCCGGTCCTGTTCCTTTCGAACCCCGACGGCGTGAGCGCGGAGACCCGGAGGCGCTCCCTGGACCTGCTCGGGAACCTCAACCGGACCCGCTTTTCTGTGACCAGGGATCCGGAGATCGAAACCCGCATCGCTGCTTACGAGATGGCCTACAGAATGCAAAGCAGCGTACCGGAGTTGACCGATCTTTCGAAAGAGCCGGAGTCGATCCGAAAACTGTATGGTGTAACGCCGGGCCGGCCGTCGTTTGCCAACAACTGCCTGCTCGCCCGCCGGCTCGTGGAGCGCGGAGTCCGATTCGTACAGCTTTACCACCGCGGCTGGGATACGCACGGCGCAAGCAACAACGAGGACATTGTGAACAAGCTCGCATCGCTTTGCCGGGAAACAGATCAGGCATCGGCAGCTCTGGTGCAAGACCTGAAGCAGCGCGGTTTGCTGGATTCCACGATCGTCATGTGGGGCGGCGAATTCGGACGCACCCCGATGAACGAGGCGCGCTCCGGGTCGAAATTCCTGGGACGGGATCACCATCCGCGTGCTTTCACGATGTGGCTCGCCGGCGGCGGCATCAAGCCGGGCGTCACAATCGGCAAGACGGACGATGTCGGCTATAACATCGTGGAGGATCCCGTTTCCGTCCACGACCTGCATGCGACAATCCTGCACCTGATGGGCATCGACCACACGAAACTCACGTTCCGGTTCCAGGGGCGCGAGTTCCGATTGACCGACGTCGAAGGCGAGGTGATCCGGAAGGTTATTGTGTAAGGGCGGATGAGCCACGCCCTCCGGATGTAGTAAACTTCCAGGGCGATGACCTCCTCGCGAGCCGCCGTATTATGCGCGTACAATCAGCCGCTTGAGATCCGCTCCTATCCGGTTCCAGCTGAACTCATGCCCGGAGAGGCTCTGGTCCGGGTCGAGATGGCAGGCATCTGCGGCACGGACGTCCACCTTTGGAAGGGCGAACTCAACATCCCGATCCCCGTCATCCTTGGGCATGAGACCGTCGGGCGCATCGAAGCGCTGGGCGCCGGACTAGAGCACGACTGGCGCCGCACACCGATCTCCGTCGGCGACCGGATCACGTGGGCAAGCTCGATCGTCTGCGGAGAATGCTACTACTGCCGGGTAAAGCGCCAGCCGACCCGCTGCCTCCAACGGAAAGCCTACGGCATCTCTTACTGCGCCGAGGAGAGCCCGCATCTCCGCGGCGGCTATGCCGAGCATATTCTACGGCGTCCCGGCACGGCGATCTTCCGCCTGCCCGACTCGCTTCCGACAGAAGCAGTCATTGGAGCCGGCTGCGCACTGACAACTGCGCTGCACGGCATCGAGCGCGCGCCTGTCTCGCTGGGAGACATTGTGGTGATTCAGGGCACGGGTCCGGTTGGCCTCGCGGCGCTTGCCGTCTCCCGGCAGTGCGGCGCAGCCAAGGTTATCGTACTCGGAGCGCCCCGCCATCGCCTGGAGCTGGCCTGCCAGTTCGGGGCTGACGCTGCAATCTCCATCGAAGAGGTCGCGGACGCGGAGAAGCGCCGCGCTTTAGTGCTCGAACACACCGGCACTTATGGCGCCGACGTCGTCATCGAGTGCGTCGGCCATCCCGCTGTCGTCCCGGAGGGTTGGGAGCTGTGCCGCGACGGCGGCAAGTATCTTGTTCTCGGTCAGTACGCGAATGCCGGCGACGTCATGGTGAATCCGCACACAATCACGAGGAAGCAGCTCCAGGTAATTGGCAGCTGGGGGTTCGAGCCGCGACACGTCGATCAGGCTCTTACCCTGCTCGCCGGCACCGACTGGAAGCTTCGATTTGCAAAGCAGATCACCCACCGATTCCCCTTAGCCAAGGCAAACGAGGCGATGCAAACGGTGCGAGAGTGGCGATCCGGGAAAGCCGTGATTCTACCAGGAAGTGATGTTTGACAATGACTGATACTATGGCCGGATCCACTTTCAAAGCAGCGGCTGTCATTGGCACCGGAATGATGGGGCCAGGTATCGCCGCTGTTCTTGCCTCGGGCGGCTTGCGCACTGTAATTCTAAGCCGCGACAGCGAACGCGGAAGCCGGGCGGTAGAAAGAGCCACGCAGCAGCTTTCGCTGCTCGAAGAGCACGGACTGCTGCCCTCCGAAACAGCGCAGCGGGGTCGACAGCTTTTGTCGGCGTCGACTGCCTACGAAGCATCTGTTGCGGATGTCGACATTGTCATCGAGTCCGGGCCGGAGAACATGGAGTTCAAACAGGAATTGTTTGCCCGGCTCGATGCCGCAACAAAGCCCACCGCAATCCTCGCGAGCAATACGTCGGGGCTCAGCATCACCGATATCGCCTCCAGATGCTCGCATCCAGAGCGTGTCCTAACAACTCATTTCTGGAATCCGCCGCACCTGATGCCTCTCGTTGAGATCGTCAAGGGGAAGGAGACTGATTTTGCTGCGGTGGAGGCAGTGCGATGCTTGCTTCAGCGCTGCGGCAAAACTCCAGTGATTGTCAAGAAGGATACTCCCGGACAGTTGGGGAATCGCCTGCAAATGGCCCTCGTCCGGGAAGCTGTGAACATCGTGCAGCAAGGCATCGCCGATGCAGAGGCAGTGGACCTTGCCGCCAAAGCAGGATTCGGTTTGCGCCTGCCAGTATATGGAATTCTCGAACACCAGGATATGGTCGGGCTTGATATGGGCTCAGCCATTGTCGACTACGTCAGCCGCGATCTCAGCAACCATGTCGGCATGCCTCCGCTCATGCGGGAAATGCTCGATCGGGGAGAGCTCGGAGTCAAGTCAGGAAAGGGCTTTTACGACTGGTCCCGAAGGGACGCTGAAGCGGTAAAGGCTCGGCGGGATCGTTTCGTCCTCGAAATGCTGAAGAACGGCTACGTGAAGCCGAGCTGAGAAGGCGTGAGCCCTGGTGGCAATGAATGCACATCTGCTTTAAGATCCGCATCCTGCCTAAATCATGTCCTATCCGATCGATAAGTAAAATCGATGCCTGAACAGATTCTTTCACGGCGCTCCTTCCTTCGCCGCGCGGCCCTCGCTACGGTGGGCGCGGCTGTTCCAGGCGTCTCGCAAACGCCAGCTTCGAAGTCTGCTCCCAACCTGCTGCTGATCCTCGCAGACGATCTCGGCTTCGGAGATCTTTCGAGCTTCGGCGCGAAGGACGTACGCACCCCGAACATTGATGCGCTTGTGGCGGATGGGGTCCGATTCGACAATTTCTACGCGAACTCCCCCGTGTGTTCCCCGACCAGGGCCGCCCTGCTGACGGGACTCTTTCCGGATCGAGCGGGCGTTCCGGGCGTGATCCGGACGAATCCGGCAAACAGTTGGGGGTACCTTTCATCCAAAGCAACGCTCCTGCCGGTTCGTCTGAAGGAAGCGGGCTATCATACGGGCATCGTCGGGAAATGGCATCTGGGCCTGAAGTCGCCCAACACACCGAACGAGCGCGGCTTCGACCACTTCCACGGTTTTCTCGGCGACATGATGGACGACTACTACCATCACCGCCGCCATGGGAACAATTACATGCGGCGAAACGGAGAGGAAATCGACCCGCAAGGCCACGCCACAGATCTCTTCGCGGAGTGGGCCGTCGATTATCTGAACGAGCGCAAGCGCGACAACCACAAGTTCTTCCTGTACGTCGCCTTCAATGCACCCCACACGCCGATTCAACCTCCTCAGGAGTGGTTCGAAAAGGTGAAGGCGCGAGAGCCGGGTATCAGCGAGAAGCGTGCGAAGCTGGTTGCCTTAATCGAGCACATGGATGCCAGCATCGGCCGAATCCTTGCCGCTTTGAAGGCGAACGGGCAGTATGAAAACACCCTGATCCTTTTTACGAGCGACAACGGAGGGCAGCTCGACGTTGGCGCAAACTGCGGAAACTTTCGGGGTGGAAAGCAGGACATGTACGAAGGGGGCATCCGCGTCCCCATGTGCGCGGTCTGGCACGGACGGACTCCGCGTAATTCTCGTTCCGATGCAGTCGGGCTCGCAATGGATCTGTATCCAACCCTCTGCGAAGCGGCTGGAGTCCGGCCCGGTTCAGGAATCGACGGGATATCACTTTTGCCATCGCTCACCGGCAAGCCGCAGAATACAACGGGGCGGGATCTGGTTTGGGTGCGGCGCGAAGGAGGCGGAGTCTATCAAGGGCGAGACTACTACGCTTTTCGTCGCGGCGACTGGAAGCTCCTGCAGAACACCCCGTTCGAACCGTATCGGCTCTATAACCTGCGCGCTGATCCGGGCGAAACCAACGACCTGGCGAAACAGGAGCCCGCGAAGTACCGCGAACTGATCGAGGGGCTGTCCTTCCATCTGCAGCGGGCGGGCGCGACTCCGTGGCAGGACCCGAACTGACGCGGTTCCGCTCTCTATCTTCGCTACAATGGGTGATGTCTCTGCCTGCCAGCAGAAGCACCATAATCTCCTGGAACAAAGTAGAAACTCCTTGATTTCCGTAAACAACGTCACTATGCGCTTCGGCGCCAGAATTCTGTTCGAGGACGTGACCACCTCGTTTCTCAACGGGCGCCGCTATGCAATCACCGGCCCGAACGGGGCCGGGAAATCGACTTTCATGAAAATCCTGACCGGCGAGGTTGAGCCGACGAAGGGCACTGTCACCCGCCCGAAAAGAATCGGCGTATTGCGTCAGCACCAGTTCGCCTTTGACGCCTACCGTGTGCTGGACACGGTGATCATGGGCAACGCCAGGCTGTGGAGTGCGCTGCAGGAACGCGACGAGCTCTACGCGAAGGCTGATCTCACCGACGAAGACGGTATGAGGCTGGGCGAGCTCGAAGGCATCGTCGGCGAAGAAGGCGGCTATACCGCCGAGAGCGACGCGGCGATCCTGCTGCAGGGACTGGGAGTCGAGGACGAACTGCACGAACGGAAGATGAGCGAACTGCAGGGAGGTCAGAAGGTCCGCGTCCTGCTCGCTCAAGCGCTGTTCGGAAATCCTGAAGCGCTGCTCCTTGACGAGCCGACGAACCACCTCGACCTGGACTCCGTGCACTGGCTGCAGGACTATCTTCGCAGCTATGAAGGCGTCCTGATCGTGATTTCACACGACCGGCACTTCCTCAACGAGGTATGCACCCACACCGCTGATATCGACTATCAGACGATCATCATGTACACCGGCGGCTACGATGACATGGTGCTTACTAAGACGCAGATCCGCGCCCGCATCGAAGCGGAGAATGCCCAGCGTGAGAAGAAGATCGCTCAGCTGAACGAATTCATCGCCAGATTTTCGGCCGGAACGCGCGCCAGCCAGGTGATGTCGCGCAAGAAGGAAGTGGAGCGGCTGCAAACCTCGGAGCTCGCAAAGTCGAATATTCAGCGGCCTTTCATCCGATTCCAGATCAATCGCCCGTCCGGGAGGAATCCGCTGGAGATTCAGAACCTCTCAAAGTCTTACGGCGACCTGAAGGTGATTCAGAACTTCAGCGCCATGGTCTCGCGCGGCGAAAAGATCGCCGTGATCGGCCGCAACGGCGCTGGAAAGACGACTTTGCTCCGGTCGCTGCTGCGGAACGCAACCGGGTATATCGATGACAGCGACCGGGCTTTCCCGATCGATGAAGGTACCGTAATCTGGGGGCACGAGGTCGCGGTAGGCTACTTCGCCCAGGACCACAAGGAGACCATCGCGAAGGATACAACCGTTCTCGAGTGGCTGCGCGGATTCGACCGGAAGGCGACGGAAGAAGAACTGCGCGGTTTGCTTGGTCAGATGCTCTTCTCGAAAGACGAAGCGCTGAAGCCGACGCACGCCCTCTCGGGGGGTGAATGCGCACGCCTGATCTTCTGCCGCCTGATGCTGCAAAAGCCTAACTTTCTTGTGCTTGACGAACCGACGAATCACCTGGATCTGGAATCGATCACCGCATTGAACCTTGCTCTGCGGAAGTATGAGGGAACGGTTCTGCTCGTGACGCATGACCACGACCTGATCGACCAGGTGGCAACGCGGATCTGGCGCGTCGAGAAGGGCCGCGTCGAAGACTTCAAGGGCACGTACGAAGAATACCTGGCCACCAGTGCCGCCAAGGCCTGATTGGACAGCCTTTACTCAGTGCTTCTTCTTACAATTCTTCACGGATTCCCCTCGCGGTTGCTGGTATACTTTCACCGCTATGTCTCGCAAAGCAGTTCAGCTAGTCCTGGTATTGTCCACCCTGTTGTGGACCTCAAGCCTTTCCGCTCAGGAAGTCAGAGCAAATTTATCTGGCATCGTCAGCGATAGTTCAGGGGCGCCCGTGCCTGAAGCCACGGTGATTCTGACAGACCTGGAAAGAAATGTAACAAATACTTCTCAAACGAATGAAACCGGTAATTATGCTTTCGCATACCTGATCCCCGGAAAGTACCGTTTAACCGTGGAACGGTCCGGATTCAAGAAGTACACCCGCGAAAACATCCTCCTCGAGGCCCAAGACCGGGCCCGTCTCGACGTGACCCTCGAGTTGGGTGACATAACCCAGAGCGTGACGGTGGAAGCCGATGTCTCCCTGCTTCAAACCGAGACGGCTTCACGCGGTCAGATTATTTCAAACCAAATCGTATCGAACGTACCAACGCAGGGACGCAATCCGTTTCAAATTGCGTGGTCAATGCCGGGCGTCGTAAAGACGGGAGATTGGAGATATCTTCGCTCATTCGACATTGGCGGCACGACAGGTTTCTCAATTAATGGAGGCAAGCGCGGAGATAACGACGTTCTGTTGGACGGCGTCAGCAACGTTCGCGGAAGTCGGACCGTTGTCGGGGTCCCTTCGATGGAGGCTGTTCAGGAATTCAAGGTTCTCACCAACACCTATGACGCCCAGTACGGACGGACCGGAGGGGGAATCGTTACGATTGTCACCAAATCGGGCGGCAACGCGTTCCATGGCAATCTCTACGAATACTTCCAGGCAGAGGAATTGAACGCGAACCAGTCGGAGTTGAACCGCGCCAACACGAAGAAGCCGCCGATGAATATCAACACGTTTGGGGTACAGGCGAGCGGCCCCGTGTATCTGCCGAAAGTATTTGACGGCAGGAACCGGTTGTTTTGGCTCATCTCGTACGAAGGCTTGCGGCAGCGATCGGCCGATCCCGGCAGCGCCAACTTCCCGCTGGATGAGTGGAGAACGGGCGATTTCTCTTCGCTGTTCAACGCCCAGAATCAACCGGTCCTGCTATACGATCCTCTTACCACCAACGCAGACGGCACACGGACGCCGTTTATCAACAACCAGATTCCCGCAAGCCGAATCAGTCCCGTAGCTACCCGGGTGCTCAGCTACTATCCATCCCCGAACGGCCCAGGCGAGGGACCGGCCAGAATTAACAACTACATTTACCCCTCGCGGTGGGTCGCCGATATGAACCATTGGACGGGGCGGCTCGACTACAGGATTAACGACCGCAATACGGCCTATTTCCGCTATAGTCAGAACCCGTTCCAAGAGTTCCGCGCGCTGGTCTGGAATGGATCGAACGCAGCGGAACCGACAGGGAACGCACCCCTGATCCGGAATGCCCGCAACTGGACGGCAGACTGGACGACAATTCTGTCGCCGAGCATGACCTTTAATCTCCGAGCGGGCCTGGCACGCTGGGAAACGCAAGGGGGTAACTCATTCGGCGCAGGCTTCAACCCGGCCGATCTTGGGATGTCTACGGCCCTGACGTCGCAGTTCACCCGGCTGCAGTTCCCGCGTTTCGATTTCGGAAATAACGCCTATCAGTCGATCGGTTCGGGCAATTCAGTGCTCGCCAGCAATCCGAGCGATACCTATAGCCTGCAGCCGAATATGAACGTCATGGTCGGCAGCCATTCCCTCAAGTTCGGAGCGGAGTTCCGTCGCTATAACGACAACACCAACAATCCGGGTGCGGCAACCGGCGTTTACCGCTTCGATCGAAACTGGACTCAAGCGAACGCTCTCCAACCCGACGCCACTAGCGGCAACGAGTTCGCCACCTTCCTATTGGGCTATCCAAGCGCTGCCTTCGTAGACCGCAACATCGATCCTGCCTACCGAAACCACTACTATGCCGTGTTTTTCCAGGATGACTGGAAGGTCACGCCCCGCCTGACTCTGAACATGGGAATTCGCTGGGACTACGAGTCGCCGCTCGTCGAGCGCTATAACCGCCAGCTCAGCGCCTTTGACTTCTCGGCAGCCAGCCCGATCGCCGAAAGCGTAAGCGGCCTTCAGTTGGTAGGGACTCCTTCCTTTGCCGGAATCGGCGGGCGGCCAAGAGGAGCTTTCCGGCCGGACCGGAACAACATTCAACCGAGAGTTGGCGCGGCCTGGCGCATCGCTGACGGATGGGTGATTCGAGGCGGATATGGCCTCTACTACCTTGGCCAGAACGAACGAGGCTCGGCTCTTGGCTTCAGCCAGCGCACCAACGCCGTGGTTTCGACCGACGGCAATCTCCGTCCCGCTGTCGACATCACAAACCCGTTTGCCAATCAGCCGAATGGACGTTTGCTGGATCCCGTGGGCTCCAGTCTCGGAGCGGCCAGCTTCCTCGGCCAGACAGTTCCGGTCAACTACTTCGACCGTCCTCTTCCCTACTCCCACCAGTTCTCGTTTGACGTGCAGCGGGAGCTGCCCGGGAACATGCTCGCCGAAATCGGCTACGTAGGGAATATTACGCGCCGCCTGCCCGTTAACGATGTGAGGCTCAATGTTCTGCCTGCAGACCTGCTTGGACGGCGCAACGCGGAGGGGAAGATCGACACGGCCTGGTATACCGAGCGCATTCCCAATCCGATGCAGGGGCTCATCCCCGATAACGCCAGCCTGAATGGAGCGACGATCGCTCGGCAGCTTCTGCTGGTGCCATTCCCACAGTTCGGCGGCATCACCTTGAACAACATTCCCATTGGCCGCCAGCGTTATGATGGCTTACAGACCCGCCTGACCAAGCGTTTCTCGCACGGGCTTACCTTCGTGGCAAGCTATGTGTTCAGCAAGACGCTTGAACAGGTCAATCTGTTAAATCCGCAAGACCTGGTGCTCAACAACATCGACGCCACCCGGCTCGAAAAGCGTCCAGCCGAAGAAACCGATATCCCGCATAAGTTCTCGTTCGCCGGGGTCTTCGAAATTCCTGTCGGCAGGGGCAAGCCTTTCGGATCGAACCTTCCCAAGGTTCTGGATGGCATCCTGGGCGGCTGGCAATTGAACTGGAATCTGTCACTGCAAAGCGGATGGGCTTTGGATTACCCCAACGCGAAGCAGGCCAAGAATGGAAATGCCAGGCCAACCGAGGAGCAGCGGCGTCAAGGATACCTCTTCAACGTTTCCCTTTGGGATGATCCGGCAACCGGAAATCGGGTCCCGGCTCAGGAACAGTTTACGTTGCGCGATTTTCCAACCCGGTTCAGCAACGTCCGAGTGCCAGGCTACCAAAACCTCGACGGATCCGTCTCCAAGTACTTTCCGATCACGGAGGGCATGCGTCTTCAGTTCCGGTTCGAGATGGTCAACGCATTCAACCACCCGTGGTTCTCACGCCTCTCATCCGGAGGAACGGACGTATCAAGCCCGAATTTCGGAAAGCTGGACGTCGTTCAGCGCAACTTGCCACGCTTTATCAAACTCGCCCTTAACCTAAGCTGGTAATCTCCCCTCTTGAGAGACCGCCCCGAGCGGTCTCTCTTTTGTTTACGTTCCGCGAAGAGTTCGAAATTCGAAGCCAAAGCTCGACGCCACTCGGGCTAACCCAGGCGGAAAGACCGAAGGTCAATCTTTTTGCGGTCCGAAACGCCCGAACCCAGCGCGCCCGCAATGTCGATATGCTCAGGCTGCATTCTGACAAATTGGCTGTCAGCATCCATGAGCGCCTCCGCGATCCGTTTCATGCCGATCGCGGTACGCCGGGCGTCCAGCTCCTCAAGTGCAATCCGATCCATGGCAACGGGATCGGTGGAGAACATCATCGTCTTGTGCTCCCAGACATACTTCTGCCGCTTCGGGTTCATCACCGGACCACCGTGAGCAAGTCCTTTTACAGCGTCACAGATATGAAGGACCGTCTTGTTGCGGATTACCGGAATAGAGACTGCTGCCGGGATGAAGGATCCGCACGCGTTCAGCATCGGCGAAGAATGGCTGCGGCTCACGTTGTTGACGAGGCCATGCGAGAGATTCTTTAGCGCGTTCGTGAGCCCGGCAGATTGATGATGTTTCAGCAGGCACAGATTAACCAGCTTGTCGACCTCTCTTGTGATAAACCTCGCTGCAAAGCTCCGCCGAGCGCGCTCGTTACTCAGATCGAACCCCGGCAACGTGAGCTGCATGTCGAGGTAGTGGTCCGGATCGTAGCCGTCCATGCCCTGCTGAATGTCATCGTACTGCTCTGCGGCGTGTGAAACGCGGACGCCCTCGGGCAGCCATTTGTCAAAGCCGGCTCGATAGAACTCCACCTTGTACCGGTCATACACGACGATGTCCTTCCGCTTGACGCCGGCCGATTCCAGCCCTGCGATGATCTCCTGCACAACTTCCGGCGCGGAAATCACATAGGGCCGGCTAACTGGATTCAGCTTCAGCCCGACCACCTCCCCGGGCTGAAAGAACGTTCGCCAGGCCTCGACGGGATCGCTGGCGCCGGTGAGTTCCAGCATGCCTCGCCGTATCATCTGCTGTACGGGTTCGCGCTGATAGGCGCCGGAAATGATGGAGCCCGAATGCTCGACGCGCACAACCCTGCCTGGAAACAGCCCCGGCATGGACCACTTCGTCCTCTCGCTCTTACCGAAAGTCGAGGACGCACGTGCGAGCGAAGGGACAGTGAAGCCGAGTGCGAGCATTCTCGCAAGCCAGTCCCGCCGCGTCTCCTTTCGGCGGCCTTCTCCTTCAAAACGGTGGGATTCCCCTCGCAGCAGTAGCATGTCAATCTCCGCGAATCACTTTCCTACTCTAAAAGAAACGCCGGCCTCTCGGGTGAGAGGCCGGCGTTCTGGTGGTTGTGGTTAGGCTAGAAGTAATACTTCAGGCCGAATTGAATGTTCCTTGGGTTCTGAACCTGGCTGCCGATCGCGCCAAAGCCGGCGGGATTCGAGATGTCCGCCCCCGGAGGAGCCCAGCTCGCATGGTTCAGAGCGTTGAAGAACTCAACACGGAAGTCGAAGTATTGCGACTCGGTCACGCTGAAGCGTTTCCCGATAGACAGGTCCAGATTGAAGAATCCGGGTCCCCGCTCGGTGCCGATGGAGGCATTGCCGAATTGCCCGTCCGCTGGTTGACCGTAAGCGCAGCGCCCGTCGTCTACACCCGCAGCGCAGAAAATACCGGTGCGATCGGCGGGAAGCCCGAACCAGTTGTCCACTGTCCGGAGAGACTTGTCGACGACAAGCTCCCGGTAGCGGTTTGCCCGGACGTTGCCACGAACAGCCTGCCCCGTCCGATTCGCCGCGCGGACCGTGATGGGGAATCCGCTGTGCACCGAGGTGTTGTAACCGATGCTCCAGCCGCCCAGCAGCAAATCGAGTGCTCTGGGCGCATCATTGCCAAACTTCATACCCCTGCCGTACGGCAAAAGATACATTCCGCCCAGGGTGAAGGTATGGCGCGCGTCGAAGAAGGCCGGACCACGGTTGGCGCGACGATCATAGGCATTCTGCCAATAGGCTCCTTCGCCAGAGGTAAAGCTCGACCCGTAGTAACCGAGGTTATCCGTCAGGGTCTTTCCATAGGTGTAGGAGGCGATGAAGTCCAGACCCGCGGACAGCCGCCGCCGTCCGCTGAGTTGCAGCGAGTGATAATCCATCGTCGCCGAAGATTCGGTGCGGGCAATGTTTCCGAGGTTCGGCAGCACGTTGATGAGCGGCCGCCGGAGGTTCTGATCAATCCACGTGGAATATGGCCCCTCACCCGGCAACGGCTGGTTTGCCTCCACCGGCGCGACCAGGTGCGTTCCCTTCTGTCCCACGTAGGCAGCAGAGAAGGACGTCGACTGATCAATCTGATACTCGAGCGTAAAGTTCATCTGCGACGTTGTTTGCGGACGCAGATTCAGGTCCCATGCGCGGCCCTGCAATTGCGGGGTGGTCGTTCCTGCGGGACGAGGCATGTCGAGGCGAAGATCCGCAGTCACGACATCAGAAAAGCCGGTGCGGATCGTGCCCGGTGTGCGCGGATCATAGTTGAAGTCTGTCTCGATGAAGAACGGAGGATTCAGCGGCAGGCGCAGATTCGCGCCGGTACCTTCCATGAAGCTCTGGTAAGCGTAACCGGCCCGGACAACCAGCTTGTTTCTGAAAAGGGTCGGCGTCCACGCGAAACCGATACGCGGCATAAACTGACGCCAATAGCCCTTGTAGAGCGCCCGGCCGTATTCGCTGTCTCCTGGATAGATCAGCTGGCCAGTGTAGGTGTTCACATTCACCTGCCGGTCAGCCACTTCGCTGATTGGCTGCATGTACTCCCACCGCAGGCCGAGATTCAACGTGAAGTTCGAAGCAATCTTCCAGTCATCCTGGACGAACAACGCCGGCCGCCAGAAGCGATGTCCCCATGTGCCCGTCGCCGATCCGCGGCCCTTGCCTGATAGCGAGTCCGTGAGGAAATCCGCGAACTCCAGGCCGGTGTAGGTAGCACTGTAGCGGAAGGCTCCGAGAACGCCATTGTTACCGGAGTAGTATCGGTTCTGCTGATACCGCATCAGCTGACCGCCCATTTTCACCAGGTGGCGGCCGTTTTGCCAGGTGAGGTTGTTGTAGTAGATGAACTTATTGTCGGCAGTGTTGCTCTGTACGCCTGTCGAGCCGATTCCTGACAAGCCGTTGCCAAGATTGATGGCGCTCAAACCCGGAATCGCCTGGCCGCCCGGAATACCAAACTTCTCATTTCCATTCGGGCCAAGCTGTCCGCTCCAGTCAATCGCTACGTCGTTAATGACAATCCGTGAGAAGGCGACGCGAGCTTCATTCACAATCGTGGGCGATATGGATCGCACCCAGTTCACAACGGCAGATTGCGTGGGGCCTTCCTGGCCGCCGGTCATGAACACTGGAAGTGCGGCCTGGCTCGAGAACGATTCATACCGTCCGATTGACCACCTCACCATCACGTGGTCCTTCGACGAAGCATGCAGATCCACCTTCACATCGGCTTGGTGATTGTTGACCTGTGAAGCGGAGGAACTCGCATAGTTGCCAGAGACGCCAAGAGGACCCGCGCCTGCCTGGTTCGGAAGCGGATACAGCGTGGGATTTGAAAACAGGAAACGCGCAACCGGACTGAATCGCGATTGTGGGATCTGCTTGTTGGGGAAAGGATTACCGGTCGTCGGATCCACGATCACATTCGGGAACTGGCTCAAGTCGCCGTTTCTCCACGCCTCGGGAGCAACGCTCGCCGTCGCTGGACCGTCGCTCCGCTGGAGCGTGCCCTCGTAGTCCATGAAGAAGAACGCCTTGTTTCGCCGGATCGGGCCGCCGAAAGTGCCGCCGAAGATGTTACGCTTGAACCCCGTTCGCTCTGCCGTGGACGCGACACGGTTGCGGAAGAAGCCGTTGGCATCCAGCACCTTGTTCCGCAAAAACTCGAACACGTTCCCGTGGAATTCGTTTGTTCCACTCTTCAACTGCAGCATCACCGTGGCGCCGCCAGAGTTACCGAATTCGGCCGCCGCGTTGCCGGTTAAGACTTTTACTTCCTCGAGCGCATCGACATTCGGCGAGTAGCCCACGCGATTGTCAATGGAATCATTGACGTCGACGCCGTCGAGCATGAAGTTGTTCGTTTGCTCCCGATTGCCGTTCACGTAGGGCCGTGCACCAAAGCGGGAATTCATGCCGCTTGGATTGGGACTTATCGCTCCAGGTACTAGCAGCGTCAGTGAAACGAAGTTACGTCCGTTTAGCGGAAGTGATGTCAACTTCCCCGAAGAGAGGGTATCACCGGTTTCCGTGGAATCCGTCTTGAGGATCGGGGCCACGTCCGTCACTTCCACGACCTGCGTCGGCTCACCAACCTCAAGCCTTACATCGACGCGCGCCGTCTGATTGACTTCGAGCCGGAACGAGGCCGTGCTCGACTTCTTAAACCCTTGTGCCGTCACCGACAAGGTATATTCGCCGACGGGAAGGAACAGCAGGTTATAAATCCCCGCTTCATTCGTTACAACTTCAGTCGCAACATTCGTTGCAACGTTGATAGCTGTTACTGTCGCCCCAGGGACAACGGACCCCGATGGATCCGTCACAGTGCCGGTAATAGCGCCAGTGATCGTCTGGGCCGACGCCAGTCCTGTTACCAAAAGTAAGGACAGAAACAGTACCCCTACTTTTCGAAATAGAAACACTGCGACCTCCCGATCTAAAATTAAAACCCCTAGAATCCCCAGCTACAATAGGCTGGATCTACATGAGTGGTTATCAGTGTGTTAACACTCAATTAACAGGAAAGCAAGAGGGCACGTCGAAATTACCATGTTAAGATTTGTAATTCTGGCGTTTTCTGTAAAGCATGTTACAGAAGGCGCCTAAGTGCGCTTCGTTTCGTGCCGGGACGTACGAGGTCTTGTAACTGAGGCTACGGTTTAAGGAAGTATCGAAGCCACTCCATCGCCAGGCTGATCGCTTCCGGAGTGGGCGAGTGCCCTTTGCGGTGGTTGAGATAACCAACCCTGTGGGGCGCGCCGAACAACGAGTAGACTCGACGCGCAGCGTTTATATAGTACCAGCTCTTATCATTGTCCGCCGAATCGCCCCCAATCAGGAGGAAGGGTCGGGGTGCGATCAGCGCCAGGAGCTCATGGTGATCCGTTCCGGGCTCCAGCTTCCGTATCCTCTCGCCGAGGTACCAGAAGTCGTCGTAGTTGGAGAACGTAAGCCCAATGCCGGGCTCCGAGCTCACGGCAACGCGGATCCGCTCGTCCATGGCTGCGGCGTACAACGTCATCTTTCCGCCGAGAGAGTGGCCGATCATGCCAACCCGCTCCATGTCGAATTCAGGGCGCGTCGCCATGTAGTCCAGCAGACGCTGCGCATCCCAGACCCACTTCCCTAAACCCGTCGTGTTTGGGTGGCGCATCTTCAGGTTCGCGATTACTTCGGATGAGTTCTCTCCGTAGCTTTCCCCGAACCACCGGATCGCCACCGCAGCCATTCCGTACTGCGCGGCAAGGTGGCCATAGGCGCGGGTGCCCGGAGGCGTCGACTGCCGCCCGCCCATGCTTTTGCCGGCTGGCGTGTCGACATCGTAATAAGGGACAATCACAACCGGAAGCGGGCGGGAGGCATCAACGCCGTGCGGCAGCATGACGTAAATCTTTTCCCAATAGTCCGGTTCTACCTGGAGGTACAGCAGTTCTCCTTTGAACAGCGGCTCTTCGTGCGTCGCAACGTGCCGGACGGCGGGAACTCGGGGTTGTAAGCCCATGGCGCCGAGGATGCGCTCCCACTTTTTCCGGAGCTCGGCCTTCCGACTCCTCCACTCCTCCGGATTCCGGATGCCTTCGGTCAGCGAAGAGAGCCCGCCAGTCTGATTAACAAACGCAGCAGGCGTCTGCTGGTAGGGCTGCACCCACTGCTGCTCGTTCACGGCTGGTTCCGGTTGAGGAAGACTCCGGCAAACGCGGAACCCGGTGTATGGGCTCCTGCGATCAGGCTCCATGGAGGAGCGGAAGTTGCGCGACCAGGTCGAGGTCGTCGTCACGTACGATCCCCCGCGAATCACCCTGGCCACACCCCACCGCGGACCGGAGGGGTTGAAAACTGCAGAAATCGCGCCGCTTGGGTCTTGATAGTCCTGGACCCACTCCCAGACATTGCCGATCATGTCGTACAGGCCATGCTCGTTCGGGGGGAAGCTGCCCGCCGGTTTGATTGCGCTCCGGCGAACATAATCGATCAGCAGCCCCGTATCTTTTGTGCCGGACGGGCCAAGATTCGCCTGGGGAACTTCCTTTCCTTTCTCACGATTCAGCGCCTTCCCCGCCGCGTACGTCCATTCCGCGTCCGTCAGAAGGCGGTAGCCGTTTTTGGTGAGGTCGCAAACGCCCGTCGACAGGTCGTAGCAAGGCTCGAGCTTTTCGGCGATGCTACGCAAGTTGCAGTAGCGGATGGCATCCCACCATGAAACGTTGTGGACAGGAAGGTTCTCTCCCTTATTGACTGACGGGTTGACGCCGACCACCTTTTCGTACTCGCTCTGCGTGACCTCGTGCTTGCTCACGAGAAAGGGCGAGATGCGAACCTGCACAGGGATTCCGGTAGTCGGGTCGGTGACCTGGACAGTCGTAGCGGGAAGCGTCACGAAATCCGCGGCGAGCAGGGAGGTGGCGCACAACGCGGGCAGCAAATGCGCCAGCGCTTTCCTAACCGATCGTACGGGCCTCACGCTATACGACTTCAGGCACCACGTAGGGCGCGCGGTATTCGCGAGTCAGGAGGCGGTTGGCCTCGTCGTCGCCGGCAAACTGCATCCGTTCGGGGTCGAAGTGCAGCTCGCGGTTGACGCGATAGGCGATGTTGCCGAGATGGCACAAGGCAGTTGACAACGCCGTCTCTTCGATCTCGGCGTGAAGCAGCTTCGGATCCCGCGCCCGGATGGCTTCGGCGAAATTCTCGAAGTGGTCGATGGTGGGCAGGTACTCCGGTTCCGGCTCGAGCTGCTTGTTTCTCCCCATCTTGATCTGGACCCTGCCGTTCGCGGTGATATGCATGTGGCCTTTCGTGCCAAAGAAATCCCACGAAGGCGGCTCCGCGGTATAAAGGCCGCGAAGCTGGCCGACGATCATAGAGCCGTCCTCGAACACCCACGTCACATTCTGAGTGTTCGGCGTCTCTGCCTGGTCGCGGTAGCCGTACCGGCCACCCGTGCAATGCACTCGAACGGGGAGCTTCTTGCGCATGCCCCAGCGGAGGATGTCGACGAAATGGATTCCGTTATTGCCGAGTTCCCCGTTGCCGAAATCCCAGAACCAGTGCCAGTTGTAGTGAACCAGGTTCTCGTGATACGGCTGCATCGGCGCCGGTCCGAGCCACAGATCCCAGTCCAGGTAAGCGGGAGGCTCTTTGGGTTCCTTGAAGCCGATCGAATCGCGATTCCCCGGGAAGAAGAAGTTCGCCTGGTAGATGTCACCGAGCTCTCCCGAGTGGATGATTTCGATGGCTTTGCGGAAACGTCCGCTCCAGCGGCGCTGTGTGCCGCCGGCAGCTATCCGCTTGTACTTCCGCGCCGCCTCAACAAGCTTCGTCCCCTCCCAAACGTTGTGGGAGACGGGCTTCTCGACGTAAACGTCTTTCCCCGCCTGCATCGCCCAAATGGCAGTGAGGGTATGCCAGTGGTTGGTTGTCGCAATGGTGACTGCGTCAATTTCTTTGTCGTCGAAGACGCGGCGCATGTCGGATTCGAGCTTTGGCCGCTTGCCGGTCTTCTCGTAGACCAGTGACGCTGCGCTCTCTGTGCGGCGTCCGTCGGGATCCACCAGCGTGGCGATTTCAACATTGGCGACCGGAAGGATTTCCCGGATATGGGCAGTACCCCGTGAGCCCACTCCGATAATCGCCAACCGCACTCGATCATTTGCAGCGGCCCAAGCTTGAGAGGCAACCGCTGAGGAGGCAGTGACCAGAAAATGACGCCTGTTCATATGTTACAAAGCAGATTCCAGTCTACTGCATCCATTCCCGGAATACCAGGGAGCAGAATCTGACAGTACTCCCTGAAACCTAGCACTTCCAGATCGCAAAGCGGGGCTGTGGCAAGGCCAGCCCCGCCCGGCAATCTTTACGGCAGCGGTACGACCGGCAGCACAATGTGGGATGCGCGCGCGGCATCATGGAAGACCGTCTGACGCGCGACGCGCACGGCAGCCGAAGCGCCCAGGTCGTCGCCTGTGTTCGGGTTCCGGTCGAACTGCGGGAAATTGCTGCTCGTGATATCGACGCGAATCCGGTGCCCCGGCAGGAATACGTTGGCAGTGCCTGCCATATCAATTTCATACTCATAAGCCTCGTTGGGCTTCAGAAGCTCCATCTGGCCGAGCCCTTTCCGAAACCGCGCCCGGAGGACCCCTTCAGCGACGTTGATTGCCCTGCCGTCAGGATAGACGTCGACGAGTTTCACCATCCAATCCGTGTCGCGGCCATCCGTAGCCGCATACAGCTTCATGCGCACCGGACCGGCGATCGCGACGGGCTCTTTCAGGATCGGGCTGGTATATACCAGTACGTCGTTCCGAGACTCGATGGGTCTTTGGTCTCTTGGCCCGGCCATTGTCGGCGTCCCGCAGCAATTGTTGCCGCCGACTGTCGGCACGGGATTGTCTGGATCGTAGGTGTATTGATCGAACGGTTTTCCGTCCGGCTTGGCGGTCCCAAGCTTTCCGTCGCCGCGCAAGCTGTTCGCAGATCCGCCGCTTGACAGGTAATACGGAGTGAACTTCGTATTGGGCAAAGGCCATGACGGCGCCTTATGCCACTTGTTGACGCCCATAAAGAAGATCTCGACGGGCGGCTCCCGGTCGATGCCATTGTCCTCGCCCTTCAGGTAGTGGTCATACCAGCGCAGTTGCAGTTCAAAGAGGTCGCGGTTTGCGGTGGGACCGAAGTCGATATCGCCGAACTTCTGGCTTGGCCCGTGACCCCATGCGCCGATGATCATCTTGCTTTCCCGGCGCGCCCGCTCACTCCCTCCCCGAGTGCTCATCCCGACGTAGCCATCGATGGTTCCGTTCAGAAAAATGTCGAACCAGCCGCCGGAGGTATGAACCGGGACGACGACTTTCTCAAACAGCTCGTCGTCGCTGATCTCGCGCCAGTAGTCGTCGTAGCTCTGGTGGCGAAGCCAGTCGCGGTAGTGCTTTACCGCGTATCCGCCCGACCGCAGATCGGCATCCTTGAGAGGCAGATGCCAGAGAATCGTGTCGTACTTCAGCTCCTGAGGCGAATAACTTTCGGTGTGCCAGTACTGGGGGAGCATAATCCGGTTCGGCATCCGGACCACGCCCCAGCCGTAGTTGAAGGACAAGCGGAAAGCGCCGCCATGCGTCAGCCAGTTCCGATAGATATTTGTCGAGGCGACGGCCGGGAAAATCGTGACCAGAGAAGGCGGCGCCTGAGTAGCGGCACGCCACTGGACGTGGCCCAGGTAAGATCCACCCTGCATCGCCACTTTGCCGTTGGACCAAGGCTGCTTTGCCGCCCACTCGATGGTGTCGTAGCCATCCTTCGCCTCGTAGCGGAACGGATCCCAGCTACCTTCGGACTCGTAGCGGCCCCGCACGTCCTGTATGACATATGCGTAGCCCTGCTGCGCGAAGCGGATCGCAGTTTCGTGAACCCCGTCGCGCTGCACGCCATAGGGAGTCCGGGTTACTAAGACAGGGAACTTCCCTTCTCTCGCTGGCAGGTAAACATCAGCGTATAGCTTTACTCCGTCCCTCATTGGAACGGCCTGGTACCGCAGAACCCGAATCTGCTCCTTGATCGCCGCGCCCGCCCACAACTGCTCGCAAGCGACGGAAAACAACGAGAGGAGAAGTGCAGCAATCATCGCCGAAGGGAACATGGCAAAAGGTTATACCACAATCCTCGCAACACACGACCCCTCTTGTTAGAGGGAATTGTAATAAAGATTAAGATTGCTAAGTTCTCTGTTACTCCCCGAGGATTTCGGCTATACTTCCAGACACTACGTGAGCCCCGTTGGTCACATTTCATAACCCTTCCTTAGGAGGTGTGGAATGAAGTGCTCTCTTCGGATTCCTCTCGGGCTAGCGTGCATTGCTCTGCAGCTTTTCGCTCAGACCACGTCAACCTCGATCCTCGGCAATGTGACGGACCCCCAGGGTGCAGCAGTTGCGAACGCCAATGTGATCGTTCGAAATGTTGACACCGGCGTTGTCACTCGAACCGTGACGACGGAAACCGGGGATTACACAGTTCCGCTCCTGAATGTCGGCAATTATGAAGTTACAGTCGAAGCCGCGGGGTTCAAGAGCGTCTCGCGGAGCGGAATTCGACTGCAAATTAACGACAGGCAGCGCGTGGATTTTCAATTGGAAATCGGCGCTCAGTCGGAACGGGTGACGGTCACCGCGGAGATCGCCGCTCTGCGAACCGACGAGGCATCAACAGGAGGCGTCGTCGAACAGCGCCGCCTTGTCGAGCTCCCGTTGAATGGCAGAAACGTCGGGAACGTGGCTGTCTTGAATCCCGGCGTCCAGTTCGGCTCGCGCGGTGGCTACGACGGCATTTCCGGCACCGGCGGCGGCATTCCGATTCCCGGCCAGACGATCGCCATCGTGGCTAACGGACAGCGCGAAGTCAACCAGCACGCGACGCTTGACGGCGTTGTCGCCACGGAATCCAGGGTGAACACCGTGCCCTTCTCCCCCTCCCCTGAGGCAATGCAGGAAGTGCAGGTACTTACCGGCAGCTATTCGGCTGAATACGGCTTCAACTCCGGCGCTCAGCTCGTCATGGTGATGCGGTCCGGCACCAACGACTTTCATGGCGCTGCGTACAACTTCCTGCGCAACGAAAAGCTTGACGCCGAGGGTTTCTTCCAGAACTACTTCACGCCCCCGGGCGCGCCTCGCGTGCCCAAGACCGCCCTACGGCAGAACCAGTTCGGCGTAGTCGCAGGCGGACCGGTTTACATCCCCAAGCTGTATGACGGCCGGAACCGGACTTTCTTCATGTTCAACTACGAAGGCCGTCGACGCCGGGAGCCAGGCGCGATCTCAACGGGCCTGGTCCCAACCGACGAGTTTCGAAGAGGCGACTTCAGCGCACTGCTCAATCGGAGGAATGCAGCGGGCGAATCGCTTCCACCGATTCAGATCATCGATCCAACATCCAGCCCGGACGCGCCGACACCGTTTCCGAACAACATCATTCCGGAGTCGCGAATCGTTCCGGCTGCCCGAGCCCTCATGGAGTATTGGCCGCGGGCGCAGAATCCTCTGCCCGACCCAATCTCGGGCATCAACTTCCGAAACCCTGGCACGAACTCGATCGACGATAACCAGTACTTTCTGAAAGTCGATCACGTGATCTCGTCAAACGACCGCGTCTTCGCGCGCTACGCGACAAACCTCCCCAGCTGGTTCAGCATTACGAACAATCCGAACTTCAGCTACCTAGTCGAAGGGCGAAACAATAATGTTGCGACGCAGTGGCTGCACATGTTCAGCCCGACCATCATCAACGAGGCGAGATTTGGCTTTACGGAATCGATCGACGACAGCTTCAACCCGCGCGCCAACACCGATTTCACGCTGGAGAGCATAGGGATCACCGGCTTTACGGTTCTTACCGACGGCAATCGCCCGCTGACTCCTCGAGAAGTCGGAATCCCGAGCATGAATGTGGCAGGCTTCATGGGGCTCGCCGAGCGCGACGGGGGCAACGGCTTTGACCGGAACCGCCTGTACCAGATCAACGACAGCTTATCGATCGTGACGGGTCCCCATACCTTCAAGGCCGGCCTCGACTACCGCCGGGTGACGCTGTTTCGCGGGGCCGCGAACGTACCGAGAGGCGCGTTTGATTTCAGCAATAACGTAGCTGGCAACTCCTTCGCGGCTTTCCTCCTCGGCGTGCCGACCTCCACACAGTCGCCGGAAGGCCTGCCGCTTACTGACGTCCTGCAGCACCGGATCGCGCTCTACTTTCAGGATGACTGGAAGGTGTCTCGCCGCCTGACGCTGAATCTCGGCTTGCGGTGGGAGTACAACACTGCCGCCGAGGATGTCCGCGGGTTATGGCGGAGCGCCGAATGGCGGAACGGCCTCGATAACCCGCCGGAGTTTGTCCCCGCTGAGATCCGCACCCGGTACCAGTTCTATGAGCCCCAAAAAACGCAGTTCATGCCGCGCATCGGCCTCGCTTACCGCGTCACGGACAACTGGGTCTTTCGCTCAGGATTCGGGATTTACTACAACGTGCACCAGTTGAATAACTACACAATCCTGAATCTCAATCCGCCGCTTTCAGGCAGTTCCCAGTTCGCCAACACGATTCGCAATGGTGTTTTGGTGCCGGGAGCGCCCGTTTACAACTTCTCGAATCCATTTGGCACGCCAAATCCCGTCTCGCCAACAAATGCCAATGTTTTGAACACGGATAACTATCAGCCGAGAGTGGCGATGTGGAGCGCCGATGTCCAGCGCAGACTGCCTGGGAATATTACCGTTACGGTTGGGTACGTCGGGAACAAGACTACTCACCTGGATAATACGGTCGAGCGTAACAATCCCGACCCGTTTATCCCAACAGGGCCTCAGGATACCGTTCAATCAAGGCGTCCCGTTCCGTTCATCATCGACAATGGGATTTTGCGGCCACTGACGCGAATTCGCTTCCTCGACAACGGTGGCAACTCCTGGTACAACGGGCTCCAGACTTCGGTCCGGAAACAGTTCTCCCACGGGTTACTCTTCACGCTCTCCTACACGTTTTCCAAAACCCTCATGGAAGGCTATGGCCGAAATGAAGGAGACGGCATCAACTCCAACACCTATCAGAACTGGCGAGATCGGGCCGCCGAAAAGGGACGGGTGGGCTACGACGCGCGCCACAATGCGGTCATCAGCTTCGTCTATGACATCCCCATGCTTGCCAGTTTGTCCCGCGGAGTTGCCGGCGCTATCCTCTCGGGCTGGCAAACAAACGGAATTGTGACGCTGCGTTCCGGGTTCCCGTTTACCGTTTCGCAGGGCAATTTGATCAACACCGGGAATGCTCCAGTTCGACCGGACCGGGTCGGCTCCGGGAAACTAGAGAATCCGACAATTAACGCGTGGTTCGATCCGGATGCCTTCCGCCTCGTGAGCTGTGCGAACGCCTCCATGCCGGAGCTTTGCCATTTTGGGAATTCGGGAGTTGGCATCCTGGAAGGGCCGGGCTTTAAGAATGTCGATTTCTCCCTGTTCAAGAACTTCGGAATTACCGAGCGAGTTCGGCTGCAATTCCGGTCCGAGTTCTTCAACCTGTTCAACACTCCGCAGTTTGCCGTACCGAATCGGACTTTGAGCACCGCCTCCGGGTTCCAGCCTACTCGCAACGCCTCAGCCGAGATCGTTTGGCCGTCCCAGGCTGGAATCGCCGGCGGAGTGGGTTCGATCACGGGAACAGTGGCTCCGATGCGCAACATTCAGTTCGGCTTGAAGCTGATCTGGTAATTGCGCGTGAAGCCGGGCCCGCGGAATGACAGTTGCGGGCCCGGACGTCGTAAACGTATGAAGTATTGGTATGAAGTATGCGATCTTCGGAGCCACGGGGGCTGTAGGGAAATCCCTCGCGCGCGAACTGGCGCGAGCAAATGAGCCGTTTCGCGTTGTGGGACGCTCCGAAGACCGCCTGCGCCGCAGCTTCGCTCGCTATCAGCCTCTCGCCGAGCTTCACAAGGCCGATCTCAGCGATCCCCGCGCCGCTGAAGCCGCGGCTTCAGGAGTCGATACGCTCTTCTACACGGTCGGCGTACCGTATACCCAGTTTGAGCAGCATCCAAAGCTGATGCGTATCGCTCTCGATGCCGCGGCAGCGGCGGGTGTCCGGCGGTTCGTCCATGTCAGCACCGTCTACCCGTACGGGAAACCTCAGCGCGAGCGCGTCGACGAGTCCCATCCCCGCAATCCGCATACGTTCAAAGGCCGGATGCGCAAGGAGCAGGAAGATCTCGTTTTTGCGGCCGACGGACGAGGCGGAATGCGGACGACCATGGTGCGGCCGCCCGATTTCTACGGCCCCGACTCCGAGTTGAGCTACGTCCGCGCCATCTTCGACGCCGCCTTACACGGCGGTACTGCGAACGTGATCGGCCCTATCGACACGCCGCACGAATTTATCTTCGTCCCGGATTTGGCCGCGGCTCTTCTCGCGCTCTCCGGCAAAGAGGAGGCCTACGGACACGCCTGGAATATCGGGGGCTCGGGCCTGATCACAGTCCGCGAGTTCGCCAATCTTGTCGCTGCGGCCGCCGGCAAGGGGCCTCGGCTGCGCGTAGCAAACAAGACCATATTGCGAGTCATGGGCCTCTTCAACCCGTTTCTCCGCGAAATGGTCGAGATGCACTATCTGTGGACCACGCCAGTCGTGCTCGATGATAGCCGCTTGCGCAAGCTCCTGCCGAATCTCAAGAGGACTTCTTACGAAGACGGCATCCAGGAGACGATTCGCTCGATGCGCGAGAACCCCACGCCTTGAGCGCCCGATTGATTGCGCAGCACGAGACGGCCAACCTGCCGGATAATGTCAACACAGATGACTAAGAACTACTTTGACCTCACAGGTCGCGTTGCGGTTGTAATTGGAGGTACGTCCGGCCTTGGGCGGACCATCGCTCGCGGCCTTGCGGAAGCCGGTGCATCGGTGGTTCCGACAGGGCGGCGGCAGGATTTGGTAAAGGAAGTTGCCTGCTCGATCGAAGCACTCGGGCGTGAGACGCTGGCTCACCCAGTGGACGTCTCGTCGAAAGCATCGATTGATGAGTTGCGGGACGCCGTGCTGCAGCGATTCGGGCAAGTTGACATCCTGGTCAACGCTGCCGGACGCACCAAGCGCACTCCCACCAAGGACGTCCCCGAGCAGGAATGGCAGGAAATAATGGATACGAACCTCACCGGCATGCTCCGGGCCTGCCAGTCCTTCTATGAGCCCCTGGCCGCAAACCGGCGAGGACGCATTATCAACATCGCCTCACTGAGCTCCTTTGTGGCGCTCTATGAAACGGCCGCTTATGCAGCATCAAAAGCCGGCGTCCTCTCCCTGACCCGGAGCCTCGCAATCGAGTGGGCGAAGGTCGGGATTAACGTGAACGCAATCGCCCCGGGAGTCTTTCGTACCGACCTGAACGCCGCCCTGCTCGATGGCACGGAGCGCGGCCGCGAATTCAAGATGAGAACCCCGATGGGACGCTTCGGCCAGGCAGAGGAATTGCTGGGTGCCGCAATCCTGCTCGCCTCCGATGCAGCAAGCTACATAACGGGCGCCTGCATCCCCGTGGACGGCGGATTCCTCGCCTCTGGCGTGAACACTTAAGATTTGCAGCCCAACCATTCGAAGCCACCATGGACCTCGCGGCAAACCCGTGAAGTCCATGGTCCCTGGCACAGCCGCTAGCAAAAGAGCGGCATCTCGCGCTGTGCGACCTGCTTATGAATCGGCATGGCGACCTCGGTCAGATGGCGGTCCATCGTCTTCTCTTCGTCGAGACTCGTCTGTAGGAGGCGGACCGCTTGATCCAATCCGGCTGTATGAGCCATCGCGCGGGCCGTCCCATATCGGGCCATCTCGTAATGCTCCAGTTCCTGCGCGACTGCGATAAGCGTCAAGTCTTTCAGCCCGGGATCCTGAACCTGATCTACTCTCTTGCGGGCTTCCAGGAGCATGCCCTTCACACCAGGCGTCACAGCTCCCTCGGCGCCTGGTTCTTCGCCCAGCATCTCCAGAACCTCGCGCAGCCGCATCACCTGCTGCTGCGTATCCTGCGCGTGCTGCCGGAACGCATCCCGCAACACCTCGCTCGCCGCCTTGTCAGCCAGTTGAGGAAGCTGCTTTGCTTGCTCCACTTCGGCTTGATAGAGATCTTGCAGGTCTTTGATCATCAACTCTCGGTAATTCACGTTCCCGTCCTTCTCCTTTGACTGCGTCCGTCGGTTCGATGCCTGCAAACAGAAGGTTAGGTACTGGAAAGAACGGGACAAATTTAATTGTTTGACAGGCTCCTGTCCGACAGGTGTATGCGGATTAGCAGCAGAAACTTACGGCGGGTTGCAGAGAGCAATTGGGTTCATCAGCCTCTTCCGCTGTTAATATAAGTAGTAGAGTCTTCTAGCAGAGTCTTCCTGAACGAATCC
>CALGAR010000045.1 GCA_937959285.1 uncultured Bryobacterales bacterium
GGCTCGTCGGCTGCAGGTAGGATTCGCGCGCCAAAAACTGCGCCGTCGCCCAGTTGTACGGCGTATTGACGCCGTTCGGATACGCGACGATGTTCGCGTTGTGCTGCCCGCTTTCCACTTCCGCGAACAGCGCATGCCGCCTCTCGCCGTGCACGATGCCGAATACGGGAAACTGCACGGTATAAGGCTCGTTAATGTACAAATGGCGCGGATCGGGCTCCAGACCGGCGTTGGTGCCGTAAATTTTGGCCGAATAGGGCGTGCGGAATTTGCCCTTGTTGTCCGCAAACCGGATCAACCCGCCGGATCCGTCGGGTACGAACAAATACCCTTCGATATCCCCGGCGTGCGTCGCCCCGAGAAACGGAAAGACGAACACCGAAGCGAGCCGGGCTTTCCCCTCCTCCGCGATGCTTTGCTGCGGGATTTGCACGACGAGCTCGTCGCCATCGAGCCGCGCTTCGAATTCCATGCCGCGGCCGCCGATCTCGTCGCCGTAGAGGACGGTCTTTGCGTTTGGCCGGCGTTTCCCGTTCTCGTCCCAGAGCTCCGGATACTTCCACTGGTCACCCCGGCTTTCAATCCATTCGAGAGTCCGGCGAACCGCAAGTCCCGGAGCCTTCCCCCGCATCACAATCAAGCGGCTGCCTTCCACGCGCGCCTTTGCAGTGGGATGAACCGAGCCGAGTCGGATGCGAAGCCGGAGCGCTCCCTTGCGGCTTGCCGTCAGCCGGATGGCGATGACTTGTCCCGGATAGGTAGCTAAATACTCGCGGCGAAATGTGACGCCGCCGGCCTCATACTGCACTCGTGAGACCGCCTCGCTGAGGTCAAGTTCGCGGCGGTAGCCGGTGACACGTTCCGTGTGTTCAAACTCCAGATACAAGTCGCCTAGAGGCTGGTAGCATGGCCACACGCGACCCATCCAATGCCGGTTCATGATCGCTTCCGCCCCGGCATACTGGCGAGCGCGAAGCAGTTCGATCACCTTGTCAAACGTCGGCCTGATGTCGATCGGGATATCCTGCTGGCCTGGTTCGTCTGAGTAAAGTGTGTCCTCGTTCAGTTGGAGATGCTCCTCCGGCACACCTCCGAAGATCATCGCTCCGAGTCTTCCGTTGCCGATGGGAAGGGCTTCATTCCAATCCGGCGCAGGCTGGCGATACCAGAGCCGCAGATCATCGGGTGTTTCGGCGGCAGATGGAGCTGAGAGTGAGAGCGCGCAGCAGGCGGCGGCAGCCTGAAGAAAGCGTCTCCGGGAAGGGCTTGCATCTGAGGGACGAGTCACAGCGTTCACTATCTGATGTCTGGACGGGTGTGCTTGTCAAGCAGACGAGCGGCATAGCGGCTAATTGCATATGCTGATGGGCTATGGTAATCCGGATGCTGCTTCGTGTCTGTTGTCTGCTGGCCGTCATATGCTCCGTGGCGGCCGCGGAAAAGGCCCGCCTGATTGTCCTCACAGACATATCGAATGAACCGGACGACGAGGAGTCTCTTGTCCGGCTGCTGGTTTATTCGAACGAGTTCGACATAGAAGGCCTGATCGCGACGACGTCCGTGTGGCTGCGCGACAGAACCCGTCCTGACCTGATTCATCGCGCCGTCGATGCTTATGAAAAGGTGCGGGATAACCTTCTGCTGCATGCGCCTGGATTTCCCGAGGCTGCCAAGCTTCGCAGGGTCGTGAAAAGCGGGTCGAGTGAGTTTGGCATGGCGGGTGTTGGGGAAGGGAAGTCGACGGAAGGATCGCGCCACATCATCGAGGTTGTCGACCGCCCCGATCCCCGACCGGTATGGGTCGCCGTGTGGGGCGGAGCAAACACGCTCGCGCAGGCTCTATGGGACGTGAAGTATACGCGGAGTCCGGAAGACCTGCAGAAGTTTGTCGCAAAGCTGAGGGTCTACACGATCTCGGATCAGGACAATGCCGGACGCTGGCTGCGGATCACGTTCCCGGATCTCTTCTACATCGTCAGCCCAAGCAGCGTGGACTCCAAAGAATACTATCTGGCGACGTGGACAGGAATCTCCGGCGACCGCCATTACAAAAACGGGCCAATGGAACACTTTCACCTGGTCGACAATCCCTGGCTGACGGAGAACATCATCGAGAACCACGGACCGATGGGTGCGCTCTATCCGAAGCTGGCATACATCATGGAAGGCGATACGCCGAGTTTCCTGAACCTGATTCAGAACGGCCTCGGCAGTCACATTAGCCCCACGTATGGAGGATGGGGCGGCCGCTACGAATTACGCCAATCCTACGGAGAGACGCGGCCGATCTATACGAATAGTCGTGACACAGTTACGGCGAGCGACGGCAGAACTTACACATCAAATCAGGCAACCATCTGGAGGTGGCGCGAGGCTTTCCAGCATGACTTTGCCGCCCGAATGGACTGGTGTGTCAAGCCCCGATCGGAGGCGAACCACAATCCGGAAGTCAAAGTCAATGGAATCGGCGGGAAGGATGTGATTCTTTTGAGCGCTGCCGGGGGAGAAGAGATTCGCCTGGTGGCAGAGGGAAGCGATCCGGACGGCAACGCGCTTTCGTACCGGTGGTTCCACTACCCGGAGGCCGGCACAATTTCCGTGCCGGTCCAGTTGAATGGCGCCTCTACTGCGAGTGTCTCGTTTGTCGTGCCGCCCGTGAAGAATGAGGGGACAATTCACCTGATTCTGGAAGTGCGTGACAATGGATCGCCCAACCTGTTCTCGTACCGGCGAGTCATTGTTCAAGCCCGTCCGCGGGGTTGATTTCGTCGTTCGATTCGTTAATGTAGAGAAGAATAGAAATGCGACGACTTTGGAAGTGTGTTCTCCCGATTCTCGCATCGCTCGTGAGCGTGACAACCGCTGGCGCGGTTTCCCTTCCTAAGGTAGAGAGCCGTTCCGGGCGTGTTGAGACGATGACTGTACCGCTGAACGGTTTAGACGCGCAGCATCAGTACAGCCTGCTCTACTCCCTCTCCTCGCTCCGCGGCCTAAGTCCGGAAGCTCGCGTGACCGTTGAGATCGTCGAAGGGGACAGCGTACTGGCAGCAAAGACCCTTCACGCTGGCGACGCCGATTTCTACACGCAGTTCCGGGTGAAAGGTAAGGGGCGCGCAGAGGTCCGGGTCCGGAACAACGGAGCGCAAGGCAACTATACGCTGCAGGTCAATCAATGGCCGCTGTCGGACGCGGTCCGTAGCGGGCCGAACCATGACTGGCGGCAGGCTATGCCGGTGACTCTGGGAAAGACCGTCTTTGCTTCTGGCGACGACGCGGAGTACATCCCGACGCCGGGTAAGACGCGTGCAGCCAACGTCGAGGATCCCGCACGAACGGATTGGTACAAGGTCGAGTTCAAGGAGACAAAGCCAAAGTTAGTGTTCTTCCAGGTTGACCTGCTTGACCGCGATCAGCTTCCGGTGAACGTCACAGTCCACCGTGAAGTGAATGGCAAGCTGGAAGAGTATTTCGAGGGGGAAGATCCGGTATCGCTTCCCCATGAAGTGCAGGCGCTGCCAGGGAATAAATTTACAACTCGCATTCTGAAAGAACCTGGCGTCTACTACATCGCCGTACGTTCGAACCACCCGGCATACAAGCTGCGGACGCGAATGTACGATCCGCCTCCGTACTCTGATCCGCGGAAGGCTGTCCAAACCGCTCTCGACTACATCCTTTCCGCGGGCGACTCGTGGCACGGAAATACACCGCGCCGGGGCGGCATTCTCGATCGCGTGTCGGCGGTGCATCAGGAGACGTCCCTTTGCGTCAGTTGCCACGCTACCCACTTCCCGCAGCGGGCACAACTTTATGCGACGCGCAACGGCTACCCGGTAGCAGCCCGGCAGCAGCTTCAGTTTCTGACTGAGCGGTTCTACAACAACCCGCGGCCCTTCTACGGATTTGAGCAGGAGGGAGCGGTCTGGGCGCGGATGATCTCGGCGTCCGCAAACGTGCTGAGCCGGATGTCGCACCTCATGAGCATTTACGAGGAGCAGGTAACGGGCGAGCGGCGCGACAGCTATCATCGTGGCGTTGCGGAGTACCTCAAGATCTACTACGCAGGCCGTGAGAAGCTGCCGGGAGATGAGACGAATGGCAACACGCCCCTCGTTAGCGCGCACGAAGTGGCGTGGTATTCGTGGGCGGTAACGAAAGATCCTAAGATCCCCGAACTGATCGCGGCCGGCGAGGTCAAGAACATGATTGACCTCTGCTACCAGACGCTGGCGCTGGCGGACATCGACCGTGAAAAGTACCGGGCGCAGATTCAGAAGAACGCAGAGCGCATTCTCTCCCTGCAGCGGCCGAGCGGTCAGTGGTCTGCCCGGTTCGAGGCAGATCAGCCAGAGGTCGAGTTCCAGACCGGACACGCTCTATGGGCGCTGCATGCGGCAGGCGTTCCTGCGACGAATCCGAAAGTTGCCAAGGCCATCCAGTACCTGTTGAAGCGGCAGCAGAACTTTGGCGGGTGGATGGATCCCCTGCAGTCCTTTGAGAATTTCCGGACGCCGTTCCGTGAGACGCAGATGGCGATCATCGCCCTCAGCTCCTACTATCCGCAAACGGGGCGGCAGCGCGGGTGGAACTCCCCACAACTCGAGCGCCTGTCGTCGGACCCGGTCGAACTCCTGCAACAGCTCGATAACGTTTGGGATCGTCCATCGTCAGCGGTTGTCGCCCAGATTCAGTCGGCGCTGCGTTCGAACGATGCGATGATTCGCCAGGCGGCGGCTGAGGCGCTTGGGAGGCTCGGCCTTGGGGTCGATACGGCGTTGCTCGGCGATCCCAGCAAGATGGTGCAGCGTGCGGCCGCGTGGGCGATCCGGCAGTTGCACAGCCGGCACGAAGGGACTCCGGTAGCCAAGATTGCCACCGCCCTCTCGTCTTCCGATGACCGGACACGGTGGGGCGCGACGCGCATCTTCGCTGCGCACTTTGCCACGCTTGCGAAGCGTGCAGAACTTGCTCCCGCGCTTGAGCGGCTGGTTTCTGATCCGGTGAACCTCATCCGGGTCGACGCCATCAAGAGCCTCTGGCAGTTCTGGTTTTGGACTCCGGACGCCGGCGTCAAAAACGGAATTGAAGATACGCTCCTTGCGGCTCTTGCCAAGCCCCAGCACCCCTGGGTCCGGTTGAATCTGCATCACGCGATCTACAACATCGCCGATGAAAATATCCGGTACCTGTACAACAACTGGGTGCCTCTGCTTGCGAAGGCTGAAGACCGGGAGCGTGCGATTCGAGGGCGCCTTGCCGTCGAAGCCCGTCTCGCGAAGAAGTTCGCGGGCATTCTCGAGAAGGGTACGGACTTCGAGCGCAAGGAACTGCTGCTGGCGCTGACGGAGCTGCCGCTGCGCCGCGCCGACGTTTATCAGCTCGATGCTGATCTGGGCAAGATGGGGCCGCCGGTTTACAACAGAATCGGCAACGACATCGAGCAGATTGCCTTCTTCGGAGAAAGCGCCGAGCGCTTTGCAGCCGCTTTGAAGCCTCTGCTGGATTCGTCGGACGCCGAATTGCGCACGCTGGCTTCCCGCGCGGTGTTGCTTGTGCGCGAGACTCGTTTCGGCGACGTGAACCGTTTGGCGGGTTCGAAGGGCGAGAACGTGAAAGCGGTGATGGCGAAGATTGAGTCTCTGTCCGAGGCCGTAGAGGTTGCCAAAGCCCTCAAGCCGCCGCCGGTAACCTACGCCACGGTCAGCACCGACGGACGGCCGCAGAAAAAGGTCAAGCTGGACGAAGCGTACTTCCGTGGTTACGTACAGCCGATCCTGGAGAAGCGCGGCAAGGACGGATACGCCTGTGTCCACTGCCACGCCTCGCATACCCTCTTCAACGGCAGCTACTCCTCGGCGCTCAACGTCGTCAATCCGGCGGAGCCTGAAAAGAGTCTCCTCCTGCTGAAGCCGACGTCGAGCCCTGAAACGGAAGGGATTGCTGGTTCGAACACAGTCGCTCACGGCGGCGGAATCCGCTGGACGAAGGATTCGCCGGAGTACGTAACCATCCTCGAATGGATCAAGGGCGCCAAGGAGTAGGCGCCCTCTCTCCATCCTTCCTCGCAGGCCGCTGTGCTAAAAGTTAGTCTCATGACGTTGCAGCGAATCGCAGCGGCCGCGCTGCTTGTATCCTCGCTCTTTGCCGAAGCACCGGGACGAAAGAAGCGCACGGTGACGGATGAGGAAGTCCGGCAAGTGCACGAATCTGCCATTCTGGTCGACACGCATAACGACATCACCAGCGCAACTGTCGACGGGTTTGACATCGGGAAGCCCAGCAAGGACCATCACACGGATTTGCAGCGGCTGAAGAAGGGTGGCCTTACCGGCCAGTTCTTTGCGGTCTATGTCGCCGCCAGCTATGTGGAGGGAAATCGCTCCGCCCATCGAACGCTGGCTATGATTGATACGGTCAAGCACGACATCGTCGAAAGGTATCCGAACGACTTTCTGTTCGCCGTAACCGCTGACGACATTCTAAGAGCGAAGGAGCAGGGCAAAATCGCGGCGCTGATGGGCATCGAGGGCGGGCACGCAATCGAGGACGACGCACGCCTCCTGCGGCGGTACTACGATCTCGGCGTCCGCTACATGACGCTGACCCACACGAACGACAACACCTGGGCGGGTTCTTCCGGATCGAAGCTGAACAAGGGGCTCACGAAGCTGGGCAGGGAAATCATCGCGGAGATGAACCGCCTCGGGATGATGATTGATATCTCTCACGTCTCGGACCAGACATTCTGGGACGCGCTGAACGCAAGCCGTGCTCCGGTTTTCGCCTCACACTCTTCCTGCCGCGCGATCTCCCCTGTGCCCCGAAATATGACCGACGAAATGATCGTTGCGATGGCAAAGCGCGGAGGCGTGATTCAAATTAACTTCGACTGCGGCTATCTCAATCCGGATGTGGCGCGCGCAGAGCAGGAGCGGGCAAAGACGCTCCGTCCGAAGCTGGAAGCGCTGCGGAAGAAGTATGCGAACGACCCTGAGAAACTGACAGAGGCAGCTCGGGCGTTGCGGCGTGAGACGCCGTTGGGCGTGAGAGCGACGCTTGCCGATGTCGTGAAGCATATCAATCACGTCGTGGAGATCGCGGGCATCGAAGCGGTCGGCTTGGGCAGTGACTTCGACGGCGTCGAGTGCCTGCCGGAAGGGCTCGACAGCGTTGACCTTTGGCCGAATCTGACACGGGCGCTGCTCGAAGAGGGCTATACGGCCGCCGAGATTCGAAAGATATACGGAGAAAACATCCTGCGAGTGATGCGGGCTGTGGAGAGAACTGCGCGGGAGATGCAAGCGGGCACTCGCTGAATGCCTCGCGCGGAGGGTAGGAGGTGACGTCGCAATGATTCCAGTCGCGGACCGCTTGGCAACGCTGTGGGTGCTGGGGCTAGTTGCAATTCCGGGTTGTTACGGTAACGAGAGAAGCGCACCTGCGGGTGCTCCCCAGGGCTGGACAGCCTCCTCGCCACGCAAGGAAATCATGCCCGCCTTTTCCTATGTCAAGGCAGGCGGACGGTCCGGCAAAGGCTCTTTTGTGATTCAGGCCGACCATCGCGAAGGGCTCGCCGGATCCTGGGCGCGAACTTTTCGAGTGGAGGGCGGCAAGTATTATCGATTCGTCGCCTACCGCCGCGTGCAAAATGTGGAGTGGCCGCAGCAGAGCGCGCTTGCAACGGTGCGATGGCTCGACGGAGCAGGAAGGCCGGTGCTCGACGACCGGTCCCTCGTCAGCGGCATCCTGCCTAAACTGACGCCTTGGGCTCCGCCGGAGTACCCGACTGACAGAGGTACAGACCACGGCGGATGGACCGAAATCTCGGGTGTTTGGCAAGCGCCTTCGGGGGCTACGCAAGCGTTGGTCGAGCTGCATCTGCGGTGGGCGCGCGACGCAAAGGTGGAGTGGAGCGACGTCTTGTTCTCCGTGACGGAGCCTCCGCCCTCTCGCAAGGTCCGGCTTGCCACGGTCCATTACCGGCCCACTGCTGGGAAGACGCCCGAAGAGAAGCGGCGCCAGTTTGCGCCGCTCATCGCAGAGGCCGCGCGGCAGAAAGCGGATCTCGTCGTGCTGCCGGAGACATTGACGTACTTCGGAACCGGACTGATGCCGGCCGAAGTGGCGGAGCCGGTTCCAGGGCCGTCCACCGAATTCTTTGGCGAGCTTGCGCGGAAGCATAACTTGCATATCGTGGCTGGCCTTTATGAGCGGTCAGGGCACTTGGTCTATAACGTGGCGGTGTTGCTGAATCCCGATGGCACGATTGGCGGGAAATATCGGAAGGTAACGCTGCCTGATGGTGAAGTGGAGCTAGGAGTGACACCCGGGCGCGACTATCCGGTCTTTCAAACTCGCTTTGGCGCACTCGGGATCATGATCTGCTACGACGGATTCTTCCCGGAGGTCGCGCGCGAGTTGACCAAGCGCGGCACCGAGGTCATTGCGTGGCCGGTCTGGGGCTGCAATCCCGATCTCGCTCGCGCACGCGCTGCGGAAAATCACGTTTACGTCGTCAGCAGCACCTACGAGGACGTCTCCAGCAACTGGATGCTTTCGGCAGTCTGGGATCACGCCGGGCGTACTGCGGCTTGGGCAAAGGACTGGGGTACCGTCGCTGTTGCGGAAGTCGACTTGAACACGCCGACGCGATGGAAGAGTCTGGGGGATTTTAAGTCGAAACTGCAGCGCCACGTGCCGATGACGCCCGCTGCCAGGGGCTTCGAGGGGCGGTAGAAGTGCGTCGCCTTCCGATGAAGCCTGATCTTATCCTGTTGGTGCTCGCCCTTGTTTCTTGCGGCCTCTCCGCGGAGACTTTTCGGGACCCGGCACCCCCTGTCGTGCACCACGTCCCGGCGATACCGCTGCCTGCAGCTAAGCCCCATCCTGACGTCCGCGTTCACGGAAAGCCCAAACCTCTCCCCGCTGGTGCTGTCACTCACGACTGGAAATCCTTCCTCGGACCGACGCACAACGGCGTTTCGACCGAGACGAAGCTGCTGCTGGACTGGCCGGAGGGCGGTCCGAAGCTGGTTTGGGAGATGAAGAAGGGGACAGGTTACAGCTCGCCCGCAATCTCCGGAGACTACCTAGTCTACTTTCACCGTGTGGGTGACCGGGAGAAGGTGGAGTGCCTCCATCCGGAAACGGGGGCGGCTTACTGGGAATTCAGCTATCCGACTCAGTTCGAAGACCGCTACGGCTACAACAACGGGCCGCGGGCCAGTCCGGTGATTGACGGTGACCGCGTCTATGTTTATGGAGCTGAGGGCAAGCTGCACTGCCTGCATCTCAAGACCGGTCAGCTCTACTGGAAGCGGGACATCGCCAAAGAGTTCAAAGTGCCGCAGGACTTTTTCGGCACGGCGACGACGCCGCTGATTGAAGGCGACCTGTTGATCATCAACGTCGGCGCTCCGGGCGGCCCTACGGTTGCGGCTTTCGATAAGCGGTCTGGAAAGATGATATGGGGAGCAGGCAAGGAGTGGGGGCCGAGTTATGCGTCTCCGGTTCCGGCCACAGTACACGGAAAGCGCCGGGTCTTCGTGTTCGCAGGAGGCGAAAGCGATCCTCCAACTGGCGGTCTCCTTTCGATCAATCCAGCCAACGGCGCCATCGACTTCGCTTTTCCATTCCGGAGCCGCAGCTACGAATCGGTGAACGCCTCTTCTCCCGTCGTCGTCGACAATCAAGTGTTTATCTCGGCGAGCTATCGTACCGGCGGAGCATTACTGAATTTGCTGCCGGACGGCAAGCACAGCGTGGTGTGGACTTCAAGGGAGATCGGAACGCATTTCAATACAGCCGTCGAGAAGGATGGCTATCTGTACGCCTTCGATGGCCGCAACGAGCCTGATGCTTCTCTAGTGTGCGTGGAGCGAAAGACCGGGAAGGTGATGTGGCGCGTCACACCGGAGTGGGACGAGACGCTGATTATCAACGGAAGCGAGCGTAAGCAGCGCCTTGGCACCTTTCGCGGAACTCTGCTCGCGGTGGATGGACGCTTCCTCTGCCTCGGCGAGCTTGGACACCTGTTGTGGCTTGACCTTTCACCAAAGGGCTACAAGGAGCTAAAGCGGGCATGGCTCTTCGCAGCGCGGGAAACGTGGTCGCTGCCCGTGCTGAGCCGCGGACTGCTATATATCAGCCAGCATTCTCGCGACGTGCTGCATAACACCCCACCCCGGCTTCTCTGCTACGATCTCCGGGCTGCCAAGTGAGTACAACTTTGAATTCCGCACAAGTTGGGCCGTAAGGAATGAAATGCGTCACGTAGGCCGGCGCCGCGCGGCAACGCCGCGCAGCAGAACCCGGACGTATAGCGCAACCACCAAGCCAACAATAGCCCACGCCACGGGCTCCAGAAACTGATCGACGCGTTTGTAGTTTTCGCCGAGCACCATGCCCGCGTAGACAAGGGCGGACGTCCAGATGACGGTCCCCAGCCCCGAGTAGAACAAAAAACGGCCGAACGGCATGGACGCGAAACCGGCTGGCAGCGAGATCACGGTTCGCACCCCCGGGAGGAGGCGGCCAAGGAAAACGACAAGCGCTTGGTGGCGTTCGAACCAGTCGCGAGCTTTGTACAGATCTTCGATGTCGATACCCAGCCAGTGTCCGTACGTCTCCATCCACTGCTGCACGCGCTCGCGGCCCACTTTCCTGCCGGCGAAGTACCACAAGCTGGTTCCGACAAGCGTGCCCGCTGATCCGCAGAGAACTGCGAGCCAAAGCCGGAATTCTCCTCGGGAGACCTGGTAGCCGACCAAGGGCATGATGACCTCCGACGGAATCGGCGGAAAGATGTTCTCCAGAAACGTTAGCAGGGCGATCCCAGCGTAGCCCATTGCCTGGATGAGGTTAAGAATCCATTCGGCCATCCACTCCTGTGGACGCGGTGAGATTCGAACGTGCGTCGTGGAGGGCGCGAGTTCGATGACATCAAACGAAAGCGAACCGTATGTGCTTTTGCTTCAGACGCGGCGGAAGGGCAGGGTGTTCAGGGTCCGGCATTGCATCGTGTTGACTTCACATGCGTTCTGGAACCTATCACCCGGAGAGCGCGTCCGTCAAAAATAGGTGAAAGCAAGAAACGGCTACGGCGGGATGCTCCCGAGCGTTCGGGCTCAGAAACGCTACCGGCAGGGTCATTGTCCGCAGCGATCCCGGTGTGGATAAGGCCGGGGACGGTAACTCGCGGCTATTGCGATTGGCCGCCTCCTCGTAGGCCTGGGACGATAAGTGCTGCGTTCTGCAGCACTTTCACCCTTGCTGCCCGACCCACTGCCATGTTAGAAATTGGAGTGATTTGACAGGATGTCTGTTGGGATGGAAGAGACTGAAAATTCACAGGTTGTGACTCCGAGCACCCCTAGCCAGACATTCTGGGGAGCCGTGCTCTCCTGGGTTCGCGACCTTGTGATCTCGGTGGTGCTTGCCATCATCGTGATTTTGTTCCTGTACCAGCCAGTCAAGGTGGAGGGAACGAGCATGATGCCCTCCCTGTTCGACCAGGAGAGAATCTTCATCAACAAGTTTCTCTACCGTTTCGGCCTGGGCAAGGTGGAGCGCGGAGACATGGTAGTCTTTTGGTTTCCCGGCGACACTTCGAAGTCTTATATCAAGCGGGTCATCGGCGTCCCCGGAGATGTCGTCTCGATCGACCACGGAATTGTCTCTGTCAACGGACGTCCTCTTGAAGAAGACTACGTTCCCGAAGAGTACCGAGACCGCCAATCCATGGCACCGGTCGTAGTTCCCAAGGACCATTACTTTGTCCTCGGCGATCACCGGAGCTCCTCCAACGACAGCCGGTTTTGGGGGCCCGTCCCGCGCCAGTACATCTACGGGAAAGCGGTCTTTGTGTACTGGCCCCTCGACAAGATCGGTCTCTTACATTAAGTGCGCCGGCCGAACAGCCACAGAATCAACGTAAGCAGAAGACTGAGAAGGATGCTCGTCATCAGGGGGAAGTAGAACACGGAATTCTTTCCCCGGATGACGATATCGCCTGGCAGCCGGCCGATCCGGATAGGCAGGCGTTCCCCGAGACTCACCAGGATTCCCGCCACCAGAAGGATAATTCCGGCGGCGATCAGCATCCGTCCAAGACCCATATTTACTATTATCTTCAATGAATCCGGGACGGATGCCGCTCGTTCTGAATGTCGCGTCAGACGGAATAGACGCGGCCGCGGTGCTGACCCAGGAGGATCTGCACCATTCTGTGCGCGATGAGCTCGTGGAGAGTCAGCAGCTCCCGGTTCGCTTCAACAATGGCGTCCACGTCAGAGGGATCGGAAACCTCGCCGCCGGCTTTCAAGGCATCGGTGGCTTCTTTGATCACCGGGTCTGCAATTACGTCGCCTGCGACCTCCCACAGAGTGATGAAACGATCCACTGCGGTCGGGAAGCTGACCGCGAAGACGCCGTAGTTGCTGGTGGTGCGCGGCGGCTTATAGTCGAGGTTGAACGGCCCGTTGTAGTTGTGGCTGCGCAGCAGAACCAGCACGTTTAACCAGTCCAGCGGGTTGACCAGGCCGACGGCGATATCCACATCGTGCTTGAGCCGGTAGCCGTCGTTGATATCGAAGTGCCACAGCTTGCCCGCCATCAATGCCCGCGCCAGAGCAGCCCGGGGTGCAGCGCCCCACATCAGCTCGTGCAAATACTCCGGATTCAGGCCAACCATCTCGGGATGTTTCAGCAGCCCGGATGAGATAAAGGCCAGCATGGAATCGCTGGTCGGGAGCAGGATCTCGGCCTGAGGCTCGAAGGGCTTGGCTTCCAGACAGTGCTTGAGAGTGGGCCGGTTGTACTTCGCGGCAAGTTCGATATCGGCGTCGCAAGCCGCGTTCAAGGCATCTGCGTACCAGCGCAGCGTCTCGGTCTCCTCGATTGCTCCCTGGACGTAATAACCCAAAGATCCGGGCCAGTACACGGCGAAGGAGGCTCCCAGTTGGTGACCAATCGCCACAGTGTTTTGAACGCGCTTTGCGGCATAGGCGCGGACGTCGGGAGACTCGGCCGCGGGGCTGGCAGCCCAGACCGCGTGATGGAATGTTTCGGTCGTCACCATGGAGCACTTCACGCCGTGCTCGTTCAACGTGCGCTTGATGCAGTCGACGATTTCATCCTGCTGGTCGGTCATCAGTGCCTGAGTTGGGATGACGTCCGTGTCGTGGGTGGTCCAGTAACCAATCCCGATCTCAGCGTACTTTCGGATAACTTCTTGGAAGGTCACCGGCTGGCGAGTGGGTGCGTGAAAGAGGGCCTGCCCCTCATACGCAGCCGCCCACTGAGGGCCGGAGATGTAATACTTGCGGCGCGTCTCCGGAGAGTATGCTCCGCCGCAAGCGTCCATTAGCCTGGCGACAAGGGCTTGCTGTTGGTTCACTGGAACTGGTTTCATGGGTTCTCCGACCAGTCATCATACCCAGTCGGGTGGCGTGACGCCAGAGGGCAGGCGAGCCGAAAAAGAGGGCGTGAAACTATTGAAGGCGGTTCTTGGAGCGCTCGTTATGTACGAGCTCATCGAAGATTGCCAGAACCTGTTTCCGGTAGAAATAGAGGCGCTTGAGTGTCTCGCGGAAGGAGCTTTCGTAGCGCGGAGCTTTCATCCACTTCTCTACCAGAGACTTCGGTACGTCGATGTCCCGGCGCAGCGCGTCGACGGAGTGTCCCCGCAGAAACAGTCCGTAGAACATTGCTGCCTCCCGCTGTACAGCAAGCGGATCAAATTCATCCCTACCCGTCATACAAACTGTTCATTGGCCTGGTCTTCGTCCAGGTTTCGCCTTCGAAAATTAGTGTCAGTGTTCTGCACCGAACCTGCTTATTTTACGCCAAGTCGGGGACAAAAAGGTTCGGCGTGGGGGCTTCCCCTCAAGTCCCCAGTCTACCAGAAACCTAGAGAATTTCGGAACGGATTTGCACGCGTGCAGGAGGCGTGACCGGCCTAGCTGAGCCGGCGGTAGGAGCTCCCGAAGTAGACAAGCGGCTGACCTTCCCGATATCGGGCTCGCGTCACTTCCGCAATCAGGATCGCGTGGTCGCCTGCATCCAGAATCCGGGTCGTCCGGCATTCAAGGGCTGCCAAAGCGTCTGTGAGAAGCGGAGCGCCGCACGGGCTCTTCTCCCACGAGAGATCCTCAAAACTGTTCGAGCTCCTCTTGGCAAAACGCACGGACAATGCCTCCTGCTCTTCTCCCAGCATGTTGATTCCGTAATGAGCCGCGCGTCTGAAGCAGGGGAGGAGGCTGCAGCGGTGGTCTACACAGACAAGCACCAGGGGCGGCTCGCAGGAAACGGACGTAAAGGAGTTGACGGTAAGACCATGCGGGGTGCCGGACTCATCTAGAACTGTCAGGATGGTTATGCCGGTTGCGAATCGCGAACAGACACGGCGGAACAGGAGTGAGTTAATGTCGGAAAGGGCCATTCTCCCAGCGCTCTTGACAACGGTGTAAGCTCAATCCTATCATGAAGTTTGCAATCTTTGGCGCCTGCCTAGAACGATCAGCCAGATCAGTTTGCCCACGGCGAGGAGGATGTTTTGATCAAGCTGGATATTATTAACGAAGTCGTCAATCGTACCGGTATCACTAAGACCAAGGCTGAAATGGCCGTCGAGACGGTTTTCGAGACGATGAAGAAGGCTCTTGGTCAAGGGGAACGGATCGAGCTCCGCGGCTTTGGCATATTCAACGTCCGCCCGCGCAAAACGGGCATTGGACGGAATCCGCGGACAGGTGCGGAAGTAGCTATTCCCCCAGGGAAGGCTGTTCGCTTCAAACCGGGCAAGGAGCTGCAAACGCTGCAGTAGTCGCCCACATTCGTGTCTTCGCAGGGCTCTCAACCCTCGCCATTCGGACCGCGCGCTCCGGTGGGACCGGGCGTGCCGCATCCCGAGCGCTTCGTGCGAAGCGACCGGAATGTGATTGCCTCATCGTGGCCCAGGACCCAGCCACGCTACTGGGTCCATGTTCTCCTGCTCCTGCTGACGTTTTTCACAACGACCGTGCTGGGGGCCCGATTCTCCTACAGCTTTCATCGGAACCTTCCGGCGTTCGATCTGGACAACGACGTCAGCCTGTTCTTAAGGATTCTCGGCGAGCCGTCACTGCTGAAAGACGGGTTGCCCTATTCCCTGACGCTCATGACGATTTTGCTGGCGCACGAGATGGGGCACTATCTGGCTTGCCTGTACTACCGGATTGACGCCAGCCTGCCGTACTTCCTTCCGGCGCCGACTTTCATCGGAACGCTCGGGGCTTTCATTCGCTTTCGCTCGCCAATCTTCTCACGCAAGATCCTGTTCGACGTTGGCATCGCCGGGCCGCTTGCAGGGTTCGTGTTTCTGCTTCCGGCGCTCGCCATCGGCTTAAGTTATTCGAAGATCATCCCGGGCATTGCGGCTCAGGGTGATATGTCGTTCGGCACCCCGCTCCTGCTCCGCGCCCTGGAGTGGCTGATCTTTCCCGGAGTGCCCGCCGGAGACATCTATCTGCATCCCATTGCGCGCGCCGCATGGGTAGGTCTGCTGGCCACGGCGCTGAATCTGCTTCCGATCGGCCAGTTGGATGGCGGCCACATCCTTTACGCCTTTTTCGGCGATAAGCATATCCGCATCTCGACGCTCGCGTGCATTGCTTTGATTCCCATGGGCCTGCTTTACTGGCCTTGGGCTCTGTGGGGCGCCTTATTCCTGATCTTTGCCCGGCGGCACTTCCCAATCGTTGATCATTCGGACATCGGACCGGGACGGCGCCGGTTAGGAGTACTTGCTCTCGTTTTGTTCCTGCTCTGTTTTATTCCTGAGCCGGTTGTCTACAACAGCATCACGGAATCTGCTGCAGTGACTCCGGGGCGATGAAGATCTCGGCGACGCTGATTACATTTAACGAAGAGCGAAACATCGCAAGGGCGATCGAGAGCCTGCGCTGCTGCGACGAGATTGTCGTGGTCGACAGCGGATCGAGCGACCGTACCGTTGAGATCGCATCGAAGCTCGGCGCACGAGTGATCGAGAGCTACTGGCGCGGGTATGCGGGCCAAAAGAATCTGGCATCGGAGCAAGCCAGCTATGATTGGATCCTGTCGCTCGATGCGGACGAATCGCTCAGCGAGTCGCTGGAGGCGGAGATCTGGCAACTGAAGAAGACGGGGCCGTCCTACGATGCATACACCATGCCGCGCCTGGCGCAATATCTGGGCCGTTGGATTCTCCATTCCGGCTGGTATCCGGACAGGAAGGTGAGGCTGTTTGACCGCCGGAAGGCCCGGTGGGTAGGAGATTTCGTGCATGAGTCCGTGCGGGTGGATGGGCGGGTGGGCCACCTGCAGTCCAATCTCCTTCATTTCACCTGCGGCTCTCTTTCGGAGCACCTGAAATCGATGGACCGGTATACGACGCTGGCAGCCGAGCAACTGGTTGCTCTGAATCAGCCGGTCCGGTGGCACCACCTGCTGCTCAATCCGCCTTGGACGTTCTTCCGGACGTACTTTTTGAAGCGTGGTTTCCTGGACGGGCCCGAGGGACTTGCAATCGCCTATATGGCGGCCCTTTATAACTTCCTGAAGTATGCCAAAGCGAAAAATATGAGCTGATGCGAATCCTTCACCTCGACAGCGGCGCCGGGATGCGAGGCGGGCAGTGGCAGGTCTATCATCTGCTGCGCGGTCTTGCCAGGGCGGGGCACTCAGTCCTGCTGCTTGCTCCTCCTTCGTCGCCCTTGTTTGAGAAGGCGGCTGCAAAAGGGCTGCCCGTCGAGCCCCTGAGCTGGAGCCGCCTCCTGGCGCGTTCCGCGCGCTTCGACCTCGTGCATGCGCACGACGCCCGCTCGCACACGCTTGCGGCCCTGTTTTCCCGCGCTCCGCTGCTGGTCTCCCGTCGCGTCGCGTTTCCCGTCAAAGGAACCTGGGCATCGCGGTGGAAGTACGGCAGGCCCGTTCATTACATTGCAATTTCGGAAACAGTGAAGGAGTGCCTGCGGGCAGCGGGACTCCCCGAGACTCGCATTAGCGTTGTTTTTGACGGTGTTGAGCTACCGGACACGCCCGGATTTTCCGAGCACGGCCCCATCCTGACACTGGCCTCCGAGGATCCGGGGAAAGGCGCGGCGCTTGTACAGGAAGCGGCGCGTCTGGCCGGCGTGGCCGTGAAGCCTTCCAGCGACCTGCCGCGCGACCTCCGGAACGCACGGCTCTTTGTCTACGTCAGCGAGCAGGAGGGGCTTGGATCGGCCGCCCTGCTTGCGATGGCCGCCGGCGTGCCCGTTGTTGCCAGCGCTGTGGGCGGGTTGCGTGAGATAGTGATCGACGGGTTTACTGGGTTCGTGACCGAAAATCGCCCGGAATGCATCGCAGCCGTGATGAAGCGAGCGCTAACAGATGTGGAGGCGTGCAGGAACATCTCCCGTCTCGCCCGGCGGCAGGTCGAGGAGAAATTCTCCCTGGAGGCGATGGTGATGGGCACACTTTCGGTTTATGAAAAGGTTCTCTCATGCTAGAAGCGGTGTTGGCCTTCCTGGGCGGATTGCTCATTGGAAGCTTCCTGAATGTGTGCATCTACCGCATGCCGCGCGACCTCTCCGTTGTGCGCCCGCGATCGTTCTGCCCGCAGTGCAAAAAGATGGTCGCCTGGTACGACAACATCCCGGTAGTGAGCTATCTGCTACTAAGGGGGCGCTGCCGCCATTGCCAGCGAAGCATCCCTGTTCGCTACCCGGCCGTCGAGCTGCTGACGGGCCTGCTGTTTGCCCTGGTCGTGATGCTGCACGGACCAACCCTTGCAGCTCTGAAGATGTGGCTTTTTGCCGCACTCGTCGTGGGTCTGATATTCACCGACCTCGAAGAACGCATTCTTCCCGACGAATTTACGTTGGGCGGAACGCTGGCTGCGCTGGTGATTGCGGCGATTGTGCCGATGCCGCCCGGATTTCTCAGCCTCTTTGTTCCGCCGGGATTTCCGCTGGTTTGGCTGTCGCTCGGGGAAGCTGTCCTTGGGGCCGTGGTTGCGAGCGGCGCTTTGTGGACGGTCGGAAAGGCATATGAATTGCTTCGGAAAAGAGAGGGGCTTGGGTTTGGCGATGTGAAGATGGTGGCTATGATCGGCGCCTTCCTGGGACTCTCAGGAGCGCTGTTCACCCTGGTCCTGGGGTCGGTCCTTGGCTCCGTCGCCGGGCTCGCCTACATCCTCGTGACGCGGAAGGATGCTTCGACGTATCAACTGCCCTACGGCTCCTTTCTGGGCGCTGCCACGCTTGTCGTTGCGGTGATCGGCGACGCGCTGCTCGCCTGGTACCTGGGACTCGGCCGCTGATTTCGCAGGGAATCTGAAAGGAGTGTTGTTGTAAGATTAAGGCTTACCTTGATGCAGGCTTTACTGGACTCACTTAAGCCGGGGGAACCGGACTGGCAGCTTGCTACCGCGATCGACCCGGACCGCCTTCCGGCTCACGTAGCCATCATCATGGATGGAAATGGCCGGTGGGCCAAGCGTCGAAACATGCCGCGTGTTGCGGGGCACAAGGCAGGTGTGGAGCCGGTTAGGATTGCTGTCGAAACCTGCGCCCGTCTGGGCATCCAGGCGCTCACACTGTATGCCTTCTCGATCGAGAACTGGAAGCGCCCGCGGGCCGAGGTAGAAACTCTGTGGCGTCTCCTGAGGTACTACCTGCGTCAGGAACTCCCGACGCTGCTTGAAAACGACGTCCGCCTGTACGCCATCGGGCGGGTGGAAGCTCTTCCGCCCGCAGTGCTGCGCGAACTGGAATATGCGGTTGAGGCCACCAGCCGCAACCGCGGCTTGCGGGTCAACCTGGCGATCAACTATGGCGGCCGCGCGGAGCTGGTTGACGCCGTGAATCATCTCATTGAAGAAGCGCGTCTGGAAGGGCGCCTCTCCGACTTCCGGATCGATGAGGAGGCCATTTCCTCCCGCCTTTACACGGCCGGGATTCCCGATCCCGACTTGCTGATTCGTACGTCGGGGGAAATGCGCATTAGCAACTTCCTCCTGTGGCAGATTGCCTACTCCGAACTCTACGTAACCGATACCTGCTGGCCGGATTTCAAGCGCAAGGACCTTCTGCGCGCGGTACTGGACTACCAGAAGCGTGATCGCCGCTTCGGCGGATTAAATTCCCACCGGGACTCGGCGGGCGATGCCGATGAGGATCTGGTAGAGGCGATCGGTCTCACTTCCTGATGAAGAGAATTCTGACCGGCGCCGTTCTCGCGGTCGTTTTTACCTGGGTCATCACAGGTGCGCCTTACTGGCTTTTTCTGGTTGTCCTCCTAGCGGTCGCTTGCTTCTGCTATTACGAGTTCACCGGAATTGTTGCTGCGCATGGAATCCGGCGTCCCGGACCGATTGGCTACGCCGCGGGCATCGTGCTGGTGATGGCGCCGCCCGATATCGCCATCGTAACGATCATGACGCTGGTGTTCCTCGCAATGGCGCTACGCGTCTCTGATCTGCGAGGTGCGCTCCCCTGCGCTGCCGCCACACTGCTCGGTGTGGTCTATATTTTCGGCGCCTGGCGGCTGGCCATCGCGATTCGCATGATCGATCCGGCCTGGCTCCTCTTTGCGCTCGCGATCAACTGGCTGGGCGATACGGCCGCTTATTACACGGGCAGGACCCTTGGCCGGCACCGTCTGGCGCCTGTAATCAGCCCCGGGAAGACCTGGGAGGGCTCCATCGGGTCCGTTGCTGCTTCGGTGCTGTTTGGCGTGCTCTACCTTGGATACTTCGCGCCGTCCGTGGGAACTGTGGAGGCGGTCCTGCTGTCCGCGGCTGCCAATGTCGCGGGACAGTTCGGCGACCTTGCCGAATCAGGGCTCAAGCGCGGAGCCGGCTTGAAAGACAGCGGGACGATTTTGCCGGGTCACGGCGGCTGGCTCGATCGTGTCGACTCTAGCCTGTTTTCCGTGCCCGTTGTTTACGTGTTGATGGTTCAGCTTGGGATTCGTCAGTGAACCGACCGCGTCTTCCGGTTCATGTAGTCCATCAATAGGTACTGCCCCAGAGTGTAGGGCGTCGTGAAATAGGCCTTCCCGCGGCAGAGTTCGGTCACTTTCTGGACGAAATTCACCAGCCCGTAGTCGCTCGCCAGCATGAAGGTGTTGATCAAGATTCCCTGGCGCTTGCAGCGGTTCACTTCCTCGAGGGTGCGGCTGATGACGAGGGGGTCGAGGCCGAATGCGTTGCGGTACATCCGGCCGTCTTCGAGCGTCAGCGCGGAGGGCTTGCCGTCGGTGATCATGATGATCTGCTTCATGTCCTTGCGTTCCTGGTTGAGCAGGCGCTGCGCAAGGATGAGGCCGTCGCGCGTGTTGGTGTAGTAGGGGCCTACCTGAACCCGCGCCAGTTCCGATAGCCGCAGTTCTTCCGCGGAGTCATGGAACAGGACGAGGCGCAGGGAATCGCCAGGATACTGCGTGCGGATCAGGTGGGCCAGAGCCATTGCAACCTTCTTCGCCGGCGTGAAGCGATCCTCTCCATAGAGGATCATGCTGTGGCTGCAGTCCAGCATCAGAACGGTTGCGCAGGAACTCTGATACTCGGCCTGGTGCACATGAAGGTCCGAGTACTCGAGGTTGATGGGTACTTTGAGTCCTTCTCTCTTGAGGGCAGAGAAGAGCGTCTCGCTGATGTCGATATTCAGTGTGTCGCCGAATTCGTATGCCTTTGGCGCTCCTCCCGCCTCAATACCGGTTGCCATGTCGCGTGTGTCATGGGCGCCGAAGCTCGCCCTCCCGAGAGAGCCCAGCAGGTCCTTCAGGGCTTTGAAGCCGAGGAAGTCAATGCTCTTGTCAGTGACTTCGACGGTCAGCTTGCCTTCCGGTCCGTACTGGCCGGGACGGCCGGGCTGCTGCTCCTGCTGGTCACTGTTGACCGTGAGATAGCCTTCGTCGACCATCTTCTGGACCAGACGATTCAGGAGCTGGTCCATGTCCTCAGCGGACATTCTTTCAAGCTGCTGGCGGACACTCTCGGCCCGGTCCCGGTCGAACATTTCGCCTTGCTCGAGGGCACGCTGCAAGGCTTGCTTCAGCTCTTCGAGGGTATGCTGATTCCACTCGCTGAACTGCATGTACTGCCGCTGGAATCCGCTTTCCAGGAAGAAGTCGGACAGGGCCTTGAGCAAATCCTCGGCTTCAATGCCGAGGTCTTCGCCCGTATAGCGAGAGTACTTGATCCAGCGCATGGAGCGCCTCCTCAGTTAAACTGCCGCCTGCTGCCTCCTGGCCGCCGGGGCTCCGGTTCCGGAGTTACCGTCTCGCGTTTCCGATCGTCAGCGATAAAGCCTCGCTCTTCGCTCCGGCTGATGCGCTTATGAGCGTAGAGTCCTTCGAGCAGGAACTCGGCCGCTGAGGCGCGCGCCGCGTCCGGATCGTTCGGTCCGATCCCCAGGGGTCCCAGCTTATCCATGAGGCCTTGGATGGAATTGAGCTGCTTCACCATTTCAGCGCCGCTGAGAGATTCATCCAGGCGCAGCGAACCGCCGAGATCGAACCACTGAATGATCTGCGACATATTCGCGCCTTCGAAGTAGCTGGAGTAGACTTTTCCGACTGCTGTGCGGATCAGCTCCTTCGCAATGTAGTCGCTACCCTTCAGCTCTCCCTCATACTCGAGCTCGAGCTTGCCGGTGATGGAAGGTAAAGCGGCATAGATATCCAGAACGCGGGGAACAGCGAGTTTCTCGCGATTCTTCAAGGCACGCCGCTCGGCATTTGACACCACGTTCTCCAAAACGGAGATCGGCAGCCTCTGCGACACGCCTGAGCGCTTATCAACGCGCTTGTCTTCACGGGCCAGAAAGGCCAGCGACTCGACAACTTCGCGAATGTAATTGGGTATACGTAATTCCAGAGAATCGCCTCGCTTTGTCCAGGACTCCTGCTGCGTAATGGCAATCCCTTGCGCGAGGGTTAGCGGGTAATGAGTGCGGATCTCGCTGCCGATTCGATCCTTCAGAGGCGTGATGATCTTACCCCGCGCTGTGTAGTCTTCGGGATTCGCAGTGAATACGAGCATCACGTCCAGCGGCAGGCGGACAGGATAGCCCTTGATCTGGACATCCCCTTCCTGCATGATGTTAAACAATCCGACCTGGATTTTGCCGGCGAGGTCCGGGAGCTCGTTGATCGCAAAAATGCCACGATTGGATCGAGGCAGCAGCCCATAATGAACTGTTAACTCATCGGAGAGAGTGTTCCCGCGCCGGGCCGCCTTGATCGGGTCGATGTCGCCGATCATATCCGCGATCGTTACGTCGGGGGTTGCGAGTTTCTCCACGTAACGCTGCTCGCGGCTCAGCCACGATATGGGTGTATCGTCGCCCAACTCGGCAATCGTGTTCTGGCACGATTTGCAGATCGGGCGATAAGGATTGTCGTTGATCTCACAACCAGCGATAACCGGAACCGCCTCGTCAAGCAGGGTGGTGAGCATCCGGATGAGGCGGGTCTTGGCTTGGCCGCGCAATCCCAAAAGGATGAAATTGTGCCGCGAGAGGATCGCATTCACGATCTGCGGAACAACGGTATCTTCGTAGCCGACGATGCCTGGAAAAAGCTCGCCGCCCTTCTGCAGCTTGCAGATCAGGTTGCTGCGCAGCTCGTCCTTGACGGTGCGCGTGCTCAGATGTTCTTCTGAGAATTGGCTCTGGCGGAGGGCGCCCAAGGTTTGCGGCAGGTCCCAGTGTTTGCTCATGACACCTCCCAGCCCGATCTATCCGCGATTGTAGCAGACGTATTTGTGAGACAACGGTTTGACCATCGTCCACGGCGACCGCTGCTGACGGGCATGTTGATAACAACGATCACGTACGTTGGACGCTGTTCTTCACCAAACCGTTCCTAAGCATAACCCGAATCAAATTTCCGAGTAACACTGTTCTCGCCAACTTTGATGAAGCGTGATATCGTAGGGGACCGAAGGTTTGAGGATGAAGCAAGACTTGCCTGAGATGGATTTTCAGCGATTCTGGCGCAGGCTTCAGCAGATTGGGTTGAATGCCTACGAGGCCCGGTCCTACCTGGTTCTGGTGGGTCATCCACGGTTTAAAGCCCTGGAACTCGCCGCTCGGTCGCATGTGCCGAGACAGAAGATCTACGAGGTTCTTGACAGTCTCGTGGAAAAAGGTTTCGCGCAGGTCGTCCAGGAAAAGACGAAACTTTTCTCTGCCGTCGAACCGAGTCTCGCGATACCCAACTATCTGGCGCGCCGGGAGCAGCAGCTAAAGCAGGAGCTGGCCGAGCAGAGCCGGATGGCAAACGGTCTTGTCGATGACCTGAAGGCTGCCTACTCGGAAGGACAAGGCGGACGAGGTACGCTCGATTATCTTCGAATCGTCAGCGAGCCGGGACAAACCGCAACGCAGTACCGGCAGATGCTTCACGACGTACAGACGGAGTATGTCGAATTTTCGCGACCTCCGTATGCCGTTGACCCGCTGGACGAGCAGCTGGTCCGCCAGGCACGAAGCCGCGGAGTGAGGTGCCGTATTCTTCTCGAGGCTGGTACGCTCGATCCGGGGTACCAGGCGAGGCTGGCTGAGTACAGCGCAGCGGGGGTGGAGGTCCGGTTTGTCGACTCCCTTCCAATGAAGCTCGCCGTGTTCGACGGAGCCCAGGGACTGATTGCGTTGCTCGATCCGGTCATCACGAAGCCCACGTGGACTTCGGTCGTCTTCAGCCACTCCGGCCTCGCGGCCGCGATGATGCTATTGTTTGAAGATCGCTGGAGAGCAGCTTCGGCAAGTATGGCCGCCTCTGGAACTGTAAGCGGGAGATACGTCGAGGCGCCTTAACGGGTGCCGTCCGTCACCTGCGGCTCGCCGCGCCGGGTACGAATCTCGCGGATGGCGTAAATCCGCCGGCCCTGACTCTCGAAGTACGTCCGCATGAGAATCTCGCCGAGAAGACCGGCGCCGAACATCATCAGCCCGGCCTGAAGCAGAATTGCGCCGGCGATCATGAGCGGGCCGTGCTCGGTCATAATGTGGTGTCCCGCCAGCTTATACAGGATCAGATAGGCGAGAATCAGCGTGCCTAACGCAGTCGCCGCTAAGCCGATCTTACCGAAAAAGTGCATCGGCCGCGTGAAATAGGTCAGCAGGAAGCGGATCGTCACAATGTCAAACAGGACGCGAAACGTCCGCCCGAGACCGTAATGAGATCCGCCGGCAATCCGGGGGACATTCTTGATCGGCACCTCGGCGACGCGAGCTCCGTAAAAGCTGGCCAGGGCGGGAATAAAGCGGTGCAACTCCCCGTAGAGATTGATGTCTTTGATAATCTCCGAGCGATAGGCCTTAAAGGTTGTGCCGAAATCGTGCAGCTTCACCCCGGAGGCCTTCCACATCATCCAGTTTGCAATGCGGGACGGGAGCTTACGCGTCAGCGCATTGTCGATACGGTGCTTACGCCAGCCCGAGGCGATGTCATACCCCTCTTCGATCTTGGCGAGCAGCGCCGGAATATCTTCCGGCTCATGCTGTAAGTCGCCGTCGAGGGAAACAATGACGTCGCCTTGTGCTTCGTCGAATCCGGCGGCGAGAGCCGCCGTCTGCCCGAAATTGCGCCGGAGCCGGATGATCTTCAGGTGCCCGTCGGTCTCCACCAAATTGGACAGCAGGTCAAAACTGCGGTCTGTGGAGGCGTCATCGACAAAGATGATCTCGTAGGGCTTTTGCAGCGACTCCAGGACGGACGTCAGACGGTCGTATAGCGGCAGGAGCGCGGGCTCCTCGTTATGGATCGGAATGACGATGGAAAGGAATTTCAAATTTATAGATTATCAACTGCTGCAAGTAAATGCTGCATGGGGCGCCAGTCATGTTCCGGGGGAATCGCTACAATCGGAGAAGTGCTGAAAGGAAGAGCGACTCCTCAAGGAACTAGCCGTTACACCTCGCGCTTCCCCGTGCAGTCCGAAGCAGGCTTCTACCGTCGGGTTCAGGGCTGCTGGGCGTCGAGCCTGGGCATCGGCACTTACCTCGGAGCCCCGGATGAGGCGACTGATACCGCCTATGTGATGGCGATCAAGGCTGCGGTTCACGGCGGAATTAACTTTATTGATTCAGCCATTAATTATCGCCATCAGCGCTCGGAGAGGTCGATTGGCGCGGCGCTGTCTGAGATGGTGCGGGCAGAAGAGATAACGCGCGATCAAGTCATCATCTGCACCAAGGCAGGCTTCCTGGTGCCCGGCGCAGTGCCTCATGACGGGCTGAAACCTTCAGACATTGCCGGGCAGATGCACTCGATGGCCCCCGCATTTCTGGCCGATCAGATCGAGCGCAGCCGCGAGAATCTGAATCTCGAGACGATTGATGTTTTCTACCTGCATAATCCCGAATCCCAGCTCGCATACGTTTCTCGGGAGACGTTCGAGCAGCGCATCCGGGATGCGTTCACGCTTCTGGAAGGGCTGGTAGAGCAGGGGCGCATCGGCTGGTATGGCACCGCCACGTGGGAGGGTTACAGAGCCACCGGCCAGCTTTCACTCAGCCGTATGGTCGAGATCGCAACCGAGGTTGCGGGCAGCAGCCATCACTTCCGGTTTGTGCAGCTCCCGTTTAACATGGCAATGCCGGAAGCCTTTCTGCGCAGGAGCGAGGTGGTGCGCGGGCAGGAATGTACAGTGCTTCAGGCGGCCCAGGAGTTCGGAATTACGGTGGTCGCCAGCGCTTCACTGCTCCAGGCGAGACTCGCAAGCCACCTGCCCGAGGAGATTGTGCAAAAGATCCCCGAAGCCTCTACGAATGCTCAACGGGCCATTCAATTCACACGATCGACACCAGGCATTTCGGTGGCCCTGAGCGGCATGAGCAGCGTCGCCCATCTGATCGAGAACCTCAAAGTGTCGACCGTTCCGCCGCTCTCGCTTGACAGATACCTGTCGTTTTATCGCGCATGATCCCGACCCCGCTGACCATTGACGTAGAGGCCGCAGGCCCGGCACTCGATGAGCGTCTATCAGAGGTCCCAAACTCCGCAGCAGTCTTTCTCATTCACACGGCCGGACGCGAGCCCTACCTCGCCCGCACCACGATGCTGCGACGGCGCCTGCAGCGGCTCCTCGGGAAGCGGAGCGAGCCCTCCCGAATGCTGAATCTCCGGTCGCTTGCAACGCGGGTCGACTACTGGCTGGTGGGCTCTCAGCTCGAGTCGAATTTACTCTTCTATCATCAGGCGCGGTTGTATTTTAAAGACAGGTATTTGCAGTTGCTGAAGCTGCGGATGCCCTACTACGTCAAAGTTGTCCTGTCGAACCCGTTCCCGAGGACGCAGGTGACCGCGCGGCTGTCGGGTGGAGATGCCTTGTTCTTCGGTCCGTTTCGAACGCGGGCAGCGGCCGAACTGTTCGAGTCGCAGGCACTCGACTTGTTCCAGGTGCGCCGCTGTCAGGAAGACCTGCAGCCGCGGCCGGAACACCCCGGTTGCATTTACGGCGAGATGAACATGTGCCTGCGGCCCTGCCAGCAGGTCGTTGGACCGGAGGAGTACGCAAGCGAGGTGCGGCGGCTTGTCGACTTCCTGTCGTCAGGCGGTAAATCGATGCTGGAGGCTGCCGCTTCTGCCCGCGACCGGCTGAGCGAGGAGATGCAGTTCGAGGAGGCCGCACGGCAGCATGCTCGCTACGAACGAATCCAGAACGTTCTCAAGCTCCGTGATGATTTGGTAGCGGAGCTGGATCAGTTACACGGTGTGGCCGTGACGCCATCCTCGCAAAACGGGTGTGTGGACCTTTGGTTTCTCCTCGAGGGAGCCTGGCTTGCGCCTCACTGCTTTCAGGTTTCACCGGCTCAGGAGGGCAAGATGGTCCCGATGGACCGGAGACTGAGAGATGTCGTTGCATCGCTCCACGCGCCGAAGGTCTCCGTGGTAGAGCGGCAGGAGCACGTTGCGCTCCTTACGCGCTGGTATTATTCCAGCTGGCGAGACGGCGACTGGATCCCATTTGAGAGCCTGGAGAAGGTTCCCTATCGAAAGCTGGTCCGCGCGATCTCTCGAATTGCTGCTGAACGAATTGTTGTAATTCCCGAATCTTCCGTTACGTCTGAAGAAGCCAGAAGGGAACAATCTGAGAAAGCCAGAGGAAAGTAAATGGAACGACGGAGAAAGACGCTATTGGTGACGACGCTGGCTGGAGCAGCGATGTTGTTGTCCTCCTGCGGCGGCTCAGTAAAAATCGGCAATATTATCGCCAATCCAACGAAATACCAGAACCGCAACGTAACGGTGAACGGAACGGTTACCAACTCCTTCGGTGCGATCGTGGCGGGCGTGTATCAGGTGCAGGACGACACCGGAACGATCTATGTCATTTCGAGCGGCGGCATTCCTACCAAGGGTTCCCGCGTCAGGGTCGCAGGCACCGTCCAGAGCGGCGTCACCATTGGCGGGCGTACCTTCGGCACGACTCTCCGCCAACGGGACGTCGATGTCCGGTAAACTTACCAGCCTGCTCCCTTGGTCTTCGTTCTTACGCGGCAGAGATACATATCCGCGGTAATGTAGAGCGTCGACCCGTCATCACCCCAGGCGCAGTTTGATGTCTTCTCGCCCGTATCGATCCGGCCGAGCAGTTTGCCGGTGGGAGCGAAGATATAGACTCCGCCTGGACCTGTGGCAAAGAGGTTCCCTTCGCGATCTACCTTCATGCCGTCGGGAAGACCGGGCATTTTATTGACGCTCGACGTGACATCGGCGAAGACTCTGCCTTTTCCCAAGGTCCCATCCGCGTTTACCGGGTAGGCCATCCAGATCGCGCGCGCGGGATCGGATTGCGCGACATAAAGCGTTTTCTCATCAGGGGAAAAGGCTATGCCGTTCGGCCGCGTCAGCTCTTTTGTAAGAAGTGTAAGTTCTCCACCGGGCGAAAGTCTGTAGACGCCGCAAAAGTCCAGTTCACGGCGCGGATCGTCCCATTGCTTTGGCAGCCCGTACGGGGGATCCGTGAAGTAGAGCGCGCCGCTTGAATGGAACGTTGCGTCGTTGGGGCTGTTGAGGCGCTTGCCGAGGTAGTTGTCGATCAGCGTCTTCTTGCCTCCATCTTTTTCGAGCCGGGAGATGCGGCGGTCGCCATGTTCACAGAGGACCAAACGGCCTTGAGGATCGAGAAGCAGGCCGTTGCTGCCCGGCTCGGGTCGATACTCCACAACGCCGGTATAGCCCGACGGCTTCATGAAGAGGCTCACGCCCTCGCCCTCTTTCCACTTCATGATGGAATTGCGGGGGATGTCCGAAAACAGCAGATAGCCGCCGTTTTTCACCCATACCGGCCCTTCGGTCCATTCGAAACCGGAGGCAAGCACTTCAATGCGGGCCTCCGGATCGAGGAGCTTGTCCAATGCCGGATCGAGGCGCACGATCTTACCCAGCGTGGGGAAGTTTCTTGTGTCTTGCGCCATCATGACCCCGGCGGCGCACAGTGCCGCCCAGCCAATCATTCCTACCGCAGTGCGAACTCTCATGGGAAGCAAGTGTATCTCACTGCTTAGATGGCCGCAGCTTCCGGTGTCTCCGGAATGCCTCCCTGATCCCCCGTATCCTTCATCCAGCGATCGAGGATGTCCGCGTATTTCCGGACCCGCTCGCGATGTTCCGGCGCACTGGCGAGGTTTTTCACCTCGTACTTGTCCGTCTGCAGGTCGTAGAACTCCACTTCCGGCTTGCGCGGCTGCATGAAGAGCGACTGCACTTCATTCAACTTGCCCTCGCTGTGGAGCTGCTTCATCACACTGAGAGTCGGGTAGGAAGTCTGGATGTATTCGTTGTACTGCGTGTAGGGACGGTCCGGCATAAAGTTGCGGATGTACTTATATCGCTTGTCGCGGACGCAGCGGATGCGGTCCACGGTCATGTCGCAGCGATCGCGGGCGGCCACGATGTAATCCCGCTTGGGGGAACTGCCAAAGAGAGGACGCCCGTGGAAGTTCTTAGGAATCGGGATACCGGCCCATTCCAGGGTCTGGGCGGTCATGTCGAGAGAAAGAACCAGATCATCCCGGACTGTGCCCGGCTTAAGAACTCCCGGCCACCGCGCGATCAGAGGAACGTGAATGCCTTCGTCGTAAAGCCACTGCTTGCCCCGGATCAGACACGTTCCGTTGTCGCCCATGAAGAAGATTGCGGTGCTGTCGAGCAAATTGTCCTGCTTCAGCGCGTCCAGCAACTGTCCCACTTTGCGGTCGAGCAGGTGGATGGCGTCGAAGAAGTTGGCGATTTCGTCCCGAACGACGGGGTGATCCGGGTAGTAGGGGGGCAGGGAAACGCGGGCCGGATCGACGAGGTTTGACTGCTTCCGGGCTTCGACAAACGCAGGCCCCTTGTGCGGTTCGCGGAAGTTCACCTGAGCGTAGAACGGCTGTCCCTTCTCCCTCTGATTCCAGTGCGTGCCGTCGAACGGCTTCTCCACGGTGAAGTTGAAATCGGTCTTGCCGGTGCCTGCGGCTCCCTCTGCAAACGCTCTGACGTTCGCCGTGAAGTAGCCGCGCTCCCTGAGGCGGTCCGTGATTAGGCGGACTCCTTCCGGCAGACGGTAGCCGTCCTTGCGGTGGCTCCGATGGTGGTGAGCGCCGATGGATGTCTGGTAGAGACCGGTATTGAACGCCGAGCGGCTGGGCGAGCAGACAGGAGCCGTAGTAAACGCGTTGTTGAAGCGGACGCCCTCGTTGGCGAGGCGGTCAATGTTTGGCGTCCTGACTACCGGATGGCCGTAACAGCTGAGGTAGGGCCCCATATCTTCCGCAAGAATCAGAACGATGTTCGGGCGTTCTGTACGGGTTCCGCTGAGGATCGCGGGGAAGCCGCCAGCGGAGGCGAGGGCGGCGGAGCCTGCGCCAGTCACAAACTCTCGGCGATTCATACCATCTCCTTCTTACGAACGATACTGCAAAGGGTCACTTTCGGGCGGTATGTCCAGCATAGGACAATGACAGAATCGATGCCAAAGACTCTAGCCCTCATCCACACAACAAAGCTCTTCCTGACGTCCGATCCAATCTTTCAGCAGTTGTGCTCGGAGCTCCTGCCGGACGTACAGATCATCAACATCCTGGATGACTCTCTTCTGCCGCACTGCATGGCGGAACAGCGCGTGACGCCTGCCCTCACGCGCCGCATGTGCAGCTATGTCGTCGCCGCCGAAATGGCCGGGGCGGACGCCGTCTTATCGCTGTGCTCCTCGCTTGGTCCGACAATCGATGTCGCGCGAAAAATGGTTTCGATTCCAGTGATCAAGATCGATGACGCGCATACCGAGAAGGCCGTGTGTGAGGCCCGGCGAATCGGAGTCCTGGCGACGGTCGCTTCCACGCTCGGCCCGACCGTCGCGCTGATTCACGAAAAGGCCGAACTGCACCGCAAGGAGGTTGAAGTGGAAGAGATCCTCGTAGAAAACGCTTTCGAGGCTTTGACGGCTGGCAACCGGGAGACGCACGATGCACTGCTGCTCGAAGCCGCAGCCAGGCTTGCGCCGAAGGTTGATCTGCTCCTTTTTGCGCAGGCTTCAATGACTCGCCTCGCGGCTGCAGCTCACGAGGCCACCGGGCTGCCCGTTTTGACCAGTCCTCGCCCCGCGATTGAGTACGTCCGGCGAGTCCTCAACGAGGGAGTTCGGCGCTAACTGAGCACCTTCTGGACCACGTTGCCGCCGACGTCGGTGAGGCGGAAATAGCGTCCCTGAAACTTGTAGGTGAGCCTGCGATGATCGATCCCGAGGCAGTGGAGGATGGTCGCCTGCAAGTCGTGGACGTGAACCGGATCTTCTGTAATGTTGTAGCAGTAGTCGTCAGTAGCGCCGAGTGTGATTCCGGGTTTTACGCCGCCGCCTGCAAGCCACATCGTGAAGCAGCGCGGGTGATGGTCTCGCCCGTAGTCCGTTGCGGTCAGCCGGCCCTGGCAGTAAACCGTCCGTCCAAACTCACCGCCCCAGACCACCAGCGTGTCCTTGAGTAGGCCTCTCTGTTTGAGGTCCTGGATGAGAGCGGCTGAAGGCTGATCCGTTTCCTGGCAGCGCTTGGGGAGGCCCTGGGGCAGCTTTCCGTGGTGATCCCAATCCCGATGATAGAGCTGGATGAAACGGACGCCTCGCTCGGCCAGGCGGCGGGCCAGCAGGCAATTGTAGGCGTACGTCCCCGGCTTCTTCACGTCGGGGCCATACATTTCGAGAATGTGATCCGGCTCCTTGGACAGATCGATGAGCTCGGGGACAGAACTCTGCATCCGGAACGCCATCTCGTACTGAGCAATCCGGGTATTGATTTCGGGATCGCCCATCTCAGCCAGTTTTCGCTGGTTAATGATGTTCAAAGCGTCGAGGAAGGCCCGTCGGTTCTCGGCGGGAAAACCCGGCGGATTGGACAGGTAGAGCACCGGATCGCCTACGGAGCGGAACTTCACGCCCTGGTATTTGGTTGGCAGGAACCCGCTGCCCCATAGCCGGTCATAGAGCGGTTGTCCGCCGCCTCCTTGTCCCGGCGAAATCATGACGACGAAGGCGGGAAGATTTTCCGTTTCGCAGCCGAGCCCGTACGCTACCCAGGATCCCATGCTCGGCCGTCCCGCGATCTGAGACCCCGTCTGAAAGAACGTCACAGCGGGGTCATGATTAATGGCCTCCGTGTGCATGCTCTTGATAAACGTCAGGTCGTCGGCGATCTTCGCCGTGTGCGGCAGGAGTTCACTTACCCACGCTCCGCTGTTGCCGTGCTGGGCGAACTTGTACTTCGAGGGAACGATCGGGAAGCTGGACTGCGAAGCTGACATCTGAGTGAGCCGCTGGCCTCTGCGGACCGAATCCGGCAGATCGGTTCCCTGAAACTCAACCAGCCGGGGCTTGTAGTCGAACAGCTCCATCTGCGACGGGCCGCCGGACTGAAAGAGGAAGATGACTCGCTTTGCTGTCGGAGTGTGGTGCGGCAGGCCGGGCAGTCCCGCGTTGTCCGCCTTTGCAGCGGCGTCTTTGCCCGCAAGCAAAGATGCCAGCGCGGCGATGCCGATGCCCGTCGCATTTCTGCCGAAGAAGTGGCGCCGAGTCAGCAGTTCCACATGGCTTTTCAACGGGTTCATTGCTTTCCTCCTTCCTGCCTGTTACTCCTTAGTGATCGTTTCGTCCAGGTTCAGAATAATGCTGGCGACGCCCGCCCAGGCTGCAAGCTCGCCCGGTTTCCATTTGCGATCCCATGGCGAATCGCCCTGGCCGAGAAACTTCTCGGCCTCCTCCTGCCTGGAGAGGTAGTAGGACTCGAACTTTCGCAGCGCAGTCGTCAGGGCGGCGGCTTCATCGGGATGCGGGTCCCGGGCTAGAACCCAGCGGTAGGCAAACCGGATTCGATCGGCCTCGCTCTCGCCGCCCTCGCCCAGCATCCGCTCCGCGAACTTGCGGGCGGCTTCGACGTAGGTCACGTCGTTCATGAGATTGAGCGCCTGAAGCGGCGTGTTGGTCCGTGTTTCGCGCACGATGCAGTTTTCCCGCGTGGGTGAATCGAAGTTCACCATGTTGGGCGGCGCGACCGTCCGGCGCCAGTAGGTATAGAGACTGCGGCGATAAAGGCCTTCTCCCTTGTCCGGCTCGTAACCCTTGCCTCCGGCCAGTTCCTGCCAGAGCCCGGGGGGCTGGTACGGCTTGACGGATGGCCCGCCTATCTTTTCGACGAGCAGTCCGGAGACAGCGAGGGCCTGGTCGCGGATCATCTCCGGAGAGAGCCGGAGCCTGGGACCGCGCGCGAAAAGCCGGTTCTCCGGATCCCGTTGTAACAATTCAGGTGTAACTTTCGATGACTGGCGGTAAGTCGCGCTCGTGACGATGGTTTTCAAAATGTGCTTGACGTTCCATCCGCTCTCGATGAACTCAACTGCGAGCCAGTCCAAGAGCTCTGGGTGAATCGGCCATTCGCCCTGCGATCCGAAATCCTCGACGGTCTTGACAAGGCCTGTGCCGAAAAACAGGGCCCAGAACCGGTTCACAACAGCACGCGCGGTGAGCGGATTGGACGGGTCCACCAGCCAGCGGGCAAGCCCCAGGCGGTTTCGCGGCCATTCAGGTTTCAGAGGCGGCAGCACCGCAGGGACGTTGGGGGTAACCTTCTCTCCCGGCGCATCGTAAGCGCCCCGCTTGAGGATGAACGTCTCCCGCGGAACCTCCCGCTCCTTCATCACCATAACTGTGGGAATGGTGCTGTAGTAGCTGTCGCGGGCTGCCCGAATCCTGGCAAGTCTTGCGCGGGCCTCCCGGATCTTCTGGGGGGCGGCGAGATCGAGAAACGCGTAGCGAAGCTTGTCCGCCTGGGCCTTCGTCCTCTTCGCGGGCGGAATTTGCACCAGGGTCGAAGGCGGATCCAGCAGGGCGATCACCGCGGCCTCCTCGACTGTGACAGCGCGGTTAAAGATGCGCACATCGTCGATCAAACCCTGGAATCGGAGCCCGCCTCCCGCGCCGATGCGCCAAGGCTCGGAGGGGCCAAGCGGCCACAGGCACTGATCGAAGAGAATTTTTAGCGGTACTTCTTTCCCGTTGATGTAGATATGGACGCCGGCGGCCTTCATGCTGCCGTCGTAGGTCGCCAGGACGTGCTGCCATTCGTTCAACCGGACCGGGTCCTGCGTTTCGACGCGCAAACCCAGGTCCGTCCAGCGGAAGGTAATGTGCAGCCGGATTTTGCCGTCGATGATATGAAGCGAATGGCCTTCGCCTTCAAAGTAATCCTCTGCCTTCGAAAGGATGGAGCCTTTGGGCGACTCGGGCTTGATCCAGGCGGCGAACGTAAAGGGATCGCGGTAGTTGAACTTCGCCACGTCGACGCCGGCAGCTTCGACAAACTGCTTCCCGTCAAAGCGCCGGGCCTTACCCTGGCGGCCTTCCTCCACCGGCAAACTGCAGTCGCCCGACCCGCAGCCGACAATCTTCTCGCTGGACTCGCCGTCGAGGCTAGCGTGAAAAACTTGCCCCTCCGTTATGGTCCATGGACTCGGATTGCCCGCTACTGCCGCCTCCCATTTCGCCTGTTCTTTCTTCAGCAGAGGCTCGAGTGACCTCAGGTGGCGTTCGGCGTCCGCAACCTGGCGGTCGAACTCCTCGAGGCGCTTCTGCTGTTCCGGCAGCGGAGCCTTGATATATGGCTCCTCGTTCCCGAAGTTATAGACAAAGCCCTTTTCAGGAACGTTGTTAAAGAAGGCGAACATCGAGTAATAATCTCTCTGCGTGAACGGGTCGAACTTATGGTCGTGACACCGGGCGCAGCCGATCGTAAGTCCCAACCACACGGTGGATGTGGTTTCTAAGCGATCCGCCACGTACTCGACGCGAAACTCCTCGTCCACGATGCCGCCCTCGGCGCTCGTCCGGTGGTTCCGATTGAATGCGGTCGCGATTTTCTGGGAAAGGGTTGCGTTGGGAAGCAGGTCACCGGCGATCTGCTCGATCGTAAACTGATCGAACGGCATGTTCTTGTGGAATGCCTCAATGACCCAGTCTCGCCATCGCCACATGTCGCGAGGACCGTCGGTTTGATAACCGTTCGTGTCGGCGTAGCGGGCCGCTTCCAGCCACCGAATCGCCATGCGTTCCGCGTAGCGGGGAGAGGCGAGGAGGCGGTCGACGAGCTTCTCGTAAGCCTTCGGCGAAGTATCTTTTACAAAGGCATCCACTTCAGCGGGGGTGGGTGGCAGGCCTGTGAGGTCGAAGCTCAGGCGGCGGATCAGCGTCGCCTTGGAAGCTTCGGGAGATGGCCGGAAGCCTTCCCGTTCCAGTCGCGCCAGCACAAATCGATCAATCGGGTTCCTGGGCCATGAGGTGTCTCGGACCTGGGGAAGAGGTGCTTTCTTTGGGGGGATGAACGACCAGTGCGGCTGGTAGACGGCACCTTCCTTGATCCATTGACGGATGAGCTGAATCTCCTGATCCGAAAGAGGTTGATGCCCCATGTAGGCCGGCGGCATGCGAAGCGACTTATTCGAGGACGTGATGCGCTTGTAAACTTCGCTCTTCTCGGGATCACCCGGGACTATGCCGAATCGTCCTTTGCCGAGGTCCGCCTTGGCGGCCTCCTCCTGGTCAAGCCGGAGCTTGCTCTTGCGGTTGCCTTGGTCGGGGCCGTGGCAGGCAAAGCAACGGTCGGACAAAATGGGGCGGATATCGCGGTTAAACTCAACGGCGGCGCTAGAAATTGCGGGTCCCAGCGTCACGCAACATAGCGTAGTCAGAAGCAGTTTGCTCATTGGCCCGACGCGTCTGGAGAATTATATCTCCAATTGCCGTTTACACTGTAGTCCAAAATGCAGTACTGCCGGCGGGGTATTTGCCTGTGAAAGATTCGGCGAGGCTGGAGGCGCGTTACATCTCTTTACTGGTCTTTACTGGCACTCGGCAGACCGCTTGAAGAGATAGTTACGTAGAGCGGGATCATCGGTAAGGCTCGCGGCGCGCGCAAATGCCTCGCGCGCTTCCTCGTTCCTGTGCAGCAGTTGCAGTAAGTGCGCACGAGCAGCCCAGTAAGGCTGATAAGTGGCAACCTGGCTGACGGCAATCTCTTCAAGCGCAGACATACCAGAAGCCGGATCAACTGCTTGCGCCATAGCGACGGCTCGCCCGACCAGCGAGCCGATTCGAGGCGCGATCCGCACCAGGCCTTCGTACAGCACGAGGATTTCGGCCCAATCGATCCTTCCCGTGTCGGCGCGCGCGGCATGGATGGATTGAATGGCCGCCTCCAATTGATAGCGCCCTATTCGTTTGAGCGCTGCCGCCTGCCGTAGATGACTTTCCGCCTCGGCGATCATCGAACGGGACCACAGGGATGTGTCCTGCTGGTCGAGCGGTACAAACTCGCCGCTCGCAGTAAATCGCGCCTCGCGACGCGCTTCGCAGTGCAGCATAAGCGCCAGCAGACCGTGCGCTTCCGGTTCAGCGGGCATCAGTTCCACCAGAGTTCGCCCAAGAGAGATCGCCTCGGCGGCTAGTGCCTGATGCGTGGAGCCGACATCGGTGAGACTTTCCCAGCCCGTGGTGTAGGCCGAGTAGATTGCATCCAGAACGTAGGAAACTCGCTCATCCCACTCGGCCGGATCGGGCACACGGAAAGGAATGCCTGCATCCCGGATTTTTGCTTTGGCACGGACTAGCCGCTGGCCCATTGCCGATGGGGAGACCAGGAACGCCGAGGCGATGCGTGCAGCGTCTATGCCAAGCACAGTTTGCAGCATCAGCGGGGTCCGTGACGCGGGATCGATTGCCGGATGCGCACAAACGAAGAGAAGCTTCAACCTTTCGTCGGGGAAGCGCTCTTGTTCTGCTGCCATATTTTGCGCTTCTTCGGCCAGCGCGAGCAGGGCTTTTTCGGACTTTTCGCGAACCTGCTGGCGGCGGACGGCATCAATGATGCGGTTCCGGGCGACGTGCAGCAGCCACGCTTCCGGCTTATCCGGAATGCCGTCCACGGGCCAGCGTTCCAGAGCCGCGGCGAATGCATCGCTCAGAGCGTCTTCAGCACCGACAATATCACGGGTGCGTGACGCCAGATAGGCGATCAGACGGCCGTACGAGTGGCGGGCGACCGCTTCAATTGCTGCATGCGCCGCGGCTTTGCTCATTGCGCTGCGCCGGCTGCGGTCAGGAAGTGCGAACCGAGCAACGGGCGCACTTCAATCGAAGAGTGAGCAGCAGCGGGATGGCGCGCAGCCCATTCAAGCGCGGCATCGAGATCCGGTACGTCAATGATGCCGAATCCTGCAAGATATTCCTTCGTTTCCGCGTAAGGCCCGTCCTGGACGTGGCGCTTGCCGTCGCGCAGGGTCACAGTGGTTGCAGACTTCGGCGATTCCAGTCCTGCGCCGCCGACCAGGACGCCGGCCGCTTGCAGGGCCTCGCCGTAAGCTTTGCCAGCCGCGATGCTTGCACTGTCGCGCCGGTCAAAGGCTTCCTGTGGCTGGTAAACAAGGATTGCGTATTTCATATGCGTTCGCTGTCCTTTCGTTAGCTGTTTGAGCCATTTGAATTGAGCGAGCTCATCATGATGACGTGCGGCAGGACCTTCATTTCGACATTGGAGCAAAGTTTGAGTTGATCCAGGCAAACTCCCCAGGGGCGGCGGAGCGCCCGCGGACAAACTGAAGCGTGGTTTCAGCGACGCGGCGGCCAAGGTGGCGAGCCGTCTCGAGATCGGACTCCGGAGGAGCGAGATCGGGACCCTGGTCTGTATTGGACTGGGCGGCGGCTCCGAGCCAGAAGCCGAGCCGGTTCAAATCCTCCTCCGACCCTCTTGTCGAATTGTTTGCAGGCGGCAGGCCGAGACTGACCCACAACATGCCATGTTGCGCTGCGAAGAGAGCCATCTGGATGAGAGTTCCCAGCTTGTCGCCTGCCCGCGCACCCGAGTTGGTGAAGCCTGCCGCAATCTTGCCCTGCCACAAGTACCCCTTGGCCATCACCGCCCTCGAAGTCGCCTCCTCAAAGGCTTTGAATTCAGCAGATGGGCCGCCCATGTAAGTCGGTGCGCCGAAGATGATTGCCTCGGCTGAGGCGAGATCGTCCCAGCTGGTCTGTGCCTCCTCGACAGTAAGAAGCAGTGCTTCGACACCCTCCAACTGCTCTACACCTGCCTTGACGGCCTCAGCCTGCCGCCTGGTGTGTCCATAGCGGCTATGGTAGACGATGGCAATACGAGTGCTCGATCTGGATGAATTCATATTGGTTGCTGTCGTTAGGTTTATTCGTGCCGCCGCGGAGAGCGGTGCTGGCACATACTGATGACGGGTGGTGAGTTGGCATTCCGACATTCATGTCAGTTTTTTGTGGCATTCTCCCGCTGCAAGTCCGTTTGTTAGCGGGCGCAAATGATTCTTTCTGGTTGAGGCCAATTACTACTATTGAATCCCTCGAAGTTAGTGAACTAGAATTTGGGAGAGTGTTTTCTGCTGTTGCCACGTTTGCTCGCTTGACCCGGCAAGTTGCCGCGGTATGCGTGCTCGTGTGCACTCTGGCGGCCTCTTACGCCCCTCTTCTGGCTGCGCTGAGCGGACCTGAGTGCCAGATGGCATGCTGCCGGCGCAAGGAAAACGCCCACTGCTGCCAGCGTAAGGGCCATCAACACTCGTCAAAGATCGACGGGCCTGTGCTAGTGGCCGCGTCGGGATGCCCTTCCGGCTGTGCCCAATCGGTAGCTAGCGCCTCAATCACTTTCCAGCCTGCGGCGGACTCCGACCGAAGATTCACGCTGGATGCGAAAGCCGAACCCGTTGTCGAAGGGCATTTCCTTCGCATTGCAGCCGGAACCTGTTACTCGCTCTTTCAGCGTCCTCCTCCTCACTTTTTCTTCGGCTGATCTGACATATTCGCCTGGCGCTACCGGAGCCGTCCGGGGCGTCGTTTGGCGCGTTACTACGTGAAGCATCTGCTCTGAGAGGAGGAGGTTTCATGCGTCTCCGCATGATCGTCACCCTCATGCTGGTCAGCACCCGATTTGTGTGCGCGCAAAGCATAGGGGGCGCGATATCCGGCTCCGTCGAGGACGCACAGGGGCTTCCCATGGAGGCTGTCCGCATTGAGATTACGAACGAGCGGACTGCGGCCAAGACGACGGTTTTCAGCAATTCTTTGGGCCATTGGCGAATCGCTGTGCCCGCTGGTGAATATGAAGTTGAAGTAATACACGAAGGATTTACTCCCGTTCGTTTTCGTCACGTTAGTCTTACAGTCGGTGAAAGCCGCTCTCTGCGTGCTGTGCTGTTGCCGTCTGCACGCGCCGAACACATTACCGTCTCGGCGTCGACGCTTGCGGTGCAGCAGGATTCCGCGGACCGTACCAGTAGCTACGACCAGGCGCTCATGAGCGATCTGCCGATGGTAGCTGGTGGAGTTGGCCGCAATTTCCGAACGCAAGTCTACGTCACTCCGGGCGTCGTCCCATCCACTGCGGCTCACAGGCCTTTCGCTGTCAACGGCGCCCGCAACCGGAACAACAATTACTTGATCGACTCGAATGACTTTAACGAGATCGAGGGAGGCATGCTCATGGGGCGCGGTGCCAGCGAGCAGCTCCTCTCGACAGAGGCGATCGCAGGCATGCAGGTGCTGACGCACAACTTCAAGGCTGAGTACGGACGCCAGAACGGAAGCGTGATCAGCATCGTTACCAAAAGCGGCAGCAACGAATGGCACGGGCTGGCCTACGAGTATCTTCGCAACGAGAAGCTCGACGCGCGCAACACGTTCGACCTGGCTCGCCCGCCGCTTCGCTACAACCAGTTCGGCTTCAACCTTGGCGGACCTCTGCACAAGGACCGTACATTCTTCTTTGCAAACACGGAATGGTTCATTCGCAGGCAGACGAGCGCGACAACCATACGAACCGTCCCTGAAGCTTTGCGCTCCCAAGCCTCGCCTGCTACTGCGCCCTTGGTCGCCCTTTATCCGCTGCCGAACTTGCCGGGCACAAATCTGTATCGTGCCAATGTACCTACGTCCGGCGACCAGCGCAGCAACGTCTTTCGAGTCGACCATGAAATCAGTCCTTCCCAGCGCCTGATGTTCCGGTCGACCGTGCTCGACTCAACCAATCGCGGTGTCGCGGGAGCAGCACAGCAGCGCTACGAGACGCAGGTGGTGCCGCAGGGGCATTCGCTGCAGTACACGCTCGCTCCCGGCAGCACATTCATGAACGAAGCGCGTCTGAACTATACGCGTTTTACGATCAGCGATCGCTTCGTCGATCCCGTTGTTCTTGGCGACCCGGCGATCAACGGCCTCGTTGGTACCGTCAACGTCGGCGGTTTGTCGCAGTTAGGGCAATTCCCATTCATGGCGCGGCAGACGGCGCAGAATAACTACCAGGTGACGGACGACATAAGCTGGGTGCGCGGCGTCCACTCCTTCAAAGCAGGAGTTGCATTGCGCCGCCTCCATTTGAACAACGGCACGTTCGCGCCTTCCTTCACCGGCATACTACGCTTTAACTCCGTCGCTGACTTGGTTGCCGGGAATGCCGCCTCCTACACCCGCAATATCGGAAATCCCTACCTGGGACTCAGAGCTACGGAGGTCAACGGCTACATTCAGGACGATTGGAGGGTTACCAGACGCCTTACCATCAATGCCGGCCTTCGCTACGAGTACAACTCAGTGCCGAATGAAGTGAACGGGCTCGTTGCCGATCAATACCGGTACCGGCCCGACTACAACAACTTCGCGCCTCGCTTTGGCTTTGCCTGGTTGGCGAACGACGCGGGCACGACGGTGATTCGCGGCGGCTACGGCATTTACTACAACGTGCTCGAGTTGAGCTTCGTCGGCCTCACTCGTTTCAATCCACCACTGATCGCAAATTACAACACCGCGGACCCGGTATTCCCTGATCTTCTGGCTCGCGCGCGGCAGACGCTCCCGAGCGGTCTTGTCGTTCCGGATCCACAGTTGCGCCAGCCCTACGCGCAGCATCTGAACTTCACCGTTGAGAGACAGCTTTTCAACCCGCAGACGTCGTTGACGCTCGCCTATGTCGGCACGCTCGCACGCAAACTGCCCCGGGTCACGAGACCGAACGGAGGCGACGGACTCGCCCAAGCGCTCCGGCCTGACCCCTCTGTCGGTGTCGTGAATCGCCTCGACACCGCGGCGAATTCGAGCTACCACGGCTTGCAGGCGTCCTTCAACGGGCAGTTGCGAGGGCTTAGGATTCGTACGAGCTATACCTGGAGCAAGTTCCTGGATGAGGTGAGCGATTTCCCAAGCACGAACACGGGAATCGACCGCGAGCTTCTCGCGCTCGACGAGCAGAACTGGCGGCTCAACCGTGGACCGAGCGACTTCGATATACGCCACGTTTTGACGTTCGCGTATTCGTGGGAGCTGCCATGGTTGCGGCGCAATCGGATACTGGGCGGCTGGAGTGTGCAAGGCATAACGACGGTGCAGAGCGGCAGGCCTTTCACGTTGTTCTCGGGAACGGACTCGCCCGATGGCAACAACAGCAATCGCATACTCAACGTGCCCGAGAGCATCATCCGCAATGGCTCTGGTCCGAGCGCAGTTGCTCTTGCTCCTGGCATCACGCCGGCCAGCCTTACGCCTGCTCCCGGCCAGCTCGGCACAGTCGGGCGCAACACCGAACGCGGAGACAGCCTGTTGAGCTGGAACGTCTCGCTGTTCAAGAACATTCCACTTACGGAGCGCTTGCAGCTTCAGTTTCGAGCGGAAGCGTTCAACATAGCCAACACGGTGAACTACGACCGGCCGGACGGTGTTCTGACAAGTACGGTATTCGGCCAGGCAACAAGTGCATTCGATCCCCGCCAGATACAACTGGCGATGAGGCTGAGCTTCTGAAGCGACAGAGGAAGGATGAAATGAAAAGGCTTGCCATTACGACTGCGATCTGGGGCGCCGCGGCTTTGCTTGCGGCCCCAAGCGCGAACGCCCCGACGATCCGCTTCGAGCAGGAGGCTCGCGTGATCAGCGAAGGGCGCAGTCCGAAGGTGCTGGCTCGCCGCCAGCACGGCCTGCTGCTGCTTACCACTAGCCGTTCCCCGGAAGGGAAGGGCTTCGATCTTTTCTTTACCTCATCCTCCGATCTCGGCGACACCTGGAGCGCTCCGTTGCGCGTCAACTCGACTCCGGGAGAGGTCAGCGACCACGGCGAAAATAGTCCCATTCTTCTCTCCTCGCCGGATGGCACTACACTCTACGCTGTCTGGAACGCGCGTGATCCAAAGAATCCATTGGGAACACACGTGAAGTTTTCGCGCTCCAGTGCAATGAACCCGAGCTGGAGCGAAGCGGTTGTCGTCAACGATGATCTGCAGCCTGTCTCGCACTCCTTCCAAGGGGCGGCCGTTGCACCCGACGGGTCCATCTATGTTGCATGGCTCGATGGTCGGGAGCGGGCGGACGAGTCGCATCATGGACACACGGGCGGTACCTCGGCTTTGTACATCAGCCGCTCGACGGATGGAGGGCGCACTTGGGGAAAGAACGTTCGTGTCGCTGGCCGTGTCTGTCCTTGCTGCCGTGCCTCTGTCGGATTCAGCCGCGGCCGGGTGCACGTATCCTGGCGCGGTGTAGACGACGGCGATGTTCGGGATATCTACGTCGCAAGTTCTTCGGATGGCGGAGCGACTTGGGGCAGGCCCGTCCTGGTAGCTCGTGACGGCTGGAGGATCAACGGATGCCCGCACGTCGGCGCTTCTCTGGCAACCCTTGGCGACAGGCTATATGTTGCCTGGTTCAGCGAAGCGCAGGATCATCCGGCCATCTTCCTCGCTTATTCCGACGATGGCGGCGAGCGCTTTCAGGGGAAGCAGATGGTATCCGAGAACACTGCGGATCCCACCCACCCGTTCCTCGCATCCGGCGATTCCAAACTTGCTCTCGTGTTCCAGGCTCGGGATGCGAAGCAGCAGGATGGGTGGGGAAAGATGGCGGTTTACTACCGAGAGGTTGACGCAAATGGAAAACTCTCTCCCCTGGTGCGGGCGGGAGAAGGGAAACTGAATGCGACGTTTCCTGCTGTTGCTCTCGGACTGTCCAATCGCGTTTTCATCACCTGGACACAAAGTGGAGGAGAAGCGGGGGCCAAAGCCTACCTTGTAAGAGGCCGCCGGTTAACGGCCTCGGCTGCGATTCGGTAGCTATGACCGAAATCAGGCTCGCATGCCTGATGGATGCGAGCCTGGCCCTCGTGATGTCTAGTTCGCGGCCGCCTGCTTTTGGGCCGGCTCCCGGAAGGAACGCTCTGTCTGGTCGTTGGGGTCTACCGAAACAGGCTGGTCGCGCCAGAGCCACCTCATCATTTCCGGCAGTATCGCGCCGCCGTGCTTCTGACTGTGGCGTCCGATTCCCCACACGTAGGCCATGTCGTAGCCTTTCTCCTGGAGAGCGTCCTTCATGCGGACGTTCTGGAGGAACCAGTCACGCTGCTCGTCGTAGGTGCCGTCCCGCCGAGTCCCCCGGTTATCGTTCCGGCCGTCCTGCAGAAAGATGCGGATCGGCTTTTTCGGACTCTTCCGGATTACGTCCGGGTACACATGCCCGCCTCGAAGATTTGTGTAGCTGCCGATCAGGCTTAAAACCTTGCGAAAGTGATTGGGCCGCTCCCAGGCAACGGTGAATGCCGCGATGGCGCCCGAGCTTGCTCCTCCAATGCCCCGTTGCTCCGGATCGTCCGAAATGTTGTAGTCCTTCTTCAGAGCAGGAAGCAGTTCGTCGACGATGACTCGTGGATAGCGGTCGTCGAGCGAGTTGTACTCGACCGGGCGATTCGTGTTGCGGTCTCCCCAATCCTTTGCGTGCGGTTCCGGTTGGTCGGGACGGCGTCCCGGATTGATGAATACGGCAATCATGACCGGAATCTCTCGCCGGTAGATCAAATTGTCGAGGACGTTGGGAACGCGGACGTCGCCTTCCGGATTCATAAAGGCATGCCCGTCGTTGAAGACCATAAGACTGGCAGGCTTAGAAGGATCGTACTGCGCGGGGACGTAAACCCAGTAAGTATGTGACGTGCCCGGAAAAACCTCGCTGGGCAGCGTGAACGGTCCGCGAATCTCTCCTTTGGGCACGCCTTCTTGCGGGAGCGAATCCGGACCGAGCCGGTAATGGATATCGGGATTTGGACCCTGGTCCTGACGCTGCGCGAAGGCGCCCGCCGGTCCAAGCGCAAGGATCATCAAGGCAGATGTGAGTACTATCTTCAAAGCTGTATCTTCCCCCAGTAAGGTGTACCGGGCGACTACGATATCACATTCGGCGCGGCGGACGTTGTTGGGCTCTCCGTGCGGCAGCGGGTATTAGCCGTTGTTACCGCCGCTGCCGCACCAGGAGCTGTTTACCGACCGCCAGCCACCGCGCCCACAACCAGGAACGGCTCTTTCGCCGTAACTACTTCCGGCGGAAGGGGGGTGTCCGGCGATTCATGGGAGAGGTCCTGCTCGCATGCGAAAAATCTCACAAACGGCCTTCGCTGCTTCGTCACCTGGTCGCGAATCGTTCCGCGCAGCATGGGGTAGCGAGCTTCCAAGGCATCGAGGACCGACCGCTGCGTAACAGCGCCTTCGACTTCAAGCTCGACCTCGCCGTTGATCTGCGCGAGGGTACGCAGATGGGCGGGAAGTACGACTCGAATCATGCCAGCGTCTGAACCTCTACCGAAAGGACCGGCGGGAGATCGCGGACGATGGGAGTCCAGCTATCACCTGCATCCGCGGATGCATACACCTGCCCTCCTGTTGTGCCGAAATACACACCGCACGAATCGAGCGAGTCGACGGCCATCGCATCGCGCAGCACGTTCACGTAGCAGTTGCTCTGTGGCAGGCCTTTCGTGAGCGGTTCCCATTCATTCCCTCCGGTGCGGCTGCGGTAGACACGGAGCGCCCCGTCTGGCGGAAAGTGCTCGGAGTCGCTCTTGATCGGAACGACATAGATGGTCTCTGGCTCGTGCGCATGAACGTCGATCACGAATCCGAAATCGGTGGGAAGATTACCGCTCACTTCCCTCCACGACTCGCCGCCGTCGTCGCTGCGCATCACGTCCCAGTGCTTCTGCATGAACAACACGTCCGGACGGGAGGGATGCATTGCGATGTGGTGCACACAGTGTCCGACTTCTGCGTCCGGGTCCGGTATAAAGTCCGACTTCAATCCGCGATTGATGGGGCGCCACGTCTTGCCGCCGTCGTCGGTGCGGAAGGCTCCGGCCGCGGAGATGGCAATGATGATTCGCTGCGGATCGTTCGGATTGAGAAGGATCGTATGCAGACACATGCCGCCGGCGCCCGGCGCCCACGCAGCGCCGGAACCATGGCAGCGTAGCCCGGAAAGCTCGCTCCACGTCTGCCCGCCGTCTTGAGTGACAAACAGGGCTGCGTCTTCCACGCCCGCATAAACGGTATCCGGATCGGTGAGAGTGGGCTCGAGATGCCAGACGCGCTTGAACTCCCAAGGATGCGCCGTGCCGTCGTACCACTGGTGAGTTCCGGGGACGCCATCATAAACAAACTGATTGCCCACAGGATTCCACGTCGCACCCCCGTCGTCGGATCGCTGGATCAGTTGCCCGAACCAGCCGCTCGATTGGGAGACAAACAACCGGTCCGGGTTGGTGGGGCATCCTTTGAAGTGATAAATCTCCCAACCCGCAAAATGAGGACCGCTCACTTGCCAGTGTTCCCGCTTGCCATCGGACGTCAGGATGAAAGCGCCTTTCCTTGTGCCGACCAATACTCGTACTTTACTCATCAATGCTCCTTCCCGGAATCTTCACCGATCCATGCCTCCTCCGAATCGGCTCGTTGATTGAATTAAACATCCATCCGGCGCAATCCGGGCGCCCAAAGGCTAGCCGCTTCGCCGTACACGTTTTGCAGTTCGGGCCGTGCTGCGGTCCCGAAACTTTGGAATCAGTGGAGTGAGATCGCGCTCCTGCCACCGCCGCCGGACTTCCGCCAGAAATGCTTCGCGATGCTTCTCCAGAGTCTCTATCAGGGCGCAAGGCGCTGCTGTTTCCTCGTGCCGCGCACCCCACAGCAGGAGCTCCAGGAGCACAGGCGCCAGGTCAATCCCTTTCTCCGTGAGCCGGTAATTGACTCTCCGCCCGTCTGTCTCCGCAGGTTCGGCGGTAATGATGCCTGCCTGCTGCAGTTTCTGCAAGCGATCCGCAAGAATGTTCGTGGCAATGCCTTCGCCTGATTCCTGGAATTCCTTAAAAGTCTGGAATCCGCGAACCATGAGGTCGCGAATAATCAGCAGCGACCAGCGATCTCCTAAAAGCTCCAACGCAATGCTGACCGGACACCCTGACCGTCGCTTCAAGCCCAGCTCCCGGGTGACATTTCACACCGTATCAACATTACTTGCATATTACAAGTATTCTTTGCATGCACGCAAGAGGATTCCACTGCGTATTTCGTAGCTGCCGTTCTTGACATGGCGCGCGCCTCTCGCGATAGGCGGATCCGTGGATGACTGGAGGAGGGAGGTATCGTCTAAGTACATCCGCTGGTCGCGCAGGGGCGAAGCCTTGCGCGACCGGGATTACACGATGTTACTCGACAGTAACTTTGACAGGTTGCTCGATTAGTTTCGAATCATTCCCTGCGGTCAAAACCATCAGGGCATAACGTCCTGGCTTGGCATCCCCCGGAATCTTGAACTTCACAGCCTTGGCGGACTGCTCGGTGATCTCAACCTTGATGTCGTTCTTTCCGTCGGTCAGATAGAGTTCCGTCATGACCGACTTCTCTAAGTTCTCCCCCGTGACGTTGAGGATATCACCGGCCTTCCCGGTGCTGGGTTCAACCGACGTGAGCCTCGGTGTGGCCTGAGCGCTTGCGATGTGCGGGGCGAGGAGGACCACCCCAACCAGCAGCGGAAGCATAAAGGACAACTTCATCTGATTGACCCTCTCTGGACCGAATCCTATTCCAAGTAAACTCGAAATGCAACGGGAAAACTGGAGAATCCGCAGGGCTCTGTGCGGCTCACGAGAAAGCAATAGCGGGAGGGGAAAAGAGAGGTCACCATAACGCCGGGTGACCCCTCGCGCAGGTTACGACTTCTTGCGGTTGAGGGCGCGGTGGGCTGCCTTCACGACTTCTCGCGCCGTCATTCCGTACTTTTCGAGCAGGGCCTCGGGAGTGCCGGATTCCGCGTAACCGTGGAGGCCGACGAACTCCATCACGCAGGGATGGTGCTGCGCAACGACCTGAGCGACACGAACGCCAAGGCCCCCGTCTACGAGGTGCTCCTCGCTGACGACGATGGCGCCGGTCTCCTTTGCGGCCCGGACAATCGTCTCCACATCCAGGGGCTTAATCGTATGGATGTCGATGACCCGCGCGGATACGCCTTCAGCCTCCAGAATTTCCTGGGCTTTTATCGACTCCGCAACCATCAGGCCGGTGGCAATGAGCGTGACGTCGGCGCCGTGGATCAGCTCGATCGCCTTGCCGATTTCGAACTTCTGCTCGGGAGAATGAACCACGGGAACTTTGGGGCGCCCGGCTCGAATGTAGACGGGACCGACGTGCTCGGCGGCTGCGTGGACCAGTGCGTTCATGGCCACTTCATCCGCGGGGGACAGCACCACGAACCCCGGCAGCGAGCAGGCAAGCGACAAGTCTTCCACCGACATCTGCGAGGGCCCGTCTTCGCCGATTGAAATTCCGCTGTGCGTGCCGACGACCTTCAGGTTGACATGCGGGAAGGCAGCGGTGACACGCAGTTGCTCAAAACCCTTGTTTAAGACAAACGCGGCAAAGCTTGCGACGAAGGCGATCTTGCCGCTCGAGGCAAGCCCTGCGCCTGCGGCAACCATGTTGGCTTCGGCAATGCCAAAGCTGAAGAAGCGGTCGGGGAACTCCTTGGCAAAGAGATGTGTGAAGGTGGATTTGGAGAGATCGGCATCACACACCACGACATTCGGGTTCTTCCGTCCCAGATCGAGCAGCGCCTTCCCGAACGCTTCCCGGGTTGCCGCTCCCATCTTCAGCTCGAACTTGGTCCTGATATTCGTCGCCATTTACGCAAGCTCCTTCAATGCCTGCTCCACCTCGGCGGCAGTCGGCGCCACGCCGTGATACTTCGGGTTGTTCTCCATGAAGGAAACGCCTTTGCCTTTTACGGTGTTAGCAATCACGGCAGTTGGCTTCCCTTTGGTAGCCGCTGCCTCCGCGAATGCCGACTGCAGAGCAGAAATGTCGTGCCCGTCAAGCTCAATCGTGTGCCACCCGAAGGCCCGCCACTTGTCGGCCAGGGGCTCCAGATCCATGATGTCTTTCACGAACCCGTCGAGCTGAATCTTGTTGTAGTCGACGATCGCGACGAGGTTGTCCACTTTGTGGAATGAGGCCGCCATGGCCGCTTCCCAGATCTGGCCTTCCTGGATCTCACCATCCCCGAGTACAACATAGGAACGGACTGGACGGCTGTCCAATCTGGCAGCAAGCGCGAAGCCCAATCCCACCGACAGCCCTTGTCCCAGAGACCCGGTCGACGCCTCAAGGGCTGGAATGAAGCGAACGTCAGGATGCCCCTGGTAGATGGAGTTCAGCTTTCGAAGCGTGTGTAGTTGATCAATTGGTGTGTAGCCCGCCCGCGCTATGACGGAATAAAGGGCAGGAGCCGCATGACCCTTGGACAGAATAACCCGGTCGCGATTTTCCCACTTGGGATTCGACGGATCATGCCGCAGCACGTCGAAGTAGAGCGTGACCAGGATCTCCACAACAGAAAGCGACCCGCCTGGATGGCCCGATTTGGCCGCGCCGGTCATCTCGATAATATCGCGGCGAACCTGCTTCGCGATCGCCCGCAATTCGTCTACATTGTGCGTCCTCTTCATGGGCGTGAACTCTCACTTTAGCATAAGGACCCTATGATTCTGACGGCTGCGGAAACGTACGGAAGGGCGCGCCGGGGCTTTCCCGATCGCGCACTTATAGCGGCAGATGCGCGGCTGTTAGCCTCCATTGCCCGACTGTTTGATCCATCGATAGAGGGAGACGGCACTGGCTGCAACCGACACGATGATCAGAGCGATCAGGCTGTACTCGATGAGGGCGTTATCGGCCAGCTGAAGGATTTGGTCGCCGAAGACGGCTCCCAGCGCTGCTACGATCGAGAAGCGGACGACACGCGCCACTCCCGAGATCGCCAGCAGACGGGCCCGAGGGTACTGCAGGGCGGCGATCGCTGAAACGAAGAGCTTGTACGGAAACGGCGGCGGCACGAGCGCACCCACTGCGAGTATCCAGCCGGCATATCTCTGTGCGCGCTGTTTGACGCGGTTGAGGCGCTCCCTATTGACGCGTTTTTCCAGCCCTTCCTCCCCGCCCACCCGGGCGATGGTATCGAGAATGGCTGTTCCGATGGCTGAGCCAAGAGCCGCTATGACGGCGTAGTAAGGCGCCCGTGAGGGGGATTGCGCAGCGAAAACAATCACCAGGAGATCGTTGCTGAACGGAATCACGAGGATCGAGGAATCCAGCACGCTGATCAGGAAGAGACCAAGCCCGCCGAGTCCGAGCACCCACGAGAGGACGAGATCGAGGAGATGACGCATCCTCAAAAAACAAGACGCCCGTTGGCTAACGGACATTTCGAATATAGAGAGATACCGAATGAACTTTTAGGCGGGAAGGGGCGGAGCCTGTTCTATCGGCTCCGCGGTCTTGAGGCTAGTCGCGAACGAGGCTAGTCACGAAGCGCCTTTTGAAGGGCCTCGTACATCACGGTCTCAGGCGCGGCTTGCCCCGTCCAGATTTCGAATCCGATGACGCCTTGATAGACGAGCATGGAAAGGCCATCGAGCACCGGAAGGCCAAGCGACTTCGCTGTACGAAGAAGACGAGTCTCGGGAGGGTTGAAGACGGCATCGCAGACCAGAGTACCCGGAGCAAGCCGCCCGAGATCGATATCGGGCATCGCATCCACGTCGGGATAGAGTCCGACGGAGGTTGCATTCACCACAAGGTCAAAGCCCTCCGGGATGATGTGGGTTCCGCGCCAAACCACCAGACTCGCTTTGACGCCCGTGTTCTTGCAAAGGTCATCAACCATTGCGGCGCCGCGTCCCTCCGTGCGGTTCAGCACGACAATTTCAGCCGCTCCGGCCAGGGCGAGTTCCGTCGCGATGGCTCGTGCCGCGCCTCCTGCGCCTAACAGGAAGACTCGCTTCCCCTTAGGATCTACTCCGGCGTTGACGCGTACTCCTCGAAGGAATCCCTTACCGTCGGTATTTTCGCCGATGAAACAGTCGCCCTCGCGCCGGACCGTGTTCACGGCCCCGATCATACGAGCTTCGGGCGAAACCCCGTCCAGGTATTGCATCACTGCAACTTTGTGGGGAATTGTCACATTGAAGCCGCGGAAGCCGAGCGCCCGGGCTCCGGCGACAGCCTCGGCGAGCCTCGAGGGCGGCACTTCCATCGTCAGGTAGCGCCAGTTGAGCCCCCGAGCAGCAAACGCGGCCTCCTGCATCACCCCTGTCGGGTTCTCTGCGACCGGTTGTCCGATGACACCTACTAGTTCTGCTTTGTAGTTTGCGGGCATACCTTTAGTTGCCGCTCTTCTTCAGTGCCGCCGCGTCGAGAACCCAGCGGCGCAGGATCTCGTAGCCGCGGTCAGTCGGATTGTACCGGCGGCCTCCTTGGTGGCCGTCCTCCTTCCCGCTCTGCACGTTGAGCGGTTTGCGGAGAATCTTGCTATGCTCCACATCGTTTTCATTAATGCGGTCGAGCAGCGTTACGTAGTTCTTGTGGAGAGCCTTCGCGCTCAGATAGCCGTTCCCATCGGCGGCCGCCAGCTCCATCGACGGCACCCGGCCCGGGACGCCATGGCAACCAAGGCATGAGAACTCGTCCTCGCGGTTCGCTTTGGTGAGCTCCGGCGCAACCCACTTCTTGAAGTACTCGAAGTTCTGCTTCCAGGCTTCGGACATGGCCGCGACTTCCGGCACGTCGTCCTCGGCGTACTCCGGCTTCACCTTTTTCAGGACAGGCCGAATCCGCGGGTGTGAGTTCACGTGGGCGTTGGCGGCAAGGGCCAAGGCAGCGGAGCGAAGCCTGCGGTCCGCCTTCTCATTCGTAAGCTGTTTGAGATAGAGGTCGATAGCGCGCTCGCGCCACTCGGCAATCTGAGGCGGCAGTTCCCCATCGCCCTTTCCACACACCTCCGGGATGCCGCTCCCATAGGTGAGCAGCCACCGGACGCTCGGCAGCCAGAGCATCTCGTCCATCGGGGTAGAGAATTCCTTGGGGAACCGTTCCAACAGAGCGGGAGTCTGCAGGTCCGGGTTCGAGTGAATCACCTGACCGATGCTGCGTGCGAGGTACCAATCCGGCGGATCCTTCTCCATCTGCAGGAGCTCGCGGGTGTTCTCCTCGAGCTTGCCGCGCTCGGGCGGAAATGTCGGGACCAGAAGACCGAAGAAGGTGCGCTGCTGTTCCTCGGTTTTCGGGATATTCCAGCGGGCGCGGGAGAAAAGCTTGATCAGCGGACCCACGAGTTCGGTACGCCGTTCCGGTTCCTGGGCTCCGCGCTTGATCTGTTCGACTAGCGGCTCCAGGAACTCCTGGGTGCCGGGAAGGGAAGTGACGCGCGGATCAGCCAGAGATGTCGAGGCAAGCGTGCGAAGGTGTTCGGGACCATTGCTCGAGTAGTAGAGTACCTTCTTCTGAAGCGGGTCCCAGGTCACATTCGCCGATGCTTCGAGCACCAGCTTCAACTGAAGATCGTTCCGGGATTCCTCAGCGCCCTTCCAATATTCCATTAGCGCCTTCCCGACCATTTCGGCCGACTTCGGCGTGACGTAACCCATCTGGCCGGGACCGCCGTCTCCGCCAGCCATGCTGTAGTAGGTCGCGGCGATCTTCGTGATGCGATTTACCAGATGGACGTTCGGGTTGGAGTCCAGGCGCTTCGTGATTTCCTCGAAGAGCTGAGCCAGCTCCGGATACTGATGCTCCTTGCTGCCGTTGGCGCGCTGTCCATTTGCAATGAACAGCGCTTCTGTCTGATAGCGCTTGGCTGTTTCTACCAGGGCATTGTCTTCCGGCTGCTCCAGGCTTGTAAGAAATGCCTGGTTGAGCTGCTTCCGCAGAGGCGGGTTCCAGACCCACCAGTTCCAGGCTGCTCTCGATGCCCAAGCCCGGACACCGGGATGCGGATCCTCATTCATCATGCGGCTGAGCGTGGCGCCGAGCCGTGGGAAGCCCGCCGCGGTCCGCGTGAGGACCCCGTCCGCACGCATGAGCAGGGCTCCGGCGATGGATTCTCGGGTCAGGTCATCGGACGTCCCGTAGGCAGCGAACAGGTGATCCCAGCCCTTGTCATCGAGCAGGGTCTGACGCATGCCCCATCGCGCAGCCTCCCGCACCATCTTGACCGGATCTCCAAGCCCTTTGATTTGGGCAGGAACGCCGCGTTCATCATGCAGACCACCGAGCGCGATCTGCGCCCAGTAACGAACGTGAGGGCTGGGATGGTCGACGCCGGTCAGGACCAGATCAAGGAATCGGCTGTCTTCGGGCGTGAGACCCAATTGCGCAAGAGCGCGGAACCGGGCCACAGTGTCGGCCAGCGACTCGCCCGTGCGGGCCTCGAAGTCGGCGCGGTGGATGGGCTGCGGCGTGTCCGGATACAGCCGGGCCAGAGCGTGCAGCGCGTAAGCCGTCGTGACAAAACCGGTCAATGCATTCCGGTTCCAGCGGCCGTAGGGGTCCTGCATTCTGAGCAGAGCTTCCACGCCGCGCTTAACCGCGGGGTCGCGATCGTCATAGCCGAGCGCCTGCAGCGCGGTGATCGCCAAAGCCGTGGGCGCGGGATCGATATCCTTCGGGTCGTCGGTGCCGTTCTTCCAGGTCTTGCCGTCGTCGGTTGAAATGCCGGGATGGAAACCCCAGGATCCGTCCGGCTTCTGGATCGCGCGGAGCCGACGCTCGTCGGCGGCCACCTGCTTGCGGATGCGTTCCCACAGCGCTTTCGCCTCGTCGGACTCCTGCCGCAAAGCGAGGTAATCGGCAGGGAACGTGTTGAGGAAGAACTCGATGCGGTTTGAAAGATCGTCGCTGTATTTCGGCCTGACTTCCAGAAGCTTCGCGGCCTTTTCTTCGAGCGCCACCAGGTACTTTGGATCGCGCGTCTGGTCCCACGCACGCTTCAGAATTTCTCCGGCAAAACGGTAGACGACCGACTGCCCGACGTTTGACCCCGGACCTGCCGCGTTAATTCCGCTTGGATCCGCCGATTGCAGAACGAAATTCGCGGTACGGATCTGCTGGGCCGAATGGAGGCGCCGCGGGGGCAGCAGCGTTTCGAGCGTCGTGATGTTGTACCCGGCAACGCGCGTTCCGGCCGGGCCGTCGCCGAGGTCCAGCGGAGCGAGGCTCGTGTTATTGGCTGCGTCCAGCAGAGTATTGGTGGGCCGCAACGATTCGTACGCAAGGTTCACAAGGTGCCGGAAGTTCGCTACGTTCTCCACCCGGTAGCCCTTCAGCATCGGACCCACCGGACCCCAGACACCTGACTGCGTATGGCAGCTCATGCAGTGGGAGCCAAGCAGACTGCCTGTGTCGCGAATCCTGCGGTCCACGCTTGCGCCTCTCGGGCGGTTCAACAGCCACGCGTCGACTTGCGCGATGTGATCGTACATCGCCAGGCGTACGGCCTGACGAGGATCTGTGTAGGGCGCAGGGCGGCGGAGGCGCAGCTCCACTTCGTAACCAGGCGAATTCGCTTCCACCTTGAGGAAATAGACTCCACCGGGCTTGAGTATTCGGGTGATTTCCGTGCGATGCCCTTCCGTCTGCTGGTGGACCCGCTCATTGGCATTGGCGCCCTCGCGGTACTCCTTTCCGTCAGCCGTATAGAAGAGAACCTGGCCCACGACCAAGGGATCGGGGACCGTCAGGTTGGCCGTAAAGAGCCGGGGTTCGGAACCTTGGAACTCGATGCGGAACCAATCGAGCCCAACTTCACCGATCTTGCCGTTGTCGAAATATTCGATGTCGTCCGCGCTGCCGGTGATGTGGATAGTCTCGTCGCCTCCTGAGACGCCGATGACGACAGGCTGAGCAGTAGCGATGGAGTCGTTGGGTTCAGCCTCAATGATCATGCCTCGCTTGGAGACGCCGTAATTCACGGGCTTGACGGAGGCGCTGAGCGGTACTTTCCATCCGGCCGGCCAGGGCGTCTTCTTCGGGAAGGCCTCAATCTTCTGAATCGTGCCTGGCTCGCGCCAGCGGGGGAGATTGAAGATGGGCTCCTCATCCTCGACGGCGGACACCTTGAGGACCATGGGCCCCGCTTTGGGCGCCTTGTAGACCATGTAGAAATCGGGGTCGAGCGCGTGCAGCACTTTCCGGTATCCGGCCCATTCCACCGCAATGCGGCCGTTCGGCGGCAGCTTTGACGGGGCCGGAAGGCCGACAAAGACCTCGACGGTCTGCCCGCTGGCAAGCGTGTACGTTCGCGAGTAGCTCCCGGCAAACTCGAGCCGGTCAGAGGCAGCACCAGCAGCTGTTGCACACAGGGAAACGGCAAGAATGAAGAACGCCCGACGAATCATCATGCCTCCGGAAAACCACAGTTCCGACTTATCCTATCAGAGCAGCGCTCAGCATAGAGCGGCACGCTGCCGGAACAGGGCAAATATGATTGGGATTATAGTTCCGTTTGCGTGCTTTGTCTTCTCATTCAGGCAACTTGCGTTGTGAAGCTCCGGATGGCATCGTAGAAGTTGCCTGATCCGGTCGAAGCAATCCTTCACGGCGGTGATCTTACCGCTTATCTCGAAGCCGGCGAGCCGTACTGGCGGCAGCTCGGCTCCCTGCGCCGCATCTACACCCCGACGCCGGGCGGGTTGCGGGCGCTTGCGTACGACTGCGGTCCCGATCCTAAGCTGCCCTCGTACGCGTTTGCGGCTTTCTCTGCTCCAAGCCCGGAGGGGACGCTCCTACAGCGTTCTGTCGTAGTGCTCTGGCTTGGCCGTCCGGTACTGCTCCTTTTTGACCTCTGTCAGGGGAGCGATCATCCCGCGCGATGGATTCTTGACGGCCTGGAGGATCTGCAACTGGAGGGGAAAACTGTATCGTTTCGCGTTCCCGGATCGCCGGGCCGTTTCCACTTGAGTACCGTGTGGCCTGCCGCGCCCGAAGTCAGCAGAACCAGGGGCGGCATCGAAGTGCTCGCGAACCGGACAGCCGAGCCCGTCTTTATGCATGTCCTCCGGACGGTACCCGGCCCGGAGGCTTCGCCGGTTTCGGGCTTCGAGCTGGCTGGCGCGCGAATGGGGGATTGGGTTGTCCTGTTTCACACGGAAAGCCGCACGGCCAGATCCCCGCTGTCGTTCGAAACACTCGGCGGAGAAAAAGTTCGAGTCCTCCTGACCGGACTGGCCCCTGGTGCGTGGGAATTGTGGCGGAACGGCTGGCTGGAAGATCCGGACGGAGTTGTGCGGCCGGAAGCGGCGGCTCTCTACTTTGAAGCTCGTCCGGGAGATTTCTTTCTACGCCGGCTTGGTTGAAACGAATGCCGCTCAGGCCTTGTGCCTGATGGTTCCGGATAAGGTCACCCGATCCCTGCGAAGGGCGCTGCGAACCGGAACCTAGAGGCGGAGCAGGCGGACGGCATTATCGTGAAGGATCTTGCGAACGACTGTCGAGTTCGGGGCAAGGCGGCGTATCGCGGCAATACACTGCGATCCGGAGCATTTCGGCCCGTGCCCGTCGGCATCATTACAGTCGCTGCCAAAGAGGAGCTTGTCCTGATGGCGGGCCAGAAACTCCCTGGCGTGATCTTCATCCCGCAGCAGAGCGTTCAATCCTGAGCCGGCTGAGAGATCGCCGTACATATTCGGATAGTCGGAAAGGTAGCGATCGGTCAGGCCGCCGGGAGTCACCTTTGTCTTCGGATAGAGCACCGTCGGATCCAGGTTCTTGTCAATGTTGCCCCACCAAGTCTGTGCGTGGCCTATGAAGTTCACTTTCGGATATTTCTCCAGGATCTTGTAGAAGCGCTCAAACCCGAGGTTGTACTTCTCGTGCTCGAAGTGCATGAGTACTGGTACCTGGAACTCAGCGGCAAGCTCCGCAATCTTCTGGATGTGCACTGAGTCGCAGGCGACCGGAAATTTCTGCTCTCCGATCCCGATGGCTCCGCCTTTCAGATACTTCCGCAAAACGCTTTCCGCTTCGGGAAGGTCCGGCAATTCATTGGCGAAGTAAACAAACTCCTTGGGGTATTGGCGTGCAAGGCGCACGACCGTGTCGTTCCCTCCCGCGCCAGCCGCCAGCCCATACTTAGACCCCGCGGGCAGCAGAACCGTCCGGGTGACCCCCAACCTCCGCTGGTGCGCGACCAGCTGCTCGTCGGTTCGGCCGGAGTAGTTCGTGTGCTGATGAATATCGATGATTGGCTCCGCCGCGTTGAGCGCCAGCGCTCCAACTGCGGCCGACAGGAAGCCCCGCCGTGTCACCCCGCTTAGATCTGTTCTCATGGTGCCGTCCTCAGCTCTCTATCCTAGCAGGTGCCGATTCATATACCGATGTCTGTAACCTTTCACACAATCCGTATTTTCACGGTGACTGATTCGGTATTTACACGATGACAAAACATTAATAGTGCGTATATACTGCCATTAAAGGCGAGTAGTCCGATCGGGCATGTGCCTTACTGCTAACTAAGTGAATTTCTGTTCCGCGATGGAAGGCGCTCTTATCGCTGTATCTATCCCCATTACCTGGAGCTTGGTGTGCGATGCGAGCACGTATAACACGCAGGAAGAGATTGGCGGTGTTGTCAAATCTCTCTCGGAAGATTCACCACTTTGTGGTTATAACTGGAGTTACAGTTCACCTGGGCTTCGCGCAAATTCCGGACTCATCCTGCGAAGCCTATGAGGCGTGGCAGGCTCAAGCCAACGTGCGTTCAGATGCCCTTGGGATTCGGAACATTGCTTTTCCGGAAGTTAATGGCACGTATTGGGCGACGCCTTTGGAGGCGCCGCTTGGTACCGAGGTCCTTATCAGGGGCAGGTATCCCAGGGCCCGCTACATGGCGTTTCACCTCTACGACAGCGAGCGTAACGTAGTTGGCGCGATTAATGACGCTGATATCAACCCAAACCCGGGGCAGAACAATCCATTCCGGTCGGGAGGCGCACAGGGTACATATACCATAAGAATCGTTTTCGACCGGCAGCATCTTTTGAAGCCGCCTAACACCATTTATACGGGCGGACTTACCAAGGTCTTGCTGCTCTACCGCGTCTACTACCCCGATAATCCGAATGATCTGGCAGGTGACGCGTTCGATCCGCAGCTTCCAACCATCATTATGAACGGACGCGTGCTATCGTCGTGTCCGCCAAGGCCGATCATTACGCCGGAGGATGCAACGGTCTGGGGGCGCCTCGATAACGGCGACTGGGCGGGAACTGTACCGACAGAGCCGTCGCCTGCCCTCGTCAGGAATCCTCCAGTCTGGAACCTGGTCGTTCCCAATCGGATCACGCCGTTCTACCCGAGCGCGGATAACAGCTACATGTACGCACTGATCAGCCGCGAGTACCTCCGGCCGCCGCACAACTATGACATGGTAGTGCTGAAGTTTCGTGCGCCAACGTTCACGAACACACAAGCTGGAGAGCCGCCCTACTGGTCTAACACCACCCGGCAGGTGCGATTCTGGTCGATCTGCCAGTACGACACCATTTCGACAGGGGCCGTGCGGTGCCTCTCGGATGACGAGGCGATGCAGCGCGACGGCTTTGTGACACTCGTGATTTCTGATCCTTCGAAACGACCCAGTAACCAAGTTCTGCTTCAGCATGCCGCTTCATGGCTTCCGTGGGGCGCCTTGCAGCCGGGAGACTTCGTCTACGACATCAACCTGGACGTCCTTACAAACGAGCAACCGGTCCACTACTACGGGACGGTCATGTACCGGCAGACGCTGCCGAACCCGTCGTTCAGTCAGTCGATACTCGCGGTATCTCAACTACCCGCGACCCAATGGAAATCGGCCATGGGCGACTACTGGCCGAAGATCGGCTACTGCACCGCAGCCCAGTTCAACCTTCTGGGCGGGGAGTGCATCGGCAGATAGGAATGGACTTCCGGGGGCCGGACCAAAGGCTCCCGGAAAGCCCCGCGGCGGGATCTCCGTACGGCCGGAGGCCCTGGCTCTTTACGTTGAGGCTCGTCCAGGGCACTTCTTTCTAGGCCGTCTTTGTTGAAAGGAGTGCCGCCCGGACGTCTCGGGCGTGATGTTCTCAATCGTCCCCGTCCTCGGTTCTCTACCTCAACGGGTACCGAGTCGCATCGTGATGTCAGTCACCTGCCACACAATTCCAGTGTTTCCCTGCTGACAACCGATCGACGTTGTGTATATACTTCCCTTGAATCAGCACCGTATTCCTAGCAGTCAGCTTGGGTTTTTCCTGACTTCGAAGTAAATGAGTGTCTATTTCGAGATGGAAGATGCCCCGTATCGGGGTATCTAGTGAGGTTGATGTGCAATGCGCGCACGCATAACACGTAGAAGCGGATTGACAGTGTTGTCAAATCTCGCTCGAAACATCTGCCAGCTGATGTTTATAGTTGGAGTTACGGTAAACCTGGGCGTTGCAGAAATCCCGGACCCGTCCTGCGAAGCCTACGAGGCGTGGCAGGTCCAATCGAACGTGCGTTCGGATGCCCTCGGAATTCGGAACATTGCCTTTCCGGAGGCCAACGCTACGTACTGGGGAACGCCGCTGGAAGCGCCGCTTGGCACTGAGGTCCTGATCCGGGGCCGGTATCCCAAGGCCCGGTACATGGCGTTTCAGGTCTACGACAACGAGCGTAACGTAGTTGGCGCGATTAATGACGCTGATATCAACCCGAACCCGGGGCAGAACAATCCATTTCGGTCGGGAAGCGCGCAGGGTACATATACCATAAGAATCGTCTTTGGCCGACAGCCTATTGTGAAACCGGCCAACACCATTTATACGGCTGGCCTTACGAAGGTTTTGCTGCTGTACCGAATTTACTATCCCGATAATCCGGATGATCTGACGGGCGGCGCGTTCGATCCGCAGCTTCCCACCATCATCATGAACGGCCGTGTGCTGTCGTCCTGTCCGCCAAGGCCGATCATCACTCCGGAGGACGCAACCGTCTGGGGGCGCCTCGACAATGGCGATTGGGCGGGAACTGTGCCCGCAGGGCAGCCCACCGTCGCCTCGAATCCCCCAATCTGGACCCTAGCCAACACCAACCGGCTCACTCCGTTCTACCCCAGCGCGGACAACAGCTACATGAGCACCTTGATCAGCCGCGAGTACCTCCGCCCACCGCACAACTATGACATGGTGGTGCTGAAGTTTCGCGCCCCAACGTTCACGAATACGCAAGCTGGAGAGCCGCCGTACTGGTCTACCACGACCCGGCAAGTGCGATTCTGGTCGGTCTGCACGTATGAGACGATCTCGACCGGGGTTGTGCGGTGTCTTTCCGACGATCAAGCGCTCCAGCGTGACGGCTTTGTGACGTTCGTCATCTCTGATCCTTCGAAACGCCCGAGTGATGAAGTGCTGCTTCAGCATGCCGCTTCGTGGATCGCATGGGGTGCTCTGCAGCCGGGGGACCACATCTACGACATCAATCTGAACGTGCTTACGAACGAGCAGCCGGTTTACTACTACGGGTCCATTCTGTACCGGCAGACGATGCCAAACCCGTCGTTCGCTCAATCAATACGTGCGGTCTCTCAACTGCCGGTTTTTCAGTGGAAATCGGCCATGGGCGACTATTGGCCGAAGATCGGCTACTGTACCGCAGCGCAGTTCAATCTTCTGGGCGCGGAGTGCATCGGCAGATAGGCGAATGGCTTTCCGGGAGTTGGACAAGAGGCTCCTGGGAAGCCTATCGTTTCAGAGATCACATTATTCCTGACGAAAACGTACAGCTGCCGATGGAACAAACGTCATCTGTAACCGCCATTTCTTGACATACGTACAGTAAACGACCGAAGATTGTGCAGGAGGCGAAGGTGTCTCGCTCAAGTAAATCCCTCCTTGACGTCCTGGTCGTAGGGGTGTCGCTGTTTTTCATCTCGGGTCTCCAGGCGCAAACCATCGTGTCTGCTCGTTCGGGCTTGATTCACTACGTAATGGGTGAAGCGTGGTTGGGCGATCAGCGAGTCGAGCCGAAAGCAGGCGAATTCCCGTCGATTCCTGAGAATGGCGAGTTTCACACCGGAGAGGGGCGCGCGGAAGTCCTACTTAACACCGGCACGTTCCTCCGTTTGGGGGAGTACACGCGGGTGAAGATGCTTTCGACGCGGCTGGCCGACACCCGGGTGGCGATCCTCGAAGGATCCGTCCTGATAGAGGCGGCTGATATTCTCGACGACAACCGCGTGACGCTGCTTTATAACGACGCCTCTGTCGAAGTGCTCAAGCGGGGCGTCTATCGTATTGACGCGAACCCTCCGCTGTTGAAGGTGTACGACGGTCAGGCTGCCGTTGCGGTTGCTGGCCAGAGCGTCACTGTGAAAGAGTCGCGGATGCTCGTGCTAGACGGCAAGAGCACGGAGACTGAAAAGTTCAACAACGAAATCGGCGACTCTCTGTATCGCTGGTCAAAGCGGCGCTCCCAGGCAATTGCGATGGCCAATGCCGCGGCGGCCCGCAGCTTGTCGAAATCGGGTTCACACCTGATGCAAGGTGGATGGTATTGGAACCCGTACTACGGGATGTTCACTTACATTCCGAGATCGGGAGTCATCTACAGTCCGTTTGGTTTCGCTTATTACGCTCCTAGTTCGTTCCATCAGCTATACGCTCCTGCGCCTGTTCTCAGCCACCCGGGCTTTGGCAGGGTCTCGCGCGGCTTTGACCCTGTCGGCGGGTATCCAACGGGTCCTCGTGGCGTAGGGCCAGCGGTATCCGGCGCTGCGGCGCAGGGGGGCGCTCCTGCCGCGAGTTCTGCTGGCGCGGCTGCCTCACGGGGCGGCGGCGTAAGCCGGGGCGCTTCGGTTGGCGGCGGCCGGTCCCGATAGCTTTTCACGCGGCCAACCCGCCACGCACCGGGCGGCATCAATCTATCGCCTTCGCCTCTCCTGCACGGGGCATGTGTGCAACGTGATGAAGCTTCCATCGCTTCCTCGCATGGCCGTGTCCGGAAACCAATCTCGCCAGCTATTGTTGCCTCGTCATTGCCGAAATTCTGTAAATAATGATGGCTATGCCTCCGCTTCGTTGCTTTCTCTTCTGCTGCCTGCTCCTTCTGATCGGAATCGACGCACCTTGTGCGGGGCCTTCGAATATCGAGGAGTTGCGGCGGGCTTTCCAGGAGCCGCCGCCGGATGCACGCATCATGATGCGCTGGTGGTGGTTTGGACCGTCGGTGACGAAGGAAGGCATCGAGCGCGAGATGCGGCTCATGAAGGAAGGAGGAATCGGCGGGTTCGAAGTGCAGCCGGTCTACCCGTTGGCGCTCGACGACCCAACGAAGAATTTTCGGAACCTTCCGTTTCTTTCCGCGGAATTCCTCGAGGCGCTCCGCTTCACTTCCGAAAAGGCGCGCGAGCTCGGCATGCGCATGGATCTGACGCTCGGCAGCGGCTGGCCTTACGGAGGACCCTCGATTTCGATCACGCAAGCGGCCGGAAAGCTGCGATTCGAACAAGCAAAAGTCGAGCCGGGATCGAAGCGAGTCGCGCTTCCGAACCTCTCGAACGGAGAGAAGTTGATCGCGATCTTCAGCGCACGGAAGCAGGGCGGGGAAATCGTCCCGGATACCTTGCGGGAGATTGAACCGCCGAAAGGCGACATTCTTTGGCTCAGCGAAAGCGACTCCTTTGACACAATCCTCTTCTTCATCTCAAGCCGGACCGGAATGATGGTGAAAAGGCCGTCGGTCGGCGCGGAGGGTTTCGTCCTGGATCATTACGATCGGGACGCCTTGAACCATTACCTCAGAACGATCGGCGAGCCCCTGCTGAAGGCGCTCGGCCCAAATCCCCCGTACGCCATCTTCTGCGACAGCCTGGAAGTCTTTGGCTCCGATTGGACGCCCGATCTGCTTGAGGAGTTCCGAAAGCGGCGCGGATATGACTTGAGGCCGTATCTGCCAGCGCTTGTCACGAATATCGGCCCCACCACCGCAGGCATTCGTCACGATTGGGGTAAGACGCTCACAGAACTCTTGGAAGAACGTTTCCTCGCTCCGATGCGCAGCTGGGCGAAGGAGAAGGGGGCGCTCTTCCGCATCCAAGGCTACGGCATTCCTCCCGCAACCATCTCAAGCAACTTCTACGCCGATCTGCCCGAAGGAGAAGGGCATCACTGGAAGGTCGTCCGTGCCTCCCGCTGGGCTTCGTCTGCGAGCCATCTCTATGGAAGACCCGTAACCTCTTCGGAGACGTGGACGTGGCTGCATTCGCCCTCTTTCCGCGCAACTCCCCTCGATGTGAAGGCGGAAGCGGATCTGCACTTTTTGCAAGGCATCAATCAGCTCATCGGACACGGCTGGCCGTACACGCCAGAGGGAGTCGAGTATCCGGGATGGCGGTTTTACGCAGCCGCTGTCTTCAATCATCAGAATCCGTGGTGGATCGTGATGCCCGATCTGTCCCGCTACCTTCAGCGCCTCAGCTTCCTGCTGAGGCAGGGAAGGCCAGCCAACGACGTAGCGCTCTATCTGCCGAATAGCGATGTATGGTCGCGCTTTACTGCCGGCCGTGTCCACATGATTGAAGCGCTGCGGGAGCACGTCGGCTCTAAAGTGATCGCACAGATACTGGAGAGCGGCTACGGAGTTGATTTCTTCGATGACCGGTCGCTCGAACAGGTAGGGCGCGTCGAGAAGGACCGCCTCCTGCTTGGCGGGAACCCGTACAGAATCGTCGTTCTGCCGAGTGTTGAGCTGATGCCTCTCGCGACGCTCAGGAAGCTCGAGGAGTTCGTGCGTGGCGGTGGTATCCTGGTCGCCACACGCAGGATCCCTCAAGCGCCGCCCGGGTTCACCGCAACGAGCGAGGAGAGAGGTGAAGCGGCGGCAATCGTAAAGCGCCTGTTCGCATCGCCCGAAGCGCGGGGGCACGTCGTCCTGCAGGAAGAAAACCTGGGCGCCGTCTTGCAAAAGCTGCTGCCGCCCGACCTCCGAATTGAGCCGCCGGTTGCCGAGATCGGTTTCATCCGGCGTAGCACGGATTTCGCCCAGATCTACTTCGTCGCAAACACGAGTAACGTCCGGCACAGAGTCAAAGCGACGTTTCGGGTGTCAGGGCTGATGCCCGAGTGGTGGGATCCGGTCACGGGCGGCACTGAGCCCGCCTTGCCCTTCGCGCGAACGGCCTCCGGCGTGACGCTGGATCTCGAGTTGGAGCCTTATGAGTCCAAAGTAGTCGTCTTCTCGAAGAACTCCCGCCGTGCCACGCCCTCGCCGGGGCGTGAGCACGGCAGTCCGATCGACATCAGCACGGGCTGGGACGTCACGTTTGACGGAAACGGGCGCAAAACCAGGATGGAGGAACTGAAGTCCTGGACTGAAGATATTCAGACTCGTTATTACTCGGGTACCGCAAGTTACGAGAAGGACGTAACCGTCCCTGCGGATCTATTGAAGCCAGGGCAGCGGGTCAGGATCGATTTCGGGGAAGGAAAGCCTGTTAGCGGCCCTGAACCAAAGGCTGGTATGAGAGCCTGGCTGGATGGACCCGTCCGGGACGCTGCTGTGATTTACGTCAATGGCGTTCGGGCGGGTTCCGTCTGGTGTCCGCCCTATTCGCTGGATATTACCGGGTACTTAAAACCGGGCTTGAACCGCTTGAAGATTGTTGTGGCGAACGTGGCGGTGAATCATATGGCAGGCAGGCCGCTGCCGGACTACAAACTGCTGAACCTGCGGTATGGCGTCCGCTTTCAGCCGCAGGACATGGATCAGATTCGTCCTGTGCCAGCGGGATTGCTGGGCCCGGTTCGCATCATAGCCATACCGGGCCCCCGATGACGGGTTATCGAATGGCTTGCGGGAGACGGTTGCGCCGGTGATAATACAGCACCCCGATTAAACCTGCGGCCAGGAGCCCGTAAAAGTGAGGCTCGGGGACCGGCTGGAGTTGAACCAGGAAAGTCTGCTTCCCATCCAAAATTTTGAAATCACCATCGGCTCGGACTCCGCCACTCACCACAGCCCAGTTGTCGAAGAAGTCTCCGTAGTTTCCGGCCGCCAGGAAGTTTATGGCGTCCTGGATCCAGCTTCCGCTGGCAGAGCCAGTGGAGATATCTCCAGTGAGAACATCTGGATCAATTAGTCGCGTCTCATTCAGCATGACCCTCCAGATCGCCCTCTGGATGGCCCGATTTCGAGCATCGTCGGCTGCCGGACCATCGGGTATGCCCGTATACTGGGACACAAGCCACGCCGCCATCTGGTACCGGACTGAAGCGACGTTGTAGGCGGCGCCTAGGTCCAGGACCCACTCGTTGAGCCTTATCGTGCCAGCGCCAGTTACATTCTCGTATCTGACAGCGCCATCGTAGTCCGGATTTCCAATGTCACTCACTCGGACGACATTGGCCAGGTAGTTGTTCGTACCGGAATTGACGTCTAACTGCGAATCGACGCACCAGAGAATGGTTTCCGTTCCGGCAACGCTGCCCGCGTAGCCGCCGCCTCTCCCGACATTGGATATGTTGATGGGATAGCCGCCTGCCGTGGTAACAACGACAGTGCGCGCGAGACCAAGAGCATCAACCGGGATTGGCGCAGCGACGCTGATTCCGGCGCACAGCAAGTACAAGCCGAGGAGTTGCAGTTGTTTCAGTTTCATATTCTACTTAAGCCTCATAAACCGACCGTAGCTAAGGTGATCCTCCACAAGCGGTTACAGTAAAAGACCCAACGTAAGCTCATGCTAACAGGAGATATCTGCAAGGGAAACAACCTGTGGTAATGGTACTAATGCCGGGTTGAGTTTAGGGTTTCCTCGATTTGCCTTCGCACGAGGGGATGCGGATTCAAGCGCAGTGCTGCCCTCAGCTCTTCTTGCGCTTCTTGCGGACGCCCGTTCGCCTTCAATGCCGCCGCAAGATGCACGCGAAACGCGGAATTGGCGGGTTCATTCTTCACCAGCCGCTCGAAGATCGGCAGGGCTGAGCTGTGGCTGCCGCGCTTGAGGTGAATCCAGGCAACGGTATCCAGAATGGCGGGATGATCCGGTGCTTTGCGCAGCGCCTGGCGCGTCAGCTTTTCAGCTTCTTCCAGATCGCCGCCGGCTTCGGCGATCCAATAGGCCAGGTTGTTCATTAAGCCGATGTTTTCCGGCTCCAAGGCAAGGCTTTGACGCGCAGTTCGGATGGCATCCTGCATGCTGCCCGCATCCGCGTAAGCCGATGCGACCTCCGCGAGCATGCGGCTGTTTTGGGGGATTACCTTCTCTGCCTTTCGGAAATACTCGACCGCTGCCTCGCGCCTTAGCTGGAGCAGCTCGAGCCTGCCGAGTTCGAGCAACAGGAATGCGGAGTCAGGCGCGTTTCGCAACAGGTCCAGATAAACGCTGGAAGCCACCGCATACTCGCCCGCATCGACGGCAGTTCGGGCAAGGAGGTACTGGTACTCCTCCCGTCCCTCCATCCGGGGCTGCTGCGCGCGGACAAAGGCCAGAGCCTTCTGCGGCTGCTTCTGCGCGAGATAGAGTTGCGCCAGACCGCGCAGGAAACGCAGGTCGTAATCGATCAGGTAGTTCCGCTTCAGGATCGACTCCGCCTCGGCATAACGCTTCTCGGCCAAATGAAGCATTGCCGTTTGCAGTTCCACCTCCCGCAGTCCCGGATACTCCTTTCGGAGGGACGCCAGCTCGGCGCGAATTTCGTTATAGCGGCCCTGCAGCGCCCAGGCGGCTGTACGGACAAGCCGTGCCGCCGGGTCTCCCGGCGCTTGTTTCAGGATCGATTCCGCAAGACGGAGCGCCCCTGTGCTATCGCCGGAGCGGAGCAGGATGTCAGCAAGCTCGCGCATGGACGGAACATGCTGAGGCTCCGTTTTCAGGGCGAGTTCGAGTTGCTCTCGCGCTTCCGCTTCGCGCCCGGCGCGCCGGTAGGCTTTCGCGAGTTTGTAGCGCAGTTCAACGCGCTTCGGCTCTTTCTCAACGAGCGATTGGAACTCGGAGATGCCGCGTTCGATTTCGGACGCTGTGCGTGCGGAGAGGCGCAGCGCGGCGCGGGCCGCGCGCAAGTCGGAATCGTCGGGATGCCGTTGAATGAGACTGTCGAGCAAGGCGGCAGCTTCCTTATCCTTGCCCCGCTCGAGCAGAAGCTCGGCGATTCTCTTCTGGTAAATCAGCTCATCTTTTGGATTCGCGGTGATGCCTGCGCGATACGTTTCAAGCGCCTGGTCATGTTCTCCCATTTCGCGGCAGAAGTCGCCGACTTCGAGGAGCGTTCTCGCTGCTCCGGGATCCCTCCGAAGCGCCTGTATGACGTCGATCGCCTCGGCTCGGCGATTCGTGCGCAAGTAATGCTCCGCAAGCTGGAGCCGGTAAAACGTCACCTTGGGATATCGCTCCACCTTCGTCAGCAGTACCTTATCTGCGTCGGCAAGACGCCGGTTTTTGACGTAGTGGCGGTGAAGGGCGTCAAAAAGAGCCGGGTCGCCCTGGTTGGTAGCCAGAAAGTCCCACGCGGTTTTCTCGGCCTGCTCCGGGTTCCCCGCGAGGATCAGACTGTCTACGAGGCCCGTCACAACATCCCCGCGTTCAGGTTTGATGGAGTGCGCCTGCTCGAAGAGCCTGGCCGCTTCTGCTGGACGTCCATCGAGAAGCACCAGGTGGGCCTTCAGCCGCAGGCCGTCAAAGGAGGCTGGATCCGAGTCCAGCAACTGCCGGGAGATCCTCTCGACTACTTCGTAAAACCCGCTTGCTGCCGATCGCGGGTTTGCAAGATAAGACCGCAGAGCCAGATCTGCGAGCTCAACCTTGATGTCCGTCCGGTCCGGCAAAAGTTCTGCCGCCTGGACGAGAGACTGGTAGGCTTCCGCTCCCTTGCCGAGCTTCAGGTATGCCAAGGCAAGGCGGTAAGCTGCTTCACCGTACCGGCTATCTTTCTGCAGAGCCTTTCTGTACTGGAGAACGGCATCTTCGTAGCGTCCCTCACGGAAATGCTCGTTTCCGCGCTCCAGCAAGGCTTCTTTTGCGGCGAAAATGCTTCGTCCGCAGGATGTGGACAGAAGTACGACGAACAAGACAGATACAAGGCAATTCATTCACCCACGATCTTAGTGAATGCACTGGGATCTGTCCCTCAATCTATGGTACTGAGAGTACCCTATCCGCTTCATCCACCGGCATATTCGTCGGTTTCAGGGGTGATGACGGCGAGGTCGCTCACGTGTTCTTCGCGGACGCGCCCTCTCAACTGGAGGATGCGTCTGCCGAGGAGCCAGAATTCGGGAAGGACTTCGGCTACCAGTTTTCCGCCGGAGAAGATTCGGACGATTGCGCTCTCCGACACAACGATGCCCACAGCGTCTGTCAGGGCGCTGATAGACGCGGCAACCAGGTGCCGGCTGCCGAGCCCAAGAGGCAGATCAACCGTTTCCGAAGAGGCTTCGAGATAGCGGCACGCTGCACAAAACTCCCCATCGCTGCTGACGATAAATGCCCCGTCAAGCTGGGCCAGTTCCTTGATTGTCCCCTGGAGATTCGGGTTCTGAATCATGCGGCTTTCTCGCGGGTGGCACGCAAGAGGGTCCAGGATCAGCGGACGGGACATCCGAAGTATCGTCTGCTCGTCGCCCAGCGTAAAGAGAGTGCCAATGCGCCGCCCTTCGCGGCCTTCCCTTGCAATCTCGACGGCCAGTTCGATCAGCAGCTCCACAACCTCCTGCGGATATCGGGGCAGGCTCCGCGAGATTGCGTCAAAAGCAGACTTAGGCATTGAGATACTGCCTCCTCCTGTCTGGGCCGCACGTATTCCTGGACGATGCTTTTCTCATTTCTGCAACAATTACGCCTACGCTCCCTCAGGGTCGGTCGCCCGTTTTGAAGCGCGAACGCACAAAGCGTTTGCGTCGGACAAAAATACTCATTGTATCTGGCGCCGTTCCTACAACCGGAAAACTGGACGTTATCCTCCACTTTCCGGCGGTTTCTCTCCTGCGTAAGGCGTCAAACAGATAGCAGGCGGTTCCTGCGGCTGCTGCGTTCCGCCTCCCGCCGCCTGCCCGCTCGAAGTGCCTTATTCTCGGGCATTTCCTGCGGAACTCAGGGAAGCACAGAAGGAGTTTTCATGGTGGCCGTGAGAATCCTGCGCCAGTGCTGCTGCCTTGGCGGCATGGCGCTAGCTGTTTGGATCACTCCATGTTTCGGCACGAGAAGCCTTCCGCCCGAATCGGCGAGACCCAGTTATACGCGTGCCTCGCCGTCGATCCTGCGTGAGCTGGACGATGAGAGGATAGGACTCCTGGAGAAACTGAATCGAGCGGATCGGAGGCATCTGCCGCGCCTGCCGGCCCTGGTCGTTCCGGATCAGTGGGAGCTTGACGAGGCCGCCTACAGTCCAATGCCGCACTACTCATCGTGGTCGGCGCGTTACCCAAAGGCCCTGATCGTCCACCTTCCCGGCCAGGTCTTTGGCGCATACGAGGAAGGACGGTTGGTTCGGTGGGGGCCGGTCAACAGCGGCAGTGCGCGAAGTCCAACCCCCTCGGGCAGGTTCTCTCTTCGATGGAAGTCGCCGGATCGGCGCAGCAGCATCAACCGGAACTGGCGGATGAAGTGGTACTACAACTTTTTCCACGGTGTTGCTTTCCACCAATACAGTCTTCCGGGCGCGCCCGTCAGCCATGCCTGCGTCCGCATGCTGGCGCGGGACGCAAAATGGCTCTACCATTGGGGCGAGCCGGGCACACCCGTTCTCGTCCTTGGCAGGTATGACTTCAGCGCGCCGAGGCCGTGGCTCAAGCCCGAATGGGCGGCTCGCGGCGTCGCGCTACCCGGCGAAAATCGCGCGGCAGAGTAAAGCCCTAGTTCAAGGAAGCGTACAAATCTTCCGAAATGAATCTGGAGCTACGCAGCCATTTCTCGTCTGGGTAGTAGGCAAACAGGACGGCGCCGTCACGGACGGCGTCGATCAGTTGCCTGGCAATCTCAGGCCGGACGGCCGGGCATCCCCAGCTCCGCCCAAGCCGGCCCAGCTTTGCGGCGATGGCTTCACTGACGTAACTGGCTGGGTGGAGCACGATCGCGCGTTCCATGCTCTTGTCGTTGATGCCTTCTTCAAGTCCTCGTAAACGCAGGGAATAGCCGTGTTTCCCGATGTACGTGTTTGCGGTCAGGAAGACGCCGAGGCTCGACATCAAACTTCCCGGCGTGTTCGAGAACCGGACGGCCATGTTGTCGCCCGTGTTCTTTCCGTGGGCCACCAACTCGCGGAACAGGACTTTACCCGTATTCAGATCAAAGACCCAGAATCGCGGTTCGGTGGACGGCTTAGTGTAATCGATGAGGAGCAGCCTGTCTAAGCGGGCATTGATGCCGAGGTCATTGACACGCTGCATAGCACCTAGCGCCATCTTCAGGACAGCAGGGTTGATATCGGGAGCTTGCGCCAGCAGCGCTGCTAGTGGAAAACGTTCCCCGTGCATACCTGCTTGTTTCAGCAAACCTCCGGATTTCGGTATCGCAGAGAACGGCACGAGGGATAAAAAGAGTACTGCAAGAGAAGACTTTGTGGGCACTACACACCTAAAGCGCCAGACATCGGACGTCGGAACGCCCGCTGCTTCGCTTGAAAGTTACTGCATATCGATTATATAACCCACAGCTGGTTGGTGTTGGGCTTCCTCTGTCGGGTGCCCTCCGCCGGAGTGTGGCGGGGGACGGCGTCACCTCCGTGAGCCGGGCTGCTAAGCGCCCTCCTTGCCGGAGAATCGGGCGCATTGGTCTTGGGTAGCCAGCGCGCAAGCTCTGCCTTCACGCTTCGCATTTCGGGTTTTGCCGCGAGATTCGACCATTCCATGGGATCGGTCTCATGGTCGTACAGCTCCTCGCCGCCATCGTGATACCGCGTGTAGCGCCATCGTTCGGTTCGTATCGAGTGATTGCCGCGGCGGAAGGTCGTGACCGCCGGGCGGCCCCACGGCGCTTTGGGATTCCGAAGCAGCGGCATGAGGCTTGTGCCTTCAAGCTCTTTCCGTGGACTCAAACCGCACAGTTCGACGAGCGTCGGATAAAGGTCGAGGAGGCTCACCGGACGGCTGCACCGCCCGCCCGGCGCTGTGATATCAGGTGAATACACGATGAGCACGTTCCGCGTCGATTCCTCCCAAAGCGAGAACTTTCGCCAGTGGAGCTTCTCGCCCAAGTGCCAGCCATGGTCGCTCCACAGCACGACCGTCGTGTTCGAGGCATACTCGCTCTTATCCAGCGCATCAAGCACCCGCCCCACCTGCTCATCCGCGAACGTGATGCTCGCCAGATAGCCCTGCACGGCCTTTCGCCACTGGTTGTATCGCAAAATCTTCTCGTGGTCTCCGTTTGCAAGAGCCATACGGCGGCCAACTGGAGGAATGTCGTCGAGATCGTCCTCCTTCACTCTCGGGAGGGTGATCTGGTCGAGCGGATACATGTCGAAGTACTTCTCGGGGACGTACCAGGGCAGATGTGGCCGGTAGAATCCGCAGGCCAGGAAGAACGGCTTATCGTGCTTTTTCTGTAGTTCGCCGATGGCCCAGTCAGCCACCTGATAATCTCCCATCTCCCGGTTTGCGACCCGCACGGGTCCCCAATCAAAGTGTGCGGTGTTGGGGATTCCATTCACGGGCCGTTGCGGGGGAACCGGATCATCGGGCTTGTTCTTGTCCTGCGAAGGGAAGTACTCGTGCCAGCTTTGCGGGTCTGGGAACGGCAAATGGTAGATTTTGCCTCCTCCAACCGCACGGTAGCCGTGCTGCATGAAGTGCTGACTCAGGGGGACGGCATTCTTCAGGACCGGAGATTGCCTCATCGGCTGATTATTCTCATAGATCCCGGAAGTCGACGGCCGGATTCCCGTCATCACCGCCACCCGCGACGGGTTGCAGAGGGGAGCGGCGCAGTGAGCGTTTGTGAAAAGCACACCGCGCCGTGCCAGACGATCCAGATTGGGCGTCCTGACGCCCGGATACCCTCCGAGGCATCCGACCCAATCGTTCAAATCGTCGATTGCAATGAACAAAACATTCCTCCGGCGTTCGGCTCTTTGACCCGGCAGCGCTGCTGCCGTCAAGCCCAGTCCGCCGAGTCCCGAAAGAAACTGCCGCCGGTTCACCATTGCTTAAAACCTCCAGACTATTGAGGGGCCGGGCGGGTAACTGCGCCGGCCGAAGTTGGCGCCACCCGCTTCGACTTTGTCTCGCGGTACGCCTGCTGGATCGGCTCCGGAAAGGTGGCAATCAGCCGCTCGATGCGCTGCTGAATCTCCGCAACGATCTTAGGATTCTCCGCGGCGACGTCATAGCTCTCGTCCGGGTCGGTCTCCAGGTTGTACAGCTCTGGTGCCGGCAGTGGAAGATTCATCCGTCCAATCGCCGGAGCGGGACTGTAAGTGACAGTGTTGTATCTGGCAATGTGCAATTTCCAATTGCGCCACCGCGCGCACTGCACGTATACGTTATCGAAATAGAGCAGCGCTTCGCGTTCCAGGCTCTCCTTCTGCCCCGTCAACAGAGGCCAGATGTTGATTCCGTCGAGCGGGTTCGACGGCAAAGGAGCATTGCACAGGCTGGCGATCGTTGGCAGAAGGTCCATCGTGGAGGCGATGCCGGTGCACACTTTCCCCTTGGGAATCCTGCCCGGAAAGCGGGCGATAAAGGGAACGCGAACCCCGCCTTCGAACGTCATGCCCTTGCGACCTCTGAGAAAACCCGGGCTTCCTTGATACCAGGGTCCGTTATCGCTCGTAAATATGACGAGCGTATTGTTGTCCAGCCCATGCTTCTTGAGCGTCTCCAGAATCTGGCCGACGCTCCAGTCCAGCTCCTCCAGAACGTCGCCATAAATGCCCTGCGGAGATCTCCCTCGGAATTTCTCAGAAGCCGCCAGTGGAATATGCGGGTAGGTGTGCGGCATGTAGAGGAAGAACGGCGAGTCTTTGGAGCGTTCAATGAACTTTACTGCCTGCTCCGTATATCTCGACGTCAGCGTCTCCAGCTTGGCGGGTTGTTCCAGAACCTCCAGATTATGCAGGAGGGGACGCGGATTCATGTCGTTGCTGTAAGGGATGCCGTAGTACTCATCGAAGCCGCGGGCCGTAGGCAGAAATTCGGGAAGATGCCCCAGGTGCCACTTGCCGATGCACATGGTCTTATAGCCCTTGGCCTTGAGCATCGCCGCGATGGTGGTCTCCGAGGCCGGAAGTCCTGTTGTGTCATTGGGGAACAGAACGCGAGGAACGCCGACCCGCGTCGGGTAGCGGCCCGTTAACAGAGCCGCCCTCGATGGCGAACACACCGGATTCGCCGAGTAAAAATGAGTGAACTTGATGCCCTCCGCGGCCATGCGGTCAAGGTTCGGAGTGCGGATCTTGGAGCCATAACATCCGAGGTCGCCATAACCGAGGTCGTCGGCAAAGATCAGGACAATGTTGGGCGGCCGCGACTGTGCACCTAGCAAAGATGTGCTGCCCGCTGCAGCAGCGGCCTTCAACCAATCGCGTCTGGAAAGAGGTGTTTTGTTCACAAAAGTCATCCTGCTGTTCAAGCCGTTAGATACTCCTGGAGTCTCCGTACGATCTGCGGAGACGCTGCTGCGATGTTCCGGTCCTCACCGGGATCCGCCTCCAGGTCGAAAAGAAGCATCGGCGCATCAGCTGGTTGGGCTGCCGCTGCTTGACCGGCGCGCGTGCTCGTGGCCGGGTCGAAGCCACGAATCAGCTTGTAGCGGCCGTCGCTTACCATCCTCCATGGCCCCAGTCCGGAACGAACGACTTCGCGGTGCTTGTTCGTCCGGCCCTTGAGAAGGGGCTTAAAAGACCGGTTGTCCATCTCGCGTGGGGTAGCAACACCGGCGAAGTCCAGAAAGGTGGCTGCAAGATCCATGATGCTGACAAGCGCGTCACTGACAACGCCAGTCCTCACTCCCGGCCCGGCAATGGTGAGCGGGACGCCGACGGAGGCCTGGTACGGAACGGTTTTCCCCCAGCGGTTGTGATCGCCGAGCATTTCTCCGTGATCGCTGGAGAAGACGATGATCGTGTTGTCCAGCTCACCACGCCGCTTCAGTTCGTCGATGTAGCGCCCCAGCCACCGATCGATGTTCTCGATCATGGCTGCATAGTTCTGCCGGATCGTGTTATGGACTTCCGGGTCGAACTGGGTGTTCGCATGGGCCTTCGGGAATCTGCGGCCACGTACGGGACCTTCCATGCTCCGCGTGATGTCCATCGGCTCATGCGGACCGGCGAAGTTGACAACGAGATGCCACGGCTTGCCTTTCGGGAAGCGGCGCATCAGCTCCAGTCCGTTGGCGGCGATCCAGTTGTCGCAGTAGGCGTCGTCCGGCAAGGGAGTTGGAAACGTCGCTGAATAATCGTTACGGCTTCGGAAATCGGCGACATGAACGCGAGCGAGGTGCCTGGAGTGCAGATAGGCCATGTAAGGATCCTTCGGCGTTTCCGCTCCGGTAGCGACGGCATCCCGCTTGCCCGCATTGTCGATACCATCGGAAAAGCCCCATTCCTCCAGGCAGCGCTTGCCATCCAATCCCCAGTCGCGCGCTTTCTTGCGGAGGTCGAGCTTTCCACAGGCTGCCACATGGTACCCGGATGCCCTTAGTAACCAGTAGTAGGTCGTTTGTGCCAGAGGATAGTCATGGGCATTGCTCGGGACGCCGCATCGGTCATACTCCCGGCCGGCTGCAAGGCAGGCCCGCGACGGCGCACACAGGGGCGATGCCACAACGGCCCGTGTGAACCGGACGCCTCTTCGGGAAAGCGCATCCAAATGCGGAGTGCGGACCGGATTCTCAGGGTTGGCTCCCGTCCAGTCATAGCGATGCTGGTCGGGAAACAAAAATAGAATGTTAGGGCGTTGATCAGCGGCCATCGCGTGAGGCGTTGCGCTGAGAGCGCCTGCCGCTACCTGCAGGAACCGCCGCCGATTATGGTCGCCTCTCATTTGGGTGGCCGTCTCTCTCTTCGTCGTGCCCATTAGAAGTACCATGCGAGGGCCGGAGACGGCAATAGGCCACAAATCCGGTCGGGTAGGTTCTAAACTCAGAAGATGGGGTCTGCGACTGGAACTGCATCGACGGGCGCGCAAGCGAGTGTAGGGACCGATTACTTGAAGGAAATTCTCACGGCCAGAGTATACGACGTGGCCGTGGAGACGCCGCTTGAACCGGCTCCGCTTCTCTCCGAGCGACTGAACAACCGCGTGCTGCTGAAGCGCGAAGACCTGCAGCCCGTATTCTCCTTTAAGGTTCGAGGCGCCTACAACAAGATGGCGCGGCTGTCGCCTTCCGCGTTGGCGGCTGGCGTTGTCGCGGCATCAGCCGGCAACCACGCGCAAGGCGTCGCGCTGGCCGCCCGGCAGCTCGGCGCTAAGGCAACGATCGTCATGCCCGTAACGACGCCGCAGATTAAGGTCGCGGCCGTCGCGAGCCGGGGCGCGGAAATCGTGCTGAAGGGCGAATCCTACGACGATGCCTACGCTCATGCGCTGGCTTTCGCTACGGAGCGAGGAAGCACGTTTATTCACCCCTACGACGATCCGGATGTGATCGCGGGGCAGGGAACGATCGGTATGGAGATTCTGCGCCAGCACCCGCGGCCCCTGCACGCTATCTTTGCCGCGATTGGAGGCGGCGGCTTGATTGGAGGAATTGCCGCTTACGTCAAGCGCTTGTTTCCCGACATTCGAATCATTGGCGTTGAACCCGTTGATTCCAACGCGATGTACCAGTCGCTGAAGGCGGGCCGGCGGGTCCGCCTCGACCACGTCGGTCTGTTCGCCGATGGCGTCGCCGTCAAGGAGGTGGGAGAGGAGACGTTCCGCCTTTGCCGGGAGTTTGTCGACGAGGTCATCCTCGTGGACTCCGATGAGATTTGCGCGGCGATCAAGGATGTCTTTGAGGACACGAGGTCAATTCTGGAGCCCGCAGGAGCGCTCTCCGTTGCCGGTATGAAGTCGTATGTTGCCCGAGAGGGAGTGCGCGGGGAAACGCTGGTTGCGGTGGCGAGCGGAGCGAACATGAACTTCGACCGCCTCCGGTTTGTAGCGGAGCGCGCCGAGCTAGGCGAACAGCGCGAAGCTGTTTTCGCGGCTACGATCCCGGAACGCGCCGGTAGTTTCAAGGAGTTTTGCCGGCTGCTGGGTCCGCGCCAGGTGACGGAGTTCAATTACCGCTATGCGGACTCCGAGGAGGCCCATGTGTTTGTGGGAGTTCAGGTGACGAACCGGGCGGAGGCCGAATCGCTCCTGGAGAGCCTGAGGCGGGCTGGAATCAGCACGCTCGACCTGACGGAAAACGAGGTCGCCAAACTGCACATCCGCCATCTTGTGGGAGGAAGAGCTCCGCAGGTGCGCAACGAACGCCTCCTGCGCTTCGAGTTTCCCGAACGTCCAGGCGCTCTGATGACGTTCCTCGACCGCATGGGGGGCAACTGGAGCATCAGCCTCTTTCATTACCGGAACCACGGCGCTGACTACGGACGGGTCCTGGCTGGAATTCAGGTGCCGCCGGAGGATAACGGCGCGTTCGAGGCGTTCCTCAAAGAACTCGGTTATCCCGCCTGCGAAGAGACCGGCAATCCGGCTTACCGCCTGTTTCTTTCCTAGCGGCCTCGAGCGCCCTCAGGCATAGCATCGTATTTCGAAAATGTTCGCCTGATGATGTCCGTTCGTGGCAGTAACGTGAACGCGGATGGCGTCTACTTCGAGCGGGCTGAACGAGTGCCGCCGTAGGCGTTGGTGGTTGCCTTTCACCTCTGCCACTTGAACCATTTCGCCGGAATCGGCCTTCCGCGCGAAGACCCTATAGTCGCGAACCGTTTCCGGCTGAGGCTCCCGAAGAATGCCGCGGTTCACCGTGTCGCTTGAAGTCAAGGTCAGTTCCCGCTGGAAACCGCTGTCGAAGGTAATCTGCACATGGCTGATCTTCTGCGGCTGCGGCCAGCTAAGCTCGATCCAGGCGCCTTCTTCCTCGATCGGCGCCGACCAGCGATTGATGACTGGTTCCGGATAGAGCGGCGACTTTGGAAAGTCGCGAGTCACACCGTTGATGACATTCCTGGCGGGAGCCGAAGGATCTTCAGCCGACGCCCGCACGGAGGCTTTCCTGGCGAGGTCGTCCGGATCTTCGTTGCGTAATCCGCGGATTGTCTGATCATCGCGAAGCAGCGCCTGCTGGAGCTTCCAGACCAGCTTCTGCGACTGGGCTAAGCCGCGAGGGAGCACGCCCGCCTCGATGCAGTGGGCGGCAGCTGTCCCGACCGCCTGACCGACAACGGCGCATGTCGCCATGACGCGCGTAGATGTGAAGGCGGCATGCGTAGCACTGATATTTCGTCCCGCCATCATGAGGTTGCGGATGTTCTTGCTGTAGAGAGACCGCAACGGAATGTTGTAGACGTCGGGCGTCCGAAGGTTGGTGTTCGGCGGCAGATCGGGCCGGTCAAAGCCGCCCGGCGGGTGATCGTCCATCGGCCATCCGCCGATTGCGACCGCGTCCGGGAAGTCTCCGTTCAAAAGGTCATGCTGAGTCAGGATGTGGTCGCCGACGATGCGGCGGCTGCCGCGTTTGCCGGGCATCATGCCAACCCAGTCCATGGCCCAATTCGCGCTATCCGGAAACTCGCCGCTGTTCTTGATGTAGTCCCAGACGCCCATCACGATTGACAGGAGCTCGAAGCGGATCCGTTCGTTGTCGCGGATCGTGTCGAGATTCCCGCCCCACTCGATCCACCAGTAGCCGTACTCCCACGAGTTGATCTTGCGGTGCACGAGCTGCTCTTTCGTGACCTTGCGCGCCCACTTCGGGGGCGTAAATGGCATGGGCCTGCGGTAGAGGCGGGAGGTAAAGAGAATGCTGCTGCCGAGCGTCTCGCGGTCCGGCTTTTCGGGCGCAAGGGACTCGTTGAACTCGCTGCGCGCTTCGCGTCCCCAGCGCATCTCGGCGCCAGCTTCGAGCGCGAGACGCGAATCACCTGTGCAGTCGCAGAAGATTTTCGCCTTGATGCGGTAGAGGTGCTCGGACTTATCGCACCGCACCATCACTTCTTCAATCACGCCGTCTTTCGTTTTGGCGGCGTAGAGGACGCTCTCGAGCAGCAGCGTGATATTGGGCTCGCTGACCACCTTATCATACAGCAGCAGGTCCCACAGTTCCCAGCACCGCTGTGGATTATTGGCGGCGTCGTCGAGCCGGAATTCTTCGATCAGTCCGCTCTCGCGCCACCCTGGACGTCCCTTGTGGCAGCTTGCGCCCACCACGTGCATCTTCACTTCGCTCGACGAGTTGCCGCCGAGTCGCGAACGGTCCTGTACCAACACGACCTTCGCGCCGTGCCTGGCCGCCGAGATTGCCGCGCAAACGCCCGCCAGCCCGCCGCCTGCCACAAGGACATCGCAGTTCAGCTCAACCAACGTCATGTTCGGCTCGGGCGAGGGGAGCCGTCTCGGGCCTGCGGGCGGAGCCACGCGCTCAAAGGCCTTCTTCATCTCCTCCGGCGACGCCTGCATCTCCTGGGCAGGCAAGTTGTTCGCCAGGACAATCAGGGAGTAGCCTCCCAGGCCGAGCTCTGAGAAGAATCTTCTGCGATTCAGGGCGCACCTCCCGTATGGGACTCAACGAAATAGCTGACGGGTATCATTACACAGGGCGTCGAACTCTGTAAAGCCTATCATTTCAGATTTCCATGCTGTCTGAAATTTCAGGCTTCACATGGAAGGACACCTGTGTCATGATGACTCTTGCCGTTTCGAAAGCCTTACCAACCTCGTCCGGAGAGTGATCCAGTCAGCATGCTTCATGGCGTTTGTCCCATCCTGAATACAACCTTCCGAGAAGATGGAAGTCTTGATTTGGAAAGTCAGGTACGCCTGATTCATTATCTTCTGGATAGCGGGGCTCATGGCATCGGGCTCTTTGGAAATGCCAGCGAAGGGTATACACTGACCAGCTCCGAGCGGCGCGCTCTCTTAAGGCTTGCCGTAAGGGAAGTGAACGGCCGGGTGCCGCTGATTGTCAGCTCGGGGCACACCGGGACTGACGCCGCAGTCGAAGCCAGCAAGGAAGCGGCCGACTTGGGCGCCTCCGCCCTCATGATCCTGCCGCCATATTATTTGCGAACGGATGCGGATGGCATCCTCTTCTACTTTGAAGCCATCAGCAGAGCGGTCAAGATCCCCATCATGGTGCAGGACGCGCCTCTGATGACGCAGGTCAATATGCCCGCACAGCTTCTGGCGAGGTTGGCGCGCGAGGCTGAGCATGTGGAGTATGCAAAGGTCGAAGCTCCGCCGACAGCTCCCAAATTTTCCGCAGTTCGCCGCGCATCAAGTCAATTGACTCTGTTTGGCGGCCTCAACGGGCAATTTCTGATTGAGGAGTTTGATCGCGGATCCCGGGGCGTGATGCCAGGTAGCGACATGATTCCCCAGTTCGTGAGAATCTGGAACGATCTGGAAAGCGGCGACAGGCGATCGGCGTGGCAGATGTTTGTGAAGCTGCTGCCCCTGATCCGCTTTGAATTGCAGCCGGGCCTCGGCGTGTCCGCAATGAAACACAACCTCGTCTCACGTGGAATCATCCGGTGCGCGCGAGTCAGGCACCCGACGGCTACCTTGGACGCGGATGGTATAAGGGAGCTGGAGTTTCTCCGGAGCTATCTCGACGACAGCCTTCCATCGAATGCCTTCGTCGCTTCCGCGGACGTTTGAGCATGATCCTTCGTGGAGTCAAAATCCGACACCTCCGCTGGTACGTCGCCGGACTGCTGTTCCTGTCCACAGTCATCAACTACATTGACCGGCAAACGCTGTCCATCATCGCGCCGGTGGTCTCGAAGGAGCTCGGAATCTCCGCAGTTGAGTATGCGAACATCCTCCAGGCGTTCCTCATAGCCTATACCGTGATGTACCTAATCTCCGGCATCCTGGTGGACCGCTGGGGCACCCGGACTGCGCTGAGCGCCTTCATGGCATGGTGGTCGGCGAGCAACGTGCTGCACGCGCTGGCTTCCTCCGCCGCACAGCTTGGCGCGTTTCGATTTCTGCTCGGAGTCGGGGAGCCCGGCAACTTCATGGCCGCCATCCGCGCGACCTCCGAGTGGTTCCCAGCGAAGGAACGAGCTTTCGTGAACGGCTTGGTCAACGCCGGAGCGGCTGTCGGAGCCATCATCGCGGCACCGCTTGTGGCCTTCCTGACACTCGCATGGGGCTGGCGCGCGGCGTTCGTGATTACCGGCTCGTTCGGCTTCGTGTGGCTGATCGGATGGCTCTTTCTGTACCGCCTCCCACGCTGCCATCCGAACATCACCGACGAAGAGCTCTTGACGATTGAAGCGGGCCAGCCGGCATCGACCGTCGCGGCCGAAAGCCGGATGAAGTGGAAGCACCTCCTCCAGCACCGCCAGACGTGGGGGCTTCTGCTTGCGCGATTCATCTCGGATCCAGTGTGGTGGTTCTATCTGTTTTGGCTTCCGAAGTATTTGGTGGAGCAGCGCGGCTTCACCATGAGCCAGGTGGGACAGCTGGCATGGCTTCCGTATTTGTTTGCCGACATCGGCTCGGTCGCGGGAGGTTTGGCCTCGGGGTATCTCATCAAGCGGAACTGGAACGTCCAAAAGGCCCGGAATGCGGCAATGCTACCTTGCGCCCTGGTGATGCCGCTCAGTCTTCTGATCGCGTTCACGCCCGCCTCGTGGGTTGCGCTCTCAGTCATTTGCGTCGTGACGTTTGCGCACATGGCCTGGAAGACCAATCTGGTGACCGTCACGAATGATCTCTACCCCGTCTCTGTGGTTGGATCCGTTTCCGGGATTGTGGCCTTCGGCAGCGGTTTGGGAGGGACACTCTTTACCAATTTGACCGGGCATATCGTTCAGAACTTCTCATACGAAGCCATCTTCATCGTGATGGGGTTCCTTCATCCCGCCGGATACCTGATCTATCGCGTCCTCGTGCGGGGGCCGATCGCCAGCACCGCCCCTGGGACAGCCCCGGCCTCGCTGCCCGGAACCTCTGCCGCCGCCGGATAATCTGTCAGAGAACTGCACCTCTGAAATTTCTGGCTTTACATGCCTTCCCCCCTTCGGGTACGTTGATAGTGAGGAATCCACCTTGGAACTGGCTCGACTGAAGCGGGAACGTGCAGTAGATGCCGTTTATTCTGCCTTGCGGCAAGCGATCTTGAGCTGCGTGTTTCGCCCCGGCGAGCGATTGCACGTGGAAGAGCTTGCGGATAAGCTCGGCGTCAGCCTGACGCCGGTCCGTCAGGCGATTCAGCAGCTGGCGGTCGAAGGCCTTGTGGAGGTAAAGCCTCGGAGCGGAACGTTTGTCGCCAGCTTGTCCGTTCAGGACGTCGAAGAGACCTTCGATCTGCGCTGTGCCCTGGAGTGTCTTGCGGCCGAGCGCGCGATCGAGAAGATTTCCGCAAAGGAAATTCGCGAACTCAAGCAATTGCTGCGCGCGCTGAAGCGGCCGGTGCGAACGGAAAAGGATCAAAAGCGCCACGAAGCCGACAATCTGGAATTCCACATGATCCTGCTCCGCGCCTCCGGAAACAGGCGGCTTCTGGAAATGTACGAGGGCTTGAACGCGCATATCAAGATCGCGCGGATTCATGCAGCTGACACGGACTGGATCACGCGGCTTCAGGACGAGCGCGCCGAGCATGAGGCGATCGTGGCGGCCCTTGAAAAGAAGAACAAGGATCAACTGGTTCAGGCGATCCGAAAACACATCTTCCGCGCACGGGATGCGCTCATCGCAGCCCTTCGCCAGAGCGCAAATCAGGCAAACGCCTGAGTATTCCTCAAGTGAAAATCCGTACTGTAGACGCAATCCCCGTACGGCTCACCCGCGACTTGGCAGCCGCATCGGGCACTGCCGGCTCCCCCTCGCAGCTCCGGCCGGGCGATTCGGGCTACCGATGGTCGGAGACCGTACCCGCGCTGTATTCGCAGTACTTTGAAACTGCACTCGTAAAGATCGTTCTCGACGATGGCCGCATTGGCTGGGGCGAAGCACAGGCGCCGCTTGCTCCTCGTGTCGCCTGCACGATTGTTCAGGAATTGCTGAGGCCCGTCCTTCTCGACACGGAGTTTGACGGTTCCGTAGACGCGGTCGCTGCCTTGTGGGACCGGATGTATGGAACCATGCGTGTCCGGGGGCATAGCGGGAGCTTCATGCTGGACGCGATTGCGGGGGTTGACCTGGCGCTTTGGGACCTCGCCGGACAGATTCAGCATCAGCCTGTATCCGCGCTGATCTCCGCGGTTGCAAAGACGCATGTCCCCGCCTACATTAGCGGCCTGCCCGCTTCGTCCGTCGAGGAGCGCGTGGAGACGGCGCGACGCTATATGGACTGCGGCTTCCGTCACTACAAGCTCTACTACGAAAGGGACGAACGGTCGCTGTTCGATCTCCTCGACGCCCTCCGCGGCTCGCTCGGCTCCAGCGCCGAGCTCGCAGTCGATGCCTTGTGGCGTCTTGATGAAGCCTCAGCGGTGACGTTCGGGCGGTCGCTGGATGAACGGCAAGCTCTGTGGCTTGAATGTCCGCTATGGCCGGAGGACGTGGCGGCGCACGCGCGGCTGGCGAAGGAAATCCGGACTCCGATCGCGCTCGGGGAAAGCTACCGTACGTGCCACGAGTTGCGGCCGTTTTTCGAGGCGGGTGTCATCCGGTTTGTGCAGCCCGATCTCGGGCGCACCGGCATCACGGAAGCCATCCGTATCTCCGGTCTGGCGGCTTCGTTTGGCGCGGCAGTCGTACCTCATCTGAGCATTGCGCTCGGTCCCCAAGTCGCTGCCGCCATCCATTTCGCTGCTGCTAGCGCTAACTGCTCGCTTCTCGAGTACAATCCCTCGGTTCTGCAGATGGCCAACCGGTTTCTTTCGAAGCCCATCACAATCGAGGGGCCGGCCTACGCCGTTCCCGATGCTCCAGGCCTCTGTCCGCCAGTGCTCGAGGAGTCCCTGCGGTCGGAGAACCTCTTTTCGTAACCCTTCAAGCTCAGAGAGTTGCAAAGAGGCGGAGACTGCGCTTTGATAAACCCATGCGATATTTGCGCTGGTTTATTGCGCCGCTTCTTTGCGCCTGCGCGATGGCGGACCAATTGGTCCTGATCGGAACTTATACAGCATCGGGAAAGAGCAAGGGCATCTACTCCTTTGCGTTGGATGACGCTACCGGGAAGATGACGCCGATCGGCCTTGCCGCCGAGGTCCGGAATCCATCGTTCCTGGCCATCCATCCGAGCCGCCGGTTTGTCTACGCGGTCAATGAGGTCGCCGACGCAGGGGGTCAGCGTAGCGGAGCTGTTACTGCCTTCTCCCTCCAGGCAGCGACCGGCAAGTTGGAGTTGATCAATAGTGTGCCCACGAAAGGCGCCGGGCCCTGCCATCTGACGGTAGACAGAACCGGGAAGTATCTTGTCGTGGTGAATTACGGAGGCGGAAGCACTGCCTTTTTCCCGATCCGATCCGACGGGGGACTCGAGGAGGCGACGGCGTTCTATCAGCACGAAGGGAAGGGCGTCAATCCCAAACGGCAGGAACGGCCGCACGCCCATTCCGTAAATATCTCGGCAAACAACCGGTTTGCCATCGTTGCCGATCTCGGCCTTGATCAATTGCTCGTGTACCGGCTGGATGCGTCGAAGGGAACGTTCACTCCTCACAATCCGCCGTATCTCTCGATGACGCCCGGAGCTGGCCCCCGCCACTTTGCCTTCCACCCGAAACGTCCCTTTGCCTACGCGATCAATGAGCTTGCATCCACAATCACCGCGCTGCGATGGGACGAGGGAAAGGGCGTGCTTCAGAAAATTGCTGAAGTCTCGACGCTCCCTGCCGGCTACAAAGGCGACACGACCACGGCGGAAGTGGTCGTGCACCCGTCAGGACGCTTCGTCTACGGATCGAACCGCGGCCACGACAGCATCGCGGTGTTCCGCGTGAACGAGAAGGATGGCAGTCTGACCCTTATCGAGCACACTTCGACGCAGGGGCGCACACCGCGCAACTTTGCTATTGATCTCACTGGACGGTGGCTGATTGCGGCCAACCAGAGCAGTGACAACCTTGTCGTGTTTTCGATCGATTCCGCCACCGGGAAATTGACGCCAACGGGTCAGGTTCTCGAGGCAGGTTCTCCGGTCTGCGTCCGCTTCGTACGGCGGTAACGGCTTGGTACTGCGGCGCTCCGGAGGAAGGTATTCTGAGCGCCGCGAACTCGAAACGATGAAGCGCACTGCGACTGTCGCTCTCATTGCTGCTTTGATAGGTGCAGGGTGCGGAAAGCGGGAGATGCCCCGCGCGGCCTTGTCACCCGAGCAGCAGTTCGAGCAGATGATGAACGGCGTGGTGCTGCAAGGTTACTCGACGCGGACCGGCCGGCAAGGGCTCTCCGAAGAAGAGCGTTATTACATCGACAAAGTAACGAGGATCGGGGGGGACACCTGGCTGTTTCAGGCCCGGATGCGTCTCGGCTCGCGCGAGTTTCCTGTCCCCGTGCCCGTCACTATCAAATGGGCGGGTGACACGCCCGTGATCACCATCACCGATCTTTCCATTCCAGGGTTTGGGACCTACACGGCTCGGGTCTTGCTGTACCGCGGACAATATGCGGGGACCTGGAGCGGCAAGAATGTGTCAGGCGAGATGTTCGGCAAGATTGTCCGCCAGGGTGAGTGAGGGCAGAGGAGGGAAGCGGTTGCAACCGATCCTCTGCCTCATTGCCACTAGGATGGGGAACGAGTGTCGAGCTTGATCGCCCTCTGGGACTCGTAAGCCGCAATCGCAGCTTCCTGCTGGAGGATGTAGCCGAGTTCGTCAATTCCTTCGAGCAGGCAGTGCTTGGCAAACGCGTCGACGGGGAACTCCACGGAGGAGCCGTCGGGCAGCGTGAGCGTTTGCGATGCGAGGTCCACCTTTACCCGTGCCTGCGGATCTTTCCCGACGATCTCGAACAGACGGGCATGGACGTCGCGCGGCACAATGATCGGCAGTAGCGAGTTCTTCAGCGCATTCTGCCTGAAAATATCGGCGAATGACGTGCTGATGATTGCCCGGAAGCCGTATTGCGTAAGCGCCCAGGGAGCATGCTCCCGGGAGCTTCCGCAGCCGAAGTTGTCGCCCGCGAGCAAGACCTGAGCTGTCTTCGCCTCGGGCTGATTCAGAATGAAATCGGGCTTCGGATTGCCTTCGGCGTCGTACCGCCAGTCGTAGAATAGCTGGTCGCCGAGCCCCTCTTTGGAGATCGTCTTGAGGAAACGGGCCGGGATAATCTGGTCCGTGTCGATGTTATCTACCGGCAGCGCGACGAGCCGGCTCTCAAAGGGAGTAAATTTCGTCACAGCAGTGTCCTCGCATCCGTAACCACGCCGGTAACCGCTGTGGCAGCAGCGGTTAAGGGGCTGGCCAAGAATGTACGGCCGCCCTTGCCCTGGCGTCCTTCAAAGTTGCGATTGCTCGTGGAGACGCTGTATTCGCCGGGCTTCAACTGATCGCCGTTCATGGCGATGCACATCGAGCAGCCTGCTTCTCTCCACTCGGCTCCGGCCTCCCGGAATATCTTGTCAAGGCCTTCGGCTTCCGCCTGCCGCTTCACTTGCTGGGAGCCGGGCACGACCATCATCCGAACGTTCGGATGGACCCTGCGCCCCTTAAGGATCGAGGCGGCTGCCCGAAGGTCGGAGATACGGGAGTTGGTGCAGCTTCCTACGAAAACGACATTGACCGGCCTGCCAAGGATCGGCTGATTCGGCTGCAGATCCATGTAGCGAAGAGCCTTGGCGAGCGAGTCGCGTTCAAGCGGATCCGAGAGCGATGCGGGATCGGGAATGCACTTCGTGATCGGGATGCCCATCCCCGGATTCGTTCCGAAAGTAATCATCGGCTCAAGTTCAGAAGCATTTAGGACGAGCTGCTTGTCATAGACGGCGCCTGGATCCGTCGGTAGCTGCTTCCACCGCTCGAGCGCAGCATCCCAATCAGCGCCCTTGGGAGCAAACGGACGGCCCGCTAGGTACTGATAGGTCGTATCGTCCGGAGCGATCAGGCCGGCGCGAGCTCCGCCTTCAATCGACATGTTGCAAACAGTCATTCGCTCCTCCATCGAGAGAGAGCGAATGGCCGAACCCGTGTACTCGAAGATACAGCCAGTGCCGCCGCCAATGCCGATTCGGGAAATGACGGCCAGAATGATGTCCTTGGCAGTGACGCCCGGCTTCAGATACCCGTCTACCCGAATCTCGTAGGTCTTGGATTTGCGCTGCAACAGGCACTGGGTGGCAAGGACATGCTCGACTTCACTTGTTCCGATGCCGAAAGCGAGCGCGCCAAATGCGCCGTGCGTGGCGGTATGGCTGTCGCCGCAAACGACGGTCATGCCTGGCTGGGTCAGGCCCTGCTCGGGTCCGATGACATGGACGATACCCTGCTTATCGCTATGGAATCCATAGCAGGGGATTCCGAACTCGGCGCAGTTGGCCTCGAGACGAGCCACCTGCGCGGCAGCAACTTTGTCTGCGATTGGGAGCGAGCGCGGCGTGGTTGGCGTGGAATGGTCCGTGGTGCCGAGCGTGAGGTCGGGACGCCGGACTTTCAGACCCCGCGCGCGAAGACCGTCAAAGGCCTGAGGCGAAGTAACCTCGTGCACGAGATGCAAGTCGATGTAGAGCAGCGCCGGCGCACCCGGCTGCTCGACCACAACGTGGCTATCCCACAATTTCTCGATGATTGTGCGCGGTTGCTTCATATCTGATCTCACTTTCCGCCAATGAAGCTGCACACAGCCTGCCCGACGTCCGTCGTGCTGGCCGGCGGTCCGGCCGGCTTCAGGTCAGCCGTGACTCGTCCGCTTTCAAGAACCTTCTCTATGGCGTTGTTCACCGCCGCAGCTTCCTCCTTCAATCCAAAGCTGTATTCCAGCATCGCGGCAACGGAACCAATTGCGCCGAGCGGGTTCGCCTTATTCTGTCCGGCAATATCAGGAGCCGAACCGTGAACCGGTTCGTACAATCCGACCCACGCGCCATTGGGCTTCCTGGCTCCAATCGAGGCCGAGGGCAGCATGCCGATCGAGCCGGCAAGCACCGCTCCTTCGTCGCTCAGGATGTCGCCGAACATGTTCTCCGTAAGAACGATGTCAAAGCGGCGGGGATTGAGGATCAACTGCATGGCGCAGTTGTCGACGAGGATATGCTCCAGCTCGACATCCGGGAACTCGGCCGCAACCTCGGTCACAACCTTCCGCCAGAGCTGGGAGTTTTCAAGGACGTTCGACTTGTCGACGCTCGCCAGCTTGCGACGGCGGGCGCGCGCCAGAGTAAAGGCCATCCGGGCGACGCGCTCGATTTCCGGACGCGTGTAGGTCATCGTGTTGACCGCGCGGGTTTCGGCGCCCTCTCCGGAGATTCCTCGCGGTGTGCCGTAGTAGATTCCTCCCGTAAGCTCGCGCACGATAATCATGTCCGTGCCCTCCACCAGATGGTTCTTAAGCGGGGAGGAGTTGAGCAATGCGCTGTAAGCCCGGACCGGACGCAGGTTGGCGTAGACGCCGAGGGCCTTTCGAATCCCGAGCAGACCGCGCTCCGGACGCTTCTCCGGGGCAACGTTGTCAAACTCAGGCAAGCCTACAGCGCCTAGCAGGGTGGCATCGGCTTCGAGAGCAAGCTTAACGGTTTCATCGGGCAGCGGTGTGCCCTTCTTATGAATCGCGACGCCGCCGAGCAGTCCCTCTGTCAGGGTCAGCTCGTGGCCGTAAACCTTCGCGACGTGCTTCAAAACACGGACGGCTTCGCACGTCACTTCCGTGCCGATGCCGTCACCGGGGAGAATGAGTACTTGTAAGTGCATTGAATCGACCAGCCAGGTGGATCAGTTTGCCGCGACCGCAGCCGCGGTATGGCGCTGGATCAGGGCGACAATCTCTTCGTCCAGAACACCCTTCTTTCGGTCTGCCAGAGCCGTGAACGCGTGGTAGACAGTATCCAGCTCTTCCTTAGTCAGCTTATAGCCAAGGTCCTCGCAGCGCTTCTTCAAGGCATGGCGCCCGCTGTGCTTGCCCAGGACCAGGCGTCCCTCGGGCACACCGACAGTCTTCGGATCGATAATCTCATAGGTGCTCCGTTCCTTGAGATAACCGTCCTGGTGGATGCCGGCCTCGTGGGCAAACGCATTGCGGCCAACGATCGCCTTGTTCGGCTGCGGGCCAAACGAGATGATCTCGGTCAACAGCTGGCTGGCAGGGAACAGATGCTCGGTGTGGATCCCTGTTTCAAATGGCAGCCGATCCTGGCGAGTTTTCATCGCCATGACCACTTCCTCGAGGGCGCAGTTGCCCGCCCGCTCGCCGATGCCGTTGATCGTACACTCGATCTGCCTGGCTCCCGCCTTTACGGCCGCCAGCGAGTTCGCAACCGCCAGTCCAAGATCGTCATGGCAGTGGACACTCACAACGGCGCTGTCGCCCAGCACGCGCACAATCCGGCCAATCATCTCCGCATACTCGTCCGGTACAGAGTAGCCGACTGTATCAGGAAGGTTGACAGTACGGGCGCCCGCGCCGACCACAGCACGGCAGACCTCTTCCAGGTATTCAATCGGAGTGCGCGTCGCGTCTTCCGCCGAAAACTCGACGTCATCGACGTGCCGCCGAGCAAGCTCTACGGCTGCAACTGCTTCGTCTAGAACCTGTTGCCGCGATTTCTTTAACTTATACTTTAGGTGAATATCGCTGGTGGCAATGAAGGTGTGGATCCGCGGCCGCTTGGCGCCTTCCAGGGCTCGGGCGGCGCGCTCAACGTCCAGGCTGCAGGCGCGCGCGAGCGCCGCCACCTGGACCCAGGGGAACTCGCGGCTGATCCGCTGGACTGCTTCAAAATCCCCTTCAGAAGCGATCGGGAAGCCGGCTTCGAGTGTGTCAACTCCGAGTTCCACCAGCTTCTGTGCCATTCGGAGCTTTTCCGGGGTGGTCATGCTGCAGCCTGGTGACTGCTCGCCATCCCGCAGGGTCGTGTCAAAGATGTATACGCGATTCAAGTTCCGGGGTTGACTCATGTCCTCTGTCCGCGTTGGGCTTATCTGGAAGCACATCCCGGTCAGGCGGCATCCATTGCATAATTATTGTCGGCGGACGGGCAATTTGGCAAATTTATAATGCTGGCGGATTCTATAAGCGGCAGAGAATTCAATGAACGGTCTTAATACTTCTCGCTGCGGTCCGGGAACCGGAGGGCAGGGGATTGAGATCGGGGTTATTGCCGCTGGTGTTCTTCCTCGAGTTCAGGCGCCGGGGTTTCGCTCGTGCGCTGCGGATGCCGTTCGCCCCTCCTATGGACATCCGGCTTACCGGACCTCGCCGCGGCATCCTCAATCACTGCATTGACTTCGGCTCCGATGAGAATCGCGAGACCGCTCAGGTAGAACCACAGAAGCAGGATGATAACGGCTCCGAGGGACCCGTAGACGGCCCCATAGTTCCCGAAGTTCGCCAGGTAGATGCGCAGTCCGGCCGACGAGAGGAGCCAGACGGCCAGGGCGGCAACGGCACCGGGTGTGATCCACGCCCATTTCGCCGCTTGAAGGTCAGGGCCGAAACGGTATACGAGCGCCAGCGCGAGCAGGACGAAGAAGAGCATTAGCGGCCAATGGAGGATATTCCACAGGGTGGAAAAGACTTCACCAAGACCCAGACGGTCCGCGCCTGCTCTTCCAATCCAGCCGCCGAACAGGAAAATGCCCAGCGCCAGCAGCACTAGCGCAGAAACAGCCGCTGTCATGCCAATGGCGAGCAGACGGGCCTTCCACCACGGTCTGGTTTCCTCGACCCCGTACGCGGCGTTCAGGCCGGACATGACGGCGGCGAAGCCGACCGAAGCAGTCCACAGCGCGGCGAGCATCGAGACGACGGCGGCTCCTCCGCGTGCGCCCTCGCTCACCTGCGTCAGAACGCTCTGAACCAGGGAGTAAGCTTCCGGGGGCATCGCAGTTTCGAGATGCTTGAGAAGCTCCTGTCGAAACGTCCCCTCCGGCCCAGCCATCAGGCCGATCACCGTGACGATGAACAGCAGCAGCGGAAAGATCGAAAGGAGGAAGTAGTAGGCGAGCTGCGCGGACCGGCCGAGAATGTCGTCGCGCGTGGCCTGCTGATACGTGCTCTTTCCGAACTCTCTAAGGCTGAGTCCGCCGAAATCCCAACTGGAAGGCATGGGCCATACCTAACTTCTGGATGCCCTGCGCCAGGAAGATTGACCAAGGGATTTCGGCGATAGCTCGATTCCGCGTCACGTGTTGTGACTGTTTGCTGCCGGTCGTTGCGCAACAACATAATGACCGGAAGCAAATGGCCGCCATGTCATCAGATTGTTGAGGAATATCTTCTTGACAAGGCGCTTTAGAGCAGGCTGCGCCTGGCTGCTGCCTTGGCAGAGATGTCGGTAGTATACTACGTGAAATCCTGAAAGCTTCAGGACATCCGTCAGCTCGCCGATCCGATACTCGCGGTAGTGAATGCTTCCGGTGTCAATGATTCTTCCGTCGAGAATCTTAGGCTCATGCAGAAATTTGTCCGTACCCCACAGCGTGTGGCGATCAAGAGCGATGCGGATCGCGTTCATTATGGTTGACGGGTTCGGCTTGGTAAGGATCAAAATACCGCGCGGCGACAGGAGACGATGGATTTCCCGAAGTATGCCAACCGGGTGATTTAACAGGTGCTCAAACACTTCTCCGAGAATGACAGCGTTAAAGCTCTTATCTGGCAGTTGGCGGAAAGGGCTGGCCTCGTTGAGGTTGCTTGGAAAGTAGGCGATGCCCGATGCTTTGAATAAGGCTTCTCTTTCCGGAGGTCCCACGCATCGGTGGCAGTTACGCTATAGCCCAACCGGCTGCACAAGTAGCTGATGTATCCATTGCCGCAGCCTATATCCAGGACTCTGCCCGGCTCGGTCGGGCAATATTTGTGGAGATCCTCGAGGATCAGGCGGACGCGGGGCCAGTTCTCATCCCAATAGTGAGAAAACCACGTATTCCCACGGAACGCTTCGAGCAAATTGGAGACAGCTGCGAGAACCTGTTGTTCCTGAACCATAGCACTGTTGCTAATCGGAAAGAATATCTTTAGCTACAGATTCGCGCCAGCATAGTAAGTATTAGTACTTTTGGGAGTTACTGCTCGCGCTAACTGGTGGTTAAGGTTTGGGGAGGAAGCTAGGCTTGGAGGGGAGAAGTCGGACTTCGCCGTCGTGACGCGGCGAAGTCCGCTTCGCGCGAATCGTCAAACGTTCTGCTTGGAATGCTGGATCTCCGGGAGCGGATACCGGTAGCGGCCGGAGAAGATCTCGTCGAACAGTTTCAGGAATTCCTCATGAACGAGCCCGTTGTCGGCCAAGAGGTGGGGACCCCGGAGCGACACCGGGTTGCCTGTCATATCTGAGACACGCCCGCCCGCTTCCGACACCAGCAGAATACCGGCCGCCATGTCCCAGGGATTCAGCCCGAACTCCCAGAAGGCGTCCAGCCGCCCGCAGGCCACGTACGCCAGGTCGATCGCAGCGGACCCGCCGCGCCGCACGCCATGGGTGAGCATCGCCAGCTGGTAGTAGAAGTGAATGTTGATGTTCGTACTTCGTTTGCGGCTGGGGAATCCGGTGGAGGACAAGGTATCAGCCAATGTTTTACAGCCGGACACCCGGATTCGCTGGCCGTTCAACCAAGCCCCTCCGCCGCGTTCGGCCTGAAACATTTCATCGCGAATCGGGTCATACACGACTCCGGCGATCATCTCCCCAGCCCGCTCCAAGGCCAGGGTCACATTGAATACTGGATAGCCGTGCGCGAAATTCGTGGTGCCATCGAGCGGGTCCACATACCACCGGTATTCGGACGAGTTTTCATGACCGCTGCCTTCTTCGGCCACAATGCTGTGCGATGGAAAATGGCTGGTTAAACGTTCTACTACGAGGCGCTCGGAAGCGCGGTCCGCCTCCGTGACGAGATCGAAATCGCCTTTGAGTTCGAACCCGATTCGCCCATCGAAATACCGGGACAGAAGAGCCCCAGCTTCGCGCGCAATTTCCGCGGCGGTCTCCAGATAAGCCATCGGCAAAGTGTCCTTTATTCCTGTTCCAGTTCGTAGAGGTACTTGATATCGTGCTTATAAATGAAGAGGTTAGGACCTTGTTCCTGAGTGAGACGGATGAAGCTGGCATCGTAAAATTCGATCGTCCCCGTCACTTCTTCGTTGTCAGCCAGGCGCACTCGCACCAGACGACCCGTATCGACGAGTTCTTTCAAATACTTAACCTCTTCGAAGGTCTGCTCCTGGACCTTCGGTTTTGATTTCCCTTTAGCCACTATGACTCCTGCGCTATTTGTATGGTATCGCAGCGGAGGGTCCTCATCCTTCCCCTAGTCTCTGTCCTTGACCTGGGGCTTTGCAACGGAAGGCCCGCGCGCGGGGTCCACTCTCGGGATTTCGGAAGATTCGTGTCTGCTGTAATAACCGCTGCGCGCAAAAACCTGACACCCAGGGCGGGAAACACGGACACTGAGCCTGTGAAACCCGTCCCTTGGTTGGGCTACGTTGCGCGGATAGAAGCCGAGCAGGTACTGAGTTCGGAGATCGCGCAGAATGTCCTCGAAGGCGCGGTCGAGAGAGGCGCCCAGCGTTGGGGTGAAGACGCGCCCGCCGGTTTCAGTAGCAAGGGTTTCGAGGGCGTTCTCGCCGCCCACGTTGCGCCCTGCATCCCCGGGGATGGGTACGATCAGGATCGGATAGAGGACGGTGTCCGCCAGTTGCGCCGCCCGCAAGGCATCGTGAAACGTCTTGTTGCTGGTTGTATCGCTCCCGTCAGTCACTGCAACAAGGACGTGACGGCCTTCCCGGCGTTCCAGGTCCGTCGCGCCCACGTAGATGGCGTCATAGAGAGAGGTGCCTGCCGCGGGTTTCAGGCCTCTCATCGCACGCCGGAAGCGCTCCATGTTTCGGGTATAACCGGTGTGCTGGACAACGACATCGTTGAAAGTGTAAAAGGAGACCGCGTCCTTTTCGTTGCCCTCTCGGAAGACTGCGGTGAGGAAGCGCTGCACCGATTCCAGCTCGAGCTTGAGGTCTTTGGCCGTTGACAGACTGATGTCCATCATCAGAGCCACGGAGAGAGGCTGCTCGGTGTGGCGCTCGAAGAGAACGATCTCCTGTTCCACATTGTTATCCAGCAGCTGGAAGTCGTCTTTGCTCAGGGAGCCGACAGGGGCGCCGCGTTCGTCCTTCACGGTGACCAAAAGGCGCACGAGCTGCACGTCGACTCGAAACGTCGGATCCTGCGCGGCCGCGCGGCGCACGAATGCACTGCCGCCGGCGAGCGCAAGCCATTCGCGCCGGCTTAACGCTGTTTGACGGATTCGTCCCACTCTCCCTCAACCCACACTTCGCCGTCGACGAAATGTTCTTTCTTCCAGATAGGAACCAGCTTCTTCAGCCGGTTGATACCCTCGAGCGCAGCCTCAAACGCAGGGCGGCGGTGAGGGGCGGTCACGATGATGGAAACACTCGCCTCACCGATTTCCAGCCGTCCCAAACGGTGCACCATGGCAATCCGGCCGATCGGGTAAGCTGCGGCGATTTCCCGGCCGATCTGGGCCATCATTTTGATCGCCATCGGTTCGTAGCACTCGTATTCTAGAAAACAGGTCTGCCGTCCGTTGGTGTTATTGCGGACAACGCCCTCGAAATCAACCACCGCGCCATCCTCGGGGCGCTGTACCCGCGCTGTGATTTCCTTCGGGTCGATCGGCTGCCGCGTGATCGCGAAGAAGTGGCCGGCTTCGTCGCAAATGGTCGAAGTGTACGGACCGGAACCGCCGCTCACAGGAGGCAGGAAGGCGATTTCGTCGCCATCGGAGAGCGGCGTCGAGCCATGAGAAAACTCGTGATTCCGGGCGAGGACAAGGCTGCTCGCCATGGCCTGGAGCCGTGGGAACCGCGCGGCGTAGTGATCGAATACGGTGTCGAGACGGGCGGTATCCGGCACATCCAGGCGCTCCTCGGACCGGCCCACAATGTCCTTCACCATCCCGAAGAAGAGCACTCGAACCTGCACATCTTCAGTGTAGATCCTTCGACCGGACCTTCACATAGGGTCGTTGGACGGAACAAAGCGCGGGCGGCGGTCGTATTTTTGACGTGATGTCACCGGACCCTGAGCCGCGCCGGCATTCGACTGTCAGTGTAACTGGAATTGCGCTGTTCGCGGCCAGCACGCTCGCCATGCATGCGATTCAGCCTGACCTTAGCGCTCTGGATGACGCAGTAAGCTACTACATGAACGGCCAGTTTGGCTGGGTGCTTGGCTGCGGCCTTGTAGCGCTTGGAATCGGATCTCTCGCTTTGGGGCTGGCTTTGCAGTGCCGGAAGCTTGCGGGCGCCGCGGGTCGCGTAGCACTGTTCATCTGGGCTATTGGCGTCGTAATCGGAGGCCTCTTCCCACCCGATCCCCGGGGCTCCTGGGACAAGCCACCGTCAATTTCGGGAATGATTCACGCAAACGTCGCTATGGTTGCGTTTCTGGCGCTTCCTGTTGCCGCTGTTTTGCTCTCGAAACAGCTGGGGAATGTGTCAGCCTCGCCCGTCATCCGGAGATTCCTGCCCGCGCTCGGCTATGCGGCGGCGGTGATGCTGGTACTGTTCTTTGTTTCTCTCGCGCCTGTATTTTCAGATCGGCCGCCGCGCCTTTTGGGGCTTTCGGAGCGCATACTTCTTGTGGTCTATGTAGCCTGGCTTATGGTTGCCACCCTCGCAGTCCGTTGCGAGAGGAAGCCGGATATCAGTCCGCTATAATTTCAGCAATGTCCTACAATGAGACCCGTTTTCGGGTTCGGTACGCCGAAACCGATCAGATGGGCATCGTCTATCACGCTAACTATCTCATTTGGATGGAGCTGGGGCGCGTGGAATACTGCCGGGCCCGCGGCCTTCGCTATCGCGATATCGAAGAGCAGGACGGCATTCGCATGGCGGTTGTGGAGGCCAAATGCCGTTTTGTCTCGCCTGCCCGGTATGACGATGAGATCATCGTGCGGACAGAGATCGAGAGGGCCCATCAGCGCATGGTCCGGTTCGCTTACCGGATTCTTCATGCCGAAGAAAACCGGCTCCTGGCTGAGGGGACGACGACCCACCTGTTTCTTGACCGGAATATGCGGCCCTCGCGGCTGCCGGAAAAGTATCTCTCTTGCTTCGGTATCGCCCGTTAACCAGCGCGAGAGCCGCTTCTCATTAACAGAACGGTACACTGAAAGCATGATCGTCGATCTGGTTCAGATCCGCCGGCTCGGAGAGAACAAGCGCGGCGAGAATGAGCGTTTTCGGCGCCATCTGAAGTCGCACGTCTTCGTTGAACGGCGCTTTCGCCGCATCGCGAAAGAGGTGGAGGACCAGATCGACTGCAGACAGTGTGCGAACTGCTGCAGGGTCGCAACGGTACGGCTCACGGAGCGCGACATCCAGCGGCTGTCGCGGTTCCTGCGGCTCAAGCCCACGCAGTTCGTGAAGGACTACGCCGAAGAGTCACCGGAGGAAGGGCTCATACTGCGCCGGTCGGAACAGGGGTGTATTTTCCTCGACGGCAACGAGTGCTCGATTTACGAGGATCGTCCGGACAACTGCCAGGATTTTCCGCATCTGCTGCGAGGCCGCGGCTCCTTGCTATCGAGGATGTGGGAGATGACGGATCGAGCCTGTTACTGCCCGATCGTCTACAACACCCTGGAGGCGTGGAAGGCCGATGTGAACTTCTCGCCCCGGCCTCGCTGACGGTTCGGACGGAACTCGTCCTGCTCACGCGGCAGCGCCGCGAACGGATGCCGGTTCTTCCTGCACGGGCACGACCGCACTTCTCTCGACCTCTACTGCAATCGAGCGGCGGAGCAACGTGACAGAGAGGATGAGACGGTACTCCGCCTTGACGCTTAGCAGAATCCCGCAGAGCCCGCGTAAAGGGCCGCCTTTGATTCTTACCTTCTGGCCGTCATGAAGGTAAGGCCACGGCTTCGCGTCCTGGCCGGAATTCATTACTTCGCGTATCGCGGCTATCTCCTTGTCGTCAACGGGAACGGGAGTGCGGCCGACGCCGACTACGGACATGACGTGAGGCGTGGTCAGGATCGGCAGACGCTTTGCCGGGTCGAAGCGGCAGAAGAGGTAACTCGGGAAAAGCGGGACTTGCAGATCCCGGACGCGGTCATTCCACTGCCGCCGGCTCGTGCAGGTGGGTAACAGCACGGGATAGCCCTTTTGGTGAAGCAGAGTGGCAACGAGGGACTCGAAGCGAGTTCTCACTTGCAGAGCGAACCATGGGTGCTCCTCCTGAGCAGGTACCATCAATCCCATCCTCCGATTTAGAAAAAGATGACCAGTTCACCTTAGGGCAACCGGACAGAAGCCGCAGCGCCATCTCTATTGTGTAAACGGGTAGGCTACTGCCTGCTCTGCGAACTCGGAGTGCCCCTTTCCGAAAGCCGACTTCCTTAAGTGTGTGGTACCCCCGGAGGCGTGTCAACAGATCTTACCGGGTGTAACCGTGAACCGGCAGTTACTCTCGCGAAGGATTACCGGGTGACACGAAGTGTTCTTAGCCGAATACCAAGTACTTAAGCGTGCGCGGTCAGGCCTCCCCTTCTGCGGCAGCGCGATCGTAACACCGATTGTTACTACTTACACTTGTCAGCACTTGTCATCAAATGGCACTTCGAGGGGAGGGATGACGGACGCTCAGGCCGGGCTGCGGCTCGGTCCCTCCTCTGTGCCAGGCGATCTCTTTATCGGACGGTGGAGATTGACTAAGTACGCCTCCTAAGCATCATGCAGGAGGCTCTCCTCTTTGCGGCGCAGCATCGCCTCAGGCATGAGGCACTGGTACGGTTTCAGCCGAAGAGGGTCTTTGACTGGACTCCGAACGGATTGTGAACGGAGTAAGCGGCGGGAATGGCAGCCCCGGCAGGACTCGAACCTGCAACCCCGCGCTTAGAAGGCGCGTGCTCTATCCGTTGAGCTACGGGGCCGGTTTCTAACAGAATTCTCACATCATCCGACCCAAAACCACCGAACAGCGGATACTCTGTCCGATCCGTTTCGGAAACCGGCCTAATGGAATCAATAACTTCCGAACACAACCGCGCCCTATTTTTTTCTTACCCTCTGCTTAGAAGGCAGATGCTCTATCCAGCTGAGCTACGGGGCCGGCTTCTGACAGAATTCGGAAGATGAAGAGACCCAAAACCACCTGAAGGCAAAACCTCTCTCAGATCAGTCTCGGGCCCGGCGCTTTCTTTGATTGTAGAACGAATTCTACCGCCCCTGCTGCCGTTCTGCCGCTTCGCCTGGCATAGCGTCTCCAGAGTGCAGTAGACCGAAGCTGAAATCCGAAATCAATTCGACGGAATTTTGGCACGTCCGTGAGCGTCGAACGAAGCGCTGGTACGGCGGGCAGCCGCCCCGACGCGCTAAGCTGAGGTGATGTGAGCTCCCTGATTCCCGAAAATGCTGCGATTCCCCACAAAAGCATCGTCGACCGCGCGCTGTCCCTCTTCACGACCGTCAGGCCAGGGGAGGGAGCCACAGCGCTGCTGCTCGGGCTGAATGTCTTTGTACTCCTGGCTTCGTACTACCTGTTGAAAACCATTCGGGAAGCGCTCATCCTGGCTGAGGCAGGCGCGCAAGTGAAAAGCTATGCCTCTGCTGTCCAGGCGCTGCTGTTGTTGGTGGCGGTTCCTGTTTACGGGCTTGTCGCCTCCAAGGTGAATCGGACGAAGCTGATCTCCCTGGTCACGGGGTTCTTCATCAGCAATCTTCTCCTGTTCTACGTCTTCGGAAAGGCGGGCTTTAACGAGGGCGTTGTCTTCTTTCTCTGGGTCGGGATTTTCAACAATTTTGTCGTTGCTCAGTTCTGGGCATTCGCCAACGATCTCTATACCGAGGAGCAGGGCAAGCGCCTGTTCCCCGTAATCGGCGTCGGCACTTCTCTCGGCGCGGTTCTGGGAGCCTGGGGCGCAAAGCGTCTGTTTGGCCCGCTCGACGCGTACCAGATCATGATCCTCGCCAGTGCCGGACTGGTCATTTATATCGGGCTCACCATTCTGATCAACAGGCGGGAATCGGCAGCTCCGGCTTCTCGCCAGCGCGAACTGGCGGCAAGACCGCTCGGCGGCGAAGGAGGCTTCCAACTGGTCCTGCGAAGCCGCTATCTGCGGATGATCGCCCTCCTCATCCTCGTGCTAAACGTGGTCAACACGACCGGAGAATTCCTCATCGGCGATCTGGTGCTCCGCGCCGCCGAAGCGGAAGTCGGGGCGGGGGACGACCTGGAGGGGCAGCGAAAGGCCTTCGTCGGCCGGTTTTACGGCGATTTCTTTTTTTGGGTTAACACGGCCAGCCTCCTGATCCAGATGTTCGCCGTCTCGCGGGTATTTCGATACATCGGCGTCCGTGGCGCCTTGTTCGTGCTGCCGCTGATTGCCCTTGGCGGATACTCGCTGCTCGCCTTCTACCCGATGCTGGCGATTGTTCGGGGCGCCAAGATCCTGGAAAATAGCACGGACTACTCCCTGCAGAACACAATCCGGCACGCCTTGTTCCTTCCTACAAGCCGGGAGGCTAAGTACAAGGCAAAAGCCGCCGTTGATACCTTCTTCGTTCGGATCGGAGACATGCTGCAAGCTGGAGTGGTTGCAATCGGATCGGCTCTATCGTTTACAGTCACGCACTTCGCCTATGTGAACATGGCGCTGGTATGTGTCTGGCTGGGACTGGCGGCAGCCCTTTACCGGGAGCACAAGCGGATCACGGAGGCTAAGGCGGAAGCTGCGCCAGCCTAACTATGACATACGAGCCGCTGAGTCGTCCGGCTTGCCAGAGGACTCGGCGGCAAACGGGTTGAAGTTGGTAGCGTCGTCGTAGACGTCGACGCCTTCCGCCCTCTTCAGGGAATTCACCACGATATAGGTCAGCGGCGTGGCGGCGGCTTCATACAGCACCTTGCCGAGATAGCCTGACAGGATCAGATTCGGGATAGAGCCTTGGCTCGGCGTCCCCACGAACGCAACCACCATTACGATAACGCTGTCCACGAGCTGGCCGACCATGGTGGATCCGATCGTCCTCACCCACAGCATTCTTCCCTTCGTAATGACTTTGAGGCGCGCCATCACGAAGCTGTTGCTGAATTCTCCGGCCCAGTAGGCCAGGAGGCTGGCGACCACCATCCGCGGGACGAAATTGAAGACTGCCTCGAATGCGGCCTGGTTGCCCCAGTCCGGCGCAGGGGGCAGGGCGACGATGATCATCCCCATCACTGATAGCAGGGCCGATGCGAAAAATCCGATCCAGATCGCCCGGCGAGATCCCGCATAGCCATAAACTTCAGTGAACACGTCGCCAAAGATGTACGTGATTGGGAAAAGCAGCTGCGCCCCGCTGATCCGGAACGGACCAACGGCACAGATCTTCTGCCCGATCAGATTGGAGACGATCAGGATAACGACGAAGATGTGCAGGAGCGTTTCATAATGGCGAAAGTCCCGCAGCCGCTTGCGGCGGGCGGATGTGTGAACAACATCGGTCGAAGGCGTTTCCATCGGGTCCCCAGTTTAGCGCAAGGAGCAGGGTGTTCTGGCGGCCCCGGCTACTGTTTTCGCACAGCCGCTTCTCCAGGCTGATTCAGTTTGCTATGAGAGCGGCTGTAGCCGAAGTAAATGGCGAAGCCGATAAACAGCCAGATGAACAGCCGCAGCCATGTTTCCACGCCAAGGCCATAGATCAAATAAACGGTCGTAGCTACTCCCATAATGGGTACGAAAGGCACCAGCGGGGTGCGGAACGGACGGGGCAGGTCCGGATGGGTCTTGCGCATGACCATGATGCCAATGCAGACGAGCATGAACGCGAAGAGCGTGCCGATGCTTGTCATCTCTCCGACGATTTGAATCGGCGCCAGTGCGGAAAAGAGGCTCACAAAAACCATGAAGAGAAGGTTGCTGCGCCACGGTGTGCGATAACGCGGGTGAATGTCGCTGAAGACCTTTGGGAGCAGACCGTCCCGGGACATTGAGTAGAAAACACGGCTTTGACCGAGCAGCATCACGAGGATGACGGAGGAGTATCCCGCAATGATTGCAAGCTTGATGGCGCTCTTCAGCCATGGATAATCCGTCCGATCAATGGCAACAGCAACCGGCGCAGCGACATTCAGTTCCGTAAACGGAACCATGCCCGTGAGCACGTGGGCAAACGCGACATAGAGCGCCGTGCAGATGGCCAGGGAGCCGATGATCCCAATTGGCATATCTCGCTGCGGCCGTTTCGCTTCCTGTGCGGCGGTGGAGACGGCATCGAATCCGATGAATGCAAAGAACACAATACCGGCGCCGCGGAGAATTCCATCCCAACCAAACCGGCCCGGCCCTTCTGACGGCGGAATGTAGTTGCGGTAGTTCTCCGGGTTGATATACTGCCACCCGATCGCGATGAAGATGAGGACTACCATCACCTTCACCACTACGATGATTGCGTTCGCCCGAGCCGATTCCTGAATCCCGACGATCAGCAGCCAGGAGGCGAAGCAAACGATCAGGATTGCAGGCACATTCACAATCCCGTTCGCCGTGACGCCGTTGCCCAGGTCAACCACCTGAAACGGAGAAGCTGTGAGCCGCGGCGGAAGATGAATACCAAAATCAGCCAGAAATGAGACTACGTAGGCGGACCAACTGACGGCGACGGTAGCGGCGCCGACTGCGTATTCCAGGACAAGGTCCCAACCAATGATCCAAGCCAGAAACTCACCGAGCGTTGCGTAGGAGTACGTGTAGGCGCTTCCCGCAATCGGGATCATGGTAGCGAACTCGCTGTAGCAGAGCCCGGCAAAGGCGCAAGCGAGAGCCGCCAGGACGAACGACAGGGTAACGGCGGGACCCGCGTGTTGAGAGGCAGCGATTCCAGTGAGCGAGAAGAGACCCGCTCCGATGATCGCGCCGATCCCCAGAGCCACCAGATTCCACGCCGACAATGTTCGCTTGAGCTGATGTTCGCCTTCAGACTCCTGCAGGATGCGGCTCAATGGCTTGGTCGCAAACAGAGTACTCATTCGTAAACCTCTTTCCTTCGCCAAATCAGGTACACCGGGATGCCCAGCAGGACGATGCCCAGGCCCGGCCAGGTATAATTCGGCTTGTAAATCAACAACAGAATTTCGATTAGCCCAGCTGCCACGATGTACAGGGCCGGAAGGACCGGATAGCCGACGGCCTTGTAAGGCCGCTCCATTTCCGGCTTCGTCCGGCGCAGGACGAACAATCCGGCGATCGTAAGCATGTAGAAGAGCAGAACCGCGAATATAACATAGTCGAGCAGGTCACTATAGGTTCCGGTCAGTGTGAGCATGCAGGCCCAGGCGCACTGCACCACGAGAGACGCGACCGGAGTCCGACGGGCGCGGTCGACGGTTCCCACCTGGCGGAAGAAGAGCTTGTCGAGAGCCATCGCATAATAAACGCGCGCTCCTGCTAGGATCATGCCATTCAAACATCCGAATGTTGAGACCATGATGGCGGCCGCCATCAACTGAACGCCCACCGGGCCAAAGATCTGCGAGGCCACGGCGGTACCGACGCGGTCTTCCGGCGCCGTCTGAATCTCCGCTAGGGGGAGCACGCTCAGGTACACAAGGTTGCAGGCAAGGTACAGAATCGAGACAACACCGACGCCCAGCGCCAGTGAGAGCGGAAGATTACGCTTCGGATTTCGCATCTCCCCTGCGGTGAACGTTACATTGTTCCAGGCGTCGGAGGAAAACAAAGCTCCGACCAGCGCCACACCGACGGCCCGGATCGCGGTCCAGCCCCAGGAAGCACCGGCCCAAAGATCGCCAAAGTTGGCGTTGACAGCTGCTTCGCTGCGTCCGAGAAGCAGCCCGAAGCCAACCAACGCCAAGAGAGCGCCCACCTTCGCAGCCGTGAAGATGTTTTGTACGACAGCGCCCGTCCGCACTCCGCGCGTATTCACCCAGGTCAGCAAGACGAGTACGGAGATGGCGACAAGCTGCTGCGTGTTGAGTCCTACAGGTCCGGCTTGAAGCACAGTGTTGGTGGTGGAAACCCAGGGGAACAGAACGCCAGTGAATTTTCCAAAAGCTACGGCCACGGCTGCAACCGTTCCAGTCTGGATCACCAGAAACAATGTCCATCCGTACAGGAAGGCGCAGAGAGGGCCGAATGCCTCCCGGAGGTAGACATACTGACCGCCCGCGTCGGGCATCGCAGCCGCAAGCTCGCCGTAGCTGAGAGCGGCAACAATCGTCAGCAAAGCGGTGACGACCCACACCATGAGCAGCAGGCCCGGAGATTGGACCTGACGGGCAATGTCGGCAGGGACAATGAAAATGCCGGAGCCGATCATGGAGCCGATGACGAGCGTCGCGCCGTCGAGTAAGCCAAGACCCTTGATAAGGCCTGGTTTCGACTCTTCGCTCGTCCTGGCCATTATTCGTCCTTGAGGAGTGAAACCCATTCTTCGGCTCGGGCACGCAGGCTGCTGCGGCTGCAATCGGCGGGGAAGAGGTCTCCAATGACCGCCAGGGAATCTGCGCCGGCGTCTCTGACAGCTTGCGCATTCGCCCGGCTGATGCCCCCGATAGCCACTAAGGGGAGCGACGTAAGTGCCCGCAGCACCTGTAGTTGTTCGACGCCAACGACGGGATCGGGGTTCCGTTTGGAGCCGGTCGCAAAGATTGGACCGAGCGCCAGATAGTCTACCGGCTCCCGCCCTCCGGCGATCAGCTGCTCCCTGTTGTGGGTGGAGAATCCGATGCTGGAATTCGCTCCCAGCAGGCGCCGTGCCTCGGCGGGCGGCAGATCGTCCTGCCCGACGTGGAGCCCGGCGTTGAGCAGGAGCGCCAGATCCGCGCGATCGTTGACAATCAGCGTTGCTCCTGCCTGACGGCAAAGTTCGGCGATGGTCTGCGCTTCACAGAGAATTTCGCGCGTGAGACCTTCCTTATGCCTGTATTGAAGGAGTCTGGCTCCGCCCTCAAGGAGGCATTCCGCGAGGAGAATCGGGGAGCACTGGCGGAGTGCGGCGGACTCGGTATCGACGATCGGGTAGAAACGGGGCAGGGTCATTCCAGAAGAGTCCAGCTTGGGTTCTGGCAATCTGTCATGATTCGAACATGATACCTTGGAACCGATGAGCCTGCACATCAAGTCACCGGGCAACCAGCCGGGCATCTATCCAATCGTCCGGCGCGGGGAGCAACTGCGCTTTCTATCTTTTACGATTCTCGAGCTTGGCGATAACCTCACCGAGCATTCGTTCGAATCGGGTGAAGAGGAGCTGTCTGTCGACTTTTATACGGGACCGGTCCATATTGAGGCCGAGGGTGGATTTGGCCGATGGGCTGCTGACATCCCGGCACGTCCTTCGATCGCCGATCCTCATCCGATGGTCTATATCCCGATGCGGTCCAGGGTAAAGATTCAGGCTGTGGAGGGAGCAGCACGCGTGACGATTGCAGGAGCTCTCGGGAAACCCGGAGCCGAGCCGGCGATCGTATGCGGGAACGACATCGTTTCGAAGGTCGTTGGCAAGGACAACTGGACAAGGACGGTCTACACTCACATTGCCGACAACGTGCCGGCGGCGCATTTGATCTGCGGGGAGACGGTGAACCGTCCGGGAGGATGGTCGAGCTGCCCTCCTCACAAGCACGACCGCTTCAATGAGCCCTCGGAAGTCCCTATGGAAGAGGTGTATTACTTCCAGTGCGACCCTCCGCAAGGGTTCGGCTTCATGCGTGTCTACACCGATCCCTCCGATCCGGAGCCCTTCGACTACTCGTACGCGGTCGGTCACGGCGATACCGTTCTGATCCCCCGCGGATACCATCCGGTGGTTGCATGCCCCGGCTATACCCTGAATTACACGTGGGTCCTCGCGGGAGAAGGGCGGAAGTACGGGGCGTGGAGCGACGACCCCAGACATTCGTGGATCAAGAACGCCTGACGCCGCTGCTCAGGCGTCACGTGCGGTTTTTAACCGGCGGCGTTAGTCGGATGGCAGAGGCAGGGCCGCAGAGCGATTGCGGCGGAAAATCTTGCGTTTAATGTCGGGCCAGAATTCACGGAGCAGGTTCCGGCCCACTTCCATCGCCATGTGCGTATGGCCCCGCTCGAGACCCCGCATCAGGCTGTCGTGCCCGCTGGGGTACCAGGTCGTGGTGATCAGGCCCGCTCCGTAGGCGCCCGCCAGTCTCGGAATCGCAATCGTCGTACCGCCACCATCAGTGCGGCTCAAGACGCTATACTTCAGCGCATGCCAAACTCGGGCGCCGATCCCGCTGCGTTGGGAACGATAGTAGCGGGAGTCGATGCCCAGCATGGAGTCGAAGCCGAACTGAATCGTGTTGCGGACCGCAAATCGGCCCCATCGATTCATCACCCGGCGGGAGTAGCCTTCCATCCCTTGCTCCCATTCCGGGACGTAATCCTCGAGCTGGTCCTGGAGAGCGAAGATCGTAGGGGCGATCATCGAGGTGGGGCCAAAGGTGCGGTTTGTGTATCGCTTGAACTTTTCCTCCAGCGTGGGCCGTTGCCAGCCGGGTTTGATGGGCGCGACCAGATCCGGAACAGGGGGCAGGCGAGCCGGATCCGCAGGCTGAGGGATCTGCGCGAGAGCTCCGGTAGCGGCTAGCAAGAAAATGACACACTTCATTGCGGGTTCACCCCAGCAACCGCCACCGGAACAAGTATCCTTTGCCCGACGCTTTCGGTCACCGTGCCAAAGTCCTGAAACATTCTGCCACAAGGCGCTGATTTCTGGCGGGTCGAGGATTGACTTCAGTCTTTCCGATCCTCAAGCGCCCATTTTCATTTCGGATGATTTGCACTTTTACTTCGTGTGGATGGCAGTGAGGGCTCAAGTGCTTGCCAAGCGCTGCTGCCAGAATCCGAGAGGCGTTGCGGTTGGTTGAGTTTCCGACGAGATCACGCCGTAGAGAGCAGAAGCGGCGGGAACACGAGGGCCGCCGCAGAGGCGGCCCCTAACTCAACAAAGCAGATCACACCCACCAGGCTGCGGCGGCCTTTTCCTTAATCACAATGCTGTTCAGGAATGCAGCAGCCTTGCTGAGACCTTCCTCGGGCGACATCAACGAATCCTCGTGCTCGATCGACAGCACGTAATCGTATCCGTACATTACCAGCGTGGAGATAAACTCGCTCCACCACTCATAGGAGTGACCGTAGCCGCAGGTCCGGAAGATCCAGGAGCGGTTGCGCTCGTCCGTGTACTTCTTGGTGTCGAGCACGCCGGTCTTGGGTAGATTGAAGTCGTAGATCTGCGTATCTTTGGCGTGTACGTGGAAGATTGCGTCACCGAGGATGCGGACGGCCTTGATCGGATCAATGCCCTGCCAGAACATGTGGCTCGGGTCGAAGTTGCAGCCTATCGCCGGCCCGGCGGCCTCCCGCAGACGGAGCATCGTCTCGGGGCTATACACCAGGAAGCCCGGGTGCATCTCGATTGCCACCTTCACGCCGTGATCTTCGGCAAACTTCGCGTGCTCCCTCCAGTACGGAATGGCCACCTTTTCCCACTGCCAGGCAAGTACATCCAGATACTCCGGAGGCCAGGGACAAGTGACCCAGTTCGGATACTTCGCGTTCTCGCTATCTCCCGGGCAGCCCGAAAAATCGATAACGACCTTGACGCCAAGCTTCGCCGCCAGTTGAATCGTCTTCCGGCTCGTTTCCTGGTAGGCCTTCGCCACGGCAGGATCCGGATGAAGCGGGTTGCCGTGGGAGCTCAAGGCGCTGATCGTGAATCCGTTGTCGTCGAGCTTCTTCTTGAAGTCGGCAAGCTGCGTCGGGTTGTCCAACATCGACAACTTGCAATGCGGATCGCCCGGGTAGTTGCCGGTGCCCAATTCGACCGTATGGATATTAATCGCCTTCAGTTTTTCAAAGACCTGATCAAGAGAGAGCTGGGACAACAACGGGGTGAAAACGCCTACTCTCACGTTGAGTTCCTCCTTTGAGGTATAGGAAAGAATTCAGACTGCAATGCTTGCAATACGAGGATCGCAAGGCAACAGCATATCACGGCGGCTTTCGCCGCAACCCGCTCTCACCGGGATTCCGGTAGCGGGGTTGGTGAAAACTTGAGTCCGAGAATTTGCGCGAGGAGCGGAGCGATATTCACCATTTCCGTCTCCGGCAGCCGCGATGGCCGGATTCCGTTGCCCCAGAACAGCAGAACGGAACGGTAGTTTTCGCGGGTCGGCCAATAGCCGTGGCTACCACGGCTGCCTGGTTTCGTGATTGCCTCGCCTTCTGTTGCAGAGCCGAACTGGGTGTGGAGCACTGGCTCGAACACGGCCTCATTCTTTAACAATCGCGGGGCGAACCGCTGGAGTTCCGCCTTCGGAATTTCGCGGGCAATGCCGTAGGCCGGGTCCTTGATGCGCTTGCGAAGGTATTCGGCGACCGCGGGATCGGTGGTTGTAAGCAGTGCGCCGCTGGCCTCAGCCGTCCCTCGCACATTGTCGCGTTTCAGCAGCACATTGATGTTCACCACGCGGTCGACGCGCTCAAATCCATGATCGGAGACGAGCGCGAGCACATAATTTTTCGGCATTACGCGAAGGATGCCGGCAACCAGCTCATCCGTGTACTCCAGCATGGCTTTGGCTTCCCTCGTAAAAGGTCCGCGTTCGTGCTGCTCCGAATCGAGGTCGACGAAGTGGACCAGCATCAGATCGGGCCGGTACTCCTGGAGGATCGCCATCGTGGCGAGCGCGCGAGATCGATCATCCATCCACTGGTGCGCGAAGGAGGGATATCTTTTGGAAATCGTCTCAACAAGGTTCGAGGGGACGGACTTTGTCTGAATGGAATCGAGGTCCATGGCGCCGCCGTTCCGCCGCTGAAAGTACTCGGGAAGGTTGTAGTCGATGGCTGCGTCGACGGTGACGGGCCAAGTAATTGCGGCGGACTTCCATCCTGCCTCCCGCACGGCGTGCCATAGGGTCTTGGTCTTGAGAAGGGAGGCCGTCCAATAATACTCACCGCCCTCCTCCCGCGGGCGGCGATTCGACAGAATGCCGTGCTCCTCTGGACGAACGCCGGTGATCATCGACGTATGGGACGGCCAGGTAACGGTGGGAGCAACGCCTACAACGCCTTCGGACGCCCACTGGCCCTCCTTCATCAGCCGGCGCAAAGTGGGAATCCGAAGTCCCATTTTGTCGGCATCCTTCAGATAGCGATTGTCGAGTCCGTCGATGGACAACACCAGGAGCGGACGCCGGGCTTGCGCTGCCGCCGGACCATTCAGCAAGGCAAGGAGTACGAGAGACAGGAGTGTGCGCATCAAGATCGAATTCTCGCACTAAATCCGCCTGAGTAGAAGACGAATACCGGATCGGGCCGCTGACGGTGATATGATGTCATTTCTTTTGGAGGTTTCCATGCTTTCGCGCCGTCAGTTCAATCAACTCGCAGTTGCCGCGATTCCGGGCGCCGCCTTCGCCAAGTCCAAGATCAATGGCGTCATGCTAGGCGCTCAAAGCTATAGCTTCAGGGATCGGCCTGTGGAAGCCGCCATCGCGGCCATGAAGGACATCGGGCTCACATACGTGGAACTCTGGTCCGGACACGTCGAGCCCAAGGGGCTTTCCCGGGAAGAGCTGCGGAAGTGGAGGACCTCCGTTTCTCTGGATCATTTCGCCAAGATCAGACAGATGTTCAAGGACGCGCGGATCGAGCTGTACGCGTACAATTACAGCTTTCGCGAAGACTTCACGGACGAGGAGATCGCGCGCGGATTCGAGATGGCGAAAGCGCTCGGTGTCCGTTGTTTGACCGCATCTTCGAATGTGTCCACGGCAAAGCGGATTGATCCGCACGCGGCGAAGGCGAAGATCCCGGTGGGAATGCACAACCACTCGAACATCCGTCCCAACGAGTTTGCGACGCCGGAGGATTTCGAGGAGGCGATGCGCGGCAAGTCTCCCTACATCGCCATCAATCTCGATATCGGCCATTTCTGCGCCGCCAACTTCGATCCCGTCGCGTTTCTCGAAAAGCACCACGAGCGCATCGTGACGCTGCATATTAAGGACCGCAAGAAGAATCAGGGGCCAAATGTGCCTTTTGGCGAGGGCGATACGCCGATCAAGGAAGTGCTGCAGCTTCTGAAGACCAAAAAATATCCGATTCTGGCGAACATCGAGTACGAGTACAAGGGAGCGGATACGGTCCAGGAAGTACGGCGGTGCTTCGAGTATTGCAAACAGGCGCTCGCTTAACCGGGGACAGGGGGCTCGGAGGCGCTCTCCCAAATAGCGGCTCCGGCCGGCGGTTCCTGTGATATATTTTCGTGTGAGAAGCGCCATCATGAATACCTTGGGAGGATCTGGTATGCGAGTACTCGCTGGTACGCTGCTGATAGCCGGTTCTTTGATGGCCGCGAGCCTTCCGAAAACGGAGATTCGAGGCAGCTACGTGGAGGCGCGCACGACGGATGTCTATACCGGTCCGTGTTTCGCCAACTCTGAGGTTGAGCTGGTCGGCGACCTTGCGGTAGTCGGCTGGAAAATTGAGAAAGGTACGTGGAAAGGCGTAAAGCTGGACGGGCTGTCTGTGGTTGGCGTCATGCGAGCCAGCAGCACGCTCGGCAACCGCTTCCAGACCGTTTACCCTGTAAAATCCGTCATCATTGTCGATGAGGCAGCGAACCTGGAGCAACGCGAGGCGCTCAAGAGCTTTGCTCAAAGGATGAGCGGCGACCTGCTGCAGGACGTTGTGAAGATAGAGGCGCTGCCGATTGAATTCGAAGTAGCGGACAACAATATCCATTCCAGCGTCGTTCGCATGTCGGCTGGCACGATGGCGGCGATCAAGACCCGCGCTCTGAATGCGCAGGACCATATCTGCGGAAACGAAGAGGTTTGGTATGATCCGCTGACCAAGGTGGATCACAGCATGCCTGCCGTTACGGTTGCTCACAACTACAACGGCGACGCCCTGGGCACCAAGTGGAGCAGCCCCAACCGGCGGAGCGCGTTCGTCGGCAACTTCCACCTGGTAGAGTAACCTTCAAGTTCCCTTCCACAGAGGAGAGCGGCTTCGGTTTGACGAAGCCGCTTTTTCTTTTTCTTTCGTCTGTAATTCATTCTTGGACAAGAGGCTTTCAACAGCGTCGCTGAAATGCTTTCCGTGCGGCGCGTGTCTATCTACATGAGTCGGGCTTGCCTCTTCGATGCAGGAGGCGCCGTGATTTCGATCCTGCGGTTGGAGGATTCCCAATGGGTCGCTTCCTGTCTATCCGCCGACCAGTCGCCGCGCTCTCGCTCGTTGCGGCCTTGGTCATTGGCGCACTGATCGCGCTGTTTCTGACAGCTAGCTGGTACGGCCGGGCAGAGGAAAGGGAACCGGCATTCGTGGCGACCACGCGAGCCCAGGGAGCCGCCGACCTGGGGACGCTCGCCCCGACCGTCCGCAGAGTAACGCCTGCCGTTGTCAACATTTCTTCGACCCGCGTCGTGAAAGTGGAGGAGAGACGGCTTCCCCCAATCTTTCAAGACCCCCGGTTTCGGGACTTTTTCGGATTCGACGAGCCTCGCGAGCCCCGGCCGGAGGAGCGCCGCCAGCAAGGCCTGGGATCCGGCGTGATCATCAGCCCGGATGGCTATATCGTTACCAACAACCATGTCGTGGAAGGCGCTACGGACATCATCGTCAGCACCACGGCCGGAAAAACGGTACATGCGAGAATCGTAGGAACCGATCCGCTCAGCGATATTGCCGTCCTCAAAGTGGATGAAAAGAACTTGCCGGTCCTGGCTTTGGACGATTCGATCCCTGTCCAGGTGGGCGACTTCTGCCTTGCGATCGGCAACATGTTCGGCTTGGGGCAGACCGTCACATTCGGAATCATCGGCGCTACCGGACGCGCCGGTTTCGGCATCGAAACCTACGAAGACTTCATCCAGACCGACGCGGCGATCAACCCTGGCAATTCCGGCGGAGCCCTCGTCAACTTGCGCGGTCAACTCATCGGTATCAACACCGCAATCATCTCGCGCACTGGCGGTCACCAGGGAATCGGGTTTGCAATTCCGATGAAGATGGTGCGCCCGGTAGTGGAGCAGCTCATCCGAACAGGGAAAGTAGTCCGCGGCTACATCGGAGTGACCATTGAGGAGGTTACACCAGCGCTGGCGCGAGGGCTCAATCTGGCTGAATCCCGTGGCGTGATCGTTACGTCGGCAGCGCCCGGAAGTCCAGCCGAGCGGGCTGGCCTTCAGCGAGGCGACGTGATTCTCAGCGCCAACGGCCAGGCGGTGGAATCGGTGACCAGCTTCCGGCTGCGAGTGTCCCAAATGCAGCCGGGCCAGACTCTCACCCTTCGCGTGTTGAGAGAGAATCAGCAGCGTGACGTGCGTGTGCAGCTCGGCGAACTGCCGGCTCAGCAGTCAGGGAATGAGGAGTGGCAGGAGCCGGGTGAGCCGGCGGCGGACTTGCAGTCGACGCTGGGCGGAGTCGCCGTGGACCGCATCACCCCTCAGCTCGCGCAGCAACTGGATCTTCCCGCCGGCACAACGGGCGTCGTTGTGACATCAGTCAGGCCTGCGTCCGAGGCTTTCGCCGCCGGACTTCGACCCGGGGACGTAATTCAGGAACTGAATCGCCAACCTGTCCGGAGTCCCCAGGACTTCCGCAGACTCGCCCAGCAGTTTCGGAACAGCACGGTGGTGCTTCTGGTAAACCGGAGAGGGCAAACGACGTTTATCCCAGTGGAGCCGCCAGCCCGATAGAACCATGGAGCCCAAACCATTCAGCATGTTCTTTTCAGGCGGTTCCGGGACTGGAACCGTCTGGCAGCCCGCGGTCGACATCTACAGCGCCCGCGACGGAGGATGGATTCTCAAGTTCGAGCTCGCGGGCGTCCGGCCCGAAGATATTAACATCTCCGTGCAGGGCTGCCGCGTGCAAGTGGCCGGAGTGCGGCGCGACTGGCTCGTGGAAGAGGGCGCCACGCACTTCTCCATGGAGATCGCCTATAGCCGCTTCCAGCGGTCCGTCGAACTTCCCTGCGAACTGGACCAGGCAAGGTGGACGATCGAGTTCAAAAATGGAATCTTGCTGGTGCGGCTCTCGGTCGACGGGGGGAGGACAAGTTGAACCCTTCAGCGAACGTCCAGACTTTGCCCCTTTTACCACTGCGGAACACCGTACTATTCCCAGGTCTTTTGATGCCGTTCTCGGTTGGCAGGCCGACGTCCATTGCCGCGGCGGAGGCAGCTCTTGCAACAGAGGAAAAGGAAGTCGTGCTGGTGGCCCAGCGTTCCGCTACGACGGAGAATCCCCGGCGCGAGGACTTGTTTGATGTCGGCACCAAAGCGGTAATCAAGAAGATGGCGCGGCCGACGCCGAACGGGATGGAACTGCTGGTGCTCGGAGAGGAGCGGGTTCGAATCGAGAGCCTTGTAAGCGTCGACCCATACTTGCGGGCGACAGTGGCTCCAATGCCGGTCCAGTCCGATACCGGCCCCGAGGTGGAGGCTCTGAAGCGAGCCATTATTGACTTGGCCGTGCGAGCCATGTCACTGGCCCAACCGGGCGCGGCGATCGATTTCAATCGCATCTTCGCCGAGACAGAGGATCCGCTGCGCCTCGTCTACCTTCTGGCTTCCGTTCTGACGCTTGATCTCCAAAAAGAACAGGCGCTGCTTGAAGCAAATACCAGGGCGGAGGCACTGCGCCTTATGCACTCGTACCTCGCGCAGGAGATTGAGGTACTCGAGCTGCGCACAAAGATTGCCGACCAGGCTCGCTCCGAGATGACGCGCGAGCAGCGCGAGTATCTGCTGCGGCAGCAATTGCGGGCAATCCAACAGGAGCTGGGAGAGCAGAACCCGGAACAGGCCGAGGTGGACGCTCTGCGGGAGCGGCTGAAAAATAAGAATCTGCCGGATGACGTACGAAGCGAGGCCGAACGCGAGCTGTCTCGTCTCGAGCGCCTGCCCGCTGCCGCTCCGGAACACAGCCTGATTCGCGGCTACCTCGACTTCATCCTCGAACTGCCATGGATGGAGCGAACGGAAGACCACCTTGACATTCAAAAGGCGCGGGAGATTCTCGATCAGGATCACTACGACCTCGATGACGTCAAGAAGCGCATTCTTGAACACCTTGGCGTGATGAAGCTGAATCCGGAAGCCAAGGCCCCGATCCTCTGTTTCGTCGGACCTCCCGGCGTAGGGAAAACCTCGCTCGGGCAATCGATTGCTCGCGCGATCGGCCGGAAATTCGAGCGGATGAGTCTCGGCGGACTTCATGACGAAGCGGAACTGCGGGGACATCGCCGAACCTACATTGGGGCGATGCCGGGGCGGATCATCCAGGCAATCCGGCGTGCAGGCGCGAAGAATCCGGTGCTGATGCTGGACGAGGTTGATAAGCTGGGACGCGATTTCCGCGGCGATCCTGCCGCAGCTCTGCTTGAGATTCTCGACCCGGAGCAAAACAAGAGCTTCCGCGATAATTACCTCGATCTCCCGTTCGACCTCTCGTCCGTATTCTTCATCACAACGGCTAACACGCTTGCCACCATTCCCGGACCGCTGCTGGACCGGATGGAAGTCTTGGCCCTGGAAGGCTACACCAGCGAAGAGAAGGTCGAAATTGCGAAGCGCTATCTGATTCCGAAGCAGGTCAAGGAAGCCGGACTGACACCGGATCAGATTGAGTTCCCGGATCCCACGCTGGAAACAATCATCGGACGCTACACGCGCGAGGCAGGGCTACGCCAGCTGGAGAGGCAGATTGCAAGGATCGCGCGGAAAGTGGCCTTGCGCTTTGCGGAGGGCCGGTCGGAACGTGTGGTTGTGTCCCAGGACGATCTGCCCGATCTACTCGGTCCCGAGATCTTCATGCTTGAGAAGGTGCGGCGGTCGCTGCCGCCGGGCGTTGCTACCGGGCTCGCCTGGACTGAGTCCGGGGGAGAAGTTTTATATATCGAAGCCACGCTACTGCCGGATGGCAAGGGACTTACGCTTACCGGGCAGCTCGGTGATGTCATGCAAGAGTCGGTGCGCACGGCGCAGAGTTATGTATGGGCGCATGCGGACGAATTAGGCATCGACAGGGAGAAGTTCAGCAAGGCAGGCCTTCATATTCACGTGCCCGCTGGCGCCATTCCAAAGGATGGTCCGTCCGCAGGCATCACGGCCGCCGTTGCTCTGGCGTCGCTCTACACCGGCAACCCGGTGCGGGGCGATACGGCGATGACCGGCGAGATCACGCTGACCGGTCTGGTGTTGCCGATTGGCGGCGTCAAGGAAAAGGTGCTCGCTGCGCGGAGAGCAGGCATCCATCGCATTATCCTTCCTAAACCCAACGAGAAAGACCTCCGCCAGGTGCCGGACTACGCACGCAAGGATCTTGAGTTCATCTTCGTCGAAAAGATTGAAGACGTCATAGCGGCGGCGATCCCGGCCCTTACAGAGAGGCTGGCTCTCACCACCTGAGCTGGCGCCGGCTGCGGCGAATCTCCGATGATGGTGGTGTGCGCTCAACATCCATCCGACGTGCTGTACGGCAAGAGATAGGGCCAATGCTTTCTTTGGCGGGCCCTGTTGTCCTGGCAGAGCTCGCCTGGGTCGGCATGTCCGTTGTGGACACCGTCATGGTGGGACGGGTCGGCGCAGGGGCGATTGGCGCTGTTGGCCTTGGAAGCGTTCTCTATTACAGCATCGGCATCTTTGGCATGGGTTTGCTTCTGGGACTCGACACCCTTGTCTCGCAAGCGTTTGGCGCTGGCAGGCTCGAAGAATGCAACCGCTCGCTGCTGCACGGGGTGTACCTGAGCTTCCTCGTTACGCCGGTCCTGATGGGTCTAGTGTGGCTGATGATACCGCACTTGCCCGCTCTGGACATCCACGCCGATGTTCTCCCTGAAGCGGTCGCATATCTCAAGGCAGTGACGTGGAGTACACTCCCGCTGCTTCTCTATGCCGCTTTCCGGCGCTACCTGCAGGCGATTAATCAGGTTCGGGTTGTGATGTTTGCGCTGATCAGCGCCAACCTGATTAACGCTCTCGTCAACTGGACGCTGATCTATGGCAATCTGGGTGCGCCGAAACTCGGGGTGGTCGGGGCTGGATGGGCGACGTGCCTTTCGCGAGTCTACATGGCGGCTGTCCTGATCGTGGCAGCGATCCTGCATGACCGGTCGGCAAACATGGGTTTGTTCAGGATCTCGTTTCGACCGGACATCCGGATCTTCCGGCGCTTGATGAGCCTCGGCCTGCCGGCTTCTCTGCAGATGACGCTGGAGGTTGGCGTTTTTGGCGCCGCGACGGCTCTCGCCGCGCGTACTGACCCAGTGTCGCTCGCCGCTCATCAAATCGTCCTGAACATTGCGACCGTTACATTCATGGTCCCTCTCGGTATCGCCTCGGCAGCCGCGGTGCGTGTCGGGCAGGCCGTGGGCCGAAGGGATCCGGCAGGATCCCGCCGGGCAGGGTGGACATCGCTTCTCCTCGGTGGAAGCTTCATGGCGATGGCAGGCCTGTCATTCTTCCTGTTTCCCCGGCACTGGCTCCAGATCTTCACGGCCGATGGAACGGTCATCACAACGGGAATGTCCATTCTGGTGATCGCCGCTCTATTTCAACTCTTCGACGGCCTTCAGGTGGTCGCGACAGGGGCTCTGCGCGGCTTTGGAGACACTCGGACTCCGATGTTGACAAACCTGTTCGGGCACTGGGCAATCGGCCTGCCGGTCGGATACGCTCTCGGCTTCGTGGGGGGGTGGGGAATTCGGGGCCTTTGGACGGGTCTCTCGCTGGGCTTGATCGTTGTGGGAAGCGTGCTACTCGGCGTCTGGGCACGCAGATCAGACGAAGCAATCCTTGAGACAGTCGAGCCGGTGACTACTTTCCACTAAGCCTGCGCCGTTGTGCGGTTTGCGGCAGCACCCGCCGCCATTGCCTTGCCCGCAAGCAATGCCGCGGCCGCATCCGTGACACGAAAGGCTTCGTCGGCGTCAAAGAGGTCGCGAGGCACACTGACCTCCAGTGTCATGCGGCCATTCAACGTCATCGCGCAGAGAAAGATCGTTTGCGTTCGGGTGTGAGCGGAGATCGAGTGTAGATACTTCCGGATGAGCCTCTCGCGGATGACTCCTACCCCGGAAACGGCGCACGAGAAATTCTCAAACGGAGCGCGGTCGGGAATCGGAAGGGGCGCCTTCTTCGCAAAGCTCGCGCGCAGCTTCTTCTCGCTGCCTGCGAATGCGCCCAGCACCCGAGGCAGCCAGTAATTGACGCGCCGCCGCACCCACTGGAAACCGGAACGGACCTGCGCTTTGGTTTCGCGCTCTCTGAAGATCTGCAGGATCAAGCTCCCCGTATAGTTCCCCGGCTGCTCTCTCGAGAATTCGGGAATGAAAGCGCCCAAGTCCGTCGGGACGGAGATACAGACGCGCGACTTATCAGGCTGAAATTGCAGCAGCGCTTCCGCCATCGCTGCGCATAAAGCCTCCGTAACGGACAGGCCGAGGGAACGGCTCCGGTTGACAGCCGCTTCCGTTTCCTGTTCCGACATGACGTAGGTCTTGACAGCGTAGCCCTTTTGATGCGGCGCAGGCCGGATGCCCCGAGTGAGGTCGACCGTCTCGTGACCTGCGCGGCGTCCCGCCCGGGAAACAAACTGGACCAAATAGCAGCCAAGCCACACCAAGCCCGAGATGGATTCGACCACGCTGCGCAGGAATCCTTTCCGCCGGGCAGGTTTTGGCGACTGGGGCGGCTGCGCTTCGCCACTGTAGAGCCGGAGCCACTCCTCGAGCCAGTACAGCGTGGTCAGACCGTTTCCGAAAACGTGATTTACAACCAGCACGAGCCTCTGCTCATCCAGGCGGGCAACTCGAAGGGGCAGAGCCATGTTGGTCGGAAGATACTCGCGAAATAACGTTTCGCGTTCTACAAGCTGCTCGAATTGCCGGCGCTGGTAGGTAAGACAGCGCCGAACATCAGCGTCGCTGAACGGAATCCATTGATAGCCCCTTTCCACTTCCACAAAGCGAACCCGGAGACTCTCCCGGCTCCAGACAAGGCGTTCAAAGGCGTCCAGCAATCGTTCCGGATCGAACGGCTCGGCGAAAGTCAGAGTAAAGAACATTTCGTTCCCATGAACGAATGTCTCCGTACCGTGAATAAAAAGGCTGGCAACTCGTCCGACGTCCACGGATTTACGTACCTTTCAAAAGGCGCTGCCCACCGCTACCGGCACTGCGATTGAACGGCGATAGCTTGACATCGACCCTGTATTTTACAAACCATAAACAATGCAGATGTTATCAGGGAAGGCCTGACAAGAGGACCCGGCAGTGGGCATACTTGCGTGGAAAAACCTTTTTTACGATAAGGTCCGGCTGGCCGTAACTCTTGTGGGCATCGTGTTTTCACTGGTGCTCATGCTGGTGCAGTTCGGCCTGTTCCTGAACTTCGTCGAGACCGCCGCGAACGTTGTGGATCGGTCGGGCGCGGACCTGTGGCTCTCGGCACCGGACATTCCTCATGTGAATGCAGGTACACCGCTGCTCGAAGCAAATCGGTGGAAGGCGCTGCAGGTGCCAGGGGTCGAACGGGTGGATCGCTACATCCTGGCATGGGTGCCCTGGAAGCTTCCTTCCGGTTCGTCAGAGGCGGTCATGATTGTCGGTTTTTCGCCGGAAGGCGGGATGGGGCGCCCGTGGAACATCGTGTCGGGCTCAATCGAGGCGTTGAAGGCCGAAAACGCCGTCATGGTGGATGAGCTGTATCTATCGAAGCTTGGAGTCAAGGGGATAGGCGATACCGTAGAAATCAGCGGCCGCAGGGCAAAGATTGTGGGTCTTACGCATGGCATACGTTCTTTCACTACATCGCCCTATATCTTCACCACCTTCAAAAACGCGCTCAACTACACGCCCGTCTTACAGCCTGACGAAACGATCTTCTTCCTGGTGAAAACAAAGCCCGGGGCGGATATCGAGGCTGTAAAACGCGCATTACAGGAGCGGCTTCCGAATCTGGACGTCTACACCAACCGCGAGATGAGCCGGAAGACTCAGGTGTACTGGGTTCTCGAAACGGGCGCGGGGGTAACGACGATGGCGGGAGCACTCTTAGGGCTGGTGGTTGGCATCGTGGTGGTTGCGCAGACTATCTATGCGGCGACGGTCGACCATATTCGCGAGTTCGGGACCCTGAAGGCGATCGGCGCCACGAACGGCCGAATTTACCAGGTGATCCTTTTACAGGCTGCGCTGAGCGCTGCAATGGGTTATGCTGTAGCGATCTCGATCGCCAAGCTAATCGCGGATTCCACCAGCAGCGGCAACGTCCCCATCCTTCTGCCGCCCGAAGTTGCGGTCGCCGCGTTCATTGTGGCGCTGGCGATGTGCATGGGCGCGTCCGTGATTTCCATCCGGAAAGCGACGCGCATCGACCCGGCTCTGGTATTTCGCGGCTAACCGGAATGATTGAGATTCGACAGGTCTACAAGAGCTACGGAACTGGAAATGCGGCAGTTCGTGCTTTGGAAGGGGTCGATCTCAGCGTCTGCAGCGGCGAAATCCTGATGCTGATGGGGCCGTCGGGCAGCGGCAAGACCACGCTGCTCTCCATCATCGGATGCATTCTGAGGCCGACTTCCGGAAGCGTGAAGATTGCCGGAGAGGAGATGTCAGGACTGCCAGAGCGGAAACTTCCCCGGGTCCGGTCACGATATTTCGGGTTCATTTTTCAGGGCTTCAATCTGTTCCCGGCTCTTACAGCCCGAGAGAATGTAGAGATCGCGTTCAAACTCAAGGGCATTCACGGCAGGCAGGCGCGCCGCGGGGCTGAGGAACTTCTGGAAAGCGTTGGCTTACAGGACAAGATGAAAGTCTTGCCTGAGGACTTGAGCGGAGGGCAGAAACAGCGGGTGGCCATCGCAAGAGCCCTCGCCGGAGACCCGCCGATCCTCCTGGCGGATGAGCCGACGGCCGCGCTGGATTCGCAATCCGGAACTACAGTCATGGAGATCCTGGCAAGGCTAGCGAAGGAACGGAACCGCTGTGTGCTTGTTGTGACTCATGATACTCGCGTCCTGCACTACTCGGACCGCATCGTAAAGATAGCTGACGGGCGCATCGTCAGTGATTCCAGCAACGAAGCAAAGGGGCATGTGGCATGAGGACGCGGCTCGTTTGGGTTGCCGTTCTGCTACTTTCCGCTGCGGGTATCGGCACTGTGATCGCTTCCCGGTTCTTCGCCCGCGGCGGGATGCCGCCGGCTGTCGCCGCTTCGTCCAGCTCTTCGCAAGCGGAGTCGCGCGGGCCTA
>CALGAR010000046.1 GCA_937959285.1 uncultured Bryobacterales bacterium
CGATTTTTCTCACTAATTCTGTGTTAAGAAGACTCCGGTTGAGGGAACGCCGGCCGAGTTCTCCAAACCGCGCCTTGGCGCGCGACTTCAACAGCCGGAACTGAGTCTCTGTCAAGGACATAGCAGCGCAAATCTGCTCCTGTGTTTGCTCGTAAAGGTAAAAGCGCGTAAGGATTTCGCGGTCACGGTCCGAGATGCCGTCAAGGACACGGATCATCAACTCGGTCTTTTCTTGCCGTATTGCTCGTTCTTCCGGATCGATGCCATTGTCTACAACACCGGTAACGTGATCCAGATCGGTTTGCTCGCGCCGCGTGTGGACGGCTGCATCGATGTGCGCTGCTACCTGCCGCCTGACAATCGTGCGGACGAAACCCATTAAACGAGCCGGATCCCGCAAATCGCCCCTACGAATTGCCTGAACGACGATGAGATAGATATCGTGTACTTTATCGTCAAGCTCCTGAGGGCCCAATCTCCGGCACAAATAGAAGCGAATGCCTCTTGAGAAGAGCTTGTACAGATCTTCCATCCCGGACGGGTCGCCAGCCTGAACCCGCTGAACCAGGCTGGTCCAATCTGTGGAGGACCCGGTTCGGGTCACACCGTCGCCGTCTTTAGCGGGTGACCCGAGCTCGTCTGCTGGTGTTTCTGTCTGCTCGCTTGCGCTGTATTCCGGCGTCGTCAGTTTCATCCGTCAATCCTTACGTTCAGGAATTTCGTTCCTTTTCGTGAGAGCCAAGGAAATTCTTACGAATTGCACAACCGGATCACACCGAAATTCGTGCTCTGAACTAGCGGTTTTCTTCTCTACTTGAACTTGCTTTGGAACAACCCCTGTTTCGCGCCAATTCTCCGCAGTGGTGGCGCGCACGCCGAGCCGGCGCGAACCGGCTCTTCCCAAAATTTCTATTGGTGGTTCGAGAACTGTAGTGCGATATTTAGGATTTTCCTCTCGGGATAGTATTGCCTGGCCGTGTGGACATACTGGGAATAAGCGTCGTCATTCCGATATATATGAATCCAACCTTCGATGAATGCAGTTGTTTAGGAAGGAGCTGCTGAGGTTAACCCTGCGAAGCCGCACGCTCCCTGCGTTCCCTGGCCCTCCGCCCATCACGAATCCCAGGCGGGCGGGTCGGAAACGAAGCCAAGCTCAGCGGGACAAGCTCTGGGAATCGGACGCGCAGACTACCTACCTATACACACGTGCACCTGTCACGAGACATCAAGAGCAAGAGGAGCGCGCAAGACGGGCGACTCATAATGGTACTCCTAGGCAGTAGTACCACATCCGGATGATATCCGAACTTTTTGGGAATTGCCAGTATTTTTCTTCTTTTAATTGTGGTGAAGGCACAAAATGATTCCTATACTGTGAATCCGCCCTAATCAGATGGGCCTGTTATCCCGAGATGTAATGCATGGTACTTCCACATAGTCTAGGAGGTATCAGCGGTTTCGATTAGGCGCCTGCCCCGAGTGCCTCGATAAACGGCAATCTATGAGGGAGGCGCGCTCGCGCAGAGCCGGGTAGGTGTTCTATTCAGCTAGTTCCACGGGGAGTAAGCTGGCTTACTGTTGGTCCGTTCCGGGGAGTCTGTGAGGGATCGATCGCGTCCGATGAGGTCGTATGTTTCAATGGTGAGGGCACTATAAGCACTATACTTACAATTCAATAAAAATTCGTGAATGAATAAATTCGTGCACGAATAAAAAGGAATCTCTGCGGCACTGGTGCATCCGGTAGTCTGGCTGCCCTTAAGCACCTGCGGGCTGGCTCCCGAACCGGCCTTCTGGCCGCTGCATACCTGGCCCGACGGCTGGAAGGCGAACGAAGGCTCTGAGACCTGTTATCATTGCGGCTTCATGGACCAATTTTCCATAGGAGTGGATCTCGGCGGGACCAACCTTCGCGCCGCCGCAATCGATGATCGAGGCGAGATCTTGCAGCGGATATCAGGCGCGACGAATCTGTCCGAAGGGCGCGATGCGGTCGTTGATGATATCGTTCGGTCGATTGAGGCGCTTCGGGATGCCCGCCCGGGCTCGCGGCTCGTCGGCGTCGGCATCGGCGTACCCGGCTTTATTTTGATCGAGAAAGGGTACATCGTCGGTTCCAACAACCTGCCGGATTTCGAGAACTTTCCGGTAAGGGACGTCATTGAGCAAAAGCTCGGGACCAAGGTCATCCTGGAGAACGACGCGAATGCTGCTGCTCTAGGGGAGAAGTGGATGGGAGCAGGCCGCGATGTGGACGACTTGATCCTGCTGACTCTCGGTACCGGAATCGGCGGCGGCATTATCTCGAACGGCCGGGTCCTGCATGGGCATGTCGGGATGGCTGGGGAACTCGGGCACATGACGGTCGTACCTGGCGGGAACCCGTGCGGCTGCGGCAACTTCGGCTGTCTCGAGAAGCATGCGTCGGCGACCTACATCGCCAGCGCGGCGAAGCTGCTGAGTCTTGGCGACGCATTGACAGCAGAGGGAGTTTACCGCCTGGCGCTTCAGGGAGAGGCGCGGGCCAAGATGATTTTTGAAAGCATGGGTTCGGCTTTGGGAATCGCCCTGTCGAACCTCATCAACATCTTCAACTTTCCGTTGTACCTCCTGAGCGGCGGCCCGCTGCCCGCTTGGGACTTCTTCTCGCCCGCGATGTTTCGCGAAGTGAAGGCACGATCCTTCACGTACCGCAACACGCCGACTCGAATTGAAAAGGCAACATTGGGTAATCTCGCGGGTTTGTACGGAGCGGCCTATCTTCCGTTCCAGGCTGCCGCGGCGCTTGAAGTTGCCGGATCTCCGGATCGGAGGTTTTGATGTACTGGCTAGGAATTGATACAGGTACCGGGAGCACCCGTGCGCTTCTCGTAGATGAGTCAGGCAAAGTCAGGGCAAGCTCTACCGCCCCGCACGAGGACATAAAGATGGAGCGTCCTCTGTGGGCTGAGCAGCGCCCTGAGAACTGGTGGGATGCTGCAGTCACTGCAATTCGCGGCGTGCTGTCGGCCGCGGGCGCCTCGGGCAAGGACGTTCGCGGCATCGGCCTCAGCGGGCAGATGCACGGTCTCGTAATTCTGGGCGGGAACAATCAGGTTATCCGGCCTGCCCTCATCTGGTGCGATCAGCGCAGCCAGGCCCAGGTCGACAGCATTAACGCGATCGTAGGCAAGGAGAATGTTCTGGCCTGCACGGCCAACCCCGTCCTGACCGGCTTCACGCTGCCGAAGCTGCTCTGGGTGCGGGACCACGAGCCGGAGAAGTTTGAGGCCGTGCGGAAGCTGCTTCTGCCGAAAGACTACATCCGATTCCGCCTCACGGGCGAGTTTGCCACCGATGTGTCGGATGCCTCCGGGACGTCTCTGTTTGATGTCGTCAAGCGCCGGTGGTCGTTTGAAATGGCGGACCGGCTCAAAATCGACCGGGCCATCTTGCCGCAAGCATTCGAGTCGGCCGAAGTGACAGGCAAGGTGAGTCCGGAAGCCGCGGCGCTTACCGGACTGTCAGCGGGTACGCCGGTCGTGGCGGGCGGCGGCGATCAGGCCGCGAGCGCCGTTGGCAACGGCATTGTCGAAGAGGGCATTGTCTCCTGCACGCTTGGCACCTCCGGCGTTGTTTTTGCTCATATGGACCGGGCAGCCTACGACCCGGCCGGTAGAGTCCACACCTTCTGCCATGCCGTCAAGGGGAAGTGGCACGTCATGGGCGTCACGCAGGGAGCGGGCTTGAGCCTGCAGTGGTTTCGCAACCAGCTCGCTCCGGGGACCGACTACGACCAGTTAACCGCTGAGGCAGCGAAGGCACCCGTCGGATCGCAGGGGCTGTTCTGGCTGCCCTACCTGATGGGAGAGCGGACCCCTCATCTGGACGCGACTTGCCGCGGAGGCTGGATTGGCCTTACCGCGAAGCACACCCGCGCCGACCTCATCCGTGCCGTTCTCGAAGGCGTGAGCTACAGCCAGAAGGATTGCCTCGACATCATCGAAGGAATGAACGTATCGGTCAAGCGGATTCGCCTGTCCGGAGGCGGAGCGAAGAGCGCTCTCTGGAGGCAGATGTTTGCCGACGTCTTCGGGCGCCCGGTCGCGACTCTCGAAACGCAGGAAGGATCCGCTTACGGCGCGGCCTTGCTGGCGCTTGTCGGCACAGGAGCCTATGGTTCGGCGGAAGAGGTCTGCCGTGCCGCGATTTGCGAAGTGGAGACGGTGACCCCGCGAAGCGCCGAAGCGCGGCGTTACGCGGATACGCATAAAGTTTACAAGGCGCTGTATCCGGCGCTGCGTCCGGTGTACGGCCAGATTCAGGCCTTGGACTAGCTTCGCGCTCTGGCTTCCTGCTCCTTGTACTGAAGCTGGTAGAGCTTCCAGTAGATCCCCTTCTGTGCGAGGAGCTGTTGATGAGTGCCCGTCTCGCGCAGCCTGCCCTTGTGCATGACGAAGATGCGATCCGCTCGCTGAATGGTGGAAAGCCGGTGGGCAATGATGATCGAGGTCCGGTTTTGTACAAGCTTTCCAAGAGCATCGCGGACCTTGATCTCGGTTTCCGTGTCGACACTGGAGGTGGCCTCGTCCAGGATCAGGTAGCGGGGATCGTGCGCCAGAGCCCGCGCGAAGCTGATGAGCTGCTTCTGCCCGGTGGAAAGGCCATTGCCGCGCTCCCTGACGGGCTGGGCGAATCCGTCAGGGAGGCTTTGAATAAAGTCCAGCAGATTGACCTGCTCGACCGCCTCGTGCATCTGGGCGTCGGTGATGCTGGCCGTTCCGAGGCGGATGTTATCGCCGATGGTGCCGGTAAACAGATAGGGATCCTGTAGCACCACGCCGAAATGCTGCCGTAGCTCGCGCGGTTCCATATCGCGGATATCGGTTCCACCGATGCGAATGGCCCCTCGCTGAACATCGTAGAAGCGCAGAAGCAGGTTCGTCAGAGTCGTTTTGCCTGCGCCCGTGTGACCGACAACCGCGATCGTCTCACCGGGTTCGATGCGGAAGGTCACGTCTTGCAGCACCCAGTCTTCCCCTTTATATGCGAACCAGACATGATCGAATTCGATCGCGGCGCGATCCTTGGGGAAGGGCTTGGGGGTTTTGGGGGCCGGGAATACGACTTCCGTATCGAGCAGTTTGAAGATCCGCTCGGAGGACGCCATCGCGCTTTGCAGGATGTTGTATTTCTCGCTCAGGTCCTGGATGGGCCGGAAGAAGCGCATGCCGTACTGGAAGAAGGCAATCAGAATGCCGAGCGTGAGGGCTTCATTGCGCACCCTCCATCCGCCGTAAGCGAGCAGCGCCGCGAGCGCGAGCATCGAAAGGAACTCGACCACCGGGTAGAACCAGCCATAGGCGATGATGGTGTCCTTGAAGGCCACCATGTGGTCGCGATTGATCTTCGCAAAGTCCTGGTTGCTTCGCTCCTCCCGGTTGAATAGCTGCAAGACGGCAATGCCGTTTACGTGCTCCTGAAGGTACGAGTTAATTTTTGCAATCGCAACCCGAATACGGCGGTAACTCTCAGAGACGACTTTGCGGAACCGCATCGTCACCAGCACGACGAGAGGAGTTACCAGAAGGAGCAGGGCGGTCATCCCGGGGCTCAATTGAAACATTGCGACCAGGATGAAGGTCAGCATGAGCAGATCCGCGAGGATCGTTACAAGTCCTGAAGAGAAAAGCTCATTCAATACGTCGACATCTGTGGTTACGCGCGTCACGAGCCGTCCGACAGGAGTGCGGTCAAAGAAAGCGAGATCAAGCTGCTGGAGGTGGCGCATGATCTGGCGCCGCAGGTCGAACATTGCCTGCTGCCCGGTCCATTGCATCAAGTAGGTTTGTCCGAACTCGAGGCCGACGCCCGCAAGGACAGCCGCCAGGTAGAGCAGGGAAATTTGTCCGAGCCCGGTCCAGGCGTCAGCTGCGAGCCAATGGTCGAGCGGCGTCCGAGCACTTGCGCCAGCGGGGACGAGATAGCGATCCACCGCAATTTTGGTGAGCAGCGGACCCAGCACCTGAACTCCTGCGTTCGCGAAGAGAAGAACCAGAGAGACAGCCACGACTCCTTTATACGGGCGCATATAACCGAGGAGCCGGCACATCAGACGGCTGTCATACGCTTTGCCTAGGACCTCTTCTTCCACTGTTCCCAGTTTAGCGTGGCCATGCTAAGCCTCTGTTACATTGAAGATTGCATGGACGGTGTGATTATTCTCGACAAGCCGGAAGGATGGACGTCGCATGACGCGGTGAACAAGGTCCGCCGCCTTTCCAAAGTTAAGAAAGTCGGTCATCTTGGCACGCTCGACCCTATGGCGACCGGGGTCCTTCCTCTCGTGATCGGACGCGCCACCCGCTTGGCGCAGTTCTTCACGAAGAGCGATAAGGTTTACGAAGGCGTCATCCGTTTCGGCTACTCTACAGACACCTACGACTGCCAGGGAACGCCCACCTCGCCCATTACCGAGCCCGTCATCGATCGGGCGCTGCTTGAAGAACACCTGGCGCGCTTCCGCGGAAACATTGTTCAGGTTCCGCCGCCTGTGTCCGCCAAGAAGATCGGCGGCACGCCTGCCTACAAGCTTGCGCGGAAGAACATTCCTGTCGAGCTCAAGCCGGTAGAAGTAACGATTTACTCTTTAGACCTGCTCTTCGTTGAGGGTTCTGAGGTTGGTATCCGGGTCAAGTGTAGCGCCGGCACGTATCTGCGCTCCATGGCCCACGACCTCGGCCAGGCATTCGGCTGCGGCGCCCATCTGAAACAGTTGCGCCGGACCGCGTCGGGCAGCTTCACCCTGGACCAGGCGTATACCGTGCAGCAGCTTCAGGAACTCGCCGAGCGGGGCGAACTGCAATCGGCTGTGATCCCGAGCGCGAATCTGCTGCCCGAGTTTCCGACAGAGCCAGTGGATGCGCTGACAGCCGGCCAAATCCGGCAGGGGCGCGACTTCCGCGTGTCTCCGTTCCGCGGCATTGGCAACGCAAGGTTCGTCAAGGCGGTCACGCAAAATGGCGAACTTGTCGCGATCGGCGAGGCCCGGCTGCCGAACGTGTACCACCCAATTCTCGTGCTGTGAGCTTGCGGCCCTGTGTGAACCGATTTTAATCGCGCCTTCAGCCGTGCTTCATTGTCATCGCTTACTGTGATTCATGTGGCCCTCCAGGCATCCTGGCGTACTGCTGATTCTGATCTTGCTGCTTGCCGTTCAAGGCGCCCGTGCTCAGCAGTCTTCCGCCGCGGGAGAAGGAGAAGAGAAGGAAGCCGAGTATCAGTTTTTTTCCGGCTCTGTTGTTGAGTTCTCCGAGGAGAGGCTTACGGTGCGCCGCGCCGTGCGCGGGCAAGAGAACAGGACGCAAACATTCCTCTTGCGGCCGGAGACTCGGATCGAGGGCAGGATTGCGGTGGATGCCCGTGTTACGGTCGGGTTTCAGCCAAGTGAAGCGGGAGACGTGGCGGTTCGAGTCATCGTTCGCTCGAACCCAGACAAATCCAAGGCCTATTCCTGTTCCCTGCGCCGCAAGGTCCAGCCTTCCTTTATAACCTGACGGCTGCGCCCTAAGGCTAACGCGTGCGGCGGAACCGATTCTGTGATGACGGAACCCGCCCCGATGTAGCTTCCTGCTCCGATTTCGACCGGAGCGACGATCGTGACGTTGCTGCCGACGAAAGCTCCCGCCCCAATTCGTGTCTTGTGCTTCCTGCTGCCGTCGTAATTGCAGGTGATTGTGCCAGCGCCAATATTTGACTCCGGCCCAATCTCCGAATCTCCAAGGTAGGCGAGGTGATTCGCCTTCGACCCGCGCCCCAGCCGTGTATTCTTCAATTCCACGAAATTGCCGACGCGGGAGCCGGCTTCCATGACGCAGTTTGGACGGAGACGGGCGAACGGACCGGCTTGGGCGTTATCCTCGAGCTTCGATTGGCCAATGATCGTGAACGGTCCGATCTCGACCTGGTTGCCGAGCTCGGAATCCATGATGATCGAGCCAGCGCCTATGTGGCAATCGTCTCCAATGACGGTCTTTCCTAGGATCTGTGCAAACGGCTCGACCACACAATCCATTCCCATTTGCACGTCCTCGTCGATCATGACGGTTTCCGGGCGATGGATAGTCACGCCCGCCAGCATCAATTCGCGGGCTTTGCGCATACGCAAAATGCGATCCGCTTCCGCCAGTTCGACGCGAGTGTTAATCCCCAGAACTTCTGTGCTGTCGTCGAGCCTCATCGCTCCAACGGCATAGCCGTGGTGACCAAAGATCTCAACGATGTCAGTCAGGTAGTATTCTTTGGCGGGATTGTTTGCCTGAATCTCGTCGATGTGCCGCCATAGCAGGTCGGAACGGAAGCAGTAGATGCCGGAATTGACCTCGTTCTTCGCCCGCTGTTCCTCTGTGCATGCCTTCTCTTCGACGATGGCGGTGACGTTCCCCTCCGTATCGAGGAGTACGCGGCCGTATCCTGTCGGGTCTTCCAGCACTGTCGTGATCAGTGTTGCGGCTGTGTAGTTGTCCCGCTGGTGGCTGAGCAGGTCCCTGAGCGTACGTTCCGAGAGAAGGGGGGTATCGCCATAGAGCACCAGCAAGCGGCCTCCCTCGCGATGGAGCTGGTCGCGGCAGCACAGCAGCGCATGCCCGGTGCCTTTTTGCTCCAATTGGCGGATAAACTGGACCCCGAGATCCTGCAGTTCCGCTTCTACCTGGTCCGCCTGATACCCGACCACCACGAAGATCCGATCCGGACTGGTGATCTTCATGGCCGTCCGAACGACGTGTCTTACCAAAGGCATACCGCCTGCGCAATGCAGGACTTTCGCCTTCTTCGACTTCATTCTTGTTCCGAGCCCGGCGGCCAGGATGACGACGGTTACGGGGCCTTCTTCCATACCTTCATTCTAGCGGCGCGGCTTCGCAGACTCTCGAATCGAACGAAGGCGCCTTCGTCTGCCTTCCATTGCGAGTTCGAGAGCCACGCGTGCGGTGCGATCCGGATCGTGTCGCACTTTGCTCTCATCAGCGAGCAGGTCCGCGGTAATGACACGAAGTCCCATTTGCTTCAGGCGGTCGATGTCGTTTTCGACCGGCTGCGCGTGCGCCGCCGCGTATTTCTTTCGGAGCGGCGAGGCGATGGGAGTGCAGTTCAGCACGGCATAGTCGATCAGTTTGCAGCGCGCGTGGCGGTGGATTGCATCGACGTGGTCGGACGCGCGGAAATTTGTGGTTTCTCCGGGCTGCCACATCATATTGCAGAAGTAAGCCTTCACCGCCGGAGACTCCCAAATGGCCCGGGAGATGCCGGAGACCAGCAGATTCGGGATCACGCTTGTGAATAGGGATCCGGGACCAAGAGTAATCAGGTCCGCCTGCGCGATGGCTTCGAGGGTTTCGCGGAGCGGCGGGCATCGGCGCGGCATGAGGCGGATCCGTTTGATCGCGGAACGGGAGCGGCTGATATTGCTTTCTCCGAGGACGAGTGATCCGTCCTCGAGTTCCGCCTCCAGCGCCACTTGCGAGTTTGTTGTCGAAGGATAGATTCGTCCGGCGATCGCAAGCACCTCCGAGGAGAGCTTTACTGCGCGGGCGAAATCTCCGGTAAGGTGCGTGAGCGCCGTGAGGAACAGATTGCCAAAGCTGTGCCCCTTCAGGCCGCGGCCATTGGTGAAGCGATACTGAAACAATCGAGAAAGCAGCGCTTCGTCTTCAGAAAGCGCCACCATGCAATTACGAATGTCGCCGGGCGGCAGAACTTCAAATTCACGCCGAAGTCTTCCGGAACTGCCTCCGTCGTCAGTGACAGTGACGATGGCTGTCAGATCGATCAGCGGCCGGCGAAGATCCTCGCCGGGGCGGTAGTCCTGCGCAAATCGCTTGAGCCCCTTGAGCAGGGTGGAAAGACCGGTTCCGCCTCCGATCGCCACGATCCGAGGCGCGGAGGTCGGAGCCCGCACCACACCGCTGCTGCCGAACTTAGATGTCATTCAGCGCAACCGCGGAAACGCGGGAATCAAGAAGCTGCCTTCTCCGGGTAAACCAGCTCTCGAAGAGGAGATTGCTTGCAGCTTTCCTGGAAGTCCGTGTCGCTCCGCGCAAGAGACCGGTTGCGCGGCTCAATCTCGATCGCCCTTTTGAGATGGTCATACGAGCTCTGCAAGTTGCCCTGGAGCGCATAGCACAAGGCTAGCGCATAGTGAACATGATCTGCGTCGGGAAGGGCTTCCAAAGCGATCTGAAGGTGCTTTTCGGCTTCGACCAGTTCACGCCGGTTCATAAGCGCAATCCCGTAGTTGTAGTGGTCGTCCGGCGTGTTAAGTTCCGGAAGCATGCGCGAAAGCCGCTGCTCGCACATGCGGACATGAAGGCTGGCCGCATGGGCCATCTCCCGGTTCGGACCCTCGGTTGCCAGCTGAAATTTCTCACGAGCGGCCTGGAAGTCGCCGGAATGAAAGAGCCTGGTCGCCTCTTCAAAGAACTCCACCTGCGACTTTCCCGCCTGCTCCTTCTCCCCGGATCCAGCTTGTGCTGCCACCGTCCCCCGACTTCCTCCGGAAACACTATCGGCGTCGCGTTGCTGAGAAGACTTCTTCATACCGAATACCGAAAATTCTATGCCCGGCCCCCTATCACACCGGACTGATACCTAGTCCTTCTACCAAATCAAGTAAGGCGATTGCAAGGGAAGGTAATCAATGGCACACTACCCCCTCTGCCAGCAGAGGCCGTCTCCATCGGCGGGATTGTTTTTTGAATGTTAACTACCAGGCTCGTCGTCGTCGTAGACCGCGACTGGTTCCAAATCTTCGGCTTCGAAGACTTGTCCACAGGACAGGCAACGAACGTAGTCGACTCCATCCCTGCGAGCGATCATCTCGGTTCGGCTGTGCGTACACCCGGTCTGCATAACAAAAAGATATCCACATTGTATTCACGGGAACCGGGAAGTCAATGGCTCTTCAGTCTGTGGGATGCAAAGATGCAAGAGTTACCATAGGAGCATGCGACCGAGGGAGGCCGGGAGGCTTTCATGGCGGCGCGGCTGATTCTCACCACTCCGGCGCTCGGTCTTGCTGCCTCTCCGTTTCCTGCTCCGTCCTGGCGCTTTCAACTGGCTCATTCGCGAGGCTGCTGATTCGCTAAGTTGTTCTTTGTCAATATTTTGTGCTATACTACGAGGGTGCATAGAATCTGTGGTGAGCGGCCTGTGGAACGGAAGCCGCTAGCGTAAAGGAGTACTATTTGGCCAATCCCGAGAACCCCCAAGTCCCTCAAAACCCACCGGTGCCACCAGCTCCTCCGGGCGGCGGCCAGATCCCGCTATCGGGTGACGGCGGAGACCGCAATCTGATCCCCATCAACATCGAAGAGGAGATGCGGCGGTCGTATCTCGACTACGCGATGAGCGTAATCGTTGGCCGCGCGCTTCCCGATATCAGGGACGGACTGAAGCCGGTGCACCGCCGGATCCTTTACGGTCTGCACGAGATGGGCCTCACCTATAACCGGCCTACTCGCAAGTGCGCCAAGATCGTCGGCGAAGTGCTCGGAAAGTACCATCCGCACGGCGACGCGTCCGTCTATGACGCCCTTGTGCGCATGGGGCAGCCGTTTTCGATGCGGTATCCGCTCGTGGATGGGCAGGGCAACTTCGGCTCGATCGACGGCGATCCGCCTGCCGCCATGCGGTACACGGAAGCACGGCTGGCCCGTATCGCTTCCACACTGCTCGAGGACATCGACAAGGAAACGGTCGATTTCCGCCCCAACTACGACGATAGCGAGCAGGAGCCGGAGGTTCTGCCGACGCGTGTCCCGAACCTCCTGATTAACGGATCCGCGGGTATCGCGGTGGGCATGGCGACCAACATTCCTCCGCATAACCTGACGGAGATCATGAATGCGACCATCGCCCTGGTGGAAAACCCCGACCTGCCGCTGGCCAAGCTGCTCGAGCTGGTTCCGGGGCCGGACTTTCCGACCGGCGGCTTCATTCTTGGCCGCCAGGGGATCATCGACTACTTCACGAAGGGCCGCGGATCGTTGAAGATTCGCGCGCGAGCCTCTATCGAAAAGATCGGCAAGGACCGTGAGGCGATTATCGTTACCGAGATTCCATACCAGGTAAACAAGGCGCGTCTAATCGAGCAGGCGGCCAGCCTGGTGAATGAGAAGAAGATCGAAGGCATTTCCGAGATCCGCGACGAGAGCGATCGCGAAGGAATGCGTATCGTTTTCGAACTGAAGCGCGGCGAGCAGGCCGAAGTCGTTCTGAACAACCTGTATAAGCAAACGCAGATGCAGGTGAACTTCGGCGTCATCATGCTCTCGATTGTCGGGGGACAGCCCCGCGAACTGGGCATGATCGACTGCATCAAGCGCTTTATCGAGCATCGCGTCGAGGTCGTCCGCCGGAGAACGGAATATCTGCTCCGCAAGGCGCGGGATCGCGAACACATCCTGCTTGGATTCCAAAAGGCGCTGCAGAATCTCGATGCGGTGATCGAGACGATCCGCGCCGCCCGCAACCCGCGAGAAGCGCGCGAAGCCCTGATGGGCCAGATGCAGTTCCCCGAGAATCCTCGTCTGACTGAGGTTGTGGCGAAGTGGGCGCCGGGTCCGAGAGTCTCACGGTTTGACTTCACGGAACGGCAGGCGCAAGCCGTCATCGAACTGCAGCTCCAGCGCTTGACCGGCATGGAGCAGCAGAAGATCCTGGACGAGCTGGCTGAGATCCAGCGGCTGATCGCGGAATATCTGGAAATCCTCGGATCGGAAACGGTCCTTCGGAAGGTGATTGTCAAAGAGCTTAAGGAAGTCCAGAAGGAGTTCGGCGACGAGCGGCGCACCACGATCGTTGACGACACGGGTGAGATTCATCTCGAGGACCTGATCCCGCAGGAGGACGTTGCGGTCACAGTAACCCGCGGAGGATACCTGAAGCGGACGCCGGTCGATACATACCAGCGTCAGAACCGCGGCGGGAAGGGGCGCATCGGCATGTCAACGCGCGCCGAGGACGTCGTTGAGCATCTCATCATTGCCAACACCCATTCCTACCTCCTGATCTTCACAAACAAAGGCCGCGTCTACTGGCTGAAGATCTACGAGATTCCGGATGCAGGCACGGCAAGCAAAGGGAAGAATATTTCCAGCCTGATCAACCTGCAGCCGGATGAGACCGTGCAAGCCTTCCTGCCGGTACGCGAGTTTGTGCCGGACCGCTACATCGTGATGGCGACCCGGCGAGGCGTCATCAAGAAGAGCGGTCTCACCGAGTTCGACAATCCGATGTCGCGCGGCATTATCGCAATCACGCTTGACGAAGGCGACGAGCTGCTGGGGGCGATGCTCAGCGACGGCCGCAGTCAGATCTTCCTCGCTTCTCATGCAGGTCAGGCGATTCGCTTCTCCGAAGAAGAGATTCGTCCGATGGGTCGACCGGCACGCGGTGTCCGCGGCATGACCCTGGCAGAGGGAGACTACCTGGTTGGTATGGAAGTCTGTGAGGACGACACCAGTCTGATTCTCTCGATCTCCGACTTTGGCTACGGCAAGCGCACACCGCTATCCGAATACCGGCTGACCGGCCGGGGCGGCAAGGGTGTCATCAACATGAAGACCAACAAGAAGGTCGGCAATGTGGTGGCAGTCCTGGCGGTAAAAGAGGACTCGGATGTGATGATCATCACCCAGAACGGCAAGATCATCCGCATCGAGGCCGCAGATGTTCGCCAGGCGGGCCGCTCGACCCAGGGCGTGCGGCTCGTGAACATGGAAGAGAACGATCGCGTTGCCGCCGCCAGCGTTGTTCCCGAATCCTCGGAGAATGGGAACAAGAACGGAGGCGACCAGGAGAAGCTGCCTCTACAGTAGAACTCACTGAAGCTGTCAGGAAAGGGGACCGGGTTCCGGTCCCCTTTTTCGTTTGTAGCGCCTTTGTTGAGCGGAAGCGGAGAGAACCGCTGATCGGCCGGCCTCATATAATAGGGGCATGGCAACCCTCGTCCAGCTGGGTGGAGTAAAGCTCGATCCCCAGGTGCTGAAGCAGAAGGAGCAAAAGCTGTTCTCGATTCTGGAAGGGCTCGGCCGTGTTCTGGTCGCCTACTCCGGCGGCACGGACTCTGCCTACCTGGCATGGGCCGCGGCGCGCGTTCTGGGCGAAAACGCCATCGCCATCACGGCCGATTCCGCCTCCCTCCCCGCCTCCCACAAGCGCGACGCCGAAGAGTTTGCCCGTACCTGGGGACTCCGTCACGAATACATCCAGACGCGCGAGTTCGAGAATCCCAATTACGTTGCCAACAATCCCGACCGATGCTTCCATTGCAAGGATGAATTGTTCCGCTGCATGGAGGAGGTCGGTAAGGCCCGGCAGTTTGACCACATCATTTACGGGGTTAACGTCGATGACCTCGGGGATTACCGGCCGGGACAGAACGCAGCCAGGATTCACAAGGTAAAGGCGCCCCTGGTCGAGGCAGGGCTCACCAAGGCCGAGATTCGAGAGTTATCGAGGATGGCCGGGCTTGCAACGTGGGATCGTCCGGCTTCTGCCTGTCTGAGCTCGCGGATCCCGTACGGGACGCCGGTAACGCCGGAACGAATCAAGACCGTTGAGGCAGGCGAGGAATCGGTTCGAAATTTGGGATTCCGGCAATTCCGCGTTCGCTACCATGGCGATCTGGTCCGGCTGGAGATTGCGCGTGAGGAACTGCCTCGGGCGCTCACGATGGAGATGATGGACGCGTTCTCGAATATCTTCAAACCCCTCGGCTTTCACTATGTGACTCTGGATGTTCAGGGTTACCGGCAGGGTTCGCTGAACGCTGTCCTCGGACAGCAGCAGGGCTGAAGATGGCAGAGGTGGAACCCTGGCTTCGCGGCCCGATTCCGGATGTACATCCGCTGCTCGCGCCCGTCCTGTTCTCCTTCGAGCAGGCTCGCGAGGACGTTGCTCGCGCGACGGAGGGATTGACCAAAGATCAGCTTTGGGCTTGGCCGGGAAATGCTGCGCCGGTGGGTTTTCACATCCGCCACATCGGCCGCAGCGTTGACCGGCTCATGACTTATCTTCAGGGGCGGCAGTTGGACGAGGCTCAGCTCAAAGCGTTAGCCTCGGAGGGCGAGCCGGGGGCCGACCGGGACCAGCTTCTGGAGGAGATGGCGTGTCTGCTCGAACGGGCCGAGCAGACCGTTCGAGCCCTTGATGTGACAACTCTCTCGGAGCCGCGCGGCGTCGGAAGGAAGCAACTGCAGACGACAGTCATCGGCCTGCTGGTTCACATCGCCGAGCATACCCAGCGGCATGTCGGCCAGGTGATCACTACAACGAAGCTGCTCCGGAGTTGGCCGGGCTAGACCTCGGCCATTTTCTCCGGATCCCAACGGCAAATCCGATTCTCGTACACGCTGGTGTTGGCCAGCAGTGCGGGGCCGGCTGCGCGCAAGCCGAATACCGCGTCTTCGAGACTTTGGCGCCCGGCCCGGATCGCCTCATAGAACACGCGGTGATGTTCCTGATGAGCGCTGGTCCGGGCAGTGTAGCGCACGTCTTCCATCGCGCGCATTGCGTCGGCGTTGGGAGCTTGCAGAGGATACTTTGCTCTGTACTGCTTGAGAAACTCCTCCTGCACCCTCTTGGGAAACGTATCGATTGTGAAGCCCGGCTCGCTTTCCCGCGGTACCTTCGAAAGCGAGAGCGTGGACATGGAGGTAGTCATCACACCCTCGCTGCCCACGAAGCGGAAGCCGAACGATTCCTGTGTCCCGCCGCTCGCGAAGTTCACACGCAGCGCCAGCGTGAATTCCGGATGGTGCTGCGTCTTCGGGTAATCAAGCAGGGCGAGCATGACGTCGGGCACATCGCGCCCGTCCTTCCAGAAGCGAATGCCGCCGGTCGCGTAGACTCGCCTGGGACCGAGGGAACCTGTCACCAGATGCAGGCCGCTTAGCAGGTGGACGAACAGGTCGCCAGCCACTCCAGTGCCGTAGTCCTGGTAGTTGCGCCAGCGGAACATGCGGATTGGCTCAAACGGACGCTTGGGCGCGTGGCCCAGAAACCGGTCCCAATCGACAGTCTGAGGAGATGCGTCCGGAGGAATCGAATATTGCCAGGCGCCGATGGCAGAGTTGCGATCCAGCCATGCTTCCACCATGTTCAGTTCGCCGATCGCGCCCGCTGCCAGTAGGTCCTTGGCCTTCTGAAAGACGTGCGAGGAGACGTACTGGCTGCCGATCTGCAGGATTCGCCCGGACTTCTTATGGGCTTCGATGACGCCGTGTCCCTCGGAAATCTTCTGCACCATCGGCTTTTCGCAGTAGACGTGCTTGCCGGCGGCGAGCGCTTCCGTCGTCAGGCGGGCGTGCCAGTGATCGGGCGTTGCGATGATTACCGCATCCACGTCTTTACGGGCAAGCACCTCGCGATAATCCCGGGTTGTGAAGATGTCCTTACCCCAGATTTCTCTGGACCGCTCCAGGCGTCCATCGTAAACATCGCAGACGCCGATGAGCTGAACTCCGGGGACATTGAGGGCATACCGCGTGTCGCCCATGCCCATGCCCCCGACACCGATCGTGGCAATCTGAATCCTGTCGTTCGCGCTCGCCATTTGCATGTTCCTCAGTTTAACCCTTCACTTTGAGGTTAACCGGATCCCAGAGGACGGGCCTCTGCTCAAAGTAGCTCACGTTGGAAAGAACGGCAGGACCGGCCGCGCGGAAGCCAAAGAGAGCGTCCTCGATCACAGGCTTTCGAGTCCGCACTGCCTCAATAAAGTTTTGGTGGTGGTGACGGTGGTCGCTGTAGCCGCGCGGCGCCTGGTACCGCTCTTCGGTTTCTCCGTTCATCGAGTCTGGCGTGTTGGGCCGCGGCGGATACTTTGCGTGGTATTGCTTGAGGAATTCCTTTTGGACGGCGGCTGGGAACGTAGAGATCGTATATCCCGGTTCCTTCTCTCGGGGGTGTTTGCTGAGAGTCACGCCCCGGCCGATGGTCAGTATGCCCTCGCTGCCCACGAAGCGCAAGCCGGAAGTCTCGCCGGCTCCGCTCACGAAGTTCACGCGCAGCGCGAGCGTGAAAGCTGGATGTTTGTCCGTCTTCGGATAATCGTAAAGCCCGAGCATGACATCGGGAACATCGCGCCCGTCTTTCCAGAACCGCAAGCCGCCCGTGGCGAAGATACGCGTCGGACCCGTTGCGCCGACGATGTAGTGCATGCCGGAGAACAGATGCACGAACAGATCGCCGGCGACACCCGTTCCGTAGTCCTGATAGTTCCGCCAGCGGAAGAGGCGGATCGGTTCGAAGGGCCGTTTGGGGGCGGGGCCAAGGAAGCGCTCCCAGTCGATGTTCTCCGGAGAGGCGTCGGGAGGAATCGAATATTGCCAGGCGCCGATCGCGGAGTTTCGATCCCACCATGCCTCCACCAGATTCAACTCCCCGATTGCGCCGGCCTGGATCAACTGGCGCGCCTTCTCGTACTCGATGGAACTCACCCGCTGGCTGCCAACCTGCAGAATCCGTCCTGTTTTCTTCTGCGTCGCGACCACCGCATGACCCTGCTCAACCTTCTGGATCATCGGCTTCTCGCAGTAGACGTCCTTGCCCGCGTTCATCGCGTCGATTGCGATCTGCGCGTGCAGATGATCGGGCGTGCCAATGATGACGGCGTCGACATCCTTCCGATCCAGGATCTCCTTGTAGTTGCGCGTCGTAAAGAGATCTTTGCCAGCGACTTCTTTGGCGCGTATCAGCCGACCCTCGTACACGTCGCAAACCGCGACTAACTTGACACCGGGAACAGCCAGAGACGAATTCGTATCCGCCGTGCCCATTCCTCCCATGCCAATCGTGGCGATCTGAATGTGGTCATTGGCGGAGATTTTGGTTTGCTGCGCCATTGCCGGGGACAAAGCAAGCCCGGCAGCGCCGGTAGTCTGCAGGAAATGACGACGGGTGGATGGCATCTTTACTTTTTCAAACTCCTCGCTTCTTTAATGTACCTCTGAGGAGTTGCTGCCTGCCAGGGACTCCGTCCGTTCAACAGCTCGTTGCGGGATAGCGCTGTGGATATGCGGAAGGAAATTTTCGGTGGGAAAGTCCGGGGGAAGGATGTAATGACGGGCCTGCGCAAACAGGCCCGCGGCAAATCTAGGATCCGGAGCTAGCGGATTTAGAGTCGCTCTTGCTATCCGATTTTGGCTCTACAAGCTTCGCTTCTGATATGTCCGTGTTGTCGCCTGACGACGAGCCTTTCCCTCCGCCACTGCGGGCGTAATCGGTGATATACCATCCGCTGCCCTTGAACTGAAAGGCAGGCGTTGATAGCACGCGCTCTACGGCTCCACCGCACTTGTCATGGGAGGAAAGCGGTGCGTCGCTGAATTTTTGAATTACTTCGAAAACATCTCCGCACGAAACACATTTGTACTCGTACAGTGGCATAGGTTTTTTCGCTACTTGTTTTGAGGAATATGCAACGGAGTAAGTCCCCTCTGGGAATTTTCGAGGGACTTAGTTGCCGCAGTCGAAGCCCTTTGCTCGACCGCTTTTCCGTTCAGAACTTCGATTGCCTTCTTCAGGAGGAGATCCTCGCTGGGCGCTTTCGATTCGTCGCTCTGAGGATCCGGAGTCGCGCCGTTTTCCTCAATGTCCAGCGGCGCTTCTTGCTCGGCAACCGGGTGATTGGGGGTAACGGCGACGTCCTGAATAGCTTTTCCCGAAGGCGAGTAGTACTTGGCGACAGAGAGGATGACAGCAGCTCCGTCCTCCGTGTTCACCACGCGGCGGAGAGCAGCGTCCCCATAAGTACGCTCACCCACGACCTCGGCCCGTTTGGCATCCTGAACTGCAGCAGCCGCGATCTCAGCGCCACGAGCGGTGCCCCGGTTCGTGATGACCACCAGCGGTCCGCTGTACACCATCTTGTCCGGCTGCGCTTCAAAGTTCTGGCGCGGCACCTTCTGGCCTTGCAGGTACGTTATGAGCCCTTTGTCCATGAAGAGGTTAGCTAAGGCCGTGCCCTCTTCCGGATCGCCAGCAGCCGCGTTACGCACATCCAGCACCAGTTTCTTCATGCCCTGCTTTTGCAGGTTGGAGATGGCCGTAGCAATTTCGCGGCTCTTTCCCTTTTCCAGCGTATAGACCCTTATGTGGCCGATCCCGCCATCCAGCATCGTCGCTGTTACAGGAGGGTTGGTAACGATCGCGCGAGTGAGGGTGATCTTTTGCGGTTCGGGCTTGCGGACACGGAGGACGGACAGCTCAACTGTGGTGCCCGGCTCGCCTTGCAGGAGCAGCTCGGCATAGGCAAGCGGCATATCGCGGGTTGAGATGCCTCGAATGCTTTCGAGCATATCGCCAGTGCCAAGTCCAGCCTTATCGGCCGGAGATCCGTGAATTGCATCGACGACACCGACATATCCGAAGCGGCGGGATAGCATCAGGCCGACACTGCCCTTGGCCTGATCCTTCTTCAGATACTGCTTATATTGATCGGGGCTGAGATAGCTGGCGTAGGGATCAAGCGCTTCGAGGAGCCCGTTCACCGCTCCGAGCGTGACACTCTTCATGTCCGGCTCTTCTACGTAATCGCTCTTGATGCGCGACACCACCTCGCTGTAAACCGAAAGGTGTTTGTAAGGCTCATTGGCTGGGGCGCCCTTACCTACAACTGCGCCAATGAGCAACATCACCGCCAGACAGGTGGAAGATGTGACCACAAAAAACTTGTAACGGCTGTTCATAAGGGACCTCTCAAGGAGACGCGCCCGTCACCAGCCCCGGTTGCAACCGGCGACAGTTTTCTTAGGCCTGCCGCACGGCCAGCCTTCGGGACCCGTAACCTTAGTATATCAGATGGCTCCACAGCGAAAATGGATGTAAGAAAGGCATTTTTTCGTTCTGTTTTGCCGCCCGCGGATCTCCCACTGCCGTCGAATCCTTCGAGTATGACCACAGAATTTGCGGTTCGGAGCCCTCTCTCTGGTACTGTTAAGAAACTATGTTCAATCTTTGGCCGCTGGTTCAGGCTGAGTGGAAGCTGGCTCTCCGGCAAAATTGGGCGAACCGGGGCTGGGTCCCTCTTGTCATTATTCTCACACTGCTAGGCTATATTGTTCCGCGCTATGCAGGGGGACGCTTTCTCGATGCCACAATTGTCTTTATCTTCGGGGTTCTGGCCTCGCGTTTCACAGCGCCTTCTGCTTCGGAAACCTTTCGATCGCCGGACCTCAAAAGCGCACCTCTGCCCGTCAAGGTGCTCTCTTCGGCGCTGTTTGGCTGGATCGCCGGGCTGGCTCTGCTGTCTTTTGGCCTTCTGTGTCTGAATCTCACCCGGCAGTCCGAGCAGGTTTTGCTTCCGCCTGCGTATCTTGTGGGGAGCGCGGCCCTGATCAGTCTGTTGCTGTGCGTGAACACGGCTGCCATTAGCGGAATCGTTTCCTTGCGGCGGAGCCCCCAGGCGGCTTTCCGCCTCATCCGGGCTGTGACGACCCTAGCCTTCCTCGGCCTCATCATCAGCGCGCGCCTCCGGCCGCAGCAATGGAGAGCTGGGGTTGCCGCGGCTAGCACCCGGCAGGGAGTGGCTCAACTGGTGATGTTCGTTGTGCCATCACTGGCCTTGCTTGGCTCTATTCTCCTGCGCCAGCTCCGGGCTGTGTACTCTATCGGCCAAAAATAAACCGGGCCCTGCGAGGATCGGCCCCGCCATGCAACACTCCGTCCCGGATTTGAATGACCGTCGGGGCGGAGGAGTTGCCCCAGTCGCCTTGGCGGGTCACGCGGTGCCCTAGCGATTCCAGAGCATCCGCTGTCTCTTTCGGAATTCGTCCCTCCAGACTGACCTTGCCCGGCGTAAACTCGTGCCCTCCGAACGAGGCGTAGAAGTGCTCGGTCTGAAACCGCGGCGCTTCCACCGCCTCCTGAGGAGTCATACCGAACTCGAGGATGTTCAGCAGAACTTGCAGTAGCGCCTGATCCTGGTTATCCCCTCCCGGTGTCGACATCGCAAGATAAGGTTTTCCATCCCTCAAAACGAGAGTGGGGCTGAGCGTAATTCTGGGCCGCTTGCCCGGCTGGAGCGTGTTCGGGTGCCCAGGTGTCGTGACCAGGCTCTGCAACCTGGTGCCGAGCGGAATGCCTGTGTCGCCGGCAATCACTGACGGCAGCCACGCGCCACTCGGCGTGGCCGTGAAGACATTCCCGTGTCTGTCGACCACGTTCACGCAGGTCGTGTCCTGTACAACTCCCGAGGCCTTGCTGCCGGACAACGAAAACGGCGAGCTGGTCAGGCCTGGACGGTGTTCCATCGAAGCGCGATTCGGATCGATCAGTCCGCGGCGCTGTCGCGCATACTCCGCTGACAGGAGGATCTCGGCAGGTATCTTCGAGAACTTGGGATCGCCGTAATGTTGATCCCTATCGGCAAACGCGAGCTTTACCGCTTCGACGACTGTATGGAGGTACTGAGGGCTGTTGTGCCCCATCGCCTTGAGATCAAATCCTTCGAGGATGGCGAGCGCCTGAATCATGACCGGGCCTTGGGTCCAGAAGCCGGGCTTCACGATCTGGTAACCGCGAAACGATCCAATGACTGGCTGGTCCGTTTCGGCTCGAAATGTGGCCATGTCCTCATAGGTGAGCAGGCCTCCATTTGCCTGTGAGAAGGCGCCGATCCGGCGCGCGATCGATCCCTTGTAAAAGTGATTCCGAACCGCCTCCAGCTTGCGCGCACGGCTGCCGCGCTGCCTTCTTTCCACAGCCACCAGTTCACGCAGCGTCCTGGCGAGGGAGGGCATGCGCACGATGTCGCCGCGCCGCGGAGGTTCGCCTGAAGGGTAAAAGAAGGATTTCGAAGCCGGCCACAGGTCAATCATTCGCTTGTAGCTCTGCAGGAAACCGGCAAACTCCTCGGCAATGGGGAAGCCCTCCGCATACTCGATCGCTGGGGCTGCAATGCTTGCAAATGACATCGTCCCGTGCTCTTTCAGGGCGAGGATCAACCCGTCGAAAACGCCGGGTACCGTGGCCGCAAGAATTCCATGAGTCGGAATAGGAGGCATTCGGTGCGGGTCTTCCCACGGTTCCGGGCGGCGGGAGGAGAAGAATTCGAGCGTGGCCTTTGCCGGCGCCGTGCCGACTCCGCTGATTACCACCGGCGGCTTGCCCGCCATCTTGATAATTACCGGCATCTCTCCTCCCAGGCCGAATCGTGATTGCTCCGTGACCGCTGCGGCAAGAACGCTTGCGACACCGGCATCGACCGCATTGCCGCCTTGCATCAGGATGCGGAATCCAGCTTCCACCTCCTGGTTGTTGGCTGCCGCCACCATCTCCCGCGTTCCGCGGACGGGCGGAAACATTGTCGTTCTGTACTGCGCAAAGGCCAGCGTCTGCGCCAGGAGCAGGAGCGAGCACAGGTTTTTCATATCCGGGAATTCTCCAACATCCTGCGGTATTTCCGCAGAAGTTCGTAAACCACCACGCCGCCTGCAGTCGCCACGTTTAGCGAATGCTTGTGACCGAGCATCGGAATTCGGACATGCGTGTCGCAAAGCGCAAGCAGCTCCGGCTGGATCCCGTCCACTTCATGGCCGAAGACGAGGCACACCGGAAACGCCGGGATCCAGTCGAAGAGGTCAACTGCGTGGACACTGGTTTCGACCGCGGCGAGTTCAAAACCACGTTCGCGGAGCCGCCGCGCCTGTTCGCACGCGTCCCAGGAGTGCTCCCATGGCACGCGCTCTTCCGCTCCGAGCGCAGTCTTCGTGATGCCGCTCTTGGGAGGATATGCCGTGATCCCGCAAAGCACAAGCTTCTCAACGCCTGCGGCGTCGGCAGTACGAAAGAAAGAGCCGACGTTGTACATGCTGCGGACGTTGTCGAGAAGGATGACCACAGGAAGCTGATCGATCCCGGCGTAGGGTTCGGCTGCCTGCGTCGCTTGGAATGGGATCCGTTCCATACTATGACTGAGTATATGGTCACCCTCGACGGGGAGACGCTGGGCATCCACCACGTGCTGCCGGTGGCGCGCGAGGGAGAGGAAGCCGGGCTCAGCGTCGCAGCGATTGACCGAATGCAGCAATCGGCAAGCGTCGTCGCCCGTCTGGCGGAGGGCGACGCTCCGGTGTACGCGCTGAATACCGGTGTGGGGGTGCTCTCCGACCGCCGGATCGATCCCGCCCAACTGCTCCAGTTGCAAACCAACATTGTCCGATCTCATTGCGGAGGCGTCGGGCCGCCGTTATCACGCGAAGTCGTGCGGGCGATGATGCTGATCCGTGCAAACACCTTCGCGAAGGGCAACTCGGGAATTCGTCCCGTGATCGCACAGACTTTGTGCGACATGCTGAACCGCGGTGTCACTCCCGTTGTTCCCTCCCGGGGCAGCGTGGGGGCGAGCGGCGACCTGGCTCCATTAGCCCACATCGCAGCCGTCCTGATCGGGGAGGGGGAGGCGGAGTATCGAGGGAGGCGCTTGCCTGGGGGCGAGGCGATGCGAGAGGCCGGGGTGCCGACCGTTCAATTGGGGCCAAAAGAAGGCGTGGCTCTGCTTAACGGCACCCAGCTTATGTTGGCGATCGGATGCCTGGAGCTCGACGCCGCCGAAGCGCTGGCCGATGCTGCGGATATCGCTTGCGCCATGACCGTCGACGCGCTGCGCGGCACCCCTCGAGCCTTCGATGCCCGGCTGCAAGAGGTCCGCCCGCATCCAGGCCATGCCCGAACCGCTGACAATTTGCGGCGCCTTCTTGCCGGTAGTGAGATCCGCTCCTCTCATCTGGAGTGCAGCCGTGTTCAAGACGCTTATTCGCTGCGCTGCGCTCCGCAGGTTCACGGAGCCGTTCGGGATGCACTGAGTACCGCGAGGGAGGTCTTTGAGATTGAGTTGAACTCGGCGACCGATAATCCTCTGGTGTTTGGCGACGAGATTATTTCCGGCGGAAACTTCCACGGAGAGCCGCTGGCGTTTCAGCTCGACTTCCTGGCGATTGCGCTCTCTGCGCTTGCAGGCATTTCCGAACGCCGCCTCGACCGCCTCGTAAACCCGCTGCTCAATGAGGACCTTCCCGATTTCCTGGCCGATGAACCGGGATTGGAATCCGGCATGATGATGCTGCAAATCTCGGCAGCCTCCCTGGTTGCCGAAAACCGCGTTCTCGCGACTCCCGCCTCTCCAGGCTCGCTTCCTACCGACGGCAACAAGGAAGACTTTGTGAGCATGGGCGCGACGTGCGCGCTGAAGCTGTCCGATGTTGTGCGCAATACGCGCGATGTGATCGCCATGGAACTGCTGGCGGGCGCCCGCGCCGTCGAGTGTTTGAAACCGCTGCGAACCGGGACTCTTCTTCAACCCTTTCAGGAACGTCTGCGGCCGCTTGCGGGCGGCCGGGGGGACCGGCCGTGGTCGGGCGCCATTGAACAGGTGTCGGAGTGGATCCGGGAGGGCGTGTTCCGGTTATCCTGAAGCTATGCGAACGTTCTTAGCCATGGCGGTGCTCGCCGCTGTGCCGGCGCTGCTGCCGGCAGAAGTCGCCGGAGGAATCAAGTGGACCCCGCCGAGCGCCTGGAAATCGCAGGGCCCACGTCCGATGCGTGCGGCCACCTACACGGTCCCCGCGGCGCCAGGAGACAAAGAGCCGGGCGAGGTCGCTGTGTTCTACTTTGGTCCCGGCCAGGGCGGCAGCGTTCAGGCCAACATCCAGCGCTGGATTGGACAGTTTGAACAGCCGGATGGGAAGCCGTCAGCGGGCAAGGAGAAGACGGCCAAGCGTACGATCAACGGCCTTCCGGTGACGACGATCGACTTGTCAGGCACATATAAGGCCGCTGCTGGTCCGATGGCGCCGACTCCGGTCAGCAAGCCCGGCTACCGGCTCCTGGGAGCGATTGTCGAGGGGCCGCAGGGCGCTGTCTTCTTCAAGTTCACTGGACCGGCGAAGACCGTTGCGGCGAATCAAGCCGCCTTCGAGTCTCTGCTGGCATCCATCACCCGCTAGCAACGTAATTCTCCTGGCGGCTGGTCCGCGTGTCAGCTCCGCGCGGTAGACTATACGTTTCGCATGCCGACCCGGCTCATCACTCTGTAAAACAGGATTCACGAATCACAACTATGGAACCTAAACTTCCCATTGCCGCTATTACTGACGAATTCTCGCCCGACCTTGCCGTTGCTCTGGAGCCGATGGCCGAGATCGGCATGACCGGGGCGGAACTCCGCGTGCTCTTCGGCAAGAACATAATGGACCTGACGAAGGAGGAGCTTTGCCGGGCCAAGGACCTGCTCGACGCCAAGGGGATGAAGGTGATCTCAATCGCCTCCCCACTCTTGAAGTGCGTGTTGCCCAACGGCCCTGAGGTCGACACACGCTTCCAGCAGGACGTCTTCGCTTCAAAGCACACCTACGAAGACCAGCCTCGCCTTGCTGACCACGCGTTTGAGGTCGCCAAGTTCTTCGGAGCAAAGATCATCCGCGTCTTTTCGTACTGGCGCACAGTGGAACCGGAGCGCTGCTTCGACGCAATCGCCTCTGCTCTTCAGAGTCTGGCGGAAAAGGCGGCCAGTCATGACCTGATTATCGGGCTGGAGAATGAGCATGCATGCCACATCGGTTCGGCTGCTGAATCTGCAAAGATGCTGGCAGCAGTCCAGCATCCCAATCTGAAGCTCGTGTGGGATCCGGCCAATGCGTTTGTGGGTGGCGAGAATCCTTTCCCCTACGGCTACAGCCTCCTGCCGGTAGACCGCATTGTCCACGTCCACGCGAAGGACTGCCATATGGAAGGCCACAAGCCGATCTGGGGACCGCTCGGCACGCGCCACGTGGATTGGAAGGGGCAGATTGCAGCTCTCCTGAAAGACGGATATCGCGGCTATCTGAGCCTTGAGACGCACTGGGCGGGGCCCGGCGGCGACAAGTTCCGGGCTTCGGTAATCTGCGGCTGGAACCTTCGCGGCCTTGCCGCTGCCTGATTGCGATGCGGCGGCGCGACATGCTCGCGATGACCGGAGCGGCTCTTTTCGGGCGCGCTCCGGCCCAGATTGTCAGTGAAAGCGCCCGTCCTAAGATCGAATTCGGCGTTCAGGCCGGCGACGTGCTATCGGATCGGGCTATCATCTGGTCCCGTTCGGACCGTCCCTCCCGCCTCGTGGTCGAGTATTCCCTGTATGAAGATTTCCGAGATCCCGTTCGCGTTCTTGGTCCGCACGCGCTCGAAACCACCGACTTTACGGCACGTGTTGATCTAACCGGTCTTCCGCCCGGACACGAAATTTACTATCACGTATCGTTCCTCGATCTCAGCGACGGCAAGACCGCGAGCATGCCGGTTGCGGGGCGCTTTCGGACGGCCCCAGCATCGCGAACGAACATCAAGTTCCTCTGGTCCGGCGATACGGCAGGGCAGGGATACGGCATCAATCCTGATTGGGGCGGGATGCGCATTTACGAATCGATGCGGCGCGAGCATCCCGATTTCTTCCTACACTCCGGCGACACGATCTACGCGGACGGTCCCATCCCCGCGGAAATCAAACTGCCGGACGGAAGCGTCTGGCGCAATCTCACGACGCCGGAGAAGAGTAAAGTCGCCGAGACACTCGACGAGTTCCGCGGGAACTATCGCTATAACCTGATGGACGAGAACGTCCGGAGGTTCAATGCGGAGGTCGCGCAGATCTGGCAGTGGGACGATCATGAAGTCCTGAATAACTGGTCCCCTGGCAAGGATCTTCAAAACGACAGCCGCTACCGCGAAAAGAGCATTCACCGGCTGGTGGCGCGAGCAGCCCGTGCTTTTCTCGATTACGCTCCAATGCGCTTCAGCTCTGAGCACTCAGAGCGGATTTATCGCCACATCCCCTACGGCCCGCTGCTGGATCTCTTTGTCATCGACGTGAGAAGCTACCGCGGCCCGAATACGCACAACCGCCAGACGGAGCCGAGCGACGAGACGGAGTATCTGGGTGCGCCGCAGATTGAGTGGCTGAAGCAGGGGTTGAAGCAGTCGCGGGCTACGTGGAAGGTGATCGCTTCGGACATGCCGCTCGGTCCGATCGTCGGAGACGGAAAGGACGCTGAGGGAAGACCGCGCTTTGAGAACTCGGCGAACGGGGACGGGGTTCCGTTGGGCCGCGAGCTCGAGATTGCCGATCTGCTGCGGTATCTCAAGGGGAACAAGATCCGGAATGTTGTGTGGCTGACTGCCGATACTCACTACACCGCTGCTCACTACTACGATCCGGCCAAGGCGGTTTTCACTGACTTCGATCCGTTTTGGGAGTTCGTGTCAGGGCCTCTGAATGCGGGGACGTTTGGGCCGAGTCCGCTCGACAACACATTCGGTCCGCAAGTGGAATTTTTCAAGGCGCCTCCGAAGGGGCAATCGAATCTGCCCCCGAGCGCGGGGTTGCAATTCTACGGGGAAGTGCAGATCGATGGACGCTCGCGGGAGATGACAGTCACTCTGAAGGATCTCACGGGAGCGGCGCTATATCGCAAGACCCTGGCTCCGGCAGGAGCTTGAGACTTAGAACAGAGTCGCTTGCGCCGCCGGGTAGATCACTTTTGATCCCTCCACTTTGGCGAACTCTGTCATCCGATGAGGAGAGCGTTGCGTCTCGCTGAGGATGTGTTCTACGGATACGCCCCGCGCAGTGAGAGCGTCTGAGATCAGCGATCTGTGGCATTGCCACGGAACGCTTTCGGCGCACATGATAGCGGTAGTCTCCGCGCCCGCAACGGACTCGAGCTTGGCCAGTTCGCGCTCGAATTCAGCCGTCTGCATATAGTCCGCATATCCGCGAAAGCTTGCGTTTTGCCAGGCGGTGTTGATGGAGTCCGGGCGCGCCTTCCGCATTCCTCCGAGCCCGGGCATGTGGGTGTATTGAATCCCTGCTGCAGGCAGCGTTTTCGAAAGAGACTCCAGGTTGAACTGCGGATTCCGCCGCGACCGCGGGTAGCGCCGAACATCGATGAGATGCCGCACCCCGTTCGCCTGAAGCATTTCGATAAACCGTTCGATCGGATGAGTTGAATGCCCGATGGTGAGGATGGTCATGCCTTCGGCGGATGACTTACATCATAGCCGCGGCCACGTGAGAATGGTCAGGATGGTTGCGTAAATCAGCCATCCAATCAGGCAGACTCCGATTGCCCTCCAGATGCTCCGGTAATCGAGGGCCTGCCTCACGGCAATCACGAAGGCGATGAGGCACCAGATATTGGCGACGAAGAAGACTAGTCCTGTCACGGGCCGCCAGATGCCCAGGACCGCGAGGATACCCGGGGCGGTGGCAAATCCGGTAGTTCGGAGGAGCTGGCCTAAGGTCGCCTCGGTCTGGGGGGTCGGCAGCACGCGTGTGCCCAGGAAGTAGGTGAGATACGCCCACGCGACCCACCCAAGGAAGGCGCCGATGATCGTTGCGACAAAGCCCGAGGTACCCGATTCGCTAAATACTGCTGCACCCGCTGCAATACTGGACAAGAAGACGACGGTGATTGCCTGATAGATAGAGCTGGTGTCCTGCTCGACGTCTTCATACACCCGCTTGTCAAGCTTCGCTGCGCCGATCAGGCGTTCTCCGAATGAGTACGTTGCCGTTCCGTTCACCACGTTTTCCTTGCGTCGAGTAGTACCGATACCTCGTGCGGCTGGAATTCACTCGGCTTTTCTGCATCCGTTCGGGCCTGCATTTCGAGGTCTACGGGATGGTGATGCTCCAGGGCGAGGGCCGCGCGTGTCATATCTGTGTCTTTGACCTGGATCGTGACCAGCGCGCCTCCGATATGAACCGCGTGCTCAAAGCGCCGGGCTTCGGGCTTCGGAAGCCCCATCTGCTGAAGACCTCCCGCCAGGTCCCTTCGCGTGATCGCAGCCCCCAGAGGGCCGGCAATCGAGGTCGGGCCGGGCCTTGGAATCGGCGTGCTTCTGGTGCTGAACATCGCGCTGAAGTCAGCCGCGAGAGGAGACTCTCCGGGTTCGCGGAGCTGCGCGTCCTCTTCCGGCTCAGCCGTAGCAAAATATCCTTCCGTGACCACGCTGATGTCCTCGCGCTCGAAGCCATGCTGCACCAGATCGGTAGCCGCTGCCCCGGCGTCCCCGATGTTGCTGTAGAGGGCGACCAAAGTTACCACCACTTCTCCAAGAGGTTGCAATTTGAGGGCCAAGCACGAGCAGACGTGTATTACCTGCAAAGCTCCCTCCGTCCCTGGTAATTTTTACGGAGCTGTTGACGATTCGTATCGGCTGTGCGGAGCAGGTTCGTAACTGTCCCGCATTCCCCGACGCCTTGCTTTGTGGCGGGTTAAAATTCACGTGTCGCCAGCGGCAAATGCGCATTTCGCCGCCCTTTTGTCCGGGCGGAGCGCAGTACACTATCTTTGATCTGGAGCTGAACCAAAGTGACACCCACCACCGAAACCGAACTGCAGGCGAAAGTTGCAGCTGCGCGGGAAGCGCTGGATGCCTGGACGCGAGAGGTCGTGCAATGGCATTTCGACCCGGAAACGGGAACGCCGTTCTGGCTGGAATGGGCAGAGAAGGCAGGATGGGATCCCCGAAAAGAGATCAGGACGTATAACGACCTCGACAAATTCGGGTTCTTTCAGGACGAGTGGCTCCGTGGAGGGCCAGTCCGGCGCTGGGTCCCGAAGGCTTATGCGAACCGGCCTATTTATACCTTTGAAACTGGCGGCAGCACCGGCGTGCCGAAATCCCGAATTGCGATCGAGGACTTTCGCATCGATTACGAACTGTTCAGCGCCACGCTGCCGGAAGAAGGATTCCCGAAGGGAGCCGACTGGCTCTCGATCGGGCCTACCGGGCCGCGGCGGCTCCGGCTGGCTGTGGAGCATCTGGCGCAGTACCGGGGCGGCATTTGCTTCATGGTGGACCTGGACCCGAGGTGGGTGATCAAGCTCATCAAGATGGGCGAGATGCGGATGATGGAGCTCTATAAGCAGCACGTCATCGATCAGGCTCTGACTCTACTGAGGGCGCACGACAACATCAAATGTATTTTCACGACACCGAAGCTGCTCGAGGCACTTTGTGAGAAGGTGTCGCTCCGCAAGATCGGCATCAAGGGCGTCTTTTGCGGCGGCACGGAAATGACACCGCAGTTCTGCCGGTTTGCGGTCGAAGAGCTGCTGGACGGAGTTGCCTTTGCTCCGACTTATGGCAATACCCTGATGGGGCTGGCAGTGCACAAGCCCCTCTCTGCCGAGGACAACTACGCGATCGTCTACTATCCGCCCTGTCCTCGCGCGATGCTCGAAGTCGTGGATCCTGATCATCCCGAGCGTGTCGTGGAGTACGGGGAAACGGGTCGCGTTCGACTGACGACCCTGACCAAAGAATTCTTCATTCCGCGTTTTCTCGAGCGCGACGAGGCAGAGCGGGAGCGGCCGTACATTGCCTATCCCTGGGATGGCGTGCGGAACGTAAGGCCGTTCTCCGGTTTTCAGAACAAGGTGGTTGAGGGGGTCTACTAGCATGCTTCATATCCCCATTCTTCGCCACGGGCAACCGTACCGGAGCCTCGACGTTGCCCCGCTTTTGGACTTCCGCACACGCCAGCCGTTCGCCGAAGTCAGCCAGGCGAACGTCGGGTTGATCCGGCGCGACATGCTGGATCAACGGTCGGCGCGGGAACGTCTGGAGCTACTGTCAACTGCCGAGCTGTTGGAGATGTGCGCGAAGGCCGCCGACCACTTCATGCATGGCTCCCTTCCAGTCGGCGATCAGATGCAGACTCCTCAGGACTACGTTGAGCAGTTGTCGGCTTCAACGGGTCTGCCTCACGTGATGGTGCGGCGGAATATGGGCAAGATCGAGAGCGTGCTGCGGAACATGAAGACGGTGCTCGCCGGCCTTACCCGCAACCTTGATCTTTCCATTCTCGATATCGGCCATGGCAAGGCTGGCGAAACGGCCGTCAGCTATTATCCCCGCGGAACGTCGCTCGGCGTGGTCCTTCCCAGCAACTCCCCGGGCGTACATTCTCTGTGGGTGCCGGCCATCGCAATGAAGACGCCTCTCATTCTCAAGCCCGGAAGCGCGGAGCCTTGGACTCCCTACAGGATCATTCAGTCCTTTATTGCCGTAGGCGTTCCCGAGGAAGCCTTCAGCTACTATCCGGCGGATCATGCGGGAGCGAGTGAAATTCTTCGATCCTGCGGGCGGGGAACGGTGTTTGGCGATGTTGGTTCCACCCGCGCCTGGCTGAACGATCCCCGCATCGAAGTGCATGGGCCAGGATACAGCAAGATCTTCATTGGCGAGGATTGCATCGACAACTTCGAGAAGTACCTCGATGTAATCGTTGCATCGATCATCGAAAATGGCGGGCGCTCCTGCGTCAACGCGTCGGGCGTCTGGGTTCCTGCTCGCGGCAAAGAGGTCGCTGAAGCGCTTGCGGCGAAGCTCGCTCAAGTGAAACCTCGCGCTGCCGAGGATCCGGCGGCGGAGATTGCTCCTTTTGCTGATCCAATGGTCGCCGAGCGGATCTCGACGATCATCGATCAGGATCTGCGCGAGCCCGGTGCAACAGACTACACTGCCGCCATTCGAGGCGGCCGGCTTTGTGTGTGGAATAACGCCACCTACTTGTTACCCACGATCGTTCATTGTGAGAGTCCGGATCACCCGCTTGCCAATCGCGAGTTTCTGTTCCCCTTCGCCAGTGTTGTCGAAGTGAACCAGAACGACGTCCCGGAGATCTTCGGATCCACGCTGGTTTTGACGGCGATTACTGAGGACAGGAAGCTGATTGGACGGCTGCTGGCTTCGCCGCTCGTCGGGCGGCTGAATCTTGGTCCGGTTTCGACCATGAAAATCAGTTGGGACCAGCCTCACGAAGGCAACCTCTTCGAGCATCTGTATGCGAGGCGAGCCTTCCAGAGCGAACTCGTCGCGGCGGTGTAATGCGCATCTTATCCTTTACGGCTGGCGCCGCAAACATGATCTGCGGCACATGCCTGCGTGATAACGCTCTCGCGGCGGAACTCATGCGGCAGGGGCATGACGTCGTTCTCATGCCCATTTACACGCCCACATGGACGGACGAGCCGAATGTCAGCCAGCGCCGCGTTCTCTTTGGCGGTATCAGCGTCTACCTCCAGCAGCACTCTGCCCTCTTTCGCCGCACTCCCTGGCTGCTGGACAAGCTCTGGGACTCGCCGGCCGTGTTGCGTCTCGCGTCGAGAAAGCAGATTAGGCGAGAGCCTCAGTTCCTCGGCGAGATGACTGTTTCTGTTCTGCAGGGCGAGAACGGCCCCTTGCGGAAGGAGTTTAGAAAACTCGCGGCATGGGTTCAGTCCGAGCCGCCGTTCGACGCAATCAGCCTGCCGTTCACGCTCGTTATCTCGTTTGCGAGCGTTCTCAAGGGGATCACTCGCGCTCCGATTTGCTGCACCCTCCAGGGAGAAGACCTTTTCCTCGACGGGCTGTCGGAGCCGTATCGTACCCAGGCGATTGAACTGATCTCGAAGAAGGCGATCCATGTCGACGCATTCACTGCAGTGAGCGAGTACTATGCGGAGTACATGCGCCGCTATCTTCGCATCCCGGAGGAGAAGATTCACGTCGTGCCGCTGGGCATCAACCTCTCCGGTCATAGCGGCGCACGCCGCCCGCACGGGGACACGTTTCACGTCGGCTATCTCGCTAGGATCGCGCCGGAAAAGGGACTGCACCTTCTCTGCGAGGCATACCGGCGTCTCCGGCAGAGGCCCGGTTTGCCGCCTTCCAAATTACTGGTCGCCGGATGGCTGGGGCACGAGTTTGCCTCGTACTTGGACGGACTGCGGCGGCAGATGACCGAGTGGGGGCTCGGCGATCACTTTGTGTACGAAGGTACGCTTGATCGCGATCAGAAGATCCGGTTTATCCAGAATCTGGACGTGCTTTCGGTCCCGACAATCTACGCCGATCCGAAGGGGACCTTTGTGCTTGAGGCCATGGCGAACGGCGTTCCCGTCGTGCAGCCGAGATGCGGGGCGTTTCCGGAAATGATCGAGCGGACCGGCGGCGGCATCCTGGTAGAGTATGACGACCCAGACTCGCTTGCAGATGGCATCTGGTCCATCTGGTCGAATCCTACTCTCGCCCTCGAACTGGGAAGCAACGGCGTTCGAGGAGTTCGTGAACATTACAGCGTAAGGCACATGGCATCGCGCATGCTGGAAGTCCTGAGCCGCATTGGAACCGCAGCGAGGAGAGCGGCGGGCTGATGCTAAAAGTTCGGGATCTTATCAAGGAGTACCCAACACCGCGGGGGCCGCTGCGCGTCCTTTCGGGAATCTCCTTTTCGCTCGGGCGCGGCGAGTCGATGTGTGTGATGGGGCCTTCGGGAAGCGGCAAGAGCACGCTGCTGCACATCCTCGGCGCACTGGATCGCCCCACATCCGGTTCCGTAACGTTGGACGAGCGCGATCCTTTCTCGATGCCGGAGCCGGCATTAGCTGCCTTCCGCAATGACCGCGTCGGTTTTGTCTTTCAGGACCACTGCCTGCTTCCGCAATGTTCGGTCCTCGAGAACGTTCTCACGCCGACCCTCGTCGGGAAGCGGGATCCACAGGCGGCGGAACGGGCAATACATTTGCTCGAACAGGTCGGGCTTGGGGACCGGTTGGAGCACCGCCCGGCGGAACTCTCCGGTGGTGAGAAGCAAAGGGTGGCGATTGCGCGAGCGCTCATTCGCAAGCCTCTCCTCCTGCTTTGCGACGAGCCGACAGGAAATCTGGACTGGAAGTCTGCCAGCACTGTTGCTGACTTGCTGCTTAAGCTGCACGAGGAGCAGAAGACGATCCTCATTCTCGTCACCCATAGCCTGGAGCTGGCCCAGCGCTTTCCCAATCGATACGAAATGCACGAAGGAACTCTCCGCTCTTTACCCGCTTTTTAACCGTGGTATCAACTAAAGCATGATCACTCGCCGGTGCTTTCTCGGCGGCGCTGCTGTAATCGCAAACGGCTACGGACAGCGTCAGAATGTCGATCAGATCGATGTATTCATCGCTGGTCAGGATGGCTTTCACACCTTCCGTATTCCTGCGCTGTTGTCTACGATCCAGGGTTCGCTTCTTGCGTTTTGTGAGGGCCGCAGGACCTCAGCGGGAGATAGCGGCGACATCGACCTCGTTGTGAAGCGCAGCAGTGACCAGGGCAGGACCTGGTCGGAGCTGCAAATCGTCGCAGACGGAGGCTCCGACACGATCGGGAATCCCTGCCCGGTCCAGGATCGGAAGACGGGCCGCATCTGGCTGCCGCTGACACGAAATCCGGGCCATGTCCGGGAAAGTGAGATCATCGCGAGATCCGTCACCGAGACTCGTACGGTATGGATCACGTGGAGTGATGACGACGGTGTGACGTGGGCTCCGCTCCAGGAGATTACGGCGTCCGCGAAGGCTCCCGGGTGGACGTGGTACGCAACGGGTCCTGGGGTGGGAATCCAAACACGGTCTGGACGTCTGATCATTCCGTGCGATCACGCCGAAGCCGAAACCAGAGACTTCCACTCTCATGTCATCTACAGCGACGATCATGGCAAGACGTGGCGCCGGGGCGGTGCTGCTGAGGCGAAGACGAATGAATGCCAGGTGGTTGAGCTGCGCGATGGGTCTTTGCTGCTGAACATGCGAAGCTACCACGGACGGAACCGCCGAGCAATCTGCCGGAGCCGGGACGGCGGATTGACCTGGGATCCGCTTACGTTTGACGAGTCGCTCGTAGAACCTGTCTGCCAGGCAAGTCTGATTACGGACCGCAATGTGCTCTATTTTTCGAATCCGGCGGACACGGAACGCGTCCGGATGACGCTTCGCGCCAGCTTTGACGAAGGCCGCACGTGGCCTGTCTCACGCGTCCTGCACGAGGGGCCCTCGGCCTACTCCTGTCTCGCTGCGCTCCGCGGCAACGTCATCGGCTGCCTCTACGAGAGGGGAGATTCGAATCCGTACGAGCGCATCACCCTGGCTCGCGTGCCGAAGTCGCTGCTTTCGCCCGGGGCTTAGGCAAAAGCGCCTGGCGGAGTAATAGCAGCGGTCAGACGAATTTCCTAGTACTGAGCACTTCAGTGGGGCGCAGTTCCGAAGCGTTGAATCAGTTAATCTCAAAGATGATCAACAGCGTTACACGGTGATGCAGCGAGCGGGGATCTGTCCTTAAGGATAGATGAGTGATGCTGAAGGGGCTGCTCGTTGTTCATCCCTCAATGCTCACTGAGTCGGAGGATTCTTGCACACTCGTAGGAACTTCGTGGGCCTTCTTGCCGGCGCCAGCGCGGCCCTTGCTCAAAGCCATTTTCCCGGACTGCCAAACATTGGCGTGAAGGCGGATACCGGTCCCGCGCGATCGGAGTGCGGCATCGGAGCCTTGATGCCATGGGCGGACGCGCTTTGGGCAGTCACCTACAACTCGCACACTGAGTCAACGGGCACTGGCCTCGGATTGTATCGAATTGACGAAACCTTGCGGGCGGAGCGGGTTCACGTCAGCAACGGCACTCATGCCAATCGCCTGGTGCACCGCGAGTCAAATCAGTGCTTCATCGGGCCGTATGCAATCGACATCCGAGGCAATTACAGATTCATTCGCGACTTTAAGAACCACCGCCTCACAGCGACAATGCGTCATCTTACTGATCCGGCAAACCGGGTCTATATGCTGACGATGGAGGGGCTGCTGTTCGAGGTAGACGTCCACTCGCTCAAACCGCGGCTGCTCGTTGACCTTGTGAAGAACATGAGAATTGCCAAACGCCCGCACTTCAAGGGAGGCTTTACAGGGCAGGGGCGCGTCGTCGTCGCGAATAACGGCTTTTATCAGTACGGCGAGAATGATGCCGGCCTCTTTGAGTGGGATGGCAAGTCGTGGAACCGGCTCAGCGGAAAACCGCACATGGAGTGCGCAGGCCGAGCCGATATGGGCAATGTCATCTTCTGTACCGGTTGGGACGAGTCGTCTTCGCTATTTTGGGCTCTTGTCAACGGCCGGTGGCAGAAGTACCGGCTGCCTCGCGCAAGTCACGCGTTCATGCATGCCTGGCAAACCGAGTGGATGCGCATTCGAGAAGTAGAGACCGAACACTTCCTGATGGACATGCATGGGCTATTTTTCGAGCTGCAGCCTATCGCCTTTGAGAATGCGATCTGGGGCGTCAAACCGATCTGTCAGCATTTGCGCATCATTCCTGACTACTGCGCGTTTCGGGGCCTCCTGGCATTAGCTGGGAATCAGACATCTCCCAATGCCGACAACAATCCCGTCGGCGGGCAACCTCAGGCGGGCCTGTGGTTCGGCAAGACCGACGACCTTTGGTCCTGGGGCAAACCGGCCGGCTGGGGCGGACCGTGGCGCCGCACGCCAGTGAAAGCCGGAGTCGCGTCCGAACCCTTCCTGATGACCGGTTTTGACAAGAAGATGGTACACCTGAAGGCGGATCGCGCCGGAACGATTTTTGACATTGAAATTGACTTCTTAGGCAATGGCGAATGGGAGAAATACGAAACCGTTAACCTGGGCACGAGGCAATATGCCCGGCGTATTTTCCCGGATGGATTCTCCGCGCATTGGGTTCGGATCGTTCCCAAAACCACCTGCACGGCATCGGCTGAGTTCTTCTACACTTAAGGAAAGACTTCTTAAGGTTAAGCCTCAGGAATGATTCGCCACCTGTCCCGTCCTGTAGGTCTGTTGCTTGTTCTCTCGCTCAGCGCGCAGACCCGTTTCGAACTCACCGTCGACAACATCATGCGCGGACCGGCGCTCTACGGCTACCCTCCGAGGGATGTGCGGTGGTCCGGCAATGGAGCCCGCGTTTACTTTGAGTGGAAGCAGTACTCCGATCCGCTCCTGAAGGACTTCGACACGTACGTCGTGAACCGCGACGGCAGCGGCCTGCGGAAGTTGACCGAGGAGGAGGCCAAGCTGGTTCCGCCGGGAAGCGCCGCCACTTCGAAGGACAGAAAGTGGTCCGTGTACACGCGCGACGGGGACTTGTATCTTTATGAGCGCGCCACGGACACGGCACGCCGCCTCACTCGCACGGTAGAGGCAGAGAGCAATCCACACTTCACCGCCGACGCGCGCAAGATCATCTTCACTCGGTCAGGCAACCTGTACTCGCTATCGATCCATGACGGCGTGATCGAGCAGCTCACGGACATCCGTCCCCCTGGTTCGAAGATCGAGGGGGAGGAGGAGAAGGGAACCGAGAGCCAGGAGCTTCTGAAGAAAGAAGAGCTGAGCTTATTCGAAACGGTGCGCGAGCGCGCAAAGAGGCGGGAGGAGGAGAAGGCTCGCCGCCGCCGTGACAATCCGCGGAAGCCTTTCGTCCTGCCGGCCAATAGCTCGGTCCGCGAGCTGCAGCTTTCCCCCGACGGCAAGTACGTAATAGCGAGCATCCAGGAGAACGCTCAAAAGGCGAAGCGGGCCATGGTGCCCAAATTCGTCACGGAGTCTGCCTACACTGAGCCAGTCGAGACACGCGCGAAAGTTGGTGATGAACTGGCCAAGACGCGGATGGCAATCGTTTCCGTGCAGACAGGCGAGTGGAAGTGGATAGAAACCGAACCGAAGGACCGGCCCATTTCGCTTTCGATGCCAGTCTGGTCGGACGATGGCACGCGAGCCGTGCTTTCGGGGCGAGCCGTCGATAACAAAGACCGGTGGATTTACGCGCTGGATATCGAGGGGGCGAAGCTTCGGGTCCTGTTCCACGAGCATGACGAGGCCTGGATTCAGGCTCCCGGCCTCTCTAATCTCGGCTGGCTGAAGGACGATCGCACCGTATGGTTTCAGTCCGAGAAGAGCGGCTACTCTCACATCTACTCGGTTCCGTTCGAGGGCGGCGAAGCCCGCCAGATCACTTCCGGCAAATGGGAGGTGACGGATGCACGGCTTACGCCAGATAAGACGACCTTCTATCTCATCACGAACGAAGTTTATCCGGGCGAACGGCATATCTATTCCATGCCGGCCGAGGGCGGAAGCAGGATCAAACTGAGCGGAATGCCGGGAGCAAGCGAAGACTTTGACGTCTCTCCAGACGGTAAGATGCTCGCTTTCGTCTACTCATATAGCAACAAACCTCCCGAGGTTTACTTACAAGAGAACCGTCCCGGGGCGGTGGCAGCGCGAGTCACTTCCTCGCCTGCGCCTGACTTCCATTCCTATCCCTGGATTGCGCCTGAAGTCGTAACGATTCCTGCCCGCGATGGAGCGACAATTTATGCCCGGCTCTATAAGCCATCCAATTTCAAAAAGGGCGGTCCGGCCGTCGTCTTCGTGCATGGGGCCGGCTATTTACAGAATGCGCACCGGTATTGGTCGAGCTACTCACGGGAGTATCTGTTTCATCACCTCCTCATGGAGCGCGGCTACATCGTCATCGACGCCGATTACCGTGCCTCGGAGGGATATGGGCGAGACTGGCGAACCGCCATCTACAGACACATGGGAGGGAAGGACCTCGACGACAACATCGATGCTGCTCGCTGGCTTGTGACGCATCACGGCGTTGATCCGAAGCGGATCGGAATCTATGGCGGCAGCTACGGCGGCTTCATCACCTTGATGGCGATGTTCACCCAACCCGACGTCTTCGCGGCAGGTGCTGCTCTCCGCCCCGTGACTGATTGGGCGCACTACAACCACGAATACACTTCCAACATCCTCAATACGCCGCAGAAGGATCCGGAGGCGTTCAAGAAGTCCTCGCCCATCTACTTCGCTGAAGGCCTCAAGGGCGCGCTGCTGATCTGCCATGGCATGGCGGATGTAAACGTGCATTTTCAGGACTCCGTCCGGCTGGTCCAGCGTCTGATCGAACTGCGCAAGGAAAACTGGGAGCTGGCCGTCTATCCGGTGGAAGACCACGGGTTTGTGGAGCCCACAAGCTGGGCTGACGAGTACAAGCGCATCCTAAAGCTGTTTGAGACCAATTTGAAGCGCTGAGCCCCGCGCACCGCGACTGCGCCTGCGACCTCCACGCCGTCTCGATGCTGAGATATGCTGTGCCTAATACAGCGGCTGGCTCGGATGGCCTTGCCAATTCAATTGGAGGTCACGATGAATCGAATCTTCACCGGTGCTCTTGCGGCATGCCTGCTCGGTTCAACCGTCCAGGCGGAGAACTGGCCTCAGTGGAGAGGTCCGTTGCTGAGTGGCATAAGCAACGAGAAGGACCTCCCTGTCACCTGGACTCAAACCGAGAACATTGCCTGGAAGCTGGAAATGCCGGCGTGGAGCGGCGCAACGCCCATCGTCTGGGACAACCACATCTTCCTGAACGTCGCGGAGGGCGAAAACCTCTACCTGTGGGCGGTCGACCGAAACAAGGGAACGGTCCTGTGGAAGAGGTCGTTTGGCGGCGGCAACGTGAAGATGCAAAAGCAAAACATGTCGTCTCCATCCCCGGTAACGGACGGCAAAACGGTGTGGTCCATCACCGGCACTGGCATCCTGAAAGCGTTCGATTTCGCAGGCAAGGAGCTGTGGTCCAGAGATATCCAGAAGGACTACGGCGCCTTCGGTCTCAACCACGGATACGCCTCCTCGCCGCTGCTCCACGATGGGCACCTATATGTCCAGGTGCTCCATGGAATGAAGACGGATGATCCCTCTTACATCCTGAAAATTGACGGCAAGACCGGTAAGACGATCTGGAGAGTGGAGCGCCCGACCACAGCGGAGCGCGAATCGCCGGACTCCTACGCCACACCAATGCTGCTAAAGAACGGCAAGGATCTGGAACTCGTGGTGCTAGGCGGCGACTGCATCACGGGGCATGACCTCGCAACTGGAAAGGAGCTCTGGCGCGGCGGCGGGCTCAATCCGGATAACAATCCCTTCTATCGCATGGTCGCCTCGCCTGTGGTCTGGGACGGCGTTGTGTATGCTCCGACGCGCGTAAAGCCCCTCACGGCTTTCAAGGCCGGCGGCCGGGGCGACATCACGACATCGCACCGGCTGTGGCAATTCAATAACGGGCCCGATGTTCCGACTCCCGTGACCGATGGCAAGTACTTCTACTCGATCAACGATCGCGGCATCGTCTATTGCCTGGACGCCAAGACGGGGAAGGAGATTTACGGCGGAAAGCGAATTAAGCCGGGAACCTACAGCGCCTCTCCGGTTCTTGCCGACGGCAAGATCTACATCACGAGTGAAGACGGAGTCACGACCGTATTGAAAGCCGGGCCGGAGTTCGAGATTCTCGCCGAGAACAATATGAACGAATACACATTGAGCACCATCGCGGTCTCCGACGGCCAGCTATTCCTGCGAACCGACAAGTATCTTTACGCCATTGGGCAGCGCCGCAAGTAGCTACGAGGCTGACAGCCAGGCTTCGAGGCGCGCCTTCTGCGCCTCGGTGGCCTGAGGATCGGCCTCGAGCTTCCACCGGTCTGCCGGTTCTTTCCCCAGGACAATTTCCAGCCGCATCAGCTTGTCCCGCCGTGCGATGAGGAACGAAACCTTATCGCCCGGCCGGTAGTATTCCATCCACGATGCCCAGGCGTTCGGCCGCACGCGGTAATCATCGATCGCGAGGATTTCGTCGTCGACATTGAATCCGGCGTCGTAACCCGGCGTTCCGCGCCGCACTTGGCTAACCAGCAGCCGGCCCTCATCGACCTGCGTCACCAGACCCGTCCATGCTTTGACCGTTTGAGACCGGCCTTCCGGCTTGGCTGCCTCCTCCGGCTGAAAGCGCAGGCCAAACCATTCCAGTAGCTCTGAGTAATCGAGTTCCTCCGTCGTTTCAAGCACTTTTGCGAACCATTCTTTCAGGCCAGGGCCGCCGTATTCCGCCGCGGTCTCGCGAAACTCGAGAGGCGTAAAACCGCGGGCGCCTGAGAAGCGCTCGTAGGCGAGCCGCATGACGTCGTCGAGACTGCGCGCGCCCTGCGTGTTCTTCCGGATGCGAGCGTCGAGCAATAGCCCGACGACCGCGCCCTTCGTGTAGTAGCTGATGGCCGTATTTGGCGAATTCTCGTTCGGACGGTACTGCTTGATCCAGCTGTCAAAGGAGGACAGCTCGAGGGGCTGCGACAGCCGCCCTGGCGTCGTCTGCAGAGTCCTTATCAGCTGCGAAATCTCTTCAAGAAACTCATCACGGCGGATCAGCCCCGCGCGGTGGAGAGCAAGGGGCGCATAGTAGCTGGTGAATCCCTCCGAGATCCAGAGGCTCCGCGTGTAGTTCTCCGCTTCATAGTTGAACGGGCCAAGTTCGACCGGCCGAAGACGCTTGACGTTCCAGGTGTGGAAGTACTCGTGGCTCACCAGCGAGAGCCAGCGGCGATAGGCTGCTCTGGTTCGGGTTGCCCACCGGGTTGTCATCATGAGGGTCGAGTTTTTGTGCTCCAGGCCACCGGAGGCCTCGCTGATCACGTTGAGAAAGACATACTTGTCGTAGGGCAGCGAGCCCCACATCCGGAAGTACTCGCGCACGATCTTCTCAACGTCCCTGGCCGACCGTGGACCGTCCCAAACGCCCCCTTCGCCTTCGTTCACCAGGTAGTGCTTCTTGCCTCCGACTTCGAACTCGTAAATGGCCGGATTGCCCGCGAGGATGGGGGAATCGACCAGTGTGTCGAAGTCTGCCGCCCGGTAGTGATGCGGTGCGTTCGATGCCGCTGGAAGACCGGTGATGCTGGTCTTCCAACCGGGAGGCAGCTCCAGGCGGACTTCGTGCGGGCGCGTCTGACCGCCGGCCAGCGTGAGGAATACGGGAGCGCCGTTCAAAACAGCAAAGCTGCTGTCGACCCAAGCCCCCTGTACCGACATCGCGTGGCAATAGACGCGGTATCGAACGGTGACGCGAGGCTCGCCTGCCGTTGTCACCCGCCACCGGTTCTTCGCGCGCTTCTCGACCGCCAGCGGCGCTCCCGCTTCGGTTCGGGCGGTCAGAGCCTCAACGTCTTTCGCATACTCCCGCACCAGGTAGGAGCCGGGAGTCCAAACGGCCATCATGAGCTCTATCTGAGGCTGCCCGCCGGAGGGGATAAGCGCTTCCACTTCAACATAATGCGTATGCGGGGCGGGGAACCGGAGCGTGTAGCGGATTGGCTGCTCCTGGCCGAACAGCGGGAGCAGAACAGACCACAGGATGAGCAGCGGTCTCATCTGTCGGAATTTCAGGGTGCGCATAGCGAGGTTTTGCCCATTGTAGCGTCAGAACAGCGTGACTTCGTCAGCACCTTTCCTCATGCCGGAAGAATTCATAACGATAAGCACTCTGAAGGAGAAGATATGGCTGCAGTAAGTGTTTCACCTGCCGAGACGCGGCAGGCGTCCAAGGCGGAAAGCCTCGCCGGCAAGTATCTTACCTTTTCCCTGGGGCGCGAGGAGTTCGCGATTCAGGTGCTGAAGGTGCGGGAGATCATGGGGGTCGAAGAGATTACCGCGGTGCCGCAGACCCCGCCGTACGTGAAAGGCGTGATTAACCTGCGCGGCAAGGTCATCCCCGTGGTGGACCTTCGGTTGAAGTTCAAGCTGCCGGAACTCGAGTACACGCAGCGCACGTGCATTATCGTCGTGCAGATCTCGATGGGAACGACTGTGCTGCCTATGGGGATCATTGTGGACAGCGTCTCCGAGGTTCTGACCCTTGCTCCAGCCGATATTGAGAACACTCCCGATTTTGGTGCGGGCGTAACCCTTCCGTACGTCATGGGCATGGCGAAGATCAAGGGCAAGGTGAAGATTCTGCTGGATATTGATCACGTGATGACGGCCCAGGATCTGGAAGGACTCGAAGAGATCTTCAACGCATAGCCTCTGGGAGCTGTTGGGTGGGCTTGAAAGAAGATGCAGGAAGGTGTAATGGGGCCGGAACGGAGCGAACTGGAGCGGCTGATTGAGAGCGTCGCCCTGGAGTTAGTGGTAGGCTCTGCGGTTTCGGAAAGGGCGGATCGGATTGGAGAGATGTTGTCTGCCCTGGCGGATCAGGCCCGGGGTGCCGGTTTCTCCAGTCTGACTGAGGCGGTCGAGGAGATGCAGGGCGCGCTTCAGCCTTCGGAAACGCAGGACTGGGACGAGGTCGAACGGAAACTGAAGGACGGCATCGCCCGGTTGCGGCAGGCGCTGGAAGAATCTGAAGCTGCGCCGAAGACCGCCAGCCCGAACCAGTTGGCAGAGGACCCTGAGCTCATCGCCGACTTTGTCCTGGAATCCCAGGAGCATCTGGTTTCCATCGAGAGCCAGTTGCTGATCCTCGAGCAGGATCCGGGGAACGCCGAAGCCATTCACTCGGTTTTTCGCAGCTTTCACACGATCAAGGGCCTGGCGGGCTTTCTCGAACTGACCGAGATTCGGGACGTTGCCCACGAGCTTGAAACGGTTCTCGATCTGGCGCGGGGCGGACAACTGGCGATCACGCCTGCCGTGATCGATGTGGCGCTCGCGTGCGCGGATTTCCTCAAGCAGTGGCTGGAGCGCCTGCAGGCTCCTTCCGTGGAACGCCACCTGATCGCGGTGCCGCCGTCTGCGCCCTTGATTGAGCAGATCCTGCGTTTGCGGTCAAACGGCTCCGACACGGCTCAGGCGCCTGAGGCATCTGCTGTGAACGGGACGGCGGCTCCCGTCGAGGTGAGGGAACAGGCCGAGGCGGAGCGGCGCCGTGCGCGTACCGGAGAGGCGCGCATGGTGAAGGTGGATACCGGCAAGCTGGATCTGCTGGTCGACATGGTAGGGGAGATGGTGATTGCGCAGTCTCTCGTGCGGCATGATCCGGATCTAGCCCAGCTTCGGACGCCACGGCTGCTTCGCAATCTGGCGCAACTGTCTCGTACCACCACAGAACTCCAGAAGACGGCCATGTCGATGCGAATGGTTCCGGTGGGGCAGCTCTTCCAGAAGATGGCGCGCCTGACGCGGGATCTCGCCCGCAAGTCGGGCAAGCAGGCCCAGTTGGAAACCATTGGCGAGGAGACGGAACTCGATCGGAATCTTGTTGAGGAGATTGCGGATCCGCTGATGCACATGGTCCGGAACTCCGTGGACCATGGCATTGAGCCGCCGGAGGAACGGATCGCGGCCGGCAAGCCGCCAGTGGGACGCATTCTGCTCAAGGCTTCGCATCAAGCCGGCCACATCGTCATTGAGCTGTCAGACGATGGCCGGGGGTTGAACAAGCAGAAGATTCTCGCAAAGGCAAGGGAAAAGGGACTGCTCGACAACGGAGTTCCGGAGACGGATTCGGAAATCTACAATCTGATCTTCCAGCCGGGCTTTTCCACTGCGGATCGGGTTACCGACGTTTCCGGGCGCGGCGTCGGCATGGACGTCGTGCGCAAGCAGATTCAGAAGCTGCGGGGACGGATTGACATTCGCTCTCAGGAAGGCCAGGGCGCTACCTTTTCGTTCAAGCTGCCGCTGACGCTTGCGATCATCGACGGGCTGGTCGTGCGGGTCGGGAAAGAGCGATATATCGTGCCGCTCTATTCCGTACGAGAAGTGCTGCGCCCGGGGCCGGACACAATCTCCACTGTGGAAAACAGGGCGGAGATGGCGCTCATCAGGGACCACCTGCTTCCGGTAATCCGCCTTTACGAGCGCTTTGGTGTGGAGCCTCTCTCGAAGGACCCGTGCCAGTGTGTGCTGATCATCATAGAGATTAACGGCAAAGGCTTCGGGCTGCTGGTGGATGAGCTCTCAGGGAAGCAGGAAGTTGTCATCAAGAGTCTGGGAGAGACGATGAAAGACATCCCTGGCATCGCGGGGGGAGCGATTCTGGGCGACGGCCGGGTCGGCCTCGTTCTGGATGTCGTCGGCATCGTCGGGAATCACTGGGAGGTGGCGGCGAATGCCTGAGCCATCGGCTCGAGGAGCATGGCTTGCAGGAACCAATCAGGAAATTCGCTCACTGACAGAGGCGGAATTTGAGAAGATCAGCCAACTTGCGCGCGAGCGGTTCGGCCTCGATCTGAAGAAGGGCAAGGAGGTCCTGGTTTCGGCCCGTTTGGGGAAACATCTGCGCAACTTGCCGTTCAAGTCGTTCAGTGAATACTACCGCTATGTTGTCGAGGACCGCACCGGCGAAGCCTTGGCGGCGATGATCGACGCGCTGACGACCAATCACACGGGGTTTCTGCGGGAGCCGGCTCACTTCGAGTTCCTCGCCAAAACAGTTCTGCCGAGCCTGCCCCCGAACAAGCCCCTCCGGATCTGGAGCGCGGCCTGCTCCACAGGCGAAGAGCCGTATTCCATTGCTGCGACAGTTGCCGAAGCATGGGGTTACCATCGGCTGCCGCTTCTCGATATTCTGGCAACCGATATCTCGCGCCGCGCGCTGAATAGCGCGATGTCCGGCTCTTACCGGCCTGAGCGTTTTGCCGGCTTACCGCCAGAGTGGATCCGGACCCATGTGATCCCGGACTCCCAGTCGCCTGGTTATAAACGTTTTCGGCCCGAGCTCACCCGGCGGATTCAATTTCGACGCCTGAACCTCGTCGATCCATTCCCGCCGGTCGGGACGTTCTCGGTCATCTTCTGCCGTAATGTGATGATCTACTTTGATCGGACGACGCAGGAGCGGCTCATCAGCCGCCTTACGGAGTGCCTGGAACGGGGCGGCTACCTGCTGGTGGGGCACTCCGAGAGTCTCTCGGGCTTTCATCACGACCTGGAGTACATCAAGCCCTCCATCTACAGGAGGCGTTTACGTGGGTAGCCGAGGGCCCGAGCCGGGCAGGGCCGAATGAGCGGAGTCGTCGTTGTCGGAATCGCGGACTGCATCGTGACGAATTCCATCGAGACCAGTCTTGTCACATACGCTCTCGGTTCCTGCATCGCGGTGACTGCATATGACCCCGTTGTTCGCGTGGGCGGATTGCTTCATTTCATGCTGCCCGATTCGGAGCTCGATCGGAACAAGGCAAAGGTAAACCCTTACATTTTTGCCGATACCGGAATTGCAGCCCTCCTTGATCGTTGCGTTCAGCTGGGGGCGAAACGCCAGCGCATCGTCGTGAAGGCGGCGGGAGGCGCCCAGGTTATGGACGAGGGAGGGCTGTTCAACATTGGGAAACGCAATCAACTGGCATTGCGCAAGGTGCTCTGGAAGACGGGTGTGCTGCTCGAAGCCGAAGATACAGGCGGAACCGCGTCACGCACAGTCCGTCTGGAAATCAGCACAGGGCGCTTGTTATTGCGCGTTGCGGGCCAGCCAGAGCGGGAGATAAGTTCTTCCACGCCTGCTCGGAGAGGAAGGCTATTTGAGGATCTCAACCCTGATCGTTGATGATTCGCCGGCGATGCGGAGATTTATTCGACGCACGCTCGAACTCACCGGCTTGGACATGGATCGGCTGCTCGAGGCGGCAAACGGGAAAGAAGCGCTCGAGATATTGCGCCGCGAGCGGGTGGATCTCGTGCTGACCGATATCAATATGCCTTCAATGAACGGTGAAGAGTTTGTGGCGAAGGTCGAGGCGGATGCGAATCTTCGATCGATCCCCGTGGTTGTGATCTCGACAGATTCGACCGAGCAGGCGGTGCGGCGGATGATCCAGCTTGGCGCACGGGGCTACGTTGCCAAACCATTCGAACCGGAAATCCTGCGGGAAGAACTGGAGCGGGTGCTCGGAGTAAGGCATGAGCGAAGCGGCACTGATTGAGGGCGTCGCCGCCGTTCTTGAGCAGGTCTTAGAGACGATGTTCTTCACGATGCCCGTGTGCGAGGTGAGCGTCGATCCAGCTCAGCCATTGCTTCGGGCCCAGGTTCACTACTCGGGGACAATCGACGGAGTCTGCACTCTGGGAGTCTCCCCGAAGGCCGCCTGGTCTGTGGCAGCCAACTTCCTGGGGCAGGAAGAGGAATCGCTTCAAACGGAGCAAGTGGAAGAGGTGATCCGCGAGATGGCGAACATTGTTTGTGGAGCCTTGCTCAGTCGGGCGCATCCGGGGGGATCCTTTCGTCTCGGCACGCCGTATCTGGTTGAGCATCCCCCGGACCACGGCTTTGGCCGGGCTTTTCAGCTCGATTCGGGCATCGTGGAAGTATTCCTTGCGTCCAACGCCAGCTGAGCGCAGGTGAGATGGCGAGAATGATCAAAGTTCTGATTGTCGATGATTCGGCAATCGTCCGGAAGGTATTGACGGAAGCCATCTCGGCGGAACGCGATCTTGAGGTGGTCGGCACTGCGCCTGATCCTTATATCGCTGAGCAAAAAATCCTTGCTCTGAAGCCGGACGTCCTTACGCTGGATATCGAGATGCCACGCATGGACGGTCTGACATTCTTAAGGAAGCTCATGCAGACCAGGCCCATGCCGGTCATCGTAATCAGCTCCCTGGGGCAAGCCGGATGCCGGGCAGCGTTGGAAGCTATGGAATACGGCGCTGTCGAGGTTCTCGGAAAGCCTGCCGGACCGTATTCGGTTGGCGACCTCAAGCTGCAACTGCCGGCCAAGATTCGTGCCGCTTCGGTTGCACGGGTGGGAATGAAAAGATCGGGCATCTCGCCCGCACCCGTCGTCCCGCTTGCGCCCGTGAGGGCATCTTCCTCGAACCGTCCAGTCATCATTGCGATTGGCGCTTCCACCGGCGGTACCGAGGCAATCCAGAAAATCCTGGTGCACTTGCCGAAGGACACGCCGCCCATTGTCATTGCGCAGCACATCCCGCCCGGTTTCTCCCGAGCGTTTGCCGACCGGCTCAACACGCTCTGTCAGATAGAAGTGCGAGAAGCAGTGGATGGCGACGAACTGCGGCCGGGGCTTGCCCTCGTCGCTCCCGGAAATTTCCACCTCCTAGTGCAGAGGACGCTTCACGGTTACCGCGCTGTTGTAAAGGACGGCCCCCTGGTATGCTACCAGCGGCCTTCCGTGGATGTCCTGTTCCGCTCGGTTGCGGAGGCGGCGGGAGAGGGAGCAATTGGAGTTCTGCTAACTGGCATGGGATCGGACGGGGCGGAAGGACTGCTCGCCATGCGCAAAGCCGGTGCGCAGACGATCGCCGAAGATGAGTCAACGTGCGTCGTTTTCGGTATGCCACGGGAAGCGATTCGAATCGGGGCTGTTAAGCGGGTCCTGCCGCTTCCGCAAATTGCAGCAGGCGTTGTAGGGGCGATCCACCGAGGATAGGGCGGCTCTGAAGAAGCCCTGAGCCGCCCGGATTGCGCAGATTACGCTTGCTTCCGGCCCTGCGCGGCCACTGCATCCATTGCTGCCTTCACCTTCTCGGGATCGCCGAGATAGTAGGATTTCAGCGGCTTCAGATTCTCATCGAGCTCATACACCAGAGGCATCCCGGTCGGGATGTTGAGATTGATGATGTCAGCGTCGCTGATGTTGTCGAGATACTTCACCAGCGCCCGGAGGCTATTGCCGTGCGCTGCAATGAGCACGCGCTCCCCGGCTTTGATGGCGGGGGCGATCGTCTCATGCCAGTAGGGCAGAAACCGCTCAACTGTATCCTTCAGGCATTCCGTGAGAGGCAATTCGGCCTCGCTCAGCTTCTTGTAACGAGGATCATTGCCTGGATACCGTGGATCGGTTTTTTCGAGCTTGGGAGGAGGGACGTCGTAGCTGCGCCGCCAGATCTTGACCTGCTCCTCTCCGAACTTCGCTGCTGTCTCCGCCTTGTTCAGGCCCTGCAGAGCCCCGTAGTGCCGCTCATTCAGCCGCCATGACTTGTAGACGGGGATCCACAACAGATCCAGCTCTTCCAGAATGATATTTAGCGTCTTGATTGCGCGCTTCAGAACGCTGGTATAGGCGACGTCGAAGACGAAGCCTTGCTCGCGCAGATACCTGCCGCCTTCCTTCGCTTCTTCCACGCCCTTTTCTGAAAGATCGACGTCCGTCCAGCCGGTGAAGCGGTTCTCCTTGTTCCACGTGCTTTCGCCGTGGCGCACCAAAACCAGTTTATGCATGGATCGATTCCTTGAAAGCCAGAGCTACTGCTTGAATGCCTTTCGACCGGCAAACCGGGCGCTGTCGCCGAGCTCCTCTTCGATGCGAAGCAGTTGGTTGTACTTCGCGATCCGGTCTGTGCGGCTTGCCGAGCCTGTTTTGATCTGGCCAGCATTGGTGGCGACGGCAAGGTCGGCAATAAAGGCGTCTTCGGTCTCGCCGGAGCGGTGCGATACGACACTGGTGTAGTTCGCGTCAGCCGCCATCTTCATCGCTTCGAGCGTCTCCGTCAGTGTGCCGATCTGGTTCACCTTCACTAGGATGGAGTTGGCGATACCCTTTTCGATGCCTTGCGCCAGGCGGGCGGTATTAGTGACGAAGAGATCATCGCCGACGAGCTGAATTTTCTTGCCAAGCGCGTCGGTCAGGAGCCTCCAGCCCTCCCAGTCGTCCTCTGCCATGCCGTCCTCAATGGACAGGATGGGATACTTGGCCACCCAGTTGGACCAGAACTCGACCATCTGCTCGGAGGTCCGCTCGCTCTTGTCCGACTTCTTGAAGACGTATTTCTTCTTGTCCTTGTCGTAGAACTCGCTCGAAGCAGGGTCGAGGGCGATCGAAATCTCCTCACCGGGCTTGTAACCGGCCTTCGAGATCGCCTCCACCACGAGGTCCAGGGCCTCCTCGTTCGACTTGAGGTCGGGAGCGAAGCCCCCCTCGTCGCCGACGGCAGTCGAATAGCCGCACTTCTTCAGGACCCCTTTGAGAGTGTGGAACACCTCGGCGCCCATGCGCAGCGATTCCGAGAACCGCTTGGCGCCGTGGGGGACGATCATGAACTCCTGGACGTCGACGGAGTTGTCGGCGTGAGCCCCACCGTTGAGGATGTTCATCATCGGGACCGGCAGAACGCGCGCGGAAACGCCTCCGAGGTAGCGGTAAAGCGGAGTCATTTGGGAGAGGGCGGCTGCGCGAGCGGTCGCCATGGAAACTGCGAGGATCGCATTGGCGCCGATTCTGCCCTTGTTGGGAGTTCCGTCCACCTCGCGCATTTTCGCGTCGATGGCGGCTTGATCCGTGGCGTCCATGCCGCAGATGGCTGGGGCCAGTTCCTCGACAATATTTGCGACGGCTTTCGTCGTACCCTTGCCCAGATAGCGGGACGGATCGCCGTCGCGAAGCTCGACGGCCTCATGCTCGCCCGTCGACGCGCCCGACGGAACGGCGGCGCGTCCAAGGCTGCCGTCCGCCAGGACTACATCTGCTTCCACTGTGGGGTTCCCGCGAGAGTCCAGAATCTCTCTGCCAACAACTTTTACGATTTCAGTCATAGGGTCCTTGATCAGTACAAACTCGAAAACAACTCACTATTTTGGCACACGCGGACGGGAGGCTCAGACCGTGACCGCGGACGCTTGCGACGGCACAACCACGATTCCGCTCTCAGTGACGGTATAGCCGTTCGCGCGATCCTGATCCAGGTCGTAGCCGATCACCGAGTTTTCGGGAATCTCCGCGTTGCTATCGATGATGGCGCGCCGGATCCGACTGTAGCGGCCCACCTTGACATTCGACATCAGGATGGAGCTCTCCACTTCGCAATAGCTGTTGATCCGGACGCCCGGCGAAAGAATGCTGCGCACCACCCGGCCGCCGGAAACGATGCAGCCGTTACAGACAATCGAATCGAGCGCCACGCCCATGCGCCGGCCTTCCTGCGCGAACACGAACTTCGCAGGAGGCTGCTGGACCATGTGCGTCCGGATGGGCCACTTCTGGTCGTAGAGGTTGAACTCCGGAGTGACACTGACAAGGTCCATGTTGGCTTCGTAGTAGGAGTCGATTGTTCCCACATCGCGCCAATACCGAGCCGTCTTGTCGTTGAGATCGCGGAAATCATAGGCGATCACGCGGTGCTTTTGGATGCAGTACGGAAGCACGTCCTTTCCGAAGTCGTGCTCGGAGTGCGGATTCTCGGCATCCCTTCGGAGGGCGTCGAGCAGCACAGGCGTTTCGAAGACGTAAACGCCCATCGAGGCGCTGATCATATCGGGGTTGAACACAGAGCGGGCGGGACTGCCGTGCTTGGGCTTCTCCTCGAATCCGCGAATCCGATAGTCGGGATCGATTTGAGCGACACCAAAGCGATCTGCCTGGTCAGGTGAGATCTGGAGCGTGGCGATGGTGACATCAGCCTTGTTCTTCCGATGCCAATCCAGCATCTCCTGATAGTTCATCTTGTAGATGTGGTCGCCCGACAAAATGAGCGTTTGATCCGGTTTCTCGTCGATAATGCTTTCGATGTTCTGGTAGACGGCGTCGGCGGTGCCTAGATACCAGTCGTCATGGATTCGCTTCATCGGCGGGATTACTTCGATGAACTCTCCCAGCTCTCCCGAGAAAATGTCCCAGCCTTCGCGCAGATGACGCGTCAGCTCCAGTGCCTTGTATTGAGTAAGGATAAAAATGCGTCGAACGTCGGAATTTATGCAGTTTGAAAGAGTGAAATCAATGATCCGATAGATTCCGCCGAACCTCACGGCGGGCTTGGCGGTGTGCCGCGTGAGGGGGTAAAGCCGTTCTCCCGCACCACCGGCAAGCAGAATGGCAAGTACCTGGTCCATGCTCCTCCGATTTATAGCAAATTTCGATACAACGGCTACGAAACATGGACTACCGAATCCGTCTTTGGTTTCGGGGAAACATTTGCTTCGATCCGCGGAAAGCGTTGGTGCGCAAGGACAATGTTATACTTGTATGGATCCATGAATGACGAGAAATCCAGCTTGGAGCGCAAGGAGGTGAACTAAAGTTGGCTGAAGTCTACATCCAGGAGGGTGAGACTCTGGAAAGCGCCTTGCGCAGATTCAAGCGCAAAGTGCAGCAGGAAGACATCATCAAAGAGATCAAGAAGCACTCCTTCTATCTGAAGCCCGGTGAGAAGCGCCGGACGAAGCAGGCGCTGGCTCGCAAGAGAAACCGGAAGAAGCGCAGCAAAGAAGCGGAGTAAGCTTCCCACAAGCATGGGCGCCGCAGTTGCGGCGCTCCCCTCCAGACGCTCAAGTCCCAAAGACTGATCACAGTATTACTCGCCGCGTAGTGACTCAAGGAGTGGACTCTGTATGGCGCGGCGAACCGCAAAGACCGACGCCGCCAGACCTGCCGCGAGGATGCCGGGAAGGAGTAGTCCCAGGGTGAATCCCGAGTGATGACCGCCGCGTGCAAGCCATGCGGGTAGCACGGCAATGACGGCGCACAGTCCTCCGGTACCCAGTCCAGCGGCCAGCAGGAAGATGTTCTCTGCGAGGATGAGCCGGCTGATTTCTGTCCGTCCATAACCGAACGAACGAAGTAGCGCGAGCTCGCGCCGCCGCTCGAGCACATTCCGAAGCAGCACCGCCGCCAGTCCTACCGTGCCGAGAATCAAGCCAAGGCCGCCAAGACTCTGAAAGGTCGAAAGGTAGGCGTTCTCCACCTTGTGGAACCCCGCCAGCTTATCCGCTGTCGAGATAACGTCGAAGCCAAAGTCGGAGAGGGCTTCTTCGAGCTGCGCGGAAGTTTCGGCTTCGGCTCCGGGCTTCGGTTCGATCAGGAAGAACCGGAAACCTTCGACATGGGGGAAGGCACGTAGGAAGTTCTCCTCGGAGATAATAAGTTCTCCTTGAAAAATGCTGTCTTTCAGAGTGCCCACGATCCGGAGCCGGATATCGGGCGAGCCTTCGCGTTGGATTACTACGTCATCACCCAGGCTTTTGTGGAGGACGTAGGTCATCGAGTTCTGATCGACAATCGCCGGGATCGCTCCATCGTGCTCCTTCCCCTCGAGCAGACGCCAGGGATTGCGCTGCTCTTCGGGTGTCTGGCTGAGCGTTTCCTGGAAGGCAAACCGGCCCATGCTGCGGAAAGAGGGGGACGCGGCCAGAATGCGCGGGTTACGCGGCTGGTACAGATTCAGACAGCTCACGTCGTCGCCGGGCTTCAGCCGGAAAGGCACGTAGACCGCCTGCGAGAGCGCGGGCGCCGAATCGAGTAGAAGGGTCTCTCTCCCTTCCTGCGTGTTTGGGTTGTGAAACAAGGGCAGTTGGGATTCCGCAAGGAGCGCGAAGCCGCCGTTGCCGGAACCAGGGTCCAGCGATGAGGATTGTCCAGACCGCCGGAACGCGTCCGTCGACACCAGCAGGAACGCCGCTGCCGACATCAGGCTGATCGATAGCAAGCTGCGTCCCGGCTTCCAGGAGGCATTACGGATTCCAAGCGCAAGAATCGAATCGATTCGCGCCGGTTGCCCTCGCAGAAGCCAGGACGATTGAGCGGCCAGCAGAGCAATCAGCAGGAGAGTGCCTCCCCCGAAGAAACCCGCCGCCTGATTCGTCCAGTGCATCCCGGACAGCAGCAGCAGTAGTGCGCCCGCGAAGCCGGCTGCGATCGCGAAGCGCATTCTTCTGGACGGGTTCGCGCGGCGGGCTGCAGCGGGAATGACGCCGGCAAGCAGGGATCGAGGCTCGACGTGCCTGAGCGCTCGCAGGCTCACGGCGATGAAGGCGAGCGCTGCGACTACTCCGCCGGCGGCTCCCGCCAGCACACCCAGGGGAGACGCATGAAGCCGAAGCAGGGAGGTGCCGACGGCATCCGCCCACCACGTCCTCAGCCCGTACAGAATGAACCAGCCGTATCCGAGGCCGCCGAGGGCGCCCGCTGCGCCGCCAATCGCGGCAAGCAGGAGCCCTTCGCAGAGGAAGACAAGCTGAATGCGAGACCGGGGAAATCCGAGAGCTGCCAGCAGCCCGATCTCCCGTAGCCGCTGGTCCACGCCCAAGCGGAAGAACAGCCCCGCCAGCAGCAGCGCCGATACGACCAGAAAGAAGCTGAAATAGACAAAGTATTCGCCGAAATCGGTGGCGCCCTGGGATGCTGTCAGCGCGGCGTTCCGAACATCAAGGAGCACAAGCCCGGACTCGAACGGATCGAGACTTGCTCGCAGATCCCGCTGAAGCTGCTCCTCCGGTACGCCTGCAATTCGGATCGAAGTCAACGATCCGTAGCGGGACTCCCAGAACCGTTGAGCCGTACGCAATGGGATGTAGGCTTTGGGCGTTGTGCGGTAGAGATCCCAATAGTCTTCATCGCTCTGCCGGATCCGCTTCAGATCCATCGGGAAGGGCGGGTCCCAATTTCGCAGGTTGTCAGCGTCTGTAATTCCGGGGTAGTGCGGCGCGACGTCCCGATGGGCAGCAAAGCCCGAGATCGGTACGATTGATTCGAGCCTGAACTGCGCCTTCTGCGTCTCCAACCTTCCGTCGGAGCGCCAGACGTAATACTCCAGCTCCACGCTGTCACCGGGCCTCGCTTTCAATTCCCGCGCCGCCCATTGGTTCAGAATGATCGGTGGCGTTTCCGAGTCCAGCAGGGGGGAGAAGACATTCTCGTCAACTCCAGTTACCAGCGAGTAAGGAATCTCCCGTTCGCCGATGCGGATGGTATTGACAAGATAGGTGAATAAACTCGTGCATGAATGAGCGTTTTTACAGAAGCGCTCAGTAATCCGGTCGGAAAGCGCGGCGGGAAGGATACCACCGTTTGATTCAATAGCGACGCCCCTTTGGTCGTCCAGCTTACGCAGCCGGAGGCTGATATCTTCCAGCGCGAATGCCTCTCTGACGGCTTTTTCAACGCTGGCGATGGGAACGCCCTGAGGGTCAACGAGAACTGTGTTTGCCTTGGCGGAAACGCCGAGGTCCCGTTGGAGACGCCGGAGCGGCACAAAGATCGCTCGCACGGCCGATTGTTGCGGTTGTAACGAAAACTCACCTAATGCTGCAGGCGTAACGCCGGGTCCCACGCTGAAGCGAACAATCTTTCCGGGCAAGTCCTTTCGGCCGTGGAGCGACTCTTTCGGAATCTCGGAAGGCTCTTCCACGCGGATGAGAACCGAGTCGCCCTCTCGGAGGCCTAGCTCGTGCGCAAGCGCAGGGCTCAGGAACGCTTCCCGGCCGTCTGTCATCGGTGGCGTCTGCTTGCCGTGAAACCGCCAGAATCTTTCGTCGACGCCATAAATTAGAACACCGGAGGCGCGGCGTCCCGGCGAGCCTTGCCCTGACACGATGCCTTCCATTGCGATGATGGGGCAAGCGCGCGCTGCCGAGGCAGACGCGATTTCTCGCGCGAGATCCTCGCGAAAAAAAGCGGGGCCGGACAGGACTAAATTGGTCGCTCCTAAGCGCTCAATCACCAACTCGCGCAAGCTGCCGCGCACGGAATCTCCAACCACCAGCGACCCCGCAAGTACCGCAACTGCGGTCGCCGCCCCGAGAACGACGGCAAGATTCGTGCGCCGGTAGTAGAACAGGTTCCGGCGAATCAAGTCGAAAGTGTTGAAGGTCGTCACTGCGCCGCCTGGTCTTTCTGGGCTGCCCGGAGTTGGTGCGATCGCTCTATTAGAAAAGAGAGCCGCTGCCTCGATGCCGGTACGTAACCCTCTTCCTCGAAAGTTCACCTAATTATAAGGGCAAGCGTAAGTTTGCTTGACGCAGGTGCAGTGTGTATCTTAGCTTCGTGGGAAGCCCTCCCGGCGGAGTCCAGATGAGCGCCACAATTCGTAACATTCTCGAATTTTTGCTGCCGGCCGTCGCGCTGGCGATACCCGCCTGGTGCGATTGGCCCGATTACAGAGGTCCTGCCCGCAACGGCGTTTCCGTCGAGAAGAATCTTCCATCGAAGTGGTCGCCGTCGGGCGAGAATCTGGCATGGCGAGTGCCCTTCGGCAGCCGGTCCGCTCCGATTGTCTTAAACAACAAGGTGTACCTGATGAACACCGTGGGCGAAGGGCCCACGCTCCAGGAACGTGTCATCTGCCTGGATGCCGATAATGGGAAGCTGCTGTGGGAGCATCGCTCCAACGTTTTCCTAAGCGATGTACCGCCGCATCGCGCCTCGTGGGCTTCTCCGGCGGCAGATCCGGAGACTGGTAACATCTACGCCTTTGGCGTGGGCGGTTTGCTCATGGCCCTTTCACCGCAAGGCAAGCTGCTGTGGGAGCGCTCGCTAAGCGAAGAGTTTGGACTCGTGACGACGCACGGTGGCCGAACAGCCTCCCCGCTCGTCGATGGCGATTTAGTTCTCATCAACGGGATCAACTCCGGCTGGGGCGATCAGGCCCGAGCCAGCCACCGCTTCTTTGCATTTAACAAACACAACGGAGAGCTTGTGTGGGTGAGCTCGCCAGGCGGGCGTCCGTACGATACAACCTATTCTCCTCAACTGATCGCTGAGGTGGAGGGGCAGCGGCTTCTGATCGTCGGCGGGAGCGATGGCGCCGTGCACGCGATGAAGCCGCAGACCGGCGAGCCGGTTTGGAGTTTTCCGATGGCCAAGCGGGGCATCAACACCGGAGTCGTAATGTCCGGGAAGTGGGCCATTGTGTCGCACAGCGAAGAGAATCTGGACACCAATGAAATGGGGCTGATAGCGGCGATTGACGCTACCGCAAAGGGCACGGTCACCAAGGATCAGATTCGCTGGAAGGTTGTCGGCTTTCAGGGTGGTTACTCCAACCCCGTACTGGACGGCGACCGCGTGTATCAGGTGGACAATGGAGCCAACCTGTTCGCTTTCGACGTTCATACAGGCCGGCTGCTCTGGCAGCAAAACCTCGGCACAATTCAGAAGGCATCGCCCGTTTGGGCCGACGGCAAGCTGTATGTCGGAACGGAGAACGGGAAGTTCTTTATCATTCGTCCGCGGTCCGACGGCTGCGACATCCTGGATGAGGATCTGCTGGGTACTGAGCAGAACCCGGAAGCGATCATCGCTTCGCCGGCAGTGAGCGACGGGCGAATCTTCCTTGCCACCACAGAGGCTCTTTACTGCATCGGCAAGAAGACGGCGGCTCCCAAGACGAAGCCCGCGGCGCTTCCGAAGCCTGATCCCAACGCAACTCCGGCGCATCTGCAGGTTGTGCCGGCGGAGATCCTGATCAAGCCCGGCGAGACTGTGCGGCTGCGGGCCCGCCTCTTCGACGACAAGGGGCGCTTCATCCGCGAAACACCGGCGGGTTGGAAGCTGGAGGGACTGAAGGGAACCGTCAAGCCGAACGGTGAATTTACGGCCGCGGCCGACGCTGGAGCGCAGGCCGGACGTATTGTGGCTGCTGCCTCCAATCTGTCTGGAACAGTGCGCGTCCGCGTGATCCCGTCGCTTCCCTGGACCTTTGACTTCAACTCCATGACGGGGGTTCCGCCGTATTGGGTCAATGCCACTGGGAAGAACGCCATTCGGGAGTTGGATGGCAATAAGGTGCTGGCGAAGCTGGCAGACAACCCCTTCACCAAGCGAGCGCGTGCCTTCTTCGGTCCCACGAATCTCTCCAACTACACGGTCGAGGCAGAGGTTCGCGCGATCGAGAAGCGGCGTCAGATGGGCGATGCCGGCGTCGTGGCGCAGCGTTACCAGCTCACTTTGTTTGGTAACTCTCAAAAGCTGGAGTTGCAGTCGTGGCAGCCCGAAACCACGCGGACAGTGTCCAAGCGGTTTGCCTGGAAACCTGACACCTGGTATAAGCTGAAGCTTCGTGTAGAGCCGGCTCCCGACGGCAAAGTCACGGCGAGAGGCAAAGCCTGGCCAGCCTCCGAGCCGGAGCCTGCCGAGTGGACGATCGAGCGCACTGACCCCATCCCTAATCTGCAGGGAAGTCCCGGTATCTACGCCGACGCGCCGTTTGAAGTCTTCTTCGATAACGTGAAGGTAACGCCGAACCAATGACGAAAAGAACACGTCTCAGTCTTCTCGTTGTGGCCGGGGGTGCGGTTGCACTCTCGACAACCATCCTGGCTTCTGATCCCGGTACGGGAGACTGGCCGATGTGGGGCGGTACACCCGACCGCAACATGGTGTCCGACGGCAAAGGCGCTCCGACCGAGTGGGACATCGCCAAGAAGACAAACATCAAGTGGGTCGCTGCCCTCGGCTCTCAAACCTATGGCAACCCTGTCGTGTCGGGCGGCAAGGTTTTCGTTGGCACCAACAACGAGGGTTTGCGCGATCCCAGGCAGCCCGGCGACCGGGGTGTGTTGATGGCATTCCGGGAGTCGGACGGAGAGTTTCTCTGGCAGCAGACCTCGGAGAAGCTGGCATCGGGCCGCGTCAACGACTGGCCGTATCAGGGCGTCGCCTCGTCTCCGCTGGTGGATGGAGACCGGCTGTACTACGTCACGAATCGCGGCGTTGTCATGTGCCTGGACACCGAAGGTTTCATGGACAACGAGAACGACGGCCCCTTTAAGGACGAGAAGTTCACGGGCCCGAAAGACGCCGACATCATCTGGCAGTTCGACATGATGGAGGAACTTGGCGTCTTCCAGCACAACCTCGCAAACTCCTCTCCGGTGATGTGGGGAGACCTCATTTTCCTGAGCACCTCAAACGGGCAGGATGAGAGCCACGTCAACATTCCATCGCCAAAGGCTCCGTCCATTATTGCGCTGAACAAGAAGACCGGAAAACTGGTCTGGGAGGACAATTCCGTGGAGGACCGCATCCTTCACGGGCAATGGTCGTCTCCGGCGGTCGGCAAGATCGGCGACGTCGTCCAGGTAGTCAGCGGACAGGGCGACGGGTGGGTTCGGGGGTATGAAGCCTTGACGGGTAAGAAATTGTGGGAGTTTGATACGAACCCCAAGGACTCCGTCTGGCCGAAGACCCGGAATGAAGTCATCGCGACTCCGGTGATCCATGACAACAAAGTCTACATCGCCAACGGCCAGGATCCGGAGCACGGAGAGGGCGTTGGTCACCTGTACTGCATCGATGCCACCAAACGGGGCGACATCACGGAGACCGGCCGTGTTTGGCACTACGGTGACATCCGCCGTTCCATCTCCACCGCCTCCGTCAAGGACGGTATCGTCTATTACCCGGACTTCAGCGGCTTCCTTCATGCTCTGGATGCGAAGACCGGTAAGGTGTATTGGAAGCACGATATGCTTGCCGCGGTCTGGGGTTCAACGCTCGTAGTTGACGGGAAAGTCTATTTGGGCGACGAAGACGGCGACGTCGTCATCCTGGAGGCTGGGCCGAAGTTGAAGGTAATTGGCGAATTCAACATGGGCAGCTCCGTGTACTGCACACCGGTCTTTGCCAACGGGACGCTGTACATCGCGAATCGGAATCAACTTTACGCTATCTCCATTAAAAAGTAGCACTAAGCTTTCTCTTGGGTTTCTGTAGTTACTCCTGATATCATGTAGCACCGGTCCGTCTACGGTTCTTACAGCTATGTGCATAGTACTTTGATGGGCCGTGTTCTACGCTGATTAGGAGAAGAACCTACATGAAGCTCAGTGGTGGTAAGTGGACGGCAGTCGCCGCTTGCCTTTTGCTCGCAACTCTCACGCTCGATCAAGTGAAAGCTCAGGAGGTCGCTGAGCCGGAAACTCCTTTCGTTCTCGAAGGGCGGGTATGGGCAAGTAAACGCGCATTCATCGAATCGGGAATGCGCTGCGGCACGCCCCATCCAACTTTGGATGAAATCGCTGACATTGACTCGGCGATCCGCAAGCGTCTCCTGGTTTCTCCGTTGGTTAACGGGGGCACGATTAACGTTTATGTTCACGTGATCAATCGGGGGACTGGAATTCAGAACGGGGATGTTCCTGACAGCCAGATTAGGGAGCAGATCAAAGTCTTGAATGATGCGTATGCTTCCACCGGCTGGTCTTTTAATCTTGTCAGCATTGATCGCACCACGAACGCGCGCTGGTTCGAGATGCAACCGGGCACCCTGGCCGAGCGGCAGGCCAAGAAAGCGCTCCGCAAGGGCACGGCTGCGGACTTGAATCTCTACACGGCGAACCCGGGCGGCGGTTTGCTTGGCTGGGCGACCTTCCCGTGGTCCTACGAGTCCAGTCCGGACATGGACGGCGTTGTCGTCCTTTATTCCTCCCTTCCAGGTGGCACGGCTGCTCCCTATAACGAGGGCGATACGGCTACCCATGAGGTCGGCCATTGGATGGGGCTTTACCATACATTCCAGGGCGGCTGCCAGGCGCCTGGAGATCGTGTGGATGATACGCCCTACGAGCGCTCGCCGGCGTCGGGCTGCCCCGTCGGCCGCAACACCTGCCCGCTGAAGCCTGGCGTCGATCCGATCTTCAACTTCATGGATTACTCAGACGACGCGTGCATGGTCGAATTCACAGCCGGCCAGACCGTCCGCATGAACGAGTCGTTCACCGCTTATCGGCAGGGTAAGTAAATGCCTTTCAAAGGGGGCGGCCTGCTCGCCCCCCTCGAATCCTCGCTTCCACGTCTCCTGACATCTCCAACTCGTTCATCCGAACCTGCTTTCCTCACGCAGTATTGACCTCGCCCGGCAAGGCGGCCTTGAATAGATGATCAAGGATGGAATACTCTACCACTCGCCCTGACTGCTTGAGGAGGTGCGTGCAATCGTGGCGAAGGGACCTAGAGCCTTGGGTGTGAAATGACTGATCTGACTCCCCGAACCCGACTCGTCATGGGAGCCGGCGCTCTCGCGCGTCTCGGCGACCTGGCCCGCGAGCTTGGATTTCGCCGGACACTCGTTGTGTCGGATGCCGGCATCCGCAGTGCGGGCCTGGTCGAGCCGGCTCTGCGCCATCTTTCGGCAGCGGGCATCGAAGCTGTCGTATGGGACCGCTTTGACAGCAACCCCGATTCCGCGATGGCGGAAGCGGGCCGCGTGTTCGCAGCGCCGCTTGGCATCGACTCCATCATTGGCTTTGGCGGCGGCAGCTCCCTTGACTGCGCCAAGGCCATCAACTTCCTCCTTACGAACGGCGGCCACATGCGGGATTATCGCGGCTACGGCAAGGTTTCGCGCCCTCTTCTGCCGATGATCGGCGTGCCGACAACGGCGGGCACCGGCAGCGAGGCCCAGAGCTACGCTGTCATCTCAGACGCCGAGACTCACGTCAAGATGGCGTGCGGCGATCCCTCTGCCGCCTTCCGAATCGCTCTGCTGGATCCCGAGCTGGTCGTATCGTCGCCGTTCGGCGTCCGCGCAGCCGCCGGATACGATGCAATTGCGCATGCCGTAGAAACATTTGTCACAAAGCGGCGGAATGCGATCTCAGAATGCTATTCGCGCGAGGCGTGGCGTCTCCTTTCCATGCACTATGAACGATTCCTGGACTGTCCGAACGATCCGGAGGCGGCCGCGGGAATGCAGGCCGGCGCCTGGCTCGCTGGCGCCGCAATTGAGGCTTCTATGCTGGGAGCAGCGCACGCGTGCGCCAATCCGCTAACGGCAAACTACAGCGTTACCCACGGGCTTGCGCTCGCTGTACTGCTTCCGCACGTCGTACGCTGGAATGAAGCCGTTGTCGTGGACCGGTACAGACAGCTTGGCGACGGCCTCGCCGGGCGTCTCGCGGATTTTGCCAGGGCGGGTCGTCTGCCTCAGACTCTGCGGGAGCTGGAGGTGCCGGAGAAGGACTTGCCTATGCTGGCGGCACAGGCCGCGGAACAGTGGACAGGAACCTTCAATCCGCGTCCTTTTGACGCTGCCGGCGCTTTGGAGATTTACCGATGCGCCTACTGATGTCGCTCTTTGCCGTGCTTGCACTTTCGGCGCAGTCCACGCAGGAGAACTGGCCGCAGTTTCGTGGCAGCGCCGCGCTCACAGGGGTTGCTTCTTCCGCTCTGCCGGCACAACTCAAGCTGCTCTGGACCTATGAAGCCGGCGAGCCGGTAGAGTCCTCCGCCGCAATCGTCAACGGCGTAGTGTATGTCGGCTCTCAAGCGGGTGAGTTACTTGCCCTCGACCTGAATACGGGTAAGCCGCGGTGGAAGTACAAGACGAAGGATCCGATCGGCGATTCGTCTCCCGCAGTTGCGAACGGCGTCGTTTACATCGGTGATTTGGGGGGAGTGGTTTATGCCGTTAATGCTGCGGATGGCAAGGAGCAGTGGACCTTTTCGACCATGTCGGAGGTGAAAGCTTCTCCGGTTGTCGTTGACGGCAAGGTGATTATTGGATCGTACGACGGCCACCTTTACGCTATTACGGCGGATAAAGGCAAACTGGCATGGAGCTTCAAGACCAATGGCCCGGTGCACGCTACCCCGGCGGTCGCCGGGGGCATTGCCTACATATCCGGCTGTGATGGTGTGTTTCGCGGCATTCGGATCGCCGACGGTAAGCAGGTAGTTGAGATGACTGCGGGTTCCTACGTTGGATCGTCGCCTGTGTTCTCCGGCGATGCTGCATACTTCGGCACTTATGACAACGAAGTGCTCGGGATGGATCTGAAGGCGAGAAAGATTGTGTGGCGGTATCAGCATCCGACGCGGAAGTTCCCTTACGCCTCCTCCGCCGCCTTCATCGAAGGCAAAGTGCTGATTGGCGGGCGTGACAAGATGCTCCATTGCCTGGATGCGAAGACGGGCAAGGCGCTGTGGACCTTTGCCACCCGCGCCCGGATTGACTCCTCACCGGTGGTCGCCGGCGATCGGGTCTACTTCGGTTCAAACGACGGACGCGTGTACGCAGTGAGTCTCACGAAAGGGGAGAAGGTGTGGGAGTACGAAGCCGGCGAAGCCATCTCTGCCTCTCCGGCTATCGCCTCCGGCCGGCTTGTTATCGGCTCCCAGGACGGCCGAATCTACTGTTTCGGCTCGTGACTCCGGCAGAATTAGCTCATTTCTGACCCTCCGGCTTAGGCTTGCTTGAATCGGGGTACACCAGCGGTTTTCCTTGCTTCCGGTACTCCGACAAGCCGCAGGAGCCCAAGGTCTTGAAGCCATGCTTCTCAAGTAACGCCACGGCACGCGCAGCGCGTCCCCCCTGGTTTCAAAGGGTGACGATGACCTTGTTCTTCGGAATCTCCGCCAGCCGCTTTTCGAGCTGTCCCAGCGGTATGTTCACGTATCCCTTTACGCTCCCCAGCTTCTGAATCTCCTCGGGTTCGCGCACATCGAGGAAGAAGATGTTCTCACTCTTCTCGAGGAGGCGCGAGAGCTCTTCGGTATCAATCTTCTTCGAGGGATTCTGGCCAAATGCCGGCAGAGACAGCATGAGAAGCCCAAGGATTGAAAATCGTCCGATCAGCCGCATGCAGTGATTATAGCCGCTGGTTGACAGGGCCACGGCGTCCTCCTGACGCCGAATGCCGGTAGGCGTCATTGCGGAAAGTACCGCGCGATTGTCGCCTCGCTGGGCTTTTTCGTCATCAACGACACCACCACCATCAGCAGTGCCGAGATCAACGTCATTGGCACAACGGGCTGAAAGCCGCCGAGGACGGAAGTCCCGCCGGCCGTCCGTGAGAGCAGCTCGAAGCCGCCGATCGACCACACAACAGTGGGCGGTCCGACTGGAGCCGGGACTGACGCCTGAAACCAGGCTACTGCGGCCACTGCACACGCTGTCCAGATCGTGGACGCCGCCGCGCCCCACTTTGTGCTTCGTTTCCAGTAGAGGGCCGCTATGAGCAGCGGCGACAGTGCTGCGTAGCCTGAGAATCCATACTGAACGGCGAGCTCAAAGATTCGCGCCGGCGCCTGTAACGCGACGATGTACGCCACCAGCGTGAACGCGATGACGAACAAACGTCCTGTGGCAACCTGTGCTGCTTCTCCGAAGCGCGCCTTTCCGCCGTAGTACGCGAACACGTCTTCCGTAAACATGGTGGAAAGCGCCAGGATTTGAGAATCGCTAGCCATTACCGCCGCCATGATGCCCGCTCCCAATAATCCGGCAAGCCAGACGGGCGCGTACTTGCCAAGCAGCAGGAGGATAACGTCATCCGATGCCATCTGAGCGCGAACTCTGCTCCGCTCTTCGTCCGGCAACTGCGCGCCCTGACTTGCCAGAATCTGCCGGGCTTCGATCTTTTGCCGGATCTCAGGGACATCCGCAACGTGATTCGCTGCAACGCCGAGATATACCGACGGCAGCCAGATCGCCAGGATGCAAAGCGGGTAATAAATGACTGTCTTTTTGAACTGCGTCATTCGCCGGGCTGTCAGGCAGAAGATACAGACGTGCGGGAAGGCGATCGAGGAAAGCGGGATGAACATGTAGCTGAAGAAATAGGCTGGATTGACGCGTTCGCGCGTGAGCAGGGGAGCCAGAGACGGCGACTGCAGTATGTCATTCATGGCTGTGCTGAATCCGCCCATCCCCGCGCCGACCACCAGCACAGCAGTGGTTCCGAATGTAAGGAACAGAACTGTTTGGAACGTGTTCACCCAGGCCGTTCCGCGCATGCCGCCGAAGAAGACGTAGCTCATGACGACGATCGCTACCAGTCCTCCTCCGAACCAGTACGGTACAAAGCCGCCGCTAATTGCCTGGAGCGCCGTTCCTCCCCCCATGACACCGATGATGATGTAGGGCATTAGCAGCAGCGCCTGGACGAGAAAGATGATCGTGCCAATATGGCCGCACTCCCAGCGGTCACGGAAAATCTGTACCGGTGTCATGTGGCCGTACTTCTTGCCGACCGCCCACACTCGCGTGCCAATGAAAAACAGCGTCAACGGGATCACCACCGCCGAAGACGATGCCATCAATCCGAACGTGACGATGCCGTTATGGAAGGAGTGCCCTGACGAGCCGAGAATGGTAAAGGCCGTCATGTTCGTGCCGAACAGGGACAGCAGGAACACAAGCGGACCCAGGGACCGGCTTGCGAGGAAGTAGTCCTCCGCTTTGCCTCTTGCCTCCGACTTTCGAAACGCGAAGATTCCGATGTAAAGGACGACGCAAAGGTAGAGCAGGACGACGGCCGCAGGTATCATCGATGCCCCTCGGCGCAAGCGGCCTTTACCGGCTCTTCCTTTTCCGCATCTTTCTCAAGATGCGACGGCCACGCGAATCGGACCAGCAGCCACATCAGGAGCGAAGCTCCAACGGCGTAGCAGGCATGGTAGAAGATGCCGATCGGGAGAAAGCCGAAGACCAGCGGATGTGCGGTGCGCCAGAACCAGAAATCCTGGTGGAGCAGAACGAACACGGTGACGATCAGTGCCAGTAGCAAGCCTTTCATGATTCGCTCGGCCGAAAGTTTCGCCAAGTCATGGCGAACCGGATTATCCCGTACTATCTCATACTCTCCGGCGTGCAAGTAGCGCCGCGGCGCAACAAATTGCAGCTCGTGTGAAGCCGCTGATAGAATTCGAAGACAATTTGGGCAGGGTGCGGATTTCTTAGGGATCGATGGAGAAGCAGAAAGGGCGATCTATGATTTGGGTCATCTTTGCGCTGGGGGCGGCGTTGTGCTGGGGCATGTATGGGCCCGCACTGCACAAGGGGCAAGTTGCGCTGGGAAATCCTCTCCGTGCACTCCTCTGTGTCGGGTTCGCCTACTTCCTGGTCGGTGTCCTCGTGCCCGTCGTCATGCTAGGTTCGCAGGATGGGCTTGGAGGCTTTACAACGGGCGGCTCAATTGCGGCGACGGTTGCCGGAGTGCTGGGCGCGCTCGGCGCTGTCTGCATTATTCTTGCGTTTAAGAACGGCGGCTTGCCGGCCTACGTGATGCCCCTTGTCTTCGCCGGCGCTCCGGTCGTGAACGTTCTTGTCACCATGTGGATGCACCCGCCGAAGACCGCGCCGAACCCGCTGCTCTACGTTGGCTTCCTCCTAGCTTCGGTTGGCGCAGGAATGGTTCTCTACTTCAAGCCGCAGGGTTAGCAATCGACCACCCCGGAAACCTTCCCATCCTGCCTGCTTCTAACGGACAGAGGCAGACGAGGATGCAGTACGACGAATTCATGCGGAGAGTTTGCCAACGTACCGGTCTTCCCAAACCGGAAGCTGCGCAAACAGTCGAAGTTACGTTTCGAACGCTCTCGGAGTGCCTGTCCGATCCCGAAGCATGGGATGCTGCCTCCCAGCTTCCTACAGAACTGAAGGACTGGCTTCGCCACCGCGACGGCCGCGCTCCTTTCACTACTCCGTACGAGTTTTACAATCGCGTTAGCAGCCGGCTAAGGGTCAATATGGCAGAGGCACAGCGACGCGCGGACGCTGTCATCGAAGTGTTCAAGGAAGCGGTTACGCCCGGCCAGATCGAGCAGATTATTATGGATCTTCGCGGAGGACTCCGCGCCCTGTTTGCAACCACTGCCCCGCAGACTCTCTGATCTCATCAACCCTCCTGCTACGGTTGGGTATCGCTTGGATAGAATGTGGGAGCGATGCTCACCCGGAGACACTTCCTCGCCTCGGCAGCAGCCGCAGTCCCTTCCAGCAAATCGGCCGGCCAATCTAGAAGAAAGCCCAACTTCCTCTTCCTCATCGCGGATGACCACGCCGGCTACGTCCTGGGAGCGGATGGAAACAGGCTGGCCGAGACGCCGAACCTGGACCGTCTTGCGTCGGAAGGAACGCGATTTGCGAGCCACTTCTGTAACTCTCCCGTTTGCACGCCCTCCCGGCAGAGCTTTTTCGCGGGCCAGCTGCCCCATGCAGCAGGCGTCACGAGGCTGCAGACCAAACTGGATCCATCGAAACCAACGATCGCCAAAGAGCTGAAAAAGGCGGGCTACACGACCGCTGTCTTCGGCAAGATGCATCTGAACCAGCCGGCGGCGCCAGGGCTTTTCGGTTTTGACGTCATGATGACCGAGGGCGAGCTGCAGCGGGACTGGGTGGACAAGGTAAAGCCGCGGCCTGTGCCCGAAGAGATCAAAGTTCAGCCGGAGTGGCGGCCGTTTCGAGACCCGGCGCGCATTTGGCTGAACGCGGCAAAGCGGCCTTACGGACGCTACGAAGAGGACATGAAGGCGGCTCACCAGATTCGGCTAGCCACGCGGTTCCTGGAGGAGCATCGAGACAAGCCTTTCGCGCTTTGGGTGAGCTTCCACGAGCCCCACTCACCCTTCCACTTTCCAATCGAGGACGCACGGCATTTTGACCCGCGGCGCTTTCCGGTTCCTCGCGTCGGCCCTGAAGACGGCTGGCAGATTCCGCTGATCTTCCGCGATCTCACGGACGAGGAGAAGCAGGGAATCATTGCAGCTTACTACACATCCGTTCGATACCTCGATCGGAATATCGGCCGCATTCTGAGCAAGCTCCGCGAGTTGAATCTCGAAGACAACACCTTCGTTGTCTATACAGCCGACCATGGGTATAACCTCGGCCACCATGGACGATTTGAGAAGCACTGCGGCTATGAGCCCGCGCTTCGTGTTCCGCTCATCATGCGTTTCCCCGGGCGTGTCTGGAAGGGCGTTGTGAAAGACCAGACGGAGCACATCGACCTCGCGCCGACGATCCTCGACATGCTCAACGCCGGGCCTCTCCCGGTCCAGCACGGCAGGAGCCTCCGTCCTTACTTAGAAGGAAAGAAAGCGGACTCTCCTCGCGATCACGTTTTCTCGGAGTATCTCGAGAACGAGGAGGCATTCGTTCGCACCGATCGCTGGAAGTTCATCTTCTGCAGCGGACGGCGCAAGCGGACCGATGGATACCTGACTGACAATCCCACGCCCGGACGCTACGTCCGCTTATACGACCGCAGAAGCGATTCAGGCGAGTTCACCGACGTTGCGGCGAAACATCCGGACGTTGTCGCTCAAATGGAAGACCTGCTTCTTCAGCGCTTCCGCAGCACGCATCCAGAAGCAGAGCAGGAACCGCAGCGGCTGAGCAGGGAAGAGGCGCTGGAGTGGTATCTCCGCCCGCGCGATGCGTAGCAGTCTTAGGCGTAGCTGCTCGCCGATGACGCGTTCTTCTCTGCGCGCTCCCGTGTGACACGCTCGATGTAGCCACTGGAGCGGAATTCGCGAATCGGGTCTTCCGGCAGTCCTTTGGCTTTCCGCCAGTCGCGCACAACGGGCCGTACGTCGGCTGCGAAAGCCTCTTTCAAGCGCTCTTCTGCGTCGATGAGTTCGCATCGCTGCTGATGCCGGGCGAGCGATTCGTGATCGACGAGCGCGGCCTTGGCGTATAGTTCCTGCGCAGTGCACGCTGTCTGAATCATCTCCTCGATGCGCGGCTTCAGGTTGTGGCTCTGGTCGATCATATAGGCGATGTCCGCACGCGTGCCCGTCTCCCATTCGAAGAAACAGATCTCGTGGAAGATGCGGAAGACCTGATATGGATCGATGGAACCGAGCGTCAGATCGTCGTCAGCGTAGCGGCGATCATTGAAGTGGAATCCCCCGAGCATGTTTTCACTGAGGAGCCACGCGACAATCTGCTCAATGTTCTGCGATTGGTAATGGTGCCCGGTGTCAACCAGCACCTTTGCTTGCGGCCCTGCGGCTTTTGCAAGCAACAGCGCCATTCCCCAATCCGCGATGTCCGTGTGATAGAAGGCCGGTTCAAACGGCTTGTACTCCACGAGAAGGCGCTGGTGCGGTTTCAGATGCCGGTGCAACTCGCGCAGGCCTTCTTCAAACCACCGCTTTCTCTGGCGGATGTTTGCAGTGCCGGGATAGTTGGATCCGTCCGCAAACCAGAGAGAAAGGTCACGGCTGTCTGTACGATGTGAGATCCGGACGGATTCGAGCATGTGATCCATCGCATGCTTCCGCGCATTCTCGTCGGGGCTGCCAAAGGATCCATACTTGTAAACCTGATCCTGGAAGACGTTAGGGTTGATCGCGCCAATTCGCACGCCATACCGGGCCGCAGTCGCGGCGACGTTCTCCGCATCGGCCTCCCCGTTCGGGAAATCCCAGAGCACGTGCATTGCTACAGAGGGACAACAGCCTGTAAAGGCATGCACCTGTCCGGCGTCGCTAAGCTTTTCTTCTGTAGTGGTGGCGGCCGCAGCCTGCAGGAATTTACCGAACCGGGTCCCTGTGTTGGCGAATCCCCAGGACGGCAGCTCTATCTGAAACCGGTCGAGGGCCCGCCAAATCGTTTCACTCTGCCGAGAATTCATGACCGCTCCTTGCATCCGCAACGCGACTCTAATTTGTCACCGAGCGCGACGTGAAATTCGATTTCGTGTTTGATCTGTTCGAAACAGGATTCATGCGATTTCATCGATGGAGTAAAAATATGATCTCTAAAATACTCGCCCGAGGGCTTCCTTTTGTAATTGTTGTTAACTGCTTTGCTCAAAACATCCCGTACCGCGACAGGCTTTTCGAGGTGCAGGTCACCGAGAATATTCAGTACGCCACAGGCGCAGTACAAAGCCCTGAGCCGGGGAATAAGCCTCTGCTGCTCGATTTGTATCAACCCGTGGATGACAACACTCTCGGGAATCGTCCCGCACTGATTCTCCTCCACGGTGGCGCCTTTGTTACCGGCGACAAGACAAATCCTATCACTGTTGATCTCGCCGAGGACCTTGCTTCGCGGGGATTTGTCGTTGCTTCCATCAGCTACCGCCTGGTAGGAGATGACCCGCCGACCCCGGGCGACGACAAACTTACGAGGGTGATCGCTGCTGCCGTAGAGGATGCAAGCAAGGCAGTCTTGTGGATGCAGCAGAACGCGGCTGAGAATCGGGTTGATGCGAGCCGCATAGCGCTTGGCGGCTCTTCTGCCGGAGGGATCACGAGCGTCCTTGCAGCCTACACTAGGAACGCGAATCTGCCGATCCGCGCTGTGCTAAATCTTTGGGGGCCGATTTCCGATCGTGCCAGAGAAATCCGTGCAGGTCACCCACCGCTGCTCATAATCCAAGGAACCGAGGACGACCTCGTCGACTTCCGCGATGCAATCTTTATGGCGCAACGCGCGCAGATGGCCCCGATCCCCGTGGAGTTCTACCTGCTTGAGGGCGCTCCCCATACACTGCCTTTGACGACCACCGTCGGCGGGGTATCGCTCTACGACCGCATCGCCGATTTTCTCTCCTACCATCTCGGCGTGGGACTTTATTCGGGTACGTCGGAGTTGGTTCCCGTATCAGCGGCAAGCTATCAGCGCAGCGTCGCTCCCGGCGGCATCGTCACGATCTTCGGAGACGCGTTTACGGACCGGGCAGTGGCCGGAGAGGAGCCTGAGCTGAGTCTTGACAATGTAACGGTCCGTGTAGAAAGCGGTGCGGGAACGCACCAGTCCGCCTTGTACTTCGTTTCACCGGCAGCCATTAATGCGGTATTGCCGGATGCGGCGACGCCCGGCGTGGCCGGAATCGTCGTGAAGGACAGCACCGGCGCCGAGCGCAGGAGGACGATTGTCCTCAATCAGATCGCTCCCTCGCTGGTGGCTGCAAATGGCGACGGTCGCGGCGTTCCCGCCGCTTTCCTTCTCCGCGTCTCCGCGGATGACCAGCGTTCCATCGAACCCGTATTCGACTGCTCGGACGGAGCCGGTCAATGTGTTCCCCGTCCGATTCGATTCGCAGCCGGCGAGCGGCTGTTCCTTTCCCTGTTCGGTACCGGAATCCGCAATCGTCCCGACGCTGTCGCTGCGCGCGTGAACGGCGAGCCTGTCGCCGTTCAGTATGCCGGACCGCAGCCTGAGTTCACCGGCTTGGACCAAGTCAATATCGAACTGCCCCCGAGCCTTGCAGGGAGCGGCGACGTATCGCTTGTCGTGTCAGTCGATGGGTTCGCAAGCAACGTCTTAACGCTCCAGTTCAACTAAGACCCGCTCCTTTGAAGGGCGTGGAGTACTTTCGCGATCGGGCTGCTGTCCAGGACACGGCCACGATCGAAACAAAGCGGCGGATCCGCAGCTTTTCGTAGTGCTACGAATATTATGTTCGTGCTACGATTGGGCTCATGAACGCGCGAATGGCAGTTGCTCTTCTTGTGATGACGAGTCTCGTCCAGGTCTTCGGCCAGACGGAAGGCAAGCCCAAAGGGCAGGAGGAACAGAAAGCTGAGGCTAAGGATGAGGCCGTCATCACTCCGGTCTATACGAGCATCGTAATCACAGCTTCCCCTGTTGAACCATCCGTCGACCGCCGCAACGCGGAGGTCTTCCAGCAAACGCTCTTTTCCAGGGACGATCAGGTCTTTCACCAACTGAACGCGGGCATCAACGCCGGCCAGCATGAGGGTGGCGGTAAGTCGATTGAAGTTCGCCGGTTCGGCTTCAACCTGGATCATGGCGGTGTTAACGGCGGGCTAAAGGTTCTTGTGGACAACATCCAGCAAAACCAGACCACGCAGGGTCACGGCCAGGGATATCTGGGTTCGCTGAAGAGTCTCACGCCCGAGCTGATTCAAGAGGCGAGCATTATAAACGGACCTTTCAGCGCCGAGTACGGGGACTTCAGTGGCTTAGGCGTCGTTCACATTCGCCTTCGCGAGTCGTTTCCGGATCAATGGACCGCGCGGATTCAAGGCGGTTCCTTCAATACTACCCGGGGCTTTCTCTCCTACAGTCCCGATTTGCCAAATGTCGACTCCTTTCTCGCCTATGAAGGCTCGCATACCGACGGTCCGTTCGTCAAAACGCTCGATTACCGCCGTGACAACGTGACGGGCAATCTCACCCGGCGGCTTAGTGACAGCCGGAGCTTCGCCGTCAAGTTGAATGCGGGGAGAAACAGCTACAACTCCTCGGGCCAGATTCCGTTGAGCGAAGTCGTGGCTGGCCGTCTGGACCGGTTCGGTTTTCTTGACCCTGGCGAAGGCGGCCGCATCCGCGCGGGCACGCTGGCGCTCTATTACCGGCAAGAGCAGGCGAATGGGGCCGTTTGGAAACTGGACGGCTTCGTGAGCCGGTCCTTATTTGACCTCTTCTCCAACTTTACGTTCTTCCTAAACGATCTCAAGAACGGCGACGCAATTCAGCAGCACGACTCGCGGCTGCAGGAAGGGACGAACGTCCAGTATCTGCGGCCTCACCGCTGGCTCGGGGGGCACAGCCTGTTTGCTGTGGGAGGAAACTTCCACGACAACCAGATCAACGTCGGCCTTTACCCGAGAATCAATCGGACTCCGTTGGGCGTGACGACTCGTGCTAACGCGCATGTCACCAACAGCGCTGGCTACATTCAGGATTCGTTGAGCTTCTTTTCGGGGAAACTCCTCCTCGGTGGCGGGCTCCGTTACGATGTCTTTCGTTTCGCCGTCAGGGACCGCGTCGAACCGGACAATAGCGCCACTGAAACCTCTGGGCGTGTGCAGCCGAAGTTCAACCTGGCTTACACGCCGACGCGGCGGATCCCGCTCACGCTTCATGCCAACTACGGGCGTGGAATTTCGTCGATCGACGCGCGCAGCATCATTCAGTCGCCCGACGGAACCAAGCTCGCTACCACCGACTTCTATCAGGTAGGGACTTCCTCGCGGTTTTCACGCCTGTCGATTGCGACGGATTTGTTCCTGATCGATCGATCCAACGAGCTGGTTTACGTCGCCGACGATGGCTCTTTGGAGTTCCTCGGGCCGAGCCGTGCATATGGATTTGAGGCGAAGGCATCTTTCGATATCACAAGGCGTCTGAGCTTCAGTTCGGGATTGACGAAGGTGGGCAATGCCTTTTATCGGGGCACCGTTCCGCGAATCTATGTAGACCGCGCTCCTCACTTCGTCGCTAACGCGGCGCTGACGCTTGCTTACTGGCGAGGTTGGAGCGGCTCGCTTCGGCTGCGGGCCATCAACCACTATCGGCTCGACGGCGAGGATCCCTCGATCGTTGCTGCCGGGCACACAGTGATCGACTTTAGCGTCGTTCGGCGGATTCGGCGGGGCCTTGATCTCAACTTTGCGGTCGACAACTTGACAGACCGATCCTATTACGAAACACAGAACTATATCGAATCCAGACCATACAGGACGAGCCCGGCGGCGTACGGCATTCATGCTACGCCGGGTTATCCGGTCACGTTCACGGTCGGGCTCTCCTTCCGTTTCCGCGGCAAGTAAGTTTGCGTTCAGTACGCTGGGGAGTAGTACGAGTCGGCTCGAGCCCCTCAAGCATCTATTGAAGGGCACGCCATGATGAATCGACAAATCACACTTGCAAATCGTCCGGCGGGAATGCCGTCGGAGTCGGACTTCAAGCTCGTCGAAACACCGGTTCCTTCGCCGCGCGAAGGCCAGGTGTTACTGAAGATCCTTTACCTGTCGGTGGATCCCTACCTCCGGGGATTCATGCGTTCCAGTCACTCGTATGCCAGTCCGATCGAAATCGGCCAAGTGATGGCAGGGGGTACCGTGGCGGAGGTCGTGGAGTCACGCAACCCGAAGTTTCAACCGGGCGACATCGTGGAGAGCTATTCAGGATGGCAGGAGTATGCGCTGTCAGACGGTTCAGACCTGCGTAAGATCGATCCCTCCGCCGCCCCCATTTCTACCGCGCTTGGCATCCTCGGGATGCCGGGCATGACCGCGTATTTCGGCTTACTGGAGATCGGCCAGCCGAAACCGGGTGACACGGTCGTCGTTTCCGGCGCGGCGGGAGCGGTCGGCTCTGCGGTTGGGCAGATCGCACGAATCGCCGGTTGTCGTGTCGTCGGGACTGCCGGCAGCGATGAGAAGGTGAGATACCTGCTCGAGGAGCTTCAGTTTGACGCGGCGTTTAACTATAAGAAGGTGACTGATTATCAGGCCAAGCTCTCCGAGCTTTGCCCTTCAGGCATCGACGTGTACTTCGATAACACCGGCGGCCCGGTTACGGACGCCGTTTTCCCGCTGATCAACAACCGGGCGCGTCTTGTGCTTTGCGGACAAATCAGCCAGTACAACCTTGAGACGCCGGAGATGGGACCCCGCCTGTTGTTCCACCTGGTTGTGAAGCGAGCCCGAGCCGAGGGCTTCCTGGTTTTCGATTACACTGCCCGTTACCCCGAAGCCAGGGAGCGGATGGCGAAGTGGATTCGGGAAGGAAGGCTGAAGTACCGGGAGACAGTGGTAGACGGAATCGAGAATGCGCCGAAGGCCTTCCTTAGCCTCTTTACAGGTGAAAACATCGGAAAAGAGCTTGTAAAGGTCGCGTAGGTTGGACTCTGAATTGCCTCGACTGTAAGCAATGAATCATCCATCAGTGGGTCACAGAAGGACGGTACTGCGTATCGCCTGGATTGTCATGGCCGCGTTCGCGTTCCTTCTGCTAAGCAGAGATCTGATTCTGTTATTCCGATGACACACACCGTGTCAGTCGGACTCAGTGACAGGGCAGGGACGGCTGACACGGAATGTTAGAAAGCGCAGTCTACTTCCGCAAAGTCCCGGTAACAGGTGTAAAAAGATTCTTAGTTGCTAGTTGTAAGAATGGGACCGTGCGCCCTGCCTCACCGGTATCCTGTCAAGAGACGTGTGCCGCAACATTAGAACGCTCTTCAATTTTGATCCGCCGGTTACCGAGGCGGAGATCCGCGCAGCTGCCCTTCAGTTCGTCAGAAAGATCAGCGGCTTCCACAAGCCTTCGAAGGCGAATGAAAAGGCGTTTTTAGCTGCCGTCGATGAAATCACAAATATTTCCTCCCGTCTCTTGCAAGCTTTAGAAACGAACGCCCCGCCCAAGAATCGGGAAGAGGAGGCCGCCAAAGCGAGAGCTCGCTCCGCAAAGAGATTTCGTACTTGATTTCGCTCTCGAATCCAGGAAAAGCGAAAAGCTGTGCACTCCTAGCGTCGTCCTAAGGGTGGAGCTCAAGCATGGGGCTGTTCATCACGGCCGTTCTCCGCCTGCTGGTCCCGTTCACGATCCTGCGCTACCCGATTGGAGGCGTCATCGCATGCATCTTCGCTGATATGAGCGATGTCGTGATCGGTTACAAAATCACTCCGGAACCCTGGCCTTGGACGCGTCTCGCCTTTACCGATTACTATGCCTATTTCGATAAGGCGTTTGACACGTATTACCTCACCTTCGCCTTCTTCGTCTCTCAACGCTGGACTAGCGCACTGGCTCGGCGGACAAGCCTCGTTCTGTATCTGTGGAGATTGACGGGTGTCGCGCTTCTCTTCGCGGGTTTGAAGCCATGGATCCTGCTCGTGTTCCCGAATGTCTTCGAAACCTTCTATCTCATTTACGCGATAACAGACGCGTGGAAGCCTTCCTGGAAGTTCAGAACGGGTAAAGGGCTCGCCCTCACATTGCTGATCGCCACGGCGCCCAAGCTTGCGCAGGAGTATTACTTTCACGCCCGGGACACGACGTTGTGGCCGTGGTTCGAGCGTACTTTCCTGTCCTGATGAAATCCTCCACTCCGGCGGCCAGGTTCCTGCCATAATCAGGGATCGGCATGTTGAAACGACTCGCTGCTTTCTGCCTTTTCTGCGGATCGGTCGCGTTCGCGCAGACCATCGCTTTCCGTACGCACGTCATCGCCACGGATCTCAAAGGCGGCTACCAAGTGGTTCCTGCCGACCTCAACAGGGACGGAAGGCTCGATCTGATCGCGCTCGCCTCGGGGATGACGGAACTCGTCTGGTTCGAGAACCCGACTTGGCAGCGGCACGTGATCGCGGATGGGCTGAATCGCATGATCAACGTGGCTCCGCTGGACACGGACGGGGACGGAATCCCCGAGCTGCTGCTGGCACATGAGTTCTCAAATGAGGCACAGAAGAGCCTCGGGACGGTGTCCCTTCTTCAACATCAGGGGGATCCGCGGGGCCGGTGGACCGTAAAGGAAATTGACCGTTTGCCAACGTCCCATCGCATCCGCATCATCAACGGCGCGTTCGTCAACGCGCCTCTTACGAATGAAACCGCCAAGGCCCCCGATTATCACGGACGAATTCCAGTGGTCCTGTACAGGCCCGGGGTATGGAAGCGCGAGATGCTCAATGACGAGGATGAGGGCGTCATGCACGGAATCTTTGTCACGGACTGGGACGGGGACGGGCGTCAGGACCTGCTGACCGCGAGTTTCCGTGGCATCCATCTCCTACGGTCGAAACAGGACGGCGCCTGGGTGCGGACCCGAATTTCGCCGGGATCGGAGGCGCCATGGCCCAAGAGCGGATCCAGCGACGTGACTGTCGGCAGGCTGGGGCGGAAGCGCTTTCTGGCTTCGATCGAACCTTGGCACGGCAGCGATGTTGTGGTCTACACCGAGGAGCGACGGCAGTGGCGCCGTCAGGTTATCGACGACACCCTTGTCGACGGCCACACGATCCTGACAGCGGATTTCGATCGAGACGGCAGGGATGAGATCGTCGCGGGCTACCGCGGGAAGGGCCGGAGCGTCTACTTGTACCGCTATGACGGAACAAAATGGGCCAAGAGTGTCGTGGACGATGGCGGGATATCCGCGGCAGCCTGTGCAGCGGCGGACCTCAACTCGGACGGCCGACCAGACCTCGCCTGCATCGGGTCAGCAACTGCAAATCTGAAGTGGTATGAGAATGTCAGCCCGAAGAAGTGACGAACGTGGGCAAGGAAATGTGGTTGGCGTCCCCAGCGGGATTCGAACCCGCGTTATCGCCGTGAAAGGGCGGTGTCCTAGGCCGGGCTAGACGATGGGGACGCTAGCGAGAACAGTAATCTTATCTTTAGATTAGCTGTTTAATTTGAAGACGTCAAACGTTAAAGTGTCTTAAGGTACGCCAGCAGGTTGGCCCGCTCTTCGTCGGAGAGCATTTCCTCGTAGGCTGGCATCCCGTTTCCGCCGCTATTGATGATCTTCATGACGGATTCGTCGCTGACCTTCTGCCCATTCGCCAGCTTCTGCTTCTTGAACAGACCCTTCAGGCCGGGGCCCATCTTCTTTTCCGTGCTGTCCGCGTTGTGGCAGACTCCGCACTGCTCGAAGACTTCCTTGCCCTTCTCGGGATCGCCCTTCTCCGCGGGCAAAGCCAGCGAAGCCGCTAGCGCAGTGGCTGCCAGACTCAACACCACCTTCGAATGAAGCATAAAACCGCAAGATCCTCCTCACAGACAATCAGATTTCTCAGTGTACAATCAACCGGCACTGTCCGTCATCTTACTGATGGCCGCTGTCTATCGACATTCCGACGGATGCTTGGGCAGCCATTCCGGTTCCAAGAAAGCTCTGCCTGTCTGCTACAACAAAAACTCGCGGGCGCGGTCAACCTGCCGGCTCGCTCGCGCATCTAAATATGCATGCGTATTCTTCTGTTTAGCGGCAAGGGCGGTGTCGGAAAAACCAGCCTCGCTGCTGCGACCGGCGTGCGCCTTTCCCAATTGGGCTATCGGACGCTGGTCATGTCCGTCGATCCGGCTCATAGTCTCGCGGATTCCTTTGACGTCGAGGGAGACCTCTTCCAAGGGAAGACGGCGGATCCTTATGAGATCAATGATCGCCTTTCGATCCAAGAGGTGAACATCCAGAAGGAGATCAAGCGGCATTGGAAGGAGATATCCGCCTATGTGATCGCCGTGCTGCGAACGACGGGGATCAACAACGTCCAAGCGGAAGAATTGGCGATCCTGCCGGGAATGGAAGAGCTGAGCGCCATCATGTACGTGAATCAGTACCGGCGGGAAGGCCGGTATGACGCAATCGTGCTCGATTGCGCTCCCACAGCCGAATCCATCCGCTTCGTCTCGATGCCGACCACGCTCGACTGGTACATGAAACACATCTTCCCGTTCCACCGAAGCCTGCTGAAGGCGGTCCGGCCCCTTGCAAACCGGGTGTCGCCGGTGGAACTGCCATCCGATCGCTACTTCGGAAATATTCAGGACCTGTTCTCCAAGCTGGAGGGTATTGCGGAGGTTCTGGAGGACCCGAAGGTCACGAGCGTCCGCTTAGTGACGAATGCTGAGCAGATGGTAATGCGCGAGACGCAGCGGGCCTTCGTCTACTTCGCTCTTCACGGATTGACGGTCGATTCGATCAATGTGAACCGGGTGCTGCCGGAGTCCGTCACAGATCGCTTCTTTTCCGAGTGGCGCCAATCGCAGCAGCGCATCCTCAAAGAGATGGACGATTACTTTTCGCCGATCGAGGTAAAGAGGGTGCCGTTGTTCATGCAGGAAGTGCTCGGGCGGCAGCGGCTCGAAGAATTGGCCGCCGTGCTCTACCCGAACGGCGAGGATCCCGCGGCCGTGAAGCACACCGAGCGCCCGTATACGTTTGAGAAGACCGACAGCCACTATGAGGTGAAGCTGAACCTGCCATTTGCAACGAAGGGGGAGGTTCACCTGTTCAAGAAAGGCGACGAACTGGTCGTAGAAATTGGCAGCTTGCGCCGTCATATTGGGCTGCCGACGACGATGGCTGCCTTGTCGCCCGTCAGGGCGCGGCTTGATAATAAAGTTTTGACGGTAGAACTGAAGGAGGTTGCATGAGCGGGGAAAAACAATGCTCCTGCGGCTGCATGGGGATCGGCCCGGCGCTAACCAGCCTGGCCGAAAAGCTCGGCCCGCCAGAGGAAGCTCGCAGTCACTTCCGCGCTGCTCGCATAGAATTTTTGAAGGGACTGCGTGCGCTGCTCGACTTGAGAATTGAGCAGATCTCGCGGACTGAGCCAAAGGGAACAACGGTACCGGTAGAGTAGATCAAGCGGCTATGGCGATTAAGGAAGGGGCTCCAGCGCCCGATGTCGAGTTGGAAACCGAGAGCGGCGAGAAACTGCGCCTCTCCAGCCTGCGCGGCAGGAAAGTTATCCTTTACTTCTATCCGAAGGCTGACACACCCGGGTGTACCAGAGAAGCCTGCGAATTCCGCGACAACTTCCCGAACTTTGAGGGGCAGGACGCCATCGTAATCGGCGTCTCCCCTGATACGCCTGCGGCACAATCCAAGTTCAAGACAAAATACGAACTTCCGTTTACGCTGCTCGCAGACGTCAACCATAAGGCCGCCGAGGCTTTCGGGGTGTGGGTTGAAAAGAGCATGTACGGCAGGAAGTACATGGGAGTTGAACGGAGCACCTTCCTGATCGATGAAGATGGCAAGATTGCCAAGGTCTTTGCCAAGGTGAAGCCTGCCGGACACGCAGAGCAAGTGCTGGAGGCGCTGAAGGCGCTTTAGGCACAGTCGGACGGGATGCGGCCGTCGGGGAGCAGACGGAGCCTGCGGCCGCGCCAGAGGACTGTCTTACCCGACAGGCCGGCAATCCAAACGGCAAATCCCCAAAGGTCCCAGAGCGGAACCAGAGGTAGCCACGGAATCGCGCGCCGATCCCCCAGCACTGCGACCGCCGTCACCGCCCCCGCAGCAATCCTGAGCATCACCAGCGCCGCTGCTGTCCACCACATCCCCGCTGCGATGCAAAGCGACGCCCAAAGCCCCGCGTGCGTGAGCGGCAGGCCTAGATAACCGCCCCCACGGCAGAGACGGATCGTCCGAGCCCAACGCACCTGATGACGCCAGACGCCGGCCCATGTGTTGCGGCCGAGGTGGGTCCGCACAGGAGTCCGTGAGATAACGGCTTGAAAACCTAATTCGGTAATGCGGCGGGTCAACTGATAATCGTCAGCAAGGTAATCGGCGATGGCGGCAAAGCCGCCGATGGCTCGTAACTGTTTCGCCCGGAAGCAAAGAGTGGAGCCGAGGCCGAACTCGCGCACGCCTGTCAGCCGCGCAACGAGCACGCTCGAAGCGAAGTCGGCAGAGATGCCGAGCGCCTCCCATCTCGCCGGGAGATTCCCCGCTTCCGCTGAGTACAGGCAGGTCACAAGACCGACCGCCTTTCTCTCCAGATGGCTGACCACGTTTCTCAGATAGCCGCGCGGCACCTCGATGTCGGAATCGTTTACAAGCAGGATCGGGTAACGGGCTTCTTTCTCGAGATCCATCAGCGTTCCCACCTTGGCATTGGGAGCCTTGGTAGGGCAACGGATGAGCCGGATCTGCCGGTCCGGGAACTTGCGGATGAACTCGTGTATCTGAGGCAGGGCGGGATCTTTCGGGTCAATTGCGCCGAACAGAATCTCGAACTCGGGGTAATCCTGTTCGGCGTGAGAACGGATGGCTTGCCAGAAGCTCGGATCCAGGCCGCGAATCGGCTTCAGAATGGACACACCAGGCAAGGGACCGCGCGGAGAAGGGTCGCGGCGCAGCGAGTGGCGAAGCGCCGCAAGGAGCGCGATCACTTGGTAGGCGCAGGCGGCTAAAGCCGCCACAAATAGCAACGTCACAGGGCAAGAAGGGCCACGCCAGAGGCTACCAGCAATGTACCAATCCAGCGGCGCCGGCTGACATGCTCTTTCAAGACGAAGCGAGCGAGAATCGTCTCAACGACGAAGCTGGCGGCGGTGGCGGGAACGGCAAAACTGAAGTCGGCAACCGAGAGCAGCTTCAAGAAGGCAAAGAACGAAACGGCCATGAAGAAGACTGCCAGAATCAGATAACCGCGACGGGCGATGGCGGCAAACGCCCAAGTCAGCCGGTTCGGCCTAAAGTCCTTGATCTCGCCGTGCCGCTTCATCTCCCGCGATTGGAGAACGTCGGCAGCTGTCGTGGAAGCGACGATGACAGCGACCAGGATCCAGGCGGTCATTGCCGGCGTTGTGCGGTCGTATTGGGCGCAGTGGCGCCAACCAGGGCAGTGCCCGCCACAATCAACAGCGTTCCCGCCCAGCGCGTCATGCTGACGGATTCGCCCAGGCAGTAAACGCCCATGAGGGTCGAAAGGACGTACCCAACGGAGGTCACCGGGAGGACGTAGCTCAGATCGGCCCAGCTCAGCAGCGCCATCCGGGCCAGAGTCCAGATGATGAGCAGCAGAATCCCTCCGATCATCCAGGGATTCAGCAACGCATAGATAGGCCCGAACAGGGTCTTCATCGCGGGCTGGGCTTTCACGCCGAGCGACAGCGCGAAGTTACCGAATACGTTGCTGAGCACAACAAGGGCGACTACAAGTCTGGTTTTTAACCGTAAGGCCTTTGCGGCCGCATCCTGTTTTGGCACTAATCCCCACCCGCGTAGGCCTGCTGCCTCTGCTCTTTCACGAACTTCTTCCGCTTGGATCGCAGCGCAAGATATTCGCGCGCCTCTTTGTAGAGCCGGCTGCGCTCTTCTCGATTGAAAATAGCCTTGCGGACAATGCGCCAGGCCGCGCGGGGCCGGAAGTAATACTCGCCGTAAAAGCGTTCCACCCAGTCGACCAGTTCGGCGCGATCAAGGCCCGGATAGACGATGTTGGGGAGCTGGTGTCCCTTCTCGTCGGTCATCGAGTCGATCGTGATCAGGCCGTTCTTCTTGACGTAGTCGTAGAATTCAGTGCCCGGGTAGGGATGGGCGATTGAGACCTGAATGGTTTCCGTGTCGAGCGACTTGGCGAACTCGATCGTGCGGCGTATCGTTTCACGAGTCTCGCCTGGAAGGCCGATGATGAAGTCCGCGTGGATCGTAAGTCCAAGCTTATGGGCGTCGCGCGTGAAACGCTTCGCCATCTCGAGATTGGCGCCCTTCTTGATGTTCTTCAGGATTTGAGGGTCGCCGGACTCGTAGCCGACAATCATCAGCCGGCAGCCCGCTTCGCGCATCGCCTTGAGGGTGTCATAGTCGGTTGTAACTCGCGACGTGCAGGACCAGGTGATTCCGAGCGGACCGAGCTTGCGGCAAAGTTCAATGGTGCGCTCTTTCTTGTAGTTGAAGGTGTCGTCGTCGAAAAAGATCTCCTTCAACCCTGGAAAATTCTCTTTCGCCCAGCGGACTTCGTTGACGACGTCGTCGATCGAGCGCAATCTCCAGCGGTGACCGGAATGCGTCTGCGGCCACAGGCAGAAGGTGCACATCGCAGGACACCCGCGGGAAGTGTATAGCGCGATATAGGGATTAAGCAGGAACGGGACGTTGTAGCGGCGGAAATCCAGGTCGCGCTTGTAAACTTTCGTAACCCACGGCAACGCGTCGAGGTTTTCGATGTAGCCGCCCTCCGGATTGTGAACAATGTGGCCGTTCTTTCGATAACTTACTCCCGGAATCTGATCGAGCGGTTTCCCGTTGGCATAATCGACGATCTGGTAGTCGAACTCGCGGCGGACGACAAAATCGATAGCTGAGGAACGAAGTACCTTGTCCGGTTCAACTGTAGCAGGCGGGCCGACGAATGCGACCTTGAGCCGCGGATTCACGTCCTTCATCATCTCTGCCATTCGGACGTCGACGTCGAAGCCGGGGGTCGAGGTGAAAAGGACGAGCAGTTCGAAATCGGCCGCCATCTTCACGGTTTGCTCAATCGAAATCTTATGCGGGGGAGCGTCTACCACTTTGCTGTCCGGCAGCATGCCAGCCGGATAGCAGAGCCAGACGGGATACCAGTAGGACTCGATTTCTCTTGAGGCAGGCCAACGTGAGCTGGCGCCACCATCGAAGCCTTCAAATGAAGGGGGATTTAAGAACAGCGTTCGCATGAAGTCCCTCAGCGTCCTTCTCTTCAGGAAACAACACCACAGCCTAACCGCAGCTAATCTAGATTCTACCATCCGCGCTTACGGTTCCCACTCTTTCTGTTTCAGCCTTTGCATTGGTAGAGTTGATGAAAGCTATGCTCATCGTCCATGTCCACGTACACGTAAAGCCGGAATGTATAGCGGCATTTCGGGAGGCAACCCTTGCAAATGCCCGTGAAAGCGTAAAGGAAGCGGGAGTGTGCCGGTTCGATGTGGTGCAGCAGGTGGACGATCCGGAACGCTTTGTTCTGGTTGAGGTTTACAGAGATAATGATGCTCCGGCGCTCCACAAGGAGACGGCACACTATAAGAAGTGGCGCGACGAAGTGGAGCATATGATGGCTGAGCCGCGCCGCAGCGTCAAATACGCCAACCTCTTCCCGGACGATAGCGGCTGGTGATCCGGATGACTTTCGAATTCGCTACCGCCACGAGGATCGTGTTCGGGTCAGGAGCCATTTCGCAGTCTGCCCCGGCGGCCTGCGAGATGGGCAGCCGGATCCTGGTGGTGTCGGGCCGTTCCCCGGCGCGCGCCAATCTGCTCATCTCCCGGTTGCAGTCCGCCGGCATGCAGACGGCTACCTTTCCAATTGACGGCGAGCCGACGGTCAATATCGTCCGCGAGGGCGTCGCGAGAGCGCGGGAACACAAGGCCGACGTCATCGCCGCGATCGGCGGCGGCAGTGCGATCGATGCCGGAAAGGCGATCGCAGCGGTTCTGGCAAACGGGGGCGATCCGATGGACTATCTGGAAGTGGTCGGGGCAGGGAAACCGCTACGCGTTCCCTCAACGCCCTTCATCGCCATTCCCACGACGGCGGGAACGGGATCCGAAGTCACTCGCAACGCCGTGTTGGGCTCGCCCGAGCATAAGGTGAAGGCCAGCCTGCGGAGTCCGCTGATGCTGCCGAAGCTGGCGATCGTCGATCCTGAGCTGACGCTGGACCTGCCTCCTGCCATCACAGCCAGCACAGGTCTCGATGCCCTGACTCAACTGATTGAGCCCTACGTCTGTTCGCGGGCCAATCCGATGACCGACCTGTTCTGTGTCGAGGGGATGCGCCGCGTTGCCCGATCGCTTCGGCGCGCTTTCGAGGACGGGCGGAGCCGGGAAGCGAGGGAGGACATGGCATTGGCGAGCCTCCTCGGCGGGCTTTCGCTGGCCAACGCCGGGCTTGGAGTGGTACATGGGTTTGCGGCGCCGGTCGGCGGCATGTATCCGGCCCCCCACGGAGCCGTCTGCGCAGCTTTGCTGCCGCACGGGATCGCCGTGAACATTCGTGCTCTGCGTGAGCGCGCTCCTCAAGCCGAGGCGCTGCGGCGTTATGAAACCGTCGCGCGAATCCTCACCGGGAAGGACGACGCCAAGCCCGAAACGGCCGTTGACTGGGTGACGGAAACCTGCGAGCGCCTTCAGATCCCCAGGCTGCGGACCTACGGCATGGAGGTTTCTCACATCGAGACCATCGTGGATAAGGCCTCGCGCGCGAGCAGCATGAAAGCCAATCCCATCCCCCTAACGCCTGCCGAGCTGACCGACGTGCTCCGCCGGGCGCTGTAAACTGAAAGATTGAAGCATCTCTATTCTTCGAGAACCTCCATGAGAGCCGTCGCCCTGCTCGTCCTCCTTTTCACTGCTTGCGCCGCCCCTGCGGCAGAGCGTGAAAGCCTGAGAGCCCTCCTTGATGAGTCCTGCAAGCCCTGCGAGGACTTCTTCGAGTACGTGAACCGGAAGTGGCTCGCAGCTAATCCAATCCCGCCCTCGCAAAGCCGGTGGGGAAGACTGAGCAAGATGGTGGATGACAACCGGGAGCGCCTGAAGAAAATCCTGGAGGAGATCTCGGCTGACGCCGAGGCCGGCAAGCTCGCGAAAGGTTCGCAGGAAGAGAAGATTGCCTACCTGTACGGAAGCTGCATGGACACAGGTACGCTCGCAAAGCGGGGAATCTCGGCAATTCGGGAGGACCTGGACCGGATCGCGGCGATTCGGGATATCGACGGCCTGAGCAAGGAAATCGTCCACCTGCTTGAAATTGGCGTCACGGCTCCAATCAGCCTGGACTCCACTTCCGATTTCAAAAACTCGAACGAGGTGATCGCGGAACTCTCGGCCGGCGGCCTTTCGCTGCCTGATCGCGACTTCTACTTCCGCACCGATGAGCGATCCGTGAAAATTCGCGAGGAGTTCAAGCAGCACGTCGTACGGATGCACAAGCTTCTGGGGGATTCCGACGAACAGGCGGAAAAGGCTGCCGCCACCGTCATGGCCATCGAGACGCGCCTTGCGGGCAGCCGCCTGACAAACGTTGAGCGCCGTGACCCGTACAAGCGCTATAACCGGATGAGCCTGGCCGGCGTCTCGAAGCTCGCTCCCGCATTCGATTGGGTGGCGGCCTTCAGCCACTTTGGTCTTCCGCGCACCACGCCTGTGAACGTTACTGAACCGAAATTCTACGAGGCTTTCCAGAAGGAGCTGACGGGTACGCCGATCTCCGAGTGGAAGACATACCTTCGCTGGAGGCTGGTGAAGGCAATGGCGCCGCGGCTGAGCCAGGAGTTCGAGGACGAAGCCTTTGCCTTCGACGGCAAGGTGCTCCGAGGCGTCAAAGAGCAGCTCCCAAGATGGCAGCGATGCGCGGTTGTCGTCGATTCGTCGCTCGGTGAGGCCCTGGGCCAGGCATATGTCCGGAAGTACTTCCCGCCGGCCGCCAAGAAGCGGATGGACGAGCTGGTGACCAACATGAGGCTCACGCTGCGCGACGAGCTTTCGAAGGCGACGTGGTTGTCAGAAGAGACCAAACGGCAGGCAGTCGCAAAACTGGACCGAATTATTCCAAAAATCGGATATCCGGACAAATGGCGCGACTACTCGGCGCTGACCATCAACAAGGGCGAGTACGCCGAAAACATGATCCGCGTGGCCCGTTTCCACCTGCGGCATGAGCTCAACAAGATCGGAAAGCCCCTCGACAAGACTGAATGGTTCATGACGCCGCCGACCGTCAACGCCTACTACAATCCGCAGTGGAACGAGATCGCCTTCCCTGCCGGTATCCTGCAGCCGCCATTCTTCGACATGGAAGCCGACGATGCCGAAAACTACGGCGCGATCGGTGCCATCATCGGCCACGAAATCGGCCACGGATTCGACGATAAGGGGTCGCAGTTCGATGCGGAGGGCAATCTCCGGAACTGGTGGACGGATACGGACCGTAAGAAGTTCGAAGAGCGGGCGGCGTGCATCGTGGAGCAGTTCGAGAGTTTCGAGGTGCAGCCAGGCCTGCGCCACATCGGCAAACTCGTTACGGGCGAGGCGCTGGGCGATCTCGGCGGGCTTAGGCTCGCCTACAAGGCCTACCACAGATCATTGAAGGGAAAGCCTGCTCCGGTCATCGACGGCCTGACCGGCGATCAGCGCTTCTTCATCTCCTTTGCCCGTCTCTGGGGTGCCCAGGCAACCCAGGAGTACGAACGCCTTCAGTTACAGACGGATCCCCACCCTGTACCGAAGTCTCGCGCGAACGAGACGCTCAAAAACGTTCCGGAATTTCGGGAGGCCTTCGGGTGCAAACTGGGGGATCCCATGGTGCGCCCGCCGGAAAAACAATGCAAACTTTGGTAACCCGGATTTGGGTTTCCATTTTGCATATACCTGATTCAGAATATTCTAATTTTCAATTTCCACTTTTCATAATCATCAATAAGTAATTTTCCGCCACTAATCTAATCTTGAGTAATAGCCGTCCTATGATTTAACACTTATTGTTTTCAATAAGATGCTAACTATCTTGTTGCTTTAGGTCTTAACAAATCTTTACAATCTTTTTGCAGCGAAATACGTCAGGAATCGTGCTTCAATGATGGCAGGGCTTAGTTTCGCTGCCTTGCATATACCCTGGCTGATCGTGCAATTCGGCAGTCAGGGGATCTGTAGTTGGCCATTGTTGTCGAATGCTGTATGCGACGACAAGCTCATTCAGGGGAATACAAATGAGGTTTTGCCTTAATGCCTTGTGCCGCGGAAGCGCGGCGTTATTATTCCTGTTGTTTGCCTCGTTACCACAGGTAGCAAAGGCCCAGGTGCTCTACGGGTCCGTAGTAGGGACAGTAGAAGATCAATCTGGAGCCGTTGTACCGAACGCGACTGTCACGATTGTGAACAAGCAGACCGGACAGACGCGTGAGATCACTTCGGATGCTTCTGGAAACTACAACATCACGAACGTTCTGCCGGGAACCTATGACGTCCGTGTGACGGCTTCGGGTTTCCGGACAGCGGTCAGGGAGAGTCTCGACGTCTCTGCGGGTAACGTAGCGCGCGTCGACTTCAAGATGGAGGTCGGTCAGGTTTCGGAGTCGATCAGCGTGTCTGCGTCGGTCGTTCAACTGCAGACTGACAAGGCCGGCACTCAGGTTCAGATCACAACGAAGCCGGTTGAAACGCTGCCTCTGAGCGCCTATCGGAACTATCAGACGCTCATCAACCTGGTTCCGGGCGCGACGCCGGCTACCACGCAGAACTCCGCCACCGACACCCCGGGCCGTTCGCTGGCAACGAACATTAACGGTACCGCCAAGAACATGAACACGACCCGCACGGACGGCGCAGTGAACGTGAACATCTGGCTGCCGCACCACAATGCCTACGTCGCTCCGTCCGAGACGATCGCCGAAGTCAGCGTGAACACGACGGCGCTCGACGCAGAGCTGGGCAGCGCCGGCGGCGCGGCCATTAACGTCGTCACCAAGTCTGGTACGAACGACCTCCACGGCAGCGCCTGGGAGTATCACAACAACCAGGAGATGAAGGCGCGGCCCTACTTCATGCCCTCCACTCAGGACAAGCCGAGGGACACGCTGAACATCTTCGGAGCGACCCTGGGCGGTCCGGTTATCAAGAACAAGCTGTTCTACTTCGGTGCTTATGAGGGAACCCGTCAGCGCACTGGCGGATCGGGCATTTTCGATGTTCCGACCCAGCGCGTTCGGAGCGGCGATTTCAGCCAGAGCGGTACGACCATCTACGATCCGCTGACTGGCTCCCCGTTCCCGGGCAACGTGATTCCGTCAAATCGCATCAGCAACGCTGCCCGAATCCTGATGGAGAAACTTCCGCAGCCGAACCTGCCTGGCGAGCGGCAGAACTACTTTGCGGGTGCAACCGGTATCTTCGACCGCAACAACTACGACTACAAGATCAACTGGAACCGCAACGAGCGTCACTCGATCTGGGGCAAGTCCTCGTACCTCGTTGCTGACGTCACTGGCTATGGCGCGTTCGGCGAGCTCATCGGACCGAGCGTGGTTCAGGATCCTGGTACGGGCCACACGTTCACGCAGCTCCACACGATCGGCCACACCTACACCATCTCGCCGACCTTCCTGTTGGAGCAGACCGTCGGCTTCACACGGCAAAGCCAGCACGTCATTGGTCTTGACTACGGAACCAACTGGGGTACTGACGTTCTCGGTATTCCGGGCACGAACGGAGCCGACATCCGCTACAGCGGAATGCCGAACTTCAATTTCGGATATAGCAACGTCGGCAACTCCCAGACCTGGATCCCGATGTGGCGTGTTGAGCAGACCACCACGCACAGCACCAACTTCAGCCTCATCAAGGGTGCGCACGACATCCGCTTTGGCTTCAACCTTGTCCGGTTTAACCTGAACCACTGGCAGCCGGAAACGGGGAACCCGAGAGGCAACTTCGACTTCAACGGGAACCTCACCTCGGGCGGCCAAACGCCAACCCCCTACAACACGTTTGCTGCCTTCCTGCTGGGCATGCCCCGCACCGTCAGCAAGAGCCTTCAGTACATCGACATGACCGGCCGAGAGTGGCAGTTTGACTGGTACCTCCGCGACCGCTGGCAGGTCTCGCGCAAGCTGACGCTGAGCCTGGGCGTGAAGTACGCCTACTACCCGCTCATGAAGCGCCGTGGTTCCGGCCTCGAAAGGCTTGATCCCGAGACCGGTTTGGTTTACCTGGGTGGACGCGGAGACATCCAGGAAGATGCCGGCATTCAGATCAACACTCCCGGATTTGCGCCGACCGTTGGCGTCGCTTACCGTGTGAATGACAGCATGGTGATTCGCTCGGGCTACGGCCTCACCTGGGATCCGCTGCCCTTCTCCCGGCCGTTGCGCGGATTCTATCCGTACACGATTACCGCGGAGTTCACGTCGCCGACCGAGAACCAGGCCGTCACCACCCTGGATCAGGGCATCCCGGCGTTCACCGGACCCGATCTCAGCAGCGGTGTGGTTCAACTGCCGAATAGCGTGACGACAAGGAGCCCGTGGGGCAACATCAACCGCGGGTACATCCAGAGCTGGAACTTCACGATCGAAAACAGGCTCCCGAGCAACATCGTCACCACAGTCGCTTATGTCGGCACGCAGAGCACGAACATGCTCGCCGAGCGCAACATCAACGCTGGCGCGCCTGGCACGCCAAACACTCAGCTTCCGTATGCGCTGAAGTACGGGCGGACCATCGGGCTCGCGATGTGGGACGGCTGGCTCAGCTCCAACTATCACTCGCTGCAGGTCAGCCTCAACCGTCAGTTCTCGAACGGGCTGTTCCTGAAGGGCGCCTATACCTTCAGCAAGGCCATCAATATGACGGACGAGAACGGGTGGGCTTCGGTGTCCTGGAACTGGGGTCCCTCGATTGAGCGGAACCGTGCCCTCGCTGGATACCACCGGTCTCACATCCTCCAGCTCGCCTACGTCTACGAGCTTCCGTTCGGAAAGGGCAAGCCCTTCTTCACCGACGGTCTGATCGGCAGGATCGTGGGCAACTGGTCTGTCAGCGGAATGTTCTACGCTTACACCGGCAATCCGTTCACCTTGAGCGGCGGCGGAGCTTGCAACTGCCCTGGCGGCACGCAAACCCCGAATCAGGTGAAGGCTGATGTGAAGAAGATCGGGAACTTCGGTCCGGGTCAATACTACTACGACCCGACGGCCTTCGCTGCCGGTCCGGCGAACCAGTTCGGCAATGTCGGCCGGAACACCCTGATCGGCCCCGGCCGCATTGGCACGGACATGAGCCTCGCCCGAATCTTCCCGATCAGCGAGCGCTTCAAGCTCGAGCTCCGCGGCGATGCCTTCAACCTGACCAACACGCCGGCGTTCTCGAATCCGATCGCGAACGTGACGGATCCGAACTTCATGCAGGTGCGTTCGACGGTTGCTCTCAGCGAGCGTCAGCTCCGCGTGGGCGCCGTGCTTCGCTTCTAGCAGAAAGCCGGCTCGGCTGTTCGACGGGCGCAGGGTCTTCGGGCCCTGCGCCCTTTTCATTTGAGGGCTAGACTTTGTCGGGCTCGGGGTGAATCCAGGGCTTGCGGTATGGCCTGCGCATCAGCCGTGTCGCTTCCTCATCTCCGACGATTCGCTGTCTGTGCGGATCGATTGTCAGCGACCGTCCAAGGTTCAGTGAGAGATTCGCCAGAATGCAGCTTGCAGTGGAGATGTGCCCCTCTTCGATATCGGCGACCGGTTTCGTGCCGGCATCAATCGCAGCCAGGAAATTCTTCATGTGGTACCGGATTGCCGGAGCCACGTGCCTCTCGAGATCCTTCTCGGTTTTGTCCTCCGGGTATTGTTCCAGCTCGTAGGTGACGTCGCGATGAATCGGCTCTCCCTGTAACGGGATGAAGTCGTAGCTCATCACGCTTGCCTTCAGCGTTCCCTTGTCACCGTAGAAAGTGGCGCCCCAAGGATATTTGGGATCGGGCGGATGGCCCCAGGTTCGGTGCTGCCAGACGACCTTGACTTCACCAAAGTCGAAGGTGGCGGTCTGCGTATCGGAGATATTCGCCTTGCTCTCCTTGTCGACCAGAATGCCGCCGGTTGACGAGATCGTTTTCGGCCAGCCGAGACCCAGCATCCAGCGCACCATGTCCAGCATATGGATGCACATGTCGCCGACGATGCCGTTGCCGTACTCCATGAAAGCCCGCCAGCGCCTCGGGTGGACGAGTTCGTTGTACGGGCGCATGGGAGCGGGGCCAGTCCACATTTCGTAGTCGAGGTACTCGGGCGGCGCCGTGTCCGGCGGGTTATTCCGCGCGCGCATGTGGTAATAGCAGTAGATCTCTACCAGCCCGATCTTGCCGAGCCTGCCTTCTCGCAGGATCGTGTCCTTCGCCTCGACGAGGTGCGGCGTGCTGCGCCGCTGAGTTCCCACCTGCACGACGCGGTTATATTTCCGGGCGGCTGCAACCATAGCCTGCCCTTCCACCACATCCACGCTGATCGGCTTCTGGACGTAGACGTGCGCGCCGGCTTTGACGGCTTCGATCATCGGAAGGGCGTGCCAGTGGTCGGGCGTGGCGATCAGGACAATGTCAAGGTCCTTCTCCTTGAGCATCTCGCGGTAGTCCGAGTACGTCCGCGGCCGCTTCTTCGACCGCTGCCGGGCTGCTACGATATCCGCGGCCTCGCTGAGCATGCGCTTGTCGACGTCACAAAGCGAGACGACTTCAACGGGAGCTACCTGAATCAAGCGCAAGAGATCGCACTTGCCGTACCAGCCCGTGCCGATCAGTCCAACCCGCCTGGGCTTCTGGTCAGCATATGCAACTGCGCCTCCCGCGGCTGATAATGCAAGCCCGGCAGCGCTGGAATGGAGAAATTGCCGTCGATCCATGTACGAATGCCCTCCTCACAAAGCCCAAAGGCGATGATGATATTCAGAGACAGTATAAGCGCGTTGCGAATGCTTCGCGAACCTGGCGAGCGTGGAGTCTGGCGGCGCAATGGCGGAAAACTATGACGCAGTGGTCGTTGGCAGCGGGCCCAACGGCTTGAGCGCGGCGATTGAACTGGCTCGTCAGGAGCTCAGCGTCTGTGTCCTTGAAGCGTCGGAAAGGATTGGCGGAGGCACACGGTCCGCGGAATTGACGGAACCCGGCTTTATCCACGATATCTGCTCCGCGATCCATCCGCTCGCCGGCGTGTCTCCTTTCTTCCGGGAAATCGGCCTGATCGAAGGCGACGTATCCTGGGTTCACCCTCCGGCGGCGCTGGCGCATCCCTTTGAAGATGGAACGGCCGGCATCGTCTACCCCTCGCTGGAACGCACCGCAGAGGAACTCGGCGCTGATGGGCCTGCTTATGCGCGGCTGTTCGAGCCGTTGCTGCGAAGCCCGGTCGCGCTCTTCGAGGAGGTGCTCCGGCCCGTCCGAATTCCGAAAAGGCCTCTCCTGATGGCCCGGTTTGGGCTGCATGCCATTGAGTCCTGCACCAGCCTCGCGCGACGTGCCTTTCGAGGAGAGACAGCGAAAGCTTTGTTTGCTGGCTGCGCGGCGCACGCCTCCGTTCCTCTGGATTTTGCAGGCACGTCCGCGTTCGCGTTGACGCTTCTCCTTGCGGCGCATGCTTATGGCTGGCCCTGCGCACGCGGAGGCTCCCAGTCGATTGCGAACGCTCTTGAGACACGGCTGAAAGCGTTCGGCGGCGAAATCAGAACGGGAGTTCAGGTCCGATCGCTGAAAGACCTCCCGAACTTCCGCGCTGTTCTCTTTGACCTTCCGCCAAAGAGGGTCGTGGAGATCGCCGGTTCCGAACTGCCAACGCGGTTCCTGGCCCGGATGCTTTGTTTCCGGCACGGTCCCGGCGTGTTTAAGGCGGACTGGGCTCTCGACGGACCGATTCCGTGGAAGAATCCTGAATGTTCCCTTGCTGCAACCGTTCATCTGGGAGGGACCCTGGGAGAGATTGCGGAATCAGAGAGAAAGGTTTGGCAAGGAGGGCATCCATCCAAGCCGTTCGTGCTCCTGGCGCAACCGAGTCTCTTTGACCCGACAAGAGCGCCTCACGGCAAGCACACCGTCTGGGCTTACTGCCACGTTCCGAACGGAGATCGAACGGATCTTACCGATGTGATGGAAGCTCAGATTGAGCGTTTCGCGCCGGGCTTTCGCAAGCGGATTCTTGCCCGCCACACCTTCACTGCAATGGAGCTCGAGCACTACAATCCGGCGCTGGTAGGCGGCGATATTGGGGGAGGCGCGAATGATCTGGCGAATCTTCTCGGGCGTCCGGTGCTTCGCTGGGATCCCTACTCGACGCCGAACAGGCGCATCTATCTTTGCGGCAGTTCCACGCCTCCGGGCGGCGGCGTTCATGGCATGTGTGGGTACTGGGCGGCTCGCTCTGCGCTCCGCCGGACTTTCGGCTTCACCTAGATGCTGCCCTGCAAGGCCGTTCTCGTCTTCTTCGGCAGCTTCGCCAGAACCTGCTCATATGCTTGCCTGATCAGGCGGCGAATCTCCGCTGCGGGAAGGGCGTCCTCCGATTCGAGCGACACCCAGTGAGCGCGTGCCAGGTACGGGGCAGGCACAATTCCCTCGCGCTCCGTGAGCTCTGCAAAATCTTCCGCGCTGCACTTGAAGGAGAGCCAGTGATCCTCAGGCTCCAGCGTGGCGATCGCGTACATCTTACCCCCAATCTTGAAGACAAGATTGTTTCCCCATTGAACCGTTTCCGTCGTGTGAGGCAGAGAAAGACAGTAGGCTCGAATCCAATCGATATTGGTGCCCATTTTGCTAACGTACGCCACAATCTGGCTTGCTCTCTCACACGTGAATGGTTAATATTCTTTAATGAAGATAGCTCCCAGATCGTATTTGGACCCGGGCTGTCTCTGGAGTTGGCAATGAGAGAGAGCGGCTTTGCGGAAGGCCTTGATCGCAACGAAAACGAACAGGACGTTCTGATTCGACTTCTTTTGGAGGGAATTGCCGCCCAACAGCCCGAAAGCAGCGCGTGCGCAGCAGTCGTGAAGAGCTTGAGCCAAGCGACTGGAGTGAGGGCCGCGTGGGTGACCGAGTATGATCGCGCCAAGGAGTGTCTAAAACCGCTCTCCTTCTGGATGTCGGACGGTCTCGTCGAACGCTGCCCGTACAGCCTGAGAGACACCGCGTGCGGAGCCGTTATCGAGCAAGCGTCCCTGGTGCACTACAGCGAAGGTGTTGATTCGCAATTTCCCCTCGATGCGAACCTGAGAACGATTGGGGCTGTCAGCTACCTGGGAGCTCCACTTCTCGATGTGGACGGAACGGTTCTCGGACACATCGCGATTGCTGATAGCGAGCCCATGCCTCTGTATCCCAAGCTCGAGTCGGTGTTTCGCATCTTTGCTGCCCGCGCAGCGGTTGAGCTGCAACGGCGACGAGCGGAGCGGCAAATCGAGGATTTGCGCGCGGAGTGCCGGCGGATGCAGCAGGAATTGGAGCAAGCCGCGAAGCTCCGAGGCACAGGGGAGCAGGCTTCGGGCGGCTCCGCCTGGTTGCCCGACCACGTGCTGACCGTACGGGAACTCCGGGATCTGGAGCGGGAGAATCTGAGGCGGGCCATGGAGGCCACCGGCTGGCGGGTAGCGGGTCCGCATGGCGCGGCAAAGCTGCTTGGCGTACCCCCTTCGACGCTGGCTTCCCGCCTGGAGGCGCTCGGCCTCAAGCGGCCCCGCTGAGCTGGTACCGGAGGTAGCCGCTAGCCGGCATGCTAAAATTTAAATATCCCGATGCCGGCTAACCCTGCAAAAGAAAAGGAGTCTATCCCCCCGCTCAAGCTTTGGGCGCACGTAGTCGCGCTCGCCTGGTTTATTCCAGGGGGAGGACACTTCCTCCTCAAGCGGCCCATTCGAGGGGCTTTGCTGACCGCATGTGTTCTGGTCATGTTTGTCCTTGGGCTCATGATGCGCGGGGCGTTGTTTCAGCCGCAGACCGGTGACCTGTTGACAACCGTCATTTATGTAGGCGGGTTCATCGGGAATCTGGCTTCGGGAATCTTCTATTTTTTAACGGTGTGGCTCGGATATAACCAGCCGGATGTCGCCGGTCACGTCCACGACTACGGAACGAAGTTTCTGGTGGGGGCGGGTCTGCTGAATATTCTGGCGATGGTCGACGCCTACGAAATCGCCGTTGGGAAGAAGGACTGAACCATGAAGATGACTCTCTCCCACTTCGAAGCGGCGATACTCTTCGCGTTTCTTACGTCGATCGTTCTCGGCATTGTGACAAAGAAAACAGATCGAGAACGGATTCGCTACGCCGTGTACTGCTTTCTCTGCTTTGTCGGGGCCTTATTCGGGATCGGCTGGCTGATGTATCTCGGCCATCGATAGTCCGTTCACCCACTTCGTCCGTTACCTTTCCTGCACAGGCGTAAAATGATAGCTTCTTATGCTATCCCTTACCTTCCTCCTTGCGCTCGCCCTCGAACCCGGCTTTACCTCCCTTTTCGATGGAAAGACCCTCGCAGGGTGGTCCATTCAGGAAGGACCTGAATCCGCCTTCTACGTTCGAGATGGAGCCATCGTCGTCCATCGCGGATCGAACTTCCCGACGTGGCTGCGATCGGACAAAGAGCATTGGATCGAGTACAAGGACACTCGCATCAAAGCGCTAGAGCCTTAGAACCGGGTAAACTGGAATTACACCCACTTTGTAGTGGAGAGAGGCTGTCATGCCCAGTACAATGCCGGCGCTGACGAAACAGGCCCCTGGTCCTGGTTTCACCTTGCAGGAAGTCCCCGTCCCCCCCGTTGGGAAGTCGGATGTGCTCATTCGTATTCTCAAGTCCGGTGTTTGCGGGACAGACGTACATATCTATAGCTGGGACGAGTGGGCCGCAAATCGCATACGTCCGCCTTTGGTGATTGGTCATGAATTCATGGGCATGGTGGAGAAGGTGGGGGATGCGGTCGATGCCTTCCGGCCCGGCGACCTTGTTTCAGGCGAAGGACACATCGCCTGCGGGACCTGCTACTTCTGCCGGACTGGCCAGGCTCATATTTGCCGCGAGGTCCGGATCATCGGCGTGGACCGGGACGGTTGCTTCGCGCGTTATATGACACTGCCACAAAGCAACGTGTGGAAGCTGAAGCCTGGTATTCCGCACGACGTCGCCGCCATCTTTGATCCATACGGCAACGCAATGCACACGGTGATGGCGCAGCCGGTGGCAGGCAGGACGGTGGCGATCATCGGCGCTGGAGCGATCGGGCTGATGGCCTGCAAAATTGCCGTCGCGGCAGGCGCATTAACGGTGGTAGCCGTGGAGCCGTCGCCTCACAAACGTTCGCTTGCCCTGGCGTGCGGTGTTCATGCGGTGTACGACCCCTCGATCCCCGGGTGGCAGGACCAATTTCTGCAGCACACGCCCGATTCCGTGGGGGCGGACGTCGTCCTGGAGATGTCGGGCAGCCCAAGCGGCATCCGGAACGCCTTTGAGCTCGTGCGGCCGGGAGGAGACGTCGCGCTGCTGGGTATTCCGTCGGCGGACATCGGATTGAACCTGAGCCGGGCGATCATTTTTAAGGCCGTGACTGTTCGAGGGATCAATGGCCGGCTGATGTTCCAGACCTGGTACCAGTGCGAGAGATTTCTCCTGGATCACAAGCTGGACCTGTCGCCTTTGATTACCCATCGTTTCCCCTACCACGCCTACCGCGAGGCCTTTGATGTGCTTCGCAACGGAGAGGCCGTAAAAGTAATTCTGGATTGGGAGTAGCGCCGCGGGCGGCGCATGCGTCTTCATACGGAGCATAAAATGGACCCTCTCGCCTATCTTGGTGAACAGCTTGATTCGTTTCGGCAGGCCGGTACCTACCAGCGGCTGCGTGAACTGCAGTCGGCGTGCGAGCCGGTGAGCCGCGTTGACGGCCGCGAAGTCATCAACCTTGCCTCAAACAACTACCTGGGGCTCGCCAACCATCCCAAGCTGGTGGAAGCGGCCATCGAGGCAACGCGCCGCTATGGCGTCGGTTCGGGAGCGGTACGCACGATTTCGGGAACGATGACGCTGCACCTGGAACTGGAGCGCCGCATTGCGGCGTTCAAGCAGACGGATGCTTGCGTCGTCTTTCAATCCGGCTTCACTGCCAACTCAGGGACGGTCTCCGCGATCCTGACGGCGGAGGATCACATTATCTCCGACGAGTTGAACCATGCCTCCATCATCGATGGGTGCCGGCTCTCCCGGGCAAAGATTCACGTGTTTCCCCACAGGGATGTCGCCGCGGCTGAGGAGAAGCTGGCTGCGCTCGCCGGTGAACCCGGACGCAAGCTGCTCATCTCCGACGGAGTCTTCTCGATGGATGGCGATATCGCGCCGCTGCCGGAGCTCGCCGCGCTCGCTGAGCGCTACGGCGCGATCATGATGGTGGACGATGCTCACGCTTCGGGCGTGCTTGGACGGAATGGGAGGGGAACGGTCGATCACTTCAACCTGCACGGGAAGGTTCACATCCAGGTCGGAACGCTTTCCAAGGCGATTGGGGCGCTTGGCGGCTATGTCTGCGGGAGCCGCGACCTGATCGAGTTCCTGTACCATCGCGGCCGTCCGTTCTTGTTCTCGACCAGCCACCCGCCGGCGGTCGCGGCCACCTGCCTCGCTGCCTTCGATTTGCTCGAGCAGGAGCCTGAGCGAATCGAAGCGCTCTGGGCAAACACGCGGTACTTCAAGAAGGCATTGAATGACGCCGGGTTCCGCACGGGCGAGAGCGAAACGCCGATCACGCCGATCCTCGTGGGAGAAGCGGCAGTGGCGCATGAGTTCTCGCGGCAGCTCTTCGAGGAAGGATTGTTTGCCACAGGCATCGGCTTTCCGACCGTGCCGAAAGGCAAGGCGCGGATCCGCACGATCGTAACGGCGACTCACACGCGTGAGCAACTGGACCGTGCTCTCGACATTTTGACGCGAGTGGCGCGTCGCATGAGGATTCTGACCCCCGTCGCAACAGCTTGAGGGCGGGCCCATGGCGCAATGCCAAGGCTCCTTCCGGGCGCTCGTTCTTTATGACGTAGCCGAGCAGATCCGGCTCGAAGAATTGCAGCGCATGCTCGGCGTGGAACCGGGCGGGCGAGAACCGAGTTTCGTCCGGCCCGCGCCGGATTACGTGCGGTTTGAACGCCCTCCAGTGATGGAGCCGCTGGGACCGGTACACCTGCCAACCGGGCATCAGTTTCAGGGCCGCCTGAAATACTACGACTACGGCGTCGTCAGCGTCGAGCTCGAATACCACTTCTCCCTGCAATGGGCGGAGCTCATCCGCCTCTCGGCTTCATGGATCGCTGCCGAGGAGATTGAGGATCTTGCTTTCGGCATCGTAAGGGCGCACCTGAAATCGGCCGCTCCCGCTCTCGTTAAGGAAGCAACGCAGTGGCTAAGCGAGGACTACTACGTCATCCATGTGCGCGAAGCGAAAGAACATCCAGAGGACAAGCCGCTCACGGCAGGCGAGCTCCTTGCCCTTCGCGGGCACGAGATTGCACAGCTCGTCCGCGGCGAGGTACAGCCTCTTTCGGGCATGGAGCGCGCCGAGGTGCTGCGCTCCGTTGTTTCCTACTATCCTTCCGACCTGATCGTAGTGGGCTGGATCAGCGCCTTCACTTATGACTCCATCCAGGGCGCGGCTCCCACGATCCAATTGCTCGAGTACGCGAACACGCAATTGGTCGAATTCCGGCATTACGACGAAGTCCTTACGCGGGTTCTGTCGTCGGTCTATCAGTCCCTGGAGCGCCGGAGCGGGATCCTGTCGCGCTGGCGGCTTGCGCGCGAAGCTGCCGTGCTCAACACGCTACGGCTCGACATCACGGAGCTGGCAGAGCGCACGGACAACGCAATCAAGTTCCTCAGTGATATGTTCTACGCCCGTGTGTACCGCCTGGCCGCGGACCGGATTGGTGTAAGCGACTACCGCAAGCTGGTCGACGACAAGCTGCGGACGGCGGGCGAGCTGTATCAGTTCATGATGAACGAGTTTCACCAGGGCCGCGCTTTTGTCCTGGAGCTGATGATCGTGCTGATTCTGATCGTCGATCTCTACTATCTGTTTTCCGGAGCCAAATAGCCTAGAGCCGGAAGAGGTTGTCGTTGAGGAAGTCGTTGCGGAACTTCCCCTTCGGATCGTACTTTTTCGCGAGTTGAATAAAGTCCTCGAACCGTTCGTACCTTGCTCGGAGTTGAGCTGCCGGCACCGTGAACAGCTTGCCCCAATGAGGCCGTGGCTCGAATGGCGAAAGTTCTTTTTCGATGAGCGGAAGCAGGCGCCGGATAGCGTTCCAGTCCTGTTTCCAGGTGAAATGGATGGCGACGCTGTCGCGCCGGTAGCACGGGCTCATCCACAGGTTATCGGCGGCGACGGTGCGGATCTCCGAGATTAGGAGGTGCGGAGAGACCTTGTCGCGAAGGCGCTCAACGGCCAGAACTGCCTCCACTGCGTGCCGCCGCGGAACAAAGTATTCTGACTGGAGCTCCTTCCCGGCGCTCGGCGTAAAGCCCATTCGGAAATGAGGCAGCCGGTCGTACCACGGGCCCGGCACTCCCATCTGCTCCGTGCAGTTTTCCGCGGAAAGCTCGGCGATTGGATGAAGGTTTCGGGTAGCGCGCTTTGCTCCGAAGAACTCGGCAGGCGCGGCGAATGCCGGCCCGGCTCCGACGCGGGTCTTGATCCAGACTTCGTTGATCCTCTGCCGCTGCCAGTCGGTAAAGAGGCTCACGCTGTAGCCGCTCGCCTGGATCTGGTCGAAGTGGTCCTTCAGCGCAGAGAGCGGCATGTTCTCATACACGTACTGCTTCATCTGGTACGTGGGCTGAATGTCCAGAGTGATCTTAGTAATGACGCCCAGCGCGCCGAGGCCGACCACGGCGCCGCGAAAAACCTCTCCGTCGGCGTTACGGGAAAGTCTCACTACATCGCCTTGCGCGGTGATCATCTCCAAGGCCGATACTGCCGTGGCCAGATTCCCGTTCTTCTCACCCGATCCATGCGTCGCAGTGCTGCAGGCGCCCACGACTGAGATATGTGGGAGCGACGCCAGGTTGTGGAGGGCAAAACCCTTGCTTTCCAGGTAGGGACAGAGCTGGCCGTAGGTGATGCCTCCCCCCACAGTGACCGTTCGTGCTGCCGCATCAAGCGCAACGACGTCGTTCAGGGCTTTGAGCGACAGGAGATTGTGGCGGCTGTCGGCGATCCGGTTGAAGCAGTGCCGGGTGCCGAGCACCTTTAGGTTCTCCTGCGAGCGCACAAAGGACCGGACCTGTTCGACCGAGGTCGCCTCGTGCAAACGGCTCGTCGAGTAAGTCAAGTTGCGCGCCCAGTTCGCCAGCTCCTCCTGCGCAGGCAGCAGCGGCTCCAGGGCAGGGCTCGCGAAGGCGGCCGAAAGCAAGTTGAGAAAGGTTCGTTTCTTCACGTCTGGTCACGGATGATATCAAATCCGCCCCTTCCTGATCTTCCGAACCCCAGCACAAGGACAGTTGGTTCGGCGCGTGTGTAGTGATAAAATGACACAGTCGTGTATACAAGAATCCTTCGGGCGTGTGACACAGCGTGGTTGTTTGTTGGCTTACTTGCATCCGCTCCCGGGCTTCTCGCGCAATCAACGAAGGCGGAATTATTCGGAGCGGTTCGCGATCCTGCAGGTCTCCCCGTCGAGTCGGCTGATGTCGAACTCATCAACGCGAGCACACAGATACGGGTGCATGCCCGCACGTCCGCAAGCGGGGAATACCACTTCTTTGCGCTGCCGCCGGGAGCTTATCAGATCGCGGTGACGAGGGAGGGCTTCGCTACCCTGAGGCGGGATGGAATCGTTCTGCGAGTAGGAGATCAAGTCGGGCTCGATCTGACGCTCCAGGTTGGCGACCTGGCGCAGTCTGTCGAGGTCACGGCGCAACCGCCTCTCTTGCAGTCATCCCGCGGCTCGGTGAGCTTCGTTGTCGAGCAGCAGAAGGTCGTCAGCCTGCCTTTGGACGGCCGAAACTTTGTACCGTTGATAGCGCTATCGCCCGGGGTGAGCCTGCCGCCGAACTCGACACTGCCGCGCATTAACGGCAGCCGCCCACGGGTGAGCGAATACATTTACGACGGCATCAGCGTCTTGCAGCCGGAACCCGGTCAGGTCGCCTACTTCCCCATCATCGATGCAATCGAGGAATTTCGGGTCGAGACCAATAGCTACTCGGCTGAGTATGGCCGCTCAAACGGCGGCGTCATCATGGTGAACCAGAAGTCCGGCGGAAACGAGCTGCACGGCACGCTGTTTGAGTTCTTCCGAAATGAGGCTTTGAACGCACGGAACCTGTTCGCACCAGCCGGGCAAAAGCCGCGCTTCCGGCGAAACCAGTACGGATTCGTCCTCGGAGGCCCGATTCAAAGGAACCGCACATTCTTTTTCCTTGATTGGCAGGGCACCAGGCTTCAAACAGGACAGATCCGGACCAGCACCGTACCAACAACTGTGCAGCGATCCGGCCGCTTTTCCACGCCGATTTATGATCCGGCGACGACTGCTCTCACCGCCAATGGGTACGTCCGGAGCCCTTTCCCCGGCAATATGATCCCCGCCACTCGCTTCGATCCGGCCGCGCTACGAGCTCTCGATCGTTACCCATTGCCCAATGTCTTCACATCAGGTGGCGCGGAGGCGACGGTGAACAACTATCGGCGGGTCGGCAATGAAGAGGTCTCACAAGACCAGTTCGACGTACGGCTCGACCGGTACTTTGGAAGCCGGCACCGCCTCTTTGGAAGATACGCCTACCTGCGCGATTTCTCGAGTCCGATAACGCCACTGCCGGACGGGAGCGGCAACATCACCTCCGTCGTCATCGGCGACACCCTCACGCGCGCGGATAGCGTGGTCGCGGAACATAACTGGACGATCAATACGGCGCGTGCTAACCAGATTCGATTTGGCTACACACGGCGAGGCTTTCATCGCGCCTCTTTGCGAACCGGGCATCCTGCTTCGGAGATCTCCGGAGTTCCGAACATCCCTGTCTCATCCTTTGCGGATACGCTTCCGACCTATGACATTGTGGGCTTCCAGTTGATCGGTCCGCCGGCTAACGGCAACGGTGAGTTTACGACGGCGGTGACGCAGTTCATCGAAAACTTCACTCGGGTTTCCGGCCGAAACACCCTCAAGCTTGGAGCGGACATCCGGCGCCAGACTCTGGATATCCTCCAGCCACCGAACCCCACCGGAAACTTTCAGTTCAGCAATGTCCTGACAGCAGGGCTTACGCCTTCCGGCACACCGATGGCGAACACAGGGAATAGCATTGCGTCCTTCCTGCTTGGCCAAGTCCAACAGTTCCAGATCGACGCGCAGCAGGAAGTGCTGGGGCCTCGCGCGACAATTGCCGAGTTTTACGTTCAGGATGATTTCCGTGCCACGCGGCGGCTAAGCCTGGACCTCGGCGTCCGGTACACTCTCAACTTTCCTTCGACGGCGGTCAACGACCGTGGAGCAGTCTTCAACCTCCAGACGCAGCAGCTCGATTTCCTTGGAAAGAATGGCTTCCCTCGTACAGCCCGGAACCTAGAGTGGGGAAACTTTGGGCCGCGCGTCGGACTGGCCTTTCGAGCCTCGGATTCCATGGCGATCCGCGCCGGCTACGGCATGACGTGGATCGAGCAAGCCGGCATCACGACTCCGTTCACCACCCCGCTCTTCCCGTTCGTGCGCACGCTGCAGCAGGCTTCGCTCGATAACATCAATCCGGCATTCGTGCTCTCTCACGGGCCGACGATCCAGCTCGGCGAGCCGGATGCCAACAGCGGTCTGGGGCAGGGCGTGTTTGCGGTTCAACGCGATCAGAAGAGCGGATATGCCCAACAATGGAACCTATCCCTGCAGACGACGTTTGGGCAGAACTGGAGCGTTGAGTTCGGGTATCTCGGCTCAAAGCTCACCAATCTGGGGGTGCCCGACGTGAATCTGAATCAGCTGCGGGTGGAGCAGCTTGCATTAGGATCGGCGCTTACCGAGCAGGTTCCAAACCCTTACTTCGGAGAGATCCCGATTGAATCCCCACTCGGCCGGCCTACGATCGCCAGACAGCAACTCCTGCGGCCCTTCCCGCGCTTCACGACCGTAACGCTGTACCGGAACAATATCGGCCACTCGACTTACCACTCATTTCAATCGCGAATTGAGAAGCGGTTCGCGCAAGGGCTTACTTTCACCGCGGCATACACCTTCTCGCGGCTGATCGATGATGCCGGGGCGGTGTTTGATGCCGCGATTCTGACCGGACCCGTCACAAGCTACCAGGCATCGGACAGTCACAACCGCCGCCTTGAGAAGGATGTCTCCACGGGAGATATTCCACACATTTTCTCAAGCAGCTTCGTGTATGAACTACCCTTTGGGCGAGGCCGCAGCATCGGCTTACAGGGGTGGAAAGAACTGCTGGCGGGCGGTTGGCGTTTGGCGAGCATTGCCCGGATTCAGTCCGGCAGTCCGATCGCCGTGACACAGCAGCCGAATTTGAACGCCTTCGCCGGCTTCGGCATTCAGCGGCCAAACCGGCTCCGCGACCCCAATCTGCCCGCCGATCAGCGCAGCACCGGGCGCTGGTTCGATACATCCGCATTTGCGACGGCGCCGCAGTTTACGATCGGCAACAGCTCACGCAACCCGGTCCGTGGACCCGGTTATCGGACCCTGGACCTGATGATCGGCAAAACGATTGCGCTTACCGAACGCCTCAGCACGGAGTTCCGGGCAGAAGCGTTCAACGTGACTAACACGCCCTCGTATGGAAATCCAAACGGAGCGTTCGGAACAGCCGCGTTTGGAACGATCACAACCGCTTTCGATCCGCGCGTTTTTGAATTCGTGTTGAAGCTACAATTCTGAGAGCGAAAGCTTTGTATGTCGGGTCACATTGAGAATCAACTGGCAAAGATTCGGAAGAGTAGGGGGATCGGCGCCGCCGATCTGGCGCGGCGCGTTGGAGTGAGTCGCCAGACGATCTATGCCATTGAAGCAGGGACCTATGTTCCCAATACCGAGGTGACCCTGAAGCTGGCTCGTGAATTGGAGGTAACCGTCGAGGAGATCTTCTCTCTGCGGGGAGCGGCTCCGAGCCCGGCTCCCACTCCTCTCGCAACGCGCCTTCTAAGTGCCCGGACACCCGGGAAGGGGCAGCCCGCACGGCTTTGCCGGGTCGGCGATCATTGGATTAGCGTGCCCGTGAGCGCCTCTCCGTCGTATTTGCCCGAGGCCGACGGAGTGATCTGCCGCCTTGGACGGACGGGAACGCGGGCGGACGTGCTGCCGTTCACCCGCGAAACACCCTTTCACAAGCGAATCATTCTTGCCGGGTGCGATCCTGCGACGAGCCTGCTGGCATCTATGGCGGCGACGGTCGCGGGCGTTGAGATTGTGCCCGCGGCAGCCGCTAGCAAGCTCGCTCTCTCGTGGCTTAAGGAAGGCGCCGTGCACATTGCCGGCTCGCATCTTGAGGATCCGGAAACCGGGGAGTTCAACTTGCCGTACCTGCGCAAGCAGTTTCCGGACGGAGACATTGCCGTTGTCACATTTGCGCAGTGGGAGGAGGGCTTCGTCGTCGCTCCTGGCAACCCGAAGAACATTTCCAAGATCGAACACCTGGCGGGCAGAAATGTATGCTTCGTGAACCGGGAAGCAGGATCGGGCAGCCGCGCTCTGGCGGACCGCCTCCTGAAGAAGGCAGGCTTGCCGTCAAGCCGCGTGCGCGGCTATGACGTCGAGGCGCATGGGCATCTGGCCGCGGCTTACACCGTTTATTCCGGCACAGCGGACTGCTGCATCGCCACGCGATCCGCCGCCCAGGCATTTGGTCTCGACTTCGTTCCTCTCCGGAGCGAACGCTACGACCTGGTCATGCGTCGGCACACGATGGAACTGCCAGCGGTGCAGTCTTTCCTCGATGTGCTCCAGCGGGCAAGCCTGCGGCGCAAACTCGAGACGCTTGCAGGCTACGACACCCGGCAGACCGGTGCCGTGTTGCTGTAGTCTGGTTGGTGGCGCCGGGCCACGTTCGCCAAGTGCGCGTTCACGTTGATACGATCGGCATTTTGGAGGGAGAGCGTGTGATGCGTGGTGGCCTTTTACGAATCATTCTTGCCGTGGCTTGTGTTCAGACAGCTTACGGCGTAGATGAAGCGAAGCGGGCGGCTCTGCGAGCAGACCTCGAAGGACAGGTGGAAGCCATGAAGCGGCAGACGCAAATCATGGTGGATACCGTTTTCAGCTTTGCCGAGCTGGGCTTTCAGGAATACGAAACATCAAAGTACCTCACTGGAATCCTGGAAAAGGAAGGGTTTCGCATTGAGCGAGGCATCGCCGGCATTCCCACCGCCTGGATGGCGACATGGGGATCGGGCAAGCCGGTGATTGCGCTCGGATCCGATATTGATTGCATTCCACAGGCTTCGCAGAAGCCGGGGGTTGCCTACCATGATCCGCTCATCCCCGGCGCTCCTGGCCACGGTGAGGGCCACAACGCCGGCCAGGCTGTGAATATCACTGCGGCCCTTGCTGTAAAACGGCTGATGGAGCGTGAAAAGATTCCCGGCACGATCAAAATCTGGCCTGGAGTCGCGGAGGAGCAGCTTGCAACGAAGGCGTTTCTCGTCAGAGACGGCTATTTCAAAGACGTCGATGTTGTGCTGTTCAGCCATGTGAGCGACAACCTCGGTGTCGAGTGGGGTCAGGCAGAGGGGAGCGGGCTGGTGTCGGTCGAGTATCTGTTCAAAGGAGAAAGCGCTCACAGCGCCGGAGCGCCCTGGCGGGGACGCAGCGCATTGGACGCCGTCGAACTGATGAACATCGGATGGAATTTCCGGCGCGAGCACCTACGCCTGCAGCAGCGTTCGCACTATGTAATCACCAATGGCGGGGACCAGCCTAACGTCGTGCCCCAGCGCGCGTCCGTCTGGTACTTCTTCCGTGAGATTGACTACCCGCGAATCATGGATCTATGGAGGATCGGCGATAACATGGCGAAGGCGGCGGCTCTGATGACTGACACGACCTTCGAATCACGAGTCCTCGGCGCTGCCTGGCCGATCCATATGAACAAGCCCGTTGCCGAGGCGGCCTACAGGAATATTCAAAAGGTGGGCTTGCCGCAGTGGTCCGAGGACGATCAGAAACTGGCAAAGGCGGTGCAACGTGAGCTCGGGGTGGAACCAAAAGGGCTGAATGTCAAAGTGGCCGAACTGAAGCAACCGCCGAAGGCCGAGAGTCTGATGGGTGGAGGGTCCGACGATATCGGGGACATCTCCTGGAACGTTCCGACAATCCGGTTGAGGTTTCCGTCCAATATCCCGAACCTCCCGGGCCACAATTGGTCGAATGCGATCGCGATGGCGACACCAATCGCGCATAAAGGAGCGACAGCCGGAGCAAAGGTGCAGGCCCTCACGATGCTCGACCTGCTTCTCGATCCCGAGCTCGTCAAGCAAGCCTGGGACTACTTTCGTAACGTCCAGACCAAGGACATTAAGTACAAGTCCTTCCTTCGGCCCGAGGATAAGCCGGCGATTTGGCTGAATGAGAAGATCATGCAGCAATATCGCCCGGAGATGAAGAAGTACTACTACGACCCGTCGAAGTACGCTACCTATCTCGACCAGTTAGGCATCAAGTACCCGGTGCTCGAAAGGAAGCCGCAGTAGGAAGCGCTACGAGGTGAGGCCGAATGCAAACGGCCTCACCGGTACGTCATCAGAAGTTCAGCTTCTTCAGATAGCTGTGGCTTTGCTTTAGAGAGGCCAGAGGATCTCCCGGTGTCTGGTCCTGCTCGACGAAGTAATGCTTTACGCCGGCTTTGGATGCGGCGCGGAGCACAGCCGGCACGTCGATGACGCCATTGCCTACCTCGCGGAAGGCCATCCTTGGAATACCTTCGTTGTACCGCTTCTCGACGTCTGGAGCCAGATCCTTCAGATGCATCAGCTCCACTCGCTTGCCGTATTTCTCGAGCACGCTCACCGGGCTTACGCCCGCGACCTGAGACCACATCATGTCCAGCTCGAGACCGACCAAAGCCGGGTCGGTGGCCTTCATGAGGACATCGAGCAGCGTTCCATCGCCAGCCGGCTCGAATTCGAACGCATGGTTGTGGTAGCACAGGCGCAAACCGGCTTTCTTGCAAACTTCGCCCGCCTTGTTCAAGGTTTCCCCAAGACGCCTCATCACGTCGGCGCCGCCGCGGTCCCGGGGCGCGATGTACGGGCACACAACGTAGCGGAAGCCCCGTTTGGCGGCATCGTCGAGGGCTGCCGGGAGCTTGTCCTGTTCGCGCGTGAACAACGCTGTGTTCAGATGAAGGCTCGTGGGTTTGAGCGAGGTCTGCTTCAGGCTGGGCCAGATTTTATCGAGATCGCCGCCCACTGCTTCGACCTCCTGGAAGCCAATTTCCTCCAATGCTCGAAGCGTTTCGAGCGGCTTCTCCGGAAGCACGTTGCGCAGCGTGTAGAGCTGGACTCCGATGACCGGGAGAGTCCGGGCGCGCAAGGGCGCCGCCGAGGCAGCAAGAAGACCGAGAAATTGACGACGATTGACGCCAGGCATGAACATATCCTATACCGAACCAGCTCGAGAACGTTCAGAACCGTCAGCTGTAATCGATAACCGCGTTACGATCGTACAACGAAGGGGTGAAAGGGAATGTTGCGATATTGCCTTCTGTTTCTGATTCTGGCGCCGATCCAGCTTGCCGCCGCCTACCGGGCCGGTGTTGGACGCGTTGATATCACGCCTCGCGAGCCGATTGCGCTGTCCGGTTACGCCGGGCGGAACCGTCCTTCGGAAGGCGTCACCCTTCACCTGTGGACCAAAGCTCTTGCGATCGAGGAAAACGCGAACCGGCGCGTCGTTATCCTCACCTGCGACCTGATCGGAATTCCCCGCGAAATCTCCGACGTCGTGGCCGCCCGTCTGCAGAAGGAGTTCCATCTCGAGCGCTCGCAGATCCTGATCAACGCCTCTCACACCCATGCCGGGCCGATGGTCTGGCCGAACCTGAATCTTCTTCTAAACGCCGGGCCGGAGGCGGAACAGCGTGTCAAGGAGTACTCCCGGCAGCTCATCGAGCATATGGTCGAGGCAGCGTCTGCCGCGCTCCGGAATATGGAGCCGGCCAACTTGAGCATCGGGCATGGCTCCGCGAGTTTTGCAATGAATCGGCGCGAGAAGGCGGAAGGTGGCGTCAGGATCGGAGTCAATCAGTCCGGTCCTGTGGATCATGATGTTCCTGTGCTGCGGGTAACTTCGGCAAACGGCAAACTGCTCGCCGTCCTTTTCGGATACGCTTGCCACAATACGACGTTGACCGGCAACAACTACCAGATTAGCGGCGATTATGCAGGTCAGGCGCAACTACTCCTCGAGAGGTCTCATCCCGGAGCTGCCGCCCTGTTCCTTGCGCTTTGCGGCGGTGACCAGAATCCGTACCCGCGTACGAAGCAGGAGCACGTCGAGCAGCATGGAAAGGAGCTGGCCGATGCGGTGGAACGCGTGCTCGCTTCGCAGATGAAACCTGTCGGAACACCGCTTCGCTCTGCATTCCGCATCGTGGAGCCCCGCTTTGCACCCCACACCCGGGAAGACTTTGAGAAGGAACTGAAGGGTTCGGATCCGTTTCGGGTTCTTCGAGCAAAACAGATGCTGGCGCGCTATGATGAGCGCCGTCCGCTCCATCGCATTCCGTACCCGGTCCAGAGCATCCGTTTCGGCAGCGATCTTACTCTGGTTGCGCTCGGCGGCGAGGTGGTTGTTGACTACGCGCTGCGAGTCAAGAAGGAACTGGGCGGATCGGAAAGCGTTATCGTAGCGGGCTACTCGAATGACGTCATGTGCTATATCCCGTCGCGCCGGGTCCTCCTCGAAGGCGGATATGAGGCCGATACGAGCATGATCTATTACGGGATGCCGGGGCCCTTCGCGGAAGATGTGGAGGAGATCATCTTCGGCGGCATTCGGGACGTGCTCAGGCGCGTGGGCCGGAGAGTGAAATGAAGCGTTACGGTGCGATTGAAGCGGGAGGTACGAAGTTTGTCTGCGCCGCCGGAACTGGCCCGGAGGACCTCACGCCGCCCGTGCGTTTTCCTACCTCCAATGAGGATCCGAAAGCTACGATCGACGCGGTTGCAGGCTGGCTGCGCCAGCAAGGACCGCTCGCAGCAGTGGGAGTCGGTTCGTTTGGTCCGGTCGATCTCCTGACAGGAACAATTACCACGACTCCGAAGCTTGCCTGGCAGCACTTTCCCTTGCGGCAGGCGCTCGAAGAGCGCCTGGGGGTGCCGGTTTTCATCGATACGGATGTGAATGCTGCGGCTTTGGGGGAGCATCAGTACGGGGCTGCTCAGGGATTGGATACGTTCCTCTATCTGACCGTAGGTACTGGTATCGGCGGCGGCGGAATGGCGGGAGGCAGGCTCCTGCACGGGCGTCAGCACCCCGAAATGGGCCATGTCCTGCTGCCCCTTGATCCGCGTGATCATTCTGACTTCCGTGGTGTCTGCCCCTGGCATGGAAACTGCCTGGAAGGGTTGGCCTCGGGGCCCGCGATCGAAGCGCGCTGGAAGTGTCCGGCCGATGCGCTTCCACCAAACCATCCGGCGTGGGAACTCGAAGCCTCCTATCTTGGGACTGCGTTAGTCGCCTTCATCTGCACGCTCTCACCGCAGAAGATCATTCTCGGCGGAGGAGTGATGGAGCAGCGGCACCTCTTTCCATTGATTCGAAAGAGGGTAGAAGCACTGCTCAACGGATACCTGACTCCGCCCGAAATCGTGCCGCCTGAACAAGCTGCCTGCGGTGTGCTCGGGGCTCTGGCGCTCGCCAGGCAAGGTCTCAGTGCAGATTATGAAGCGCGGTAAGCCATCACCACGCCGAGAACAATCAGCAGCACAGCAACTGAGCGACGGTAAAGGTTCTCCGGAGTTCTCCGCAGCACACCCTCGCCGGCTAGTGTTCCCGCGAGGACTCCCGCTGATGCGATTCCGATTGGCAGCATGTAGTTGAGTAGCTCATTCCAGCTGCTTGCTAAGTAGACCGGAATTCGGGCGAGATCGACGATCAAGGCTACTGCAGTTGCTGTGGCGACAAACTGGTGCCGGTCCAGCGGAAAACCGAACAGTGCGGCGGAGCGGATTCCGCCCTGGTTGCCAACCATACCACCGAGCAAGCCCGAGAAGAATCCTGCAACTAACCCAACTCTTCCCGGAAATCTCAGCCTTTCTGACTGCTCCGTCAGACCCATGAATCCGGCAAAGAGCAGTAGAGCGGCAAAGATTCCGGTGAGCGCGGGACTTCCTACTGTCGAATGAAGTGCGGCTCCGGTCAGACCGCCCGCGGCGCTTGTAATGCCGAAGCTAAGGAATACTTGCCGGTTGAGGCTTTTGCGAAGGCGCCAGAACCGCAGGCCCGTTCCGAGGAAGTGGGGAATTGAGACGACTGCCACGGCCACGCGCGTGTCCATATGGAGTGCGAGAAGGGGCGTCAGAATGCTGCCGATTCCGAAGCCGGAGATCGATGCCACGGCCCCAGCCAGGAAGGCAATCACTGCCGTCAGGATGGCAAGGACCATGTCTGGAGGCTCTGGAAGAGCGTGATGCCTGCGATCCCTGCGGCTCCGGCTTCGAGGCAATCAGCTGCATTCTCAGCAACAATCCCGCCCAATGCCAGCACGGGCAAGCGCACTGCTTGTACAGCCTGTCTCAGACCCTCCAAGCCTACGGGAGGAGCACTCGCAGACTTGGATAGCGGCGGGAAGACCGGTCCGTAGACAGCAAAGTCCGCGCCTTCGATCTCTGCCCGTTTCAGCTCTTCGATGTTGTGACAGGACACGCCAATCACGAAGCCGGCTGGTACGATGGACCGAAACTGCCAGGGAGCAGGAGCCCCTGCCGGAAGATGAACGCCGTCCGCGCCCGCAGCCAGTGCTAAGTCAATGCGGCTGTTGACCAGGATCTTTGTGTTGTGAGGATTCGGAAGCGCAAGCGATTCGCGGAGGAGCGAGAGAAGGGAACGGGCAGAAAGATCTTTCTCGCGGATCTGAATCATCTCGACGCCGGACTCCATCGCTTTCGAAATCGAACGTAGGAGCGGTTCGATGCCACCGGCGAGCTTTCGATCTGTGATGTAGTATCGCAGCCCGCGCCTCATGCTTCGATCGGTTCGTAGTAACGCTCTCCCGCGCAAGACCGGCAGAGAATTTGCCCGTCCATAACCACTTCACGCTTGAAGTTGATTCCTTCTCCGCACACAGCGCAGACGGTCCGCTGTGCCTTATAGCCCGGCAGGTCCTCGGGGCCGAGTCGCACGCGAACCCAGCATGCGCGGAAAAGGTCTTCGTCGGGCAATTCGCGGTAGGCTTGCATCTGCTGCCGGTTCTTGTCTGCGATATCGGGATAAAGAGCTCGCGCCAGGTCCTTGGACGTTTCGAGTGCTATGATGCGTACGGCACGGTTTGTATCGAGATCGCAGAATGTCGCGGCCATCTTTCCGAAGTCACGAAACTTCAGGGCCCGTTTTCCCAGGCGGCAGCCAGTAACGACTCCGATTGCGTCGGTTGCGCAGCGGTCGATTTCGACAAAGGTAACGAGCCTCTTGCGATGTTTGCCTGTGGGATCGTCCAGCCCCAGAAGGCGCAATCCGTAGAGGGCCATCCGGATGCCGAGAATCTGGCCGGCGCAGATGTGGCCGTGCGCCTGCTCGGCCATCGCGACGTACTCGTCGAACGGCTTCATCTCCCCATTCTAGTGCCTCTAGAAGACGCGGACGCCGCTGATGGGGAACTGAATCATCCACTCCTTCGTGTGCTTCTGGCGTTCAAATTCCTCGCGCGGCATATCGACGGTGATGTTGCCGGAAAACTCCAGCCGGACGCTGGAATGCCGCTCCTCAACTCGCACCAACCGGGCGGGGATCGCATTCATCGGACGCACGTCTTCAGGAGCAACGGCGTGGAGTTGATCCGGGCGAACACAGAGGAGAACACGATCGCCGAGCAAGCGCCCCGGAAAATACGGCCCGGCGAGTTCATAATCGCCGTAGCGGTAGCGGCTGCTGTTTCGTCCGGGATCGAGCGCCCGGATCTCGATAGGGAGCAGATTGTAAATTCCGAGCAACTTCGCCACATCCGCATTGACGGGCTGTTCGACCACTCGCGCGGGCGATCCGGATTGAACAATCTTGCCCATCCGTAGGATTAGCATTTCGTCGCCGAGCGCGAAGCATTCGTCCAGGTCATGGGTGACCATGAGGATTGGAATTTTGAACTCCTGCCGGACTTGCCGGAGGATCGAATACAATTCCTGCCGTAGCGGAGCGTCGAGGCCTGTGGCTGGCTCGTCGAGCAGGAGTACGCGAGGCTCGACGATCAGCGCCCTGGCGATGGAGCAGCGCTGCTTCTGGCCGCCCGACACCTCGTGCGGGCGCCGGCCCGCGAACTCGGTGAGCCGGAACCGTTCGAGCATCTCATTCACTCGCCGGTGGCGTTCGAGCCTGGGAATCCGATCAGCAGCGAAGGCGAGGTTCTCCCGTATGGTCATATGCGGGAACAGGGCGTAGTTTTGGAACACGTAGCCGCACCGGCGAGCTTGCGGCGGCAAATGGATCTTCGCCGCTCCATCAAAGAGGATCGAATCCTCGAGAAGGATTCGTCCTTCGTCGGGCCGCACGAAGCCGGCAATCGAATCAAGGGTGAGAGTCTTGCCGGATCCGCTAGGGCCAAACAGGACAGTAATCCCGGCGGTCGACTGAAATTCGACGTCCAGCACGAATCCCGCCGATTCGCGAGCAGGCGGATAGCGCTTGCGGATTCGGACGGAGATCATCCGGCTGCTTGCCTCGACTTCGGGTAAACGCCGGCGGTTCGATTCGCGAGAGAAAGAATCAACAATGCAACAGCGGAAACGATGACAACGAGCGTGCGGGCGAGTGCGCCATTGCCCGCTTCGACGGCGTCATAAATCGCGACAGCCACGGTCTGCGTCCGGCCAGGGATGTTGCCCGCGATCATGATCGTCACTCCGAAGTCACCGAGCGAACGGGCAAACGCAACCGCAGTCGCAGCCAGAATGGGACGCCACGCGAGCGGCAGCGTCACGGAGCGAAACACGCGCCACTCGGAGGCGCCGAGCGTCCTCGCTGCCCGTTCGTACGTATGGTCGATGCTTTCAAAGGCTGCCCGGGCGGAGAGGACGAGCAGCGGGGCAGAGTGCACGATCGCGGCGACAACAGCAGCTTGCCACGTGAAGACGAGCGGCTGGCCGAACAGCCACTCATACATCTGCCCGATCGGGCTATTCCGTCCAAGCAGAACGAGCAGATAATAGCCCAGGACCGTTGGCGGGAGAACAAACGGCAGAGTGACACCGGCATCGAGTACGTTCCGCCCTCGGAAGTCCCTCTGTGTCAGAAGCCAGGCCAACCAAAGGCCGAAGACGAGGGAAATGAGGGTGGATATTGCCGCAACCCGCAGGCTCAGCCATAGCGGGAACCAGTCAATCTGCATGAAAGCCTAATTATAGCTTTTTGGTTCGTCTGACCCCGGCAGCGCCTGTGCCGCGTTGCTTACTGAAGGGGACGGAATCGGGCGCTGAAATGGCGTAGGAACGGAGGCTCCTGCACAATTTCGAACCCCCGCAGCGAGTGCCGCTGCTCATTCACTTCGAGAATGGCTTCGACAACATAGTCGATATGGCTCTGCGTATACACGCGCCTCGGGATCGCCAGACGCAATAATTCGTGGCGGGCGCTTTCACCGAACATCACGGAGCCGATCTCTACTGAGCGGATTCCCGCATGCCGATAGAGCTCGACGGCCAGGGCTTGCGCCGGGAATTGCTCTTTGGGGATGTGCGGCAGCATCCGGCCCGCATCGATATAGATTGCGTGGCCTCCAGGCGGTTCGACAATCGGAACACCGTGATCCGCAATGTGGCGCCCCAGATACGCCGTGGAGGCAATGCGGTATTCGAGATAGTCCCGGTGCAGTACCTCTTCGAGACCGACCGCTATCGCTTCGAGATCCCGTCCTGCAAGTCCGCCATACGTCGGAAACCCTTCGGTGAGGATCAGCAAATTCTTCTCCTGCTCAGCTAAGCGGTCATCGTTCGTACAGAGAAAGCCGCCGATGTTTGCAAACGCGTCCTTCTTGGCTGAGAAGGTGCACCCGTCCGCGAGAGAAAACATCTTGCGAGCAATGGCACGGATCGTCCATTGCGCATATACGGGCTCCCGCTGCTGAATGAAGAAGGCGTTTTCGGCAAAGCGGCAGGCGTCGAGGTAGAACGGGATGTTGTACCGGGCAGTGACAGCACGAGCCGCTTCCAGATTCTCCATCGATACCGGCTGCCCGCCTCCCGAGTTATTGGTCACCGTCATCATGACCAGCGGAATCCGTGCCGGTCCGACTTCCTGAATCAGCCGTTCCAGAGCTGCGATGTCCATGTTGCCTTTGAAGGGCAGGACTCTCTGTGTGTCGGCTGCTTCCGGCAGAGGCAGGTCCACGGCCTCTGCGCCGCTGAATTCGATGTTTGCGCGTGTTGTGTCGAAGTGTGTGTTGTTCGGTACGATGTGCCCCTTACGGCACATCACCGAGAAGAGAATGCGTTCTGCGGCGCGTCCCTGATGGGTCGGGATGACATGACGAAAACCAGTCAGATCCTGGACGGCCGCCTTGAAGCGGTAGTAGCTCTCGCTGCCTGCGTAGGCTTCATCGCCCCGCATCATGGCGCTCCATTGGGCAGTCGACATGGCGCTCGTGCCGGAGTCGGTGAGCAGATCGATCAGGATGTCGTCGGAGTGAAGCAGAAAGAGGTTGTAGCCGGCCTCTACGAGGTAGCGCTCCCGGTCTTCGGGCGTCGTCCTGCGGAGGGGCTCTACGCTCTTGATGCGGAACGGTTCAATGATCGTTCGCACACACGGGAGTCTAGCACTTCCTTGCCGGGCGCTTAAGGCGGGTCTTCGCGAGGCGCTTCAGCAGCACTTCGCGCGCTGATATTTTGCCTTGAGCCGGTGCTCGCAGAACTTACGCCACTCCGCCGCGGAGTGCACCGCGCCGTGCGCTTTCAGGTGACGGGCGTAAGCGTTTTCGTCCGACAGCTCCTTCAAGATGCCGATCACGATTCGCAGGAAAGCGCGCAGGTGTTTCATCCTAATACTCCTCTGGCCTCAACTGGCTCAGCACAAACGGCGCCTCCCGGACTTCAGCCGCCTCAGCTCCCGTAAGAATCCGGATCCAGAGACGGACAGAATCAATGAGAATCGTCGTCACGAGAATCAGGAAGAGGACACAGATGGCTGCGTCGAGCCGTGCGTTGAAGATGAGCGTGTTCGTCTCCGCTATCTTTGCTGCCGCTACCTTGCCCGCGTCGAGCGCAGCCTGGAGCTGGTTTGCCTGCGCAAGGAATCCAAGGCGAGGCTCTTCCGAGAAGATCTTCTGCCACGCAGCGGTATAAGTGACGATGGTCAGCCACACCAGCGGAATGCAGGTCACCCACATGTAGCGCGCGCCGTGCATCTTGACAAGAATGGTCGTGGCGACGCAGAGCGCGATTGCCGCCAGAAGCTGATTGGCGATTCCGAACAGAGGCCACAGGGAGTTGATGCCGCCAAGGGGGTCTCTCACACCCTGAACAAGGAAGTAGCCCCATGCAAGAACAATCGCCGCGCTCGATAGGATCACGCCAGGCATCCAGCTGACACGTCCGAGCGGGGCGTAGAAATGGCCGAGCAAATCCTGCAGCATGAAGCGCCCTACACGCGTGCCGGCATCGATAATGGTGAGGATAAACAGCGCCTCAAACATGATCGCGAAGTGATACCAGAACCGAAGGACCGCTTCGCTGCCGCCAATCTGAGTGAAGATCTGCGCCATGCCGAGAGCCAGCGAGGGAGCGCCTCCGGTGCGGGCCCAAAGAGTGCTCTCTCCTACGTGGTGCGCCAGCTCGCTCATGGCTTCTGCCGTCACCGGGTAACCCCATCCGGTAATGGTGGCGGCCGCTGCTTCGGGCGTCGCTCCTACGATACCTGCTGGTGAGTTCACCGCGAAAAAGACGCCGGGCTGCAGCGCACATGCAGCAATCATCGCCATGATGGCGACGAAGCTTTCAAGCAACATCGACCCGTATCCGATCGGCCAGGCATGCCACTCACGAGCGATCATCTTCGGCGTCGTACCGGAAGAAATCAGCGCGTGGAATCCGGAGATGGCTCCGCAGGCGATGGTGATGAAGCAGAATGGGAAGATTTTACCGGCGAAAATCGGACCGTTGCCGTCGACAAAGCGGGTGAGGGCGGGCAGCTGCAATTCGGGCCGGACGAAAAGGATTCCGACACCCAGCATCAGGACGACGCCGAGCTTTACGAACGTGCTGAGATAGTCCCGCGGGGCCAGCAGAAGCCAGACAGGCAAGGCGCTGGCGAAGAAGCCGTAGATGATGATGGCGACCGCAAGGGCGATTCCGCCCATGGTGAAAACCGGGCCCAAGGATGGGGACGCGGCTACCCATTCACCCGCAAAAATGCTCGCTACAACCAGCAGGAATCCAATGACAGAGCATTCCAGGACTTTTCCGGGGCGCCAGTAGCGGAGATACAGGCCCATGAAGATGGCGATCGGCATGGTTGCCGCAATCGTGAACGTACCCCAGGGGCTGCCCTTCAACGCGTTCACAACGACCAGCGCAACTACGGCCAGAAGGATGATCATGATCAGCAGCACCGTGAGCAGCGCGGTGAAGCCCCCGACCTTGCCGATTTCCTCCCGCGCCATTTGCCCAAGCGACTTTCCGTCCCTTCGCATGGAGCAGAAAAGGATCACGAAGTCCTGGACAGCGCCGCCAAGTACGGCTCCGATCACAATCCAAAGAGTGCCCGGCAGATATCCGAACTGGGCGGCCAGCGTGGGGCCGACCAGCGGACCGGGTCCGGCGATGGCCGCGAAGTGATGTCCGAAGAGGATCCACTTGTTCGTAGGCTCAAAGTCATGGCCGTTGCGCAAGCGCTCGGCGGGAGTCGCCCGCTTGTCGTTCAGCATCATCACCTTTGCCGAGATGAACTTGGCGTAGAAGCGGAAACCGATCAGGTACGTGCAGACTGCAGCCGTTACGAGCCAAAGGCTGTTGATCGGTTCACCCCGCTCAAAGGCGATCGCGGCCAGACATCCAGCGCCCGCTAGGGCGACAAGGCCCCATACCAGATGCCCCAGAATTTTTCCCATCCTCGAAATTGTAAAACGCGGCGAGGGTGCGCCGGGATTCTAGAAGGGCTTAATGCTCCTCAGGAGAGGAAGGGTGCCGCCGCCGCGCGTCGAATCGGCGGAATGCCCCCGCCAGTCTTGGTCGACGCAGAAGTCCTCATCCGTTCTGCCGCAACCGCGTCCACATGCCAAAAGGCAGCCGTAAATGAAGATCACAGCGCCGTGTTTAGGAAAGCCAATCTTAGGAGAAACGCGTCGGCAGACTCCGTCAGTGAAAGCGACGTCGGAAGTTCCGCGCGAAAGGCGCGCTACGAATGAAGAGTTACGGCTTCGTGTTCCTGCGGCGAGCTGCTACATGCCTTGGCTCTACTACCGCTCTGTTAGCACAGACCCTCGCTCCGCTTGCGTTCCTTATATAGAGCAGGTTTGTGAAAGATCACTGATGCTGTATCGGCGTCCTAAACGTGTGACGACAAGCGTAAGTTAGGATCTTGACTTATAGCACTCGTAATATATGCTCAACATGGAGATCGGTTGTTGCTGGTACAACCATCTGGGGATGGCAATCGCGAGATACCGCCTGATTGTAACGAAATACCTATTAGTAGTGTAGGTTACTTAGTGTGCTGGGAGATGTTGGACGAAGGACCCGAGTCGCAATGTGAGGATGAATGCGCACCTCATTTTGGCAAACATCAGGCCGCTACCTACAGTTGAGGCCATAGACGCATTGGCGGCGTCGCTTAGCTCGACAGAGATTCAAGCAGCCGGTAGCGCCGCAGTAGCTCTTGGGCGGCTGTCACCCACCACGCCAAAGGCGGCTGAGAGGGTCACCGCCGCACTCGCGACGGAGAAAGTGCCAGAACGGCTGGTGGCGATCATCTACGGAATTGGTGAGGCCCGGTCCGTGGCCCCATCTTTGATCGAAGGCGTGACCGGCAAACTGACGCACGTGGATAGCAGGGTCGTCTTTGCTGCTTTGGACTGCTTGAGGAAGCTTGGTCCGGCAGCGAGTTCCGCCGTGCCGGAGATTCGCAAACTGGCTGAGCAGAATGCTACGCCAGGTTCGTTGAAGGCCGAAATAGCTAATGCTGCGAAGGTCGCCCTCTCGCGGATCGAGAAGTAGTCTCGGCAGATTGAGAGGTAACAGGAAAGGGCGTCGAGTCCGGCGGATTGAAGAGATCTCCTTCCCTAGCGCGTGACCCGAATGCGGCTTTTTGCTGTCTCAACGGATACCGAGACTTGTCCGCCCGCCACCCGACTTGTTCTGCCCGAAAAGAGATCAACGAGAGTTTTTCAACAAGTTCCTAGAAAGGCTTGATGCTCCTCAGGAGCGGGAGGGTGCTCCCGCCGCGCGGCGAGTCGACCGAGTGAACCACCCGCCAGTTTTGGTCGACGCAGCCAATGTAGCGCATGGAGTCCTTGTCCGGTCCCATGAGGATGACGGAGTAACCTCGATCGGGGTAGGTGAGCACGCGGAACTCAAGTTCTCCCGATCCGCTCCTCCAGCGGTCCTCTGTGGGATTGCCCAGCGCCTTGACGATATCGAAATAGTCCGATTCGCGGTTCAGCTCCAGGAACGATTGATCCTTGGCCGTGAACACAACCTTGGGCCGGAGAGGCGCGATGCGGACGACGCTAATCACCACGAAGCACGCAAGGACTCCCACGGCGGCCGCCGTCAGGATCAACCGGCCGATCCGGGGTTCCGGGCTTGAACCGCGCCCTGTAATGCTCTGCAGTGGCGACAGTGATTCCGGGGCAGGTTCCTTGGCTGACGAATCGGCTGTGTCGGTGATTGCTTTCGGCATCTGCAGAACTCGCCGTTCGTACGGCCACACCTGGCCGGCCTTGTACTCCAGTTCGCGGTTCAGGCCGACGATCATCACCGGTTCGTCTACCCGTGAAATCTCGCCCAGAAACTGCCGTGGAATCCAAAGCTCGAGCCCGGACCGAACATTTGACACGAGCATCTCAGACCAGGTCGAGCGCTGATACTGCCACTCGTTGTGCTCGATATTCAGAATGGGCGGATAGAAGGAAAACGGACGCGTCCCCAAATGCTCAAGGGGCGGCGGTGTCGACGGTGCGGGCATAAGCTTCCGTGACTTTATCTTAAGCCATTCGATCCACGGAAAGCGTGGCGTCGGGATCCCAATGGAAAGCGGGGCAACTGGAGGAAGTGCCGGATTAGACGTTCGTAGGTCTTCCACCGCTCAGGGCTGACGGAAGGAGCTATAGCGTATAAGACAGTCTCCGAACATACCATTGACACGCCTTTGGGGCCGTTCTAGAGTTATCCAAACGACTGGATAGGGGGGCGCGTCCAATGCGTCACTTAGAGCCCGTTTCCGAGAGCCGGGAGCGATGGATCGTTCTCGTTGAGCTTTTGGCGGTTTCAGCGATCTTGATCGTCATGGCGCTTGCCGTTCTGATGATTTTCGCGTACCGCCCGATTTGAACTAGAGCCGGACAGCGGAAATCGCTCGCGAATGAATTGCAGAGCTTCATCGCGGGTGCGAATCCTGCCCTCGAGCTGCGCGTCTTCCACTGCCGTAAGCATCTGTTTAAACACTGGGCCGGGCTGGTAACCCTCCTGAATTAAGTGCAGCCCGGTGATGAGTGGCTCCGGCTTCAACTGCTCTTCCGGCAGTTCGTGGAGTTTCTGCTTCACAAACTGGTAGTTGTCCAGTCGTCCACGACTGGCGAGGCAATCGAGGCGGTGCAGTTCGAGATGCTCCTCAAAGCGCTCCTGGCGCATGAAGCGCTTTAAGGTGCTTTCCTTCATATCCGTAACATGCTGGAAGCGCATGTGATTTCGAACCAGCGCCTCAACCTGTTGAATCTCCTCTCTGGAGAAGCGAAGCCGCGTCATGATCTGGCCCGCCAGTTTCGCGCCCACCTCGTCGTGCCCATCGAAACGGATACGATCGGCGACGCGGAAGGTAGGGGGCTTGCCGACGTCGTGCAGGAGCGCCCCAAGCGCAAGCGTGGGCGTTGGGTGGTCGAGATTCCTGAGAAGCAGGAGCGTGTGCGTCCAGACATCCCCCTCCGGGTGGAACTGCGGAGGCTGAGGTACTCCTTTCATTGCGGCGACCTCCGGCAGAATCTCCGCCAGTAGGCCCGATTCGTCTAGGAGGCGGAAGCCTTGCTCCGCTCCCCCTTCCGTGAGAATGCGTACCAGTTCATCACGGACTCGTTCCGCTGACACGGATCGGATTTTGTGATGCAGAGCCTGAATGGCCTCCATTGTGCGCGGTTCGATCGTGAAGCCGAGGCGCGCCGCAAAGCGGATCGCCCGCAGCATCCGGAGGTGATCCTCCTCGAATCGTTTGGCCGGCTCGCCGATTGCCCGCACAATCCGGCTTTCCAGATCCCGGCGTCCGCCCACGTAATCAATCACTTCTCCAGTGTCAGGATCCATGAGCAGGGCGTTGATCGTGAAATCGCGGCGTAAGACATCCTGCCGGGGATCGGTCTCGAACCGTACGCCCGCAGGGTGACGGCCGTCCAGGTAGGCGTAATCGCTGCGGAAGGTGGCGACCTCCACTTGCGCCTCCCCCCTCTGGACAAGCACGACGCCGAAGTGTGCTCCTACAAGGCGAGCGTCCGGAAAAAGCTGGATCAGACGGTCCGGAACCGCGTCGGTGGCGACGTCGTAGTCTTCCGGCTTCCTCCCGCTCAATAGGTCGCGGACGCAGCCGCCCACCAGCCAGGCCTGGTGCCCGCTGGCTCGCAGCGTTCGGACGATCTGTGATGCAAGTTCCCCACTCAAGCTCATGACGCTCTTGTGTTGATCGTAGAATGAGGAGTTAGGATTTCAAATTCTGGCATGTCATCCACCCCGCCTCCGTCTGAACCGCTCAGGCAGTCGGCCAAGGTTGTAATCGCAACAACTGTAGCTCTGTCCTTCATCTCCTTCTGGCGCGGCGCCGCGATCGTCCTAAGCGATCTGGCATCAACGATGTTTTACGTCGGCGGGGTTACTGAACAGGCAATCGGAAAGTCTGCGCCCTGGTTCGTCATCGCGGTGATGCTGTTTTCCTTTGCCGTTCGCAGCGTATACATGGAGAGCTGCAGTATGTTCGTGCGCGGCGGCGTTTACGTTGTCGTGCGTGACAGCCTCGGGCCTTCCATCGCCAAGCTCTCCGTCTCGGCGTTGGTGGTCGATTATCTGCTCACCGGCCCGATCAGCTCCGTCAGCGCCGGCCAGTATCTCGGCCGCCTTCTGAATGAGATTGCGGAGGTGATGCATCAGGACCTTCGAGTCGACCCCAATCTGTTCGGGATGGTTTTCGGCGTCTGTGTGACGGGCTACTTCTGGCGCACGAACATTCGAGGGATCCATGAATCCAGCACCCGGGCTTTGAGGATCATGCAGATCACCACCGTGATGGTGGGGATGCTGCTGATATGGTGCCCGCTGACGATCCTTTTGCAAGGCGGGGAATTGCCTCCGGCTCCAACGCCCGGCAACCTTCAATTTAGTGAACACAGTCTCGGCTGGTTGCATGGCAAGTTCTGGCCTGACATTGGCGCCGTCGCGCTGATCATCGCCTTCGGCCACTCTCTGCTGGCCATGAGCGGATTTGAGACTCTGGCTCAGGTGTACCGGGAAATCGCCTATCCAAAGCTGAAAAATCTCAAGATCACGGCAAACATTGTGTGCTTCTACGCATTGGTGAGCACGGGCCTCATTACGCTGTTCGCCGTGATGATCATCCCGGACGACGTGCGGCCGCGGTATTACGACAACCTGATCGGCGGCCTCGCCATGAACCTCGCCGGACCGCCGCTCCTGCGCCTGGCGTTTCACATCTTCGTCGTCATCGTTGGCACGCTGATTCTTTCAGGAGCGGTCAACACGGCTATCATTGGAGCGAACGGCGTTCTCAACCGGGTTGCTGAGGACGGAGTGCTGCTCGATTACTTCCGCAGGCTCCATCCGAAGTTCGGTACGACGCACAGGATCATCAATTCGGTAGTCTTCCTGCAGGTGGCGACCATCCTGCTGAGTCGAGGCGATGTCTATCTCCTTGCGGAAGCCTACGCCTTCGGTGTCGTCTGGAGCTTCTTCATGAAGGCCCTGGGCGTGCTGGCGTTGCGGTTCCAGCGGAGTGATCAGGAGTACAAGACGCCAATCAATCTGCGCATTGGCTCAGTGGAGCTTCCCATCGGCCTCGGGCTTACGACGCTGATGCTCCTATTTACTGCGCTCGCGAATCTGTTCACCAAGCAAGTCGCCACGGTCTACGGAGTATCGTTCACAGTGCTGTTCTTTGCGCTGTTCAAGATCTCGGAGAGGGTGAATGCAAAGAAGCACGAAAAGGCGCACGCGCTGGAGGAGTTCAGGCTCGACTACCAGCCGCAGGTCAGCACAGCAGCGGTGCACGCCCGCCCGGGATGCGTTCTCGTTGCCGTGAGAGGGACCGGGCAAATGGATCATCTGAGGCAAGTTGTCCGAAAGACGAACGTACGGCGCCATGACATTGTGGTGATGACCGTGCGCCCCGTTTCTGCGGGCGCGGGAGAATACGATCTCAACGACCAGCAGATTTTTAGCGACTACGAACAGGAGCTGTTCACGAAGGTTGTTGAGATCGCAGAGAGGGAAGGGAAGACGGTAGAGCTTCTGGTCGTCCCGGGTGTGGATCCATTTGACGCCATGGTTCAAACAGCGGCCAACATCAAGGCATCGCGGCTTGTCACAGGTGTTTCCATGAAGATGGCATCCGAAGAACTGGCGCGGCGCATCGGTCTTGCCTGGGAACGCCTTCCGGAACCGAAGCCGCCGCTTTCGCTCGAAATCATCGCTCCGGGGCGGCCGTCGATGTTTGTGTTTGGGATGGCTCGACTTCTGACTCGGACTTGCCTCCCTGGGACTTGTCGGACTTGAGGCTCGAGAAGGACGGGATGCGGGCGATGGCTGCCTTGGTGCCCTTCCAGGGGCGTCCGCGCTTCTCGATGACCGGAGCTGTCGGCTTCGCGAAGAGATGCTCGTCGAGCTTTCGTAGCTGCTCTTCGGGTAGGCGTCCCGGCTCGATTTGGCGTGATGGAGGAGGGGACTGCTTGCGCGTGCCGAAGCCGAGGGCTTTTAATCGCGCTGCGAGGCCAGGCGACGGCTTTCGACCTTTCTGCCTAGGGGGTGAGGTAAGTTGTGGGGGGGTCGTGGCGTTATGGATGTTTGCAGCAG
>CALGAR010000047.1 GCA_937959285.1 uncultured Bryobacterales bacterium
TATGAGGCTCCGGGCATGGCCCTGTTCTTCATCTGCTACGAACGCCTCGTCACAGGTATCCATAACGAAGGGACGATCGAGCAGTACCGCGACATGGGCCGGCGGCTGGGCCGCCTCCTCTACGAGGGACGCTGGTTCGATCCGCAGTCGATGATGATCCGGGAAATGCTCCAGCGCTGGGTGGCGAAGCCGATCACCGGAGAAGTAACGCTCGAACTCCGCCGCGGGAACGACTACAGCATCCTCGACACCAGGAGCCCGAACCTCACGTACAAGCCCGAGCGCTTGACCATGGAGAAATACGAGGGCGCCTTCACTCCTCAGGACCGCATTGGGCAGCTCAACATGCGAAATCTCGACATCAGCGACAGCCGCGAGAAGCTCTTTGTGTATGCTCGGGCGGGCTTGCTCGGACCGCAGGGTCCGTCCGTCATCCGGCTGATCGATAACGGCGCCGCCGATCCGGATTCCTCCGGGGAGTAGCGATTCCCTGCTCCCGGCTCTTTCTGCTTTTGCTGGTCTGGACGGCTGTGGCGAACAGCCGTCCTCCCGCGTCACTCGTAGCGCAACGCTTGCATCGGATCAATGCCGCTAGCTCGCTTCGCAGGGAGGAACCCGGCGCCAAGGGCAACGAGCGTCAGGATCGCAACAGCGGCCGAGGCGCTCAGCGGATCCGCCGGCTGGACGTTGAAGAGCTGCGATGATACGTACCGGCTCACCAGGTAGGCAGCGGGTATCCCGATCACCAGGCCGCCTGCCAGCAAGAGCAGAACCTCGCGCATCACAAGCCACACGACGGAGCTTTGCTGCGCGCCAAGCGCCATACGCACCCCGATTTCCTTCGTGCGGCTCGCCACAACGAAAGCCATGACGCCATAAAGCCCCATGGCGGCGAGCAGGGTTGCCAGCCCTCCGAAGGCCGCAGACAAAGCAGCGATGAATCTTTCCGTTCTCAAGGTCTCATCGAGCTGGTTCTCCAGCGTCTTCATTTCGTAGACGGGCATCGCAGGATCGATTTTCGCGATCTGCGCTCGCAGAGCGCCGAACATCGTCTCTGAGGGGAGGTTGGTTCTGGCATAGAAGGTCGCGCTGGCCGGAAAGTTGCTTTGGAAGTTCGGGACGAACACCTGACGTCTCACTCCCTCGCGCGGACCTTCGTAGAGAGAGTCTTCGACTACCCCGATAATCTCGATCGTCAGTTTCGTGCCGGGGCGGGTTCCGAAGCCAAGCCGACGCCCAACGGCGCTTCGCTGTCCGAAGAAGTGAGTAGCGAATTTTCGATTGACGATCGCGACCGTAATCTCATTGCCTTCATCGCGATGATCGAAGTCCCGTCCCTCAAGCAACGGCACCCCCATGGTCTTCCAGTAACCAGGCGAAACGGCGTTCATGAAGGCCTGCATATCCTCGCCGTCCTGGTGACGGTATCCCTCCACGGACATGCTGGAATCCCATTCCGAACCGTGCAGCACCGGAACCGTTGCCAGTGCGGCGGACTGCACGCCCGGCATCGACCGGATCTCTTCCAGCAACTGTTTATAAAAGGCTTTGATGCGCTGGACATCGTATCCGTTGAGCGCGGGATCCACCTGAAATGTCACCAGATTCTCGAGCTGCTGGAAACCGGTGGCGGTGCCTTTCAAATTGGCGAGGCTCTTGACAAACAGGCCCGCGGCAGCGAGCAGCACGAACGAGAGCGCAACCTGCGCCGTCACCAGAATCTTGCGGATGCGGATCGAGCCGCCACTGCCCGTCACGGCTCCCACGACATCCTTCAGCGTGTTCCAAAGGTCGAAGCGCGTGGACTGCAGCGCAGGAGCGAGTCCGAAGATCAGCCCTGTGAGGCATGCGAGCGCGAGGTTGAAGCCCAGAATTCGCAGATCGGGCTCCGCACGGAGCATAAGCGTACTCTGCTCGCTCGGCAGGGAGCGCAGCAATCCACGGATCGTCCACACCGACAGGAAGATTCCAACCACTCCGCCGGTAAGGGAAAGGATCACGCTTTCGGTCAGCAGCTGCCGCAGCAACTGCCACCGGGAGGCGCCTAGCGCCAGCCGGACCGCTATTTCCTTTTGCCGGACGACGGCGCGCGCAATGAGCAGGTTCGCCACATTGAAGCAGGCAATCAGGAGCACCAGCGCGACCATGCACATCAGCACTACGAGCGCGGTGCCATAGGATTGCCGCGTCTGTGAGTATCCGTTCGCCGCCTGTTCCACTCGAACTTGTCTTTGCAGAAAGCGATCCCGGTAGTACTGCGAGATATCCTTCAGTCCCGGTTCCGCGAGCTCATTCTGCAAGATCTGATAAAGCAGCGGCTGCAGCGAAGCCCGGGCAGATTCCACCGTATAGCCCGGCTTCATTCGCGCAAAAATCTGAATCCACTGGCTCCGCCGCTCTCCGAGGTGATCCCATCCGGGCGTCATCAGTGGCTTCATCTGGATCGGAACGCGGATGTGTGGCGCGTGCGTCGGGTCCAGTCCGTTAAACCCCGGCGGCGAAACGCCCACAATGGTCATCGGGTAGTTGTTGACCAGAATCTTCTTCCCGAGCACGTTCGGGTCCGCGCCGAAACGCGTTACCCAGTAGGGGTAACTCAGGACGACAACCGGATGTCCCTTGTAGATCCGGTCATCCTCCTCGGGCGTAAAGAGACGTCCGAGGGCTGGCTTCACTCCCAGCGCCTGGAAATAGTTCCCCGAGACGAGCTCGGCCATGACACGCTCCGTCTGGTTCTGATAGTGCACGGAAAGCGCCGTGGAGTAGCGGCAAAAGACATAAGAGAATGCCTCCGCCCGCTTTTGGAAGTCCTGATACATGGGATAGGAGGAGGCACGCGCGCCCCGGTTACTCCCCATGTGCGGCCCGCTGGTCCAGATCATGACGAGCTGCTCCGGGTCACGGACGGGCAGCAGGCGCAGCAGGAGCTGGTCGAGGAGCGTGAAGATTGCGGTATTTGCTCCAATTCCCAGTGCAAGCGAGAAGACCGCCACAGCGGTGAACAAAGGACTCCGCAGCAGAGTGCGGACGGCAAATTTGATGTCGGAAAGGAGCCAGCCCATAGTCTCTAATACTGTCTTTGCTAAAAGTAGTAACGTCCGATCCGGGAAAAAGTTCGCAAGAACCGAGAGAGATCGTTACAATCACACGAAGGTGGACAACAAGTGGCAGGCAATCTGGTAACCCGACGGATCTTTTTGGGAACGGCTGCGGCGATGTGGGCACAGCCGCAGACGCGACGGAGCAGTCCGCAGTTTCAGTGGCCCGAAGGCAAACGCGTGGCCGTGAGCCTCACGTTCGATGATGCGCGCCCGAGCCAGCTGGACGTAGGTGTTCCTCTATTAAACCGACACGGAGTGAAAGCGACGTTCTACCTTTCGCCCAGACGCGCTGCCACGCGGCTGGAGGGCTGGAAAAAGGCCGCTGCCGATGGACACGAGATGGCAAACCATTCCCTCTCGCATCCCTGTACCGCCAACTACGGGTTCTCTGTCAATAACGCGCTTGAGGATTACACGGAAGCACGGATGGCATCCGACCTCGACACAGCCAACGAGGAAATTCTCAAGATGCTGGGCGTAAAACCGGAGAGCTTTGCCTATCCTTGCGGGCAGACGTTTGTCGGCCGAGGCAAGCAAACCCGCAGCTATGTCCCGCTTGTGGCCAAACGGTTCCTGACCGGACGCGGCTATCTGGACGAGTCGCCCAATGACCCCGTTCGCTGCGACTTTGCCAAGCTCATGGGGACCGCCTTCGACGATATGAGCTTCGAGCAGATGCTCCAGATTATTACCAAAGCCCGCAATGAAGGCCGCTGGGTCATCTTCGTCGGGCACGACGTTGGCAAGCGGGCATACCAGACCACCGATTCGGAAGCTCTGGAGAAGCTGTGCGCTTATGCGAAGGATCCTGCAAACGGCGTCTGGATTGACACCGTCTTAACGATCGCCCGCTACGTTCAAAAGCGGCGTTCCTGACCGCGTCATTGCTTGAGCTCGATGAGCAACGTGCGATAGGGCTTATTGCCAACGTTGACCAGCACGGGCGCATCTTCGCCTTTAGAATGCCAGATCACGTCGCCCGCTTTCCGCTCACGGATGGTCTTCTGGCCGGTTTGCGAGTCGGTCCGCTCGTAGCGGCAATCGTCGAGAAACACAATCACCTGATCCGTCTGCCGGATGTGGCGTTCGCGCGGTACGCCGGGTTGATACACCAATTCCGTGACCTTCACACGCTCGTTCTCCAGCTTCACCTTCGATGGCAAGGCGGCCATGCCGAGCGACCACATGGCAAGCATCGTAAGGCCCGACGACAGCACCGCTGTCAAGAGTACTGCCCGCTTCATTCTGTGCACGCCCTCCTTTCTGTTCGAAATGGTCAATTCTACCCTCTTTGTGGTTGAACGATCAGGTTCGAGACAATGAAACTATGACGCATCGCAGGATCACTACAGGCGCATGGATTGCGGCAGCGGCGGCAATCCCGTTGCTGGCAGGGATGTTTGCCGCAAGCAAGAGGATCCTGGACCGTCTCAATGCTCTCGAACAGCAGATGGCGGCCCTTGGCGTTCGCATGGAGGAGACGGCTCGCGATTCGCGAGCGGCGGCGGAACAGGCTTCACAGGCATTGGCCCGAGCTGATGAAGCAGCACAGGGCCGTGTCAGAGCCGAAGAAGCCAAAACGGAGGCAGAGGCACGCGCGCAGAAAGCGCAGGAACTGGCGCAGTCCGCGCAGGCTGAGACAGAGAGACTCCGCCGCGAGCGGCAGGAGGAACTGAACCGCATGCAGGAAGCGCTGAACCGTCTCGTCGAGACTCGAAAGACAGCCCTGGGATTAGTAATGAGCCTCCCGGAGAGAGCCCTTCGTTTCGAATTCGACAGCGCCCGCCTCGGACCGGAAAGCCGTGAACTCCTCAGCCGGATCGCGGGTGTGCTGTTGGCCTCAGACGGTTACGGCCTGACGGTTCACGGTCACACCGATGACGTCGGCACCGACGAGTACAACCAGCAGCTATCGGAGCGCCGGGCCGATGCCGTCAGGCAGTATCTCATCCAGGCAGGCATTGATCCTCAAATCATCTCCATCAGAGGTCACGGGAAATCGAGCCCGATTGCAAAAGGGAGAACAGAAGCAGACCGCGCGAAGAACCGCCGCGTGGAGATCGCGCTCACAGACACGAAAATCGAATACGCGCCGACTGTGCCCAAGCGTTAGCCGGATGGCTCAGGCGCCGCAGCCTTCACAGGGGCGCGGCGCCACCAACGCCTTGAGCTGAGGGATATCGAACCACTCGAGCAAACCGAAGCAGAACAGCTCCGGCGCGTCGTTCACCCCAAGATTCCTTCTGAGGATTTCTTTCAGCGACGACATTGACCGGGTCAGCTTCACTTCGCGAATCGCCTCCGTCTCTACTGCTGCGGCTGCGAGTGCGATCAGGCTTGTCCTGGGACCGAAGCTTGCAACGGTGACCGGTCCATACTTTGCACTGAGCCAGCGGGAAGCGGCGGCCACCTGCGAGGCCTGAATCCCAAGAGGCCGCTCGCCAAGGGCCGAGACGAGAAGGGCGAACAGATAATCCCGGCTCTCAATGCGCGCCTCTCCGAAATAGAAGGGATCCATCGCCACCACACGTCGCTTCTGCTCCAGAAGTCGCTGAACCTCTCCCGCGAGCGTTGCTTTGCCAAGGTCGGCGAGTACGAGCGTCGTTCCTTCGGCTCCTTCCGGAGCGAACTCTACCGCAGGGACCGTCCAGATGCGGCTCATGGAAAGCCTGGTCGCAGTAATGCGGAGATTGTCCTTCTGCTCGGTGCGCACTTGCTGGGCCGTCACCTGATACTCAGGCCAGCGAAGAAGATCGCGAAGCTTTTTTCGTAGCTCGGGCGGGGCCGAGCTGTCCTTCTTCGGGAGGTTCTCGCTCAATTTGAGCGCGAGCGAATTGAAACTGGCGTTGTTTTCGGGAAGCGGCACACGAAAATCTGCAGGCTTCCGCAAATCGCCGGTCGCTGGCGGTTCCTCGGCCGAGAAGTCCTTCGCGCCGGGGAAGAAGAACTCCCCGAGGAAACGATACAGAGCCTGGCGGTTGTCGAGTCCGTAGTTGTGGCCGGGATCGAAGTTGGCGTGATAGCGCAGATGATCGGCCTTGCCGAAGAGGTTGAAGACAGGCCGGGCCGCAACCAGCAGCGGTGACACCGCGTAGTCCGCACGGAAGCAGCAGTTATCGCGGGCGTTGTTGATAAGGAGAGACGGCCGCGGAGCGAGCATGGCCGTCAGATGCGTGTAGTCCGCGTACACGCCGAGATCAACGGGCGTCTGCTCGGAGTCTCCGAGGTCCATGTCGGGAAACTGGGTCCGGGTCACGAAGCTCGAATAGCCCGCGACGGGAACCGCCAGCTTGATTCGAGGATCCAGGGCGCTCAACAGGATGGTTTGCCATCCCCCTCCTGACAGCCCGGTGGCAGCGACCCGGTTCGGGTCCGCGTTGGGATGTTTTAGCGCGATATCAACCAGCCTCGTCTGCGCCAGGATAAAGGGAGCCAGGCCGCTCGTCCCAGTGAGATCAAGCTGGTTCAGACGGTAGTGAGCGTAGCCGTCGGCCGACATCTGCCCCTTGAAGAACCATTCGTAGTTGAGCGCCAGCATCCCCTTCCTGGCGAGCGTGATGCAGCGCTCCTGAATGTAGCTGTTGGCAATGCCGTCGCCCTCGTGACCATTCAGGTTGATTACCACCGGAACGCGCCCACTGAGACGGGCAGGCTCGTAGAGCAGACCCGGGAGCCACAGGCCGGGAACGACTTCGTAGCGAAACTTCCGAATGCGGTAGCCGTTCCCTTCGATCACGTCAAACCACTCTTCGCGTGTCGGCGCCTGGCGCCAGCGGGCAGCCTCGCCGCGAAAGACGACGTTCTTGAGAATCTGTTCGCGGAGTTGAGCGGTCTCCTTCTCCCATGCCGCGCTCGTCGGCGGGACCAGCACGGGCTTGACGCGCGAGGCAAGGTGGATCTGCGCCTCCGTCATGGTCTGCCGGGAGTAGAGCATCGGCCGCGTGAGATGTACTTCCAGCCACGAAAGCTCTCCAGCGGGAGCGGCAAACAGAAAGACAGCGGTAATCGGAACGAGGCCGAGGATGGATCGCATTGTCATTTCAGGCTCCGGGATTCCATCATAGCCTGTGCGCCGAAACGCCGGAGCTGGCCACAGCTCATGCGCTCGGTTTTCTGGCAACAATCGCTGCGTGAGCCGGGGGCAGCGTCATTCTCCCATAAGCTCGCCGGACGTGCGTCTCAAATCCGATCTTGGCCAGCTCACTCTCAAGCTCAGAGGCGTCGTATAGCTTCAACACGTGGGTCTCGTCGCTCCGCCGGAAGAACTTCCCGACGCGCCGAAAAGCCGTGATTTCGCGCACGAGGATCCGGCGGCGCTTTCCGTGCCGCCTTTCGACCAGGACAGCCCAGTCTTCTCCCTCGTGAAAGCTCTTCTGCGGCATTTCATGCCAGTGTTCCGGCGGCTCAGCGAAATCGAAAACGAAGACTCCGCCGGGCCGGAGCCCGCGGAAAATCCTTCGAAAAAGCCGCGACAGCTCCGGCTTGCTGTTGCGCGGGTCGAACGTGTAATTGACGATCTCGCCAATCGACGTCACGGCATCGCACTCCCTGACAGGAAAATCGAAGATCGACCCGGTAAGAAAGGTTGCCTTCGGCGCCCGGCGCCTGGCCCGGCGGATCATGGCCGGCGAGATATCAATGCCCAGGACAGAGTAACCTGCTTCGATCAGTTTCTGGGCCCAGATGCCGGTCCCGCAGCCCAGATCCACGACAAGGCCGCGCCGGATCCCGTTCGTGCGGAGAATCCGGAGGAGCGGAGGGGCGGCTTCGAGGGCGAAGTTGCCGAAACCTGCGTCGTGGATGAAAGCGAGATCCTCCTCGTAGCCGGTCATTATTCCAGCTTACGCGTTAGAGCCGCTGGTCTGCGAAAATCTGGTGGGTGCAGGCAAAGCCTCAACCGCAGGAATGCGCCCGGGCTGCCAGGACGCGATTGCCCACTTCCACAGATCGCCAAGGCTTGCGCCGGCAAGTTCTGCCGGCGGATCCTGACCGAGAAAACATAACGCGGCGATCAGCTGCTCCACCGGGCGATGCGCATCGATCACCGGAGCGTGTGTCTGCTTGCTCAGCTTCTGCCCCTCGGCATTCACTGCAACGGGGGTGTGCAGATAGCGGGGCGAGGCAAGCCCGAGAAGCCGCTGCAGGTAGATCTGCCGAGGCGTGGAGTCGATGAGGTCGACGCCGCGTACGATGTCTGTGATCCCCTGAGCGGCGTCGTCTACAACGACGGCCAGCTGGTAAGCGAAGATGCCGTCGGCCCGAAGCACGACGAAATCGCCGACAGTCTGTTCCAGATCCTGCGATTGAGTCCCCTGGAGGCGATCGGTGAAGGTCACCGCGCCCGGGCAGACGCGGACGCGCCATGATCGGGCGGCCCTTCCGTCGGGCAGTCCGTTTCGGCAGGTTCCGGGGTATCGCTGCCCGGCGGGATCGCCGCGGCGAAGCGCAGAGTCCGCGATCTCCTTTCGTGTGCATCCGCAGGGGAAGACCGCTCCCCTGGCCCGCAGCTCCTCGAACGCCTCGCGATAAGCCTCGGTCCGGGCGCTTTGGTACAGCACAGGTTCGTCCCAGGTGAAGCCGAACCGATCGAGCGTTCTCAGGATATGGTCGGCCGCGCCCGGCTGGATCCTTGGCGTATCAAGATCCTCCATGCGCACGAGCCATTTCCCTTCCCGCGACCGGGCGTCGAGGTAGCTGGCGACGGCGGCAACCAGGGATCCAAAGTGCAAAGGTCCGGTGGGCGAAGGGGCAAAACGACCGCGGTAAACAGGCTGCTCAGCTGCGCTCACACCGAAGCCTTGAGTATGGCGAGGAGCCCGTCACCAGGAACGGCGCGCTACTTCTTCTTCCCCGCCGCCGCCTTGGCCACAGGCTCGGAGAGAAGCTTCTCCACCTCGGCCCGCATGTTCGCTTCTTCGTTGCTGAAGAACGGATCCACGCCTGAGTACTGAGCGCGGATGACGCCGGTGCGGTCGATGAAGACGAGCTGCGGAACCTTCATGATCTGGATCACGGGATGTTGCAGGAATCCCTTCACCTGATCCTGATTCTCGTTGTAGCCAATCGGGAAGTTGATCTTAAACCGCTCCACATACTCCGGGATCAGCATGTGAGCCATCGGGTTAATGGCTACGCCGACGGCCTCGAATCCCTTGGCGCGGTATTCGTTGTACACCTTGTTCAGGGCTTGCGAAGCGCGCTGGCAGGCGGGACAGGTGGTCAGCAGGAATTCGACGGCCAGTACCTTCCCCTTGTACTGATCCAGTGAAATCTTCGTGCCGTTGACAAGCGGAATCGTCATCGCCGGCGCTGGACGAGGAATCTCAGCCGCCCAAGCCGGCAGCAGCAGGCTGAAGGCTACGGCAAGCAATGAAAGGCGTCGTGTCACTTGGACCTCTTCTTCGTCGTAGATTCGGATGGCGCAGACTCATTGAGAAGTTTCTCGATCATCGCCCGCATATTCTTCTCTTCGTCCTGGAAGAATGGAGACGTTCCGCCGTACTGCCCGCGGATGACTCCCTTGCGGTCGATGAACACCAGCTGCGGCATCTGTAAAGGAGCCATAATACTCTGCTGGAGATACGCGTAGGCAGCGTCGCGGCTGACGATTCCGACCGGAAAATTGACGTTGTTCTCGCTGATAAATCGCGGGATATTTTCCCGGGCATCCGGATTCATCGCCGCACCCAGCGCCTGGAGACCCTTCGGGCGGTACTCCTGATACAGCTTGGACAGAGTTCGTGACGCCTGCTGGCAATGCGGGCAGCCAGTGAGCAGGATCTCGAGCGCGACCACCTTGCCCCGGTACTCCGCTACGTTCACCTTCTTCCCGTCGAGCATTGTGATGACAAAATCCGGCGACGGACGGGGCACGTCGGCGGCAAATGCGGCTGCCGCAGCGAGGACCGTCATCACGATCAGAATTCCCGGAAGGCGCAAAGTTCCGTATCTCCTCTAATTTCTTTCATCTTAGCGCGATACCGCGCCGTTGCTGCGATAGTCTGACAAGCTTTTCAAGCCCTCAGCGGAACTGACGCGCGAGCCGGCCAGAAGGAGTTCAAAAAAACCATCGTCGCCCTCCCCGAGCACCCGGCTTTCACTTTCCTCCAGAATGCGAAACTTCTGCCACTTTCCTTGGAGGACCCGGCGGTAGTAGCGGAAGAAACTGCTGGCCGCCTCCGGGGTCGCCCATTCGGACGCATAGAGTAACACCGTCGACGCGTCTTTCCGGTTCTCCAGAATCTTATAACTTCCTCCCCGCCACTGTGGAGCGAGCGCTGATGCCTCGCTGTCCCCTGCATACTGCCGCAATAAGATCGAATGATCGAGTTCGCCGACCGAGCCCGATGCAAGTTCCCTCCAATCGCGCCCCTTCGGCCCCTGAGGGACGGCGGGTTTGAGGGGGGCCACCCGGGAGAAATACATGTCCGGGTGGAGGATCTGCTGAGTGCTAACCGGGGGATCACGGAAGACTTCCGAAAACGCGCGTTGCCCGCTTCGCTCGTAGACTGCGTGCTGAAAGGCCATTCCCCGTGTGTAAGGGAACATCAGGGTTTCGCGGATGTACAGCGGGGCCTGGTCGAAAACGGGATACTGCCCGCCACCTGGATCGGCCGTGGTCATGAGTTCGAGCAGCCTTTTGTTCTCCTTGAGCGACTGGCCCATCCGGCGGGCGGTATACTCGCCCATCAGCCACGACGCCTGCCCCTCCATGACGGCGTGCCGCGCGGCCGCCGAGTCATCGCTTTTGGAGCCGCCTTCGATAAACTTTTGAAGGTTAAAGTGCTGATCCGCCAGCGCGTGTGCGAGCTCATGCACGAGCGCCGTCTGTTTCTGAATGTGGGAAGCGGATTCGAGAATAAATAACTTCTTCTTGCGGTAGTCGTAGAAGGCCGCGGCCTGTTCGGTTAGAAGGTCGATCGTGGTCGAGCGCAGATCAAAATCCTGCGGCACGAGGCCGAATTTCTTCAGCGTAATCTCTTCGATCCGGATTTCTTCAGGCTTTACGACTTCGGCAATACGCGCGTCGAGGAACTTCCGCAGCTCTTCCCGATTCATCATTGCGTAGGGGACTTTGGCCTTTGGCTGTAAACCGGTGATCCGGCTAAGTTCGGCAACGATCGAATCGATCTCCGCGAAGACGGCATCGGCGGCATGGAGCGCAGGGGCCGCGGCAGCCAAAAGAAGCAGAACAAGAGCAAAGAGCGCTCGTCTTAGTTGAATCTTGGGCCAATCCATTTTTGAAACCTCGGAAGTAACAGGCCGAAAACGGCCGCCGCGACGAGGCAGAAGGATCCCGCTGCAAAGACAGTCCACCGGGCCCCGATCACATGCCCCAGCGACCCGGCGGCAAGGCTGCCGATCGGCAGAAATCCAATCACCATCATTGTGTAGATGGCCATGATACGACCCCGATACTCGTCGGGAATGACGCTTTGAATCAGCGTATTCGCGGCTGCATTCTGACGGAAGACCCCAAAGCCGGTCACGACCATCGCCAAGAGCAGCGCGGAAAAAGACGGAGCCCAGGCAATCGCAAGAGCGCTGATCGCCATGCAGCACCCGCTCTGGAAGATCACAGAAGGAAGTCCGGCGACCCCATCGCGGCGGGCGAGCGTCAGCACCCCGGCAACCGCTCCGACCCCCATCGCGCCTGTCGCAAGTCCGAGGCCAAGCGACCCTTGCCCGAAAATGCCGTCAGCGAAAACCGGCGCCAGAGCGACCACAGGTGCGCTCGAGAGGTTCACCGCCGCGCTCATAACCAGCAGCGCCGCCACAGCCGGAGCCCGGCGGGCGTAACGAAATCCATCCAGCAGATTGGATAGAGAGGACTTTGAGGTAGAACCGCCCGTCCGGTTGAGCCGCATCGCAAGAAGGCTTCCGATCACCGCAACAAAGCTCAGCCCGTTGAGGAGGAAGCACATTCCTTCGCCGAGGGCTGCCACCAGAAAGCCGGCTACAGACGGTCCAGCAACACGCGCCAGGTTGAAGATAGCGGAATTGAGCGATATGGCATTCAGCAGCTCCTCCCTCCCTACCAGCTCCACGAACAGCGACTGCCGTCCAGGGATGTCGAAGGCATTGATCGTGCCGAGCATGAGAGCGAAGGCCATGATATGCCATACCTGGATGTGGCCACTCAGGGTGAGGGCGGCAAGTCCAAGAGCCTGAAGCATGGAGAGGGTTTGGGTTGTGACGACGATCCGGTGGCGGGAAAAGCGGTCCGCCGCCAGCCCGCCAACAGGAGCCAGTACTAAAACGGGAATATGCGTGCAGAACCAGGTGACGCCAAGCAGAAACTCTGAGTGCGTCAGGCGATAGACGAGCCAGCTCTGGGCGACGCTCTGCATCCACGTGCCAATGAGTGAGACAACCATGCCTGAGGTATAGAGGCGGAAATTCCGGTGCCGGAGCGCGCGGAACGCGTTGCGCCAACTGCCAGAGGAGGGGGTACTGGGTTCTGCTGCTTCAACCGAAGACGTCTCTGAAGCCACTCAATTTCAGCATACGCTACAATAGGTGGGTTCACTTTCTACCCTCGAGGAGTTTCGATTGGCAGAAGACAAACTTTATAAGGCTGAATACGTTGGAAGCGGCACATTCATCATCAGCAAACCCAAGCGTCGCAAGAGCAAACTGCGCCAGACGCGCGTGAGGAATCCGCGGCGGGGCGAGCGAAAGTAGATCAGCCAATGCGCATTACAGATCTCCGGCTTCATCCTGTCGCGGTGGCAGACCCGCCGCTGCGTAGCTCCTACGGTCTCCATGCGCCGTATGCCTTGAGAACGATTGTCGAAATACAAACCGACGACGGGATTACGGGGATCAGTGAAACCTACGGCGGTGACAAGCCGCTAGCTGCGCTCGAAGCGCTCCGGAGCCGCATTATCGGAATGGATCCGTTCCAACTGACGCGGCTCTGGATGGATCTCAACCAGATGGCGGAAGCCGAGGCCCAGGAGATCGCGGGCGGGCGGACTCAGACCTGGTTTGTGCCGGGCGAGAATCCGCTGGACCGGCACACGCGCAGCTTCGCCGCCATCGAGATTGCCTGCCTGGACGCCATCGGGAAGGCGCTCGGTAAACCGGTATGCGATCTGGTCGGCGGGCGTGCCCGCGACGAGGTGTCCTTCTCCGCGTATCTCTTCTACAAGCACGCAGGCGGAGGCGGCATGGGCGAGGACTGCCGCGAGGACGAGTACGGAGAGTGCCTCGATCCGCAGTCGATCGTTCGGCAGTGCCGCCAGATGATCGATCAGTACGGGTTCAAGGAAATCAAACTGAAGGGCGGCGTGCTGGAGCCCGATCAGGAGATTGCGACCATCCGTGCCCTTCGTGAAGCCTTCGGACCGTCCTATCCTCTGCGGATCGACCCGAACTGCGCGTGGTCCGTTGAGACTTCCGTCAGAGTCGGCCGTGAACTCAAGGAGGAGCTCTCAAACGGCGGCTACCTGGAGGATCCCACGGCTGAAATCGACGGCATGGCGGAAGTGCGGCGCCGGCTCCTGGCCGAAGGAAATGACACTCCGCTGGCGAGCAACGTCGCCACCACCTGCTTCGCGCATCTGCCCGAAAGCACCCAAAAGGACGCCGTACAGATTGTCCTGTCCGATCCTCACTACTGGGGCGGAATTCGTGCGCTGGTTCAGCTCTCGCACACTTGCGAGATGTTCAATCTCGGCCTGTCCATGCACTCCAATAACCACCTCGGGGTCAGCATGATGATCATGGCTCACGCAGCATCGGCCGCGCCGCGCCTCACCTATGCCTGCGATACGCACTATCCCTGGCAGACCGAGAAGGATGAGGTCATCGAAGGCGGACGGGTGAAGTTTCACAACGGATGCATTCGAATTCCTGACAAGCCGGGTCTTGGCGTATCTCTCGACTACGACCAACTCGCCCGCGGCCGGGAGCGCTACGAGAAGCTGCCCTATCGGAAGCGCGACGACGAAGCGGAAATGCGCAAACATGTGGACCCGAACTGGCGGCGAGTGCTACCCCGCTGGTGATGCCGTTTTAGCTTGCGCCCGTTTGAGCCGATCGTTTCGAATCCCCACCTATTAACGATTGCAAGTAATTTCTGGCCTCGACGGCTCGACACCCGCCGGTTTCCAGTTCGCGAGCGCTGCTACCAGACCGAAGAAACCGTCCAGGTTCTTGCTCATGAGCAGCGTCCGGAGGGGAAGGCCCACGGTGAACTGATCCTCCTGCACGGACTCGAAGGTTCCAGCGCGGCCGGCTACATGGTGAGCATGGCGCAAGCCGCCCTGGAAGCCGGTTACGCCGTGTGCCGGCTCAACATGCGCAGTTGCGGAGGCGCCGAGCACCTGAGCTCAACGTTGTACCATGCCGGACTCACCTGCGATCTGAAGCGCGTCCTCGAGATTTTTCGGGAGGAACGACGCCGGCCGGTTTACGTGATTGGGTTCTCCCTGGGCGGCAATGTCGTCCTCAAACTTGCAGGCGAACTGGGAGAACACGGTTCAGAGCTGCTGGACGGCGTTTGCGGCGTGTCTGCTCCCATCGACCTCAAATCCTGTGTGGAGGCGCTCGAGCGCCTTGAAAACTACCTCTATGCGCGGCGCTTCATCGGCCGCCTGAAGGCCCGCTACCGGCGTCGGAGCAGGATAGATCCGGAGCGTTTTCCGACGGACGGGCTGGAGCGGGTACGCACCGTTTTCGAGTTCGACGACCGGTTCACGGCTCCCTGCTTCGGCTTTCAAGGCGCGCTGCATTACTACGAAACTCAGTCCTGTTCCCAGTACCTTGATAAGATCGCCGTACCCGCGCTCGTCATACAAGCAAAGGACGACCCGATGATTCCGTTTCGCGTATTCTCCCATCCCGCCTTCGAGCGAAACCACAACCTGAAGCTGCTCGCTGTCGAGCATGGCGGCCATCTGGGCTTTCTATCGAGATCGGGGCCGCGATTCTGGCTCGATAGTGTCGTTGTCGAATGGGTAAGGGGATTGGGGAACTCTTAGGCGGTTGAACTTTGGCTGGCCCGCTGCGGATAAATCGTCTCCCCTCGCTTGAGCATCTCGACAAGGGCCTCAATCTTCTTCTTCCGTCCGGCTTCAGTCTTCATGTTGAGGACCCGGTAGGCGAGCGCAAAGCGGTTCTGAGCGTTGAGTTTCTCGAACATTTGCTTGGCCTTGGGGTCTTTGTTGATCGCGGCTTGAAGATCGTCGGGGATCTTCATATTCCTCGGGCTCGGATAGGCGCGCTCCCAGCGTCCATCGGCCTTGGCCGCCTCGACCGCTTTGAGCCCGTGCTCCGTCATCCGGCCCTCCTGAATCAGCCGGGCGACGGCTTCGGCATTGATCTGGCTCCAGGCGCTTTTCTTCCGGCGGGGCGTAAAGCGCTGCAAATAGCTCTTGTCGTCGAACGCTTTGCGCAGCCCGTCGATCCAACCCCAGCAGAGTGCGACATCGATGGCTTCCCTATGGGTGATCGACTCAAGCCCGGAATCCTTCTTGTGGATCTTGATCCAAATCTCGCTTTCCGTGTTATGGTGCTCGCCAAGCCACTTGTAGAAGCTCTCGGCATCCCTGAATTCACGGACTCTGTCGTGGGCAACCTTTACCGGCGGCATCTGCCTGCTCCTCGCATTGGCTATTCTACAAAGAAGCGACTCCAAGGGGTGCTTTCCAAAATAAAGGAACAATTCACGTCAGGGGCTCGTCGATAACTTACGATGAACGCTAAGGTTTCGTTTGCCGAGGCGGCAGCGGTCGCAGCTTCTTCCCTGCTCTCATCGAAGCTGCGCAGTTTTCTGACCTTGCTAGGCATCATTCTCGCGACGACAACGCTTATCGCGGTGATGTCCGTCATCCACGGGATGGACGTCTACGTGGCAGAGCACGTGTCGAACATGGGCGCGGATGGCTTCCGGGTCCTCCGAATGGCTTTTGTGGGCAACTTTGATCCCAAGAAGTACCTGGAGTACCTTCGCAAGAATCCCGAGCTCTCCCTTGAGGAGTTCGAGTTTGTCCGCAGCAAGGCCAAATTGATCCGGGACATCGGTCTCACCTCGGGACGGCGAGCCAGCGTCACTTTTGGCAAGGAAGAGATCAAGGAAGTTTACGTTCAGGGAGTCACCGCGAACTTTGGCGTCATCACCAACGTCCAGCCGGCCATGGGGCGCTTCCTCACTGACACGGAGGACCGCCGGAGAATGTACGTCGCCTTTATCGGCAATGATCTGAAGGAGCGCTTCTTCGGTGCGATCGATCCGATCGGCAAGACGATTCAGATCGAAGGCCGCCCCTTCGAAGTCATCGGCGTTGCAAAAGCGCAGGGCAGTGTGTTCGGCCAGTCGAGGGACAACTTCGTCATGATGCCTGCCCAGACCTACTTCAAGATCTACGGGTCGCGCCGGGGCCTCAGCTACGTCGCCCTTGCAATCGACCGGGCCCATCTGATGCAGGCGCAGGACGAGATGAGGATGCTCCTGCGCGCCTGGCGGCACTTAAGACCCGGAGCCGACGACAACTTTGCCATTCTCTCTTCCGATTCTTTAGTCCAGGCATGGGACACCATGACCGGCGCAATCGCCGCGGCAGCCGTCGCCGTGGTCAGCGTCTTCATGGTGGTGGGCGGCGTGGTGATTATGAACATCATGCTCGCGGTCGTGTCAGAGCGAACCCACGAAATCGGAATTCGAAAGTCCGTGGGAGCGCGAAGGCGGGACATTCTGAATCAGTTTCTGGTCGAATCCTCGATGCTCGCCGCAAGCGGAGGCCTGATCGGAGTGATCTTCGCGTGGATCGTCACCCTGGCTGTGAAAGCTTTCACTCCCGTTCCGATGTCGATGCCTGTGTCGGCGGTTATCACTGCCGTCGTGCTCTCTGCGGGGGTGGGGCTGTTCTTCGGAATCTATCCCGCCAGCCGAGCTTCAAAAATGGATCCCATCGAGGCGCTTCGTGTCGATCGCTAACCGGAGGTTTCAACAGTGACGCTCGGCGCTACGATGTCGGCAATCAGGCTCGCCCTGGACACAGTCCGCAGTCACAAACTGCGCTCCTTCCTAACCGTGCTTGGAGTCATCATTGGAACCAGCACGATCATCGGAGTCGGGTCGATCATCGCCGGACTGGACGGCGCGATCGCCAACGCCCTGCGCGGAATGGGCGCGAACACGATCATCGTGTTGAAGCATCCGATCAAGTTCGGCAATCTCACGGCCGAGGAACGGCAGCGCAAGCCGCTGACGCTCGAAAACGCGTTCGCCATTCAGGAGCGGTGCCCATCCGTCGACCACGTGACTCCATGGCTGTTTCCAGCGCCTGGAATCCACAAGGCGCGCTATAAGGGCAACGATGTCTACAACATCGACTTGGGCGGCACAGAGGAAAGCTACGCCACCGGCGCCGACGTGAAGCTGAAGTCAGGGCGCTTCTTCACAGACTTCGAGAACCGCCGCCGGGTGCCCATCGTCGTCATCGGCGAAGATATCCAAAAGGCTTTGTACGCCGAAGTGGACCCCGTGGGCAAGCCGCTGGAGGTCGACGGCCATCAGTTCACGGTGATCGGCGTGATGGAGCGACCGGCGAACGCCATCCCCGGAGAACAGGACAATCGAGTTCTCCTGCCCTACTACTCCATGCGCAAGATGTTCCCCAATGCGAAGGAGCACATGCTGGTGGTAACGGCGAAAGAAGGGCGGCTCGCCGCGGCGATGGATGAAATCCGCATGGTGCTCCGCCAGGAGAGACGCGTCCCGCACGACGCCCCGGACAATTTCGGCATGTCCACGGCGGAGCAGATGCTCGAGGACTTCCGCAAGGTGACGTCGGTGACAGCGATCGTCATGATCGTGCTCAGTTCCATCGGGCTCCTCGTGGGCGGCATCGGTGTGATGAATATCATGCTGGTCTCGGTTACGGAACGGACCAAAGAGATCGGCGTCCGCAAGGCGGTCGGAGCACAGCGCTCGGACATCATCCTTCAGTTTCTGACCGAAGCAGTCGTACTTACCGGGCTCGGCGGTCTGTTGGGGATGCTGCTCGGCTGGATGATCTCGTTCTGCGCCGGGATCCTGTTCCCGAATCTGCCTACGGCTGTCCCTCTCTGGGCTGTAGCGCTCGGCGTCTTTGTCTCAGTGGGTATCGGCATCTTCTTTGGCATCTGGCCCGCCAGCAAAGCGGCCCGCCTCGACCCCGTCGTGGCGCTCCGCTACGAATAGGCCCCTTGCATCGAACGCCCGCGCCGCGATACGCTACGTTCTCGCCATGGATCTCACTCGCCGTCAAGTGTTACGAAGCTCTCTGGCTGCCGCCGCGGCGCCCCGCCTGTGGGCTCAGCCTGGACCGCGGCCCGCTCGCATACTCCTCGATACGGAACGTAGCCGCGCCACCCTTGACCGCCGTCTCTTTGGATCGTTCCTGGAGCACCTTGGCCGCGCGATCTATGGCGGCATTTATGAACCGGGCTCGCGGCTCTCGGACGAACGGGGCTTCCGCAAGGATGTCTTGCAGGAGATCAAACAACTCGGTGTCCCGATTGTCCGCTATCCCGGAGGGAATTTCGTATCGGGCTACAACTGGCTTGATGGCGTCGGGCCGCGCGACAAGCGCCCTCGAGTCCTCGAACGCGCCTGGAACTCGATTGAGACAAACCAGTTCGGAACGAATGAATTCATTGAATGGTGCCGGGCGGTCGGTGCCGAGCCTCTGCTGGCCGCGAATCTTGGGACAGGGACCCCCGAATCCGCCGCGGCGCTGGTGGAGTACTGCAACCTGGAGCGTGGAACGAAATGGTCCGACCTCCGGCGGCAGCACGGCTACGAGAAACCCCACAATGTTCGCTACTGGTGCCTCGGCAACGAGATGGACGGGCCGTGGCAGATCGGGCACATGACCGCGGTCGAGTACGGCCGGAAGGCGACCGACGCAGCCCGCCAGATGCGCATGGTGGACCGCTCACTGCAGTTGATCGCGTGTGGATCGAGCAATCCGGGAATGAGCACGTTCCTCGAGTGGGACCGCCAGGTGCTCGAAGAGTGCTACGGCGTAGTGGACGCGATCAGCCTCCACTGCTATTACAGCAACGCGGAGCAATCTGAGACGAAAGGCGAGGCGCAGCGTTATCTCGCACTGAACCTGAACATGGAAAGCCAGATCGACCAGGTCGTCGCAGTGTGCGATTACGTACGAGGGCGTTTGAAATCCCCGAAAAAGCTCTGGCTTTCGTTCGACGAGTGGAACGTCTGGTATCGGGCGCGGGACGGCAACGGCAACCGGCAGGAGGCGCCACGGCTTCTGGAGGAACAGTACAACCTGGAAGACGCGCTGCTCGTCGGCGGTCTGCTCAACTCGCTGATGCGGCGTTCCGACCGAGTAAAGATCGCCTGCCTCGCTCAGCTGGTGAACGTCATCGCTCCCATCATGACCAGCCCGACGGGCATGTACCGGCAAACCATCTACTACCCGTATGCCTGGGCTCTGGCTCACGCCCGGGGAAACGTCCTGGATATCGTCGTCGACTCGGAGACGTACGAGCTTTCCGGGCGAAACACGACCGTTGTTCCTTACGTCGACGCGGTAGCGACGTTCGATGCCTCGTCGAAGTCCTGCTGCCTGTTCGCCCTGAATCGCGACCTTGCCCGAGAAAGGGAGGTAACCCTCCACTTCCGCGATGTCGCTCCACGCCGCGTTACCGGCTTCGAGACGCTGACAGGCAGGAACCTCAAGGCGGCCAACACGTTCGAGAATCCGCAGGCGGTGACGCCGCAGCGATTGGAGCCGCCGGCGCCGGGATCGACGATGCGCGTGAAGCTTCCCGCGCAATCGTATAGTCTGCTGCGCCTGTCTATGGCTTAGTGCGAGCTAGACAAGCGCACCCTTCGGGTCGATGCGCTCCGCGTTCAGGTACGGGCGCAGCGCTTCGGGAATAACGACGGAGCCGTCGGCCTGCTGGTAGTTCTCGATGATCGCCACCCAGGTCCGGCCTACGGCCAGCCCGCTCCCATTCAAAGTGTGAGCGTACTCGGGCTTCCCCTTCCCCGACCGCACGCGGATGGACGCGCGCCGCGCCTGGAAGGCCTCGAAGTTCGAGCAGGAAGAGATTTCACGGTAGTCGTTCTGGCTGGGCAGCCAGACCTCGAGATCGTATGTCTTGGCCGAGGAGAATCCCATGTCTCCAGTGCACAGCACTACCGTCCGGAACGGCAGGCCGAGCCTGATCAGGATGTCTTCGGCATCCGCGGTCAGCCGCTCGAGCTGTTCATAGCTCTGGTCCGCGCGAGTGAACTTGACCAGTTCCACCTTCTGGAACTGATGCTGGCGGATGATGCCCCTTACGTCCCGTCCGTAGGAGCCCGCCTCGCTCCGGAAGCACGGGGTATAGGCACAGAGGCTGATGGGCAGCGAATCCGCATCGAGCGTCTCATCGCGGTACAGGTTTGTCACCGGAACTTCGGCCGTGGGAGCAAGCCAGAAGTCGGTGTTCTCGCAACGGAAGAGATCCTGGGCAAACTTCGGAAGCTGCCCCGTGCCGAACAGGCTCGCCGAATTCACCAGGAATGGGGGAAGAACCTCGGTATACCCATGCTCGCGAGTATGAATGTCGAGCATGAAGTTGATCAGAGCGCGCTCAAGCTTCGCCCCGGCGCCCCAGTACACAGCGAACCGGGCCCCTGTCACCTTGGCGGCGCGGGGTAAATCAAGGATCTTCAGGTCGGCCCCGAGATCCCAGTGGGGCTTCGGCTCGAAGCTGAATTTCGGAGGCTCGCCCCACGTACGCACGACCACGTTGTCCTCCGAACCGCTCCCGGTAGGAACGGATTCGTGAGGAACGTTAGGAATGCCGGCGAGCCAGGAGCGGAACTCCTCATCGAGCTGGCTGACCTGCGAATCCAGCGAGCTGATCCGCTCACCAATCTCCCGCACCTTCTGCTGGCGCTCTGTCGTATCGACGCCCTGCTTGCGGAGTTTGCTGATCTCCATGCTCTCCGCATTTCTCTGCGCCTTCAACGACTCGGCTTCAGTGAGGGCCGCGCGCCGCTTGGCATCCAGCGCGCGGAAATGATCCACATCGAGTTTGAACCCACGGGTCGCCAGCCGCTCGGCGATCGTTTCCAGATTCGCTCGAAAATACGCTAGGTCGTACAAGGCCGGTCCTATCTCTGCTCGAGCGGGATCCACTGACGCCCGACCGGAGCTCCTTTGTACTCCGCTCGTGGGCGAATCAGCCGGTTGTTTCGGTACTGTTCAAGAACGTGCGCGGTCCAACCGGACATCCGGCTCACAGCAAAGATAGGCGTAAAGATGTCGACCGGAATCCCCAGGGAATAATACGTGGAAGCGGAGTAGAAGTCGACGTTCGCGTTCAGGCTCTTAAGCGTCTTCACCGTCTGCTCGATCTCTTTCGAGATTTCATAAAGCTTCAGATGGCCAGTCCGGCGGCCCAGCTCCTCAGAAAGGACCTTCAGATGCCGCGCCCTCGGATCGAGCGTGCGGTAAACGCGATGGCCGAAGCCCGGAATTTTGATCTTCTTATCCAGGCGGTCCCGAACAAGTTGCACAGCCTCGTCGGCATCCTTCACCTGCAACAGCAGCCGGATGACGTCTTCGTTGGCGCCGCCGTGCAGGGGACCCTTGAGGGCGCCGATCGCGGAGGTGACGGCGGAATAGATATCGGACAACGTTGCCGCAGTCACGCGGGCTGCGAAAGTCGAAGCATTCAATTCATGGTCCGCGTGAAGGATCAAGGCGACGTCGAAGGCCCGCTCCATCACCTCGTCAGGCTTGCTGCCGTTGAGGGTATAGAGGAAATTCGCAGCGAAGCCGAGCTCGGGATCGCCTTCAACGACCGGCAGTCCCTTCCGGAGACGGTCATACGTCGTCACAATGGTCGCGGTCTGCGCCATCAGCCGGTGAGCCTTCAACAGGTTGGCTTCCGGCGTCATGTCCTTTACGTCGGGATCGTAAAGGGCCAGCATGGAGACAGCCGTCCGCAACACGTCCATCGGCGTCGCGTTCGGAACCGACTTCAAAAACTCCACTACACCGGAAGGCAGAGACCGGTACGAGACCAGCGTCTTCTTGAGCTGTTCCAGCTCCGCTTTGGCCGGCAGCCTGCCATGCCAGAGCAGATAAATGACCTCCTCAAAGGTGGCGTTCTCCGCCAGTACGTTGATGTCGTAGCCGTAATAGCTAAGAACACCAGCCTCTCCGTCGATGAAACAGATCTCGGACTCGGCCGCGACCACACCTTCCAAACCTGCGGCTGTCAGTGACATCTGACCTTTAACCTCTCTGTCGGTTTATTACCAGGAACGCGCCCGCTCGTTTCAAATGAAGCAACAGTGGCGTGACATTTCATTGTATGAATGAAGAAAACACAGCCGCAAGCTCAAAGCGAGCAATTCCTGGTTTCTCTTGTCATCATCGCCTCCTGTACGCCCCCAAAGCAAAGAGACACAGCACAGGCGGCGAGAGACCATCATACGCCAACAACGGCTCTGCGAGCCCCGGCAGGCAAAGCCTGGCCGGCGCTCCATTCATTCATACCGAAACCATTGTAGGCGAGAAATGTTTTCGTGCGCACGCGACTAGAAAACAATTGACTGCCCGACGCGTACTCCGTACTTCTCGGCCATGCCCGCCGCCAGTTCCAGCACGTATTGGGCAGTTCGGTTGCCTCCGTAGTGTGGACACTCGCTCGCCTTCGTCTTGCACGGAGGCACGTTTGCCGCCACTTCCACGACGGTGCGGTTCGAATCCATCCAGATGATGTCGAGAGGAATCCGCACCTGGTACATCCAGTAGGTGTAGGTGCCCGGAGTGTCGTGAATAAACAGCATCCCCTGGTCGGGAGGCAGCGAGTCTCGGAACATCATGCCTCGTGCCAGATCGATCGGTAAAACGTTCACTTCCGCTGTGATCTTTTGTCCGTTCGGAAGCGTAACGATCCTCCGCTTCAACTGAGACGCGGGATGCGGCTCGTTGCGGCAGGAAACCGCAAGCACCAACAAGCAGAGGCAGAGGACAGTCGCGATCGGCCGCATGAAATAAAATAGTACACGCAATCCCGCTCCCAATGGAGAGATCAACCGGCCGTTCATTCTGGCAGCGCGTTCGTCTGACGCTCGACATGATCAAGTTCGAGCACTCGGTCTTCGCACTCCCGTTCGCGCTGACTGGAGCCCTTCTCGCCTGGCGCGAGACGGGGTTCGGAACGGAGGGCCTCTGGTGGCGCATCGGATGGATCATCGTAGCGATGGTCGGCGCCCGCTCAGCCGCGATGACCTTTAACCGGCTGCTTGACTCCGCCATCGACGGCCGGAACCCTCGAACGAGTTCCCGGCACTTACCCGCAGGTCTGCTGTCGCGAAGTTTTGCCTGGGGCTTCCTGGCGGTCTCTTCCGCCGTCTTCCTGCTTGCGGCGAAGATGTTGAACCCGCTGTGTCTCCTTCTCTCGCCGGTTGCTCTTGCCATTGTTTTCTTCTACTCCTTCACGAAGCGCTTTACTGCCTTTTCCCATGTGGTGCTAGGCTTCGCCCTCGGCATCGCGCCTGCGGCGGCATGGATTGCGATGACGGGCTCTCTCGACGCGCGCATACTCTGGCTGACGGCCGCCGTAACCTTCTGGACCGCGGGCTTCGACATCATCTATTCCTGCCAGGACTACGAGTTTGACCGGAAAGAAGGGCTTTTCAGCATTCCGAGCCGCATGGGCATCAGCCGGGCGTTATGGGTTGCCCGCCTTTTTCACGTGTCGATGCTCGTCTGCCTCGCCGCCTTGATGGCAAGCTTTCGTCTTTCAGGTTTCAGCATTGCTGGCGTTGCGGTCGTCGCCGCATTGCTTCTCTATGAGCACCGGCTCGTGAAAGCCGATGATCTCTCACGCGTTAACGCCGCCTTCTTCACCGTGAACGGCTATGTGAGCGTGCTATTCTTTCTCTTTTGGGCAGCCGATATCTTTCTGTCACGCTCCGGGGCTTGATCTATGCAGGTTGTGATTGAAGACGCGCGCTTAAAGCCGATTCTCGACAAAGTAGTTGCCGGAGAGCGGCTTTCGTTCGAGGACGGCGTGACGCTGTACCGCAGCCCCGATATCCTCGCCGTCGGCTACATGGCGAACCTCGTGCGGGAACGGCTGCACGGAAACGTTACCTTCTTCAACGTCAACCGGCATATCAACCCCACCGACGTATGCGTCGCCTCCTGCCGGCTGTGCGCATTTGGCAAGAAGGCTCGTGATCCGAAAGCCTACACCATGTCTCACGAGCAGGTATGGGAAACGGCGGGCAGAGGATGGTCGGAGGCGGTCACCGAATTTCATATCGTTGGCGGACTCCACCCCGAACTGACGCTGGACTGGTACTGCGAGATGCTGCGCGGCCTGAAGGAGCGGTTTCCGCAGGTCCACTTGAAGGCGTTCACGATGGTCGAGATTGCCTACCTCGCGAAGCGCCACAAGATCAGTACACGTGAGACCCTCGAGCGTCTGCGCGACGCGGGCGTCGATTCCCTGCCCGGCGGTGGAGCCGAGATCTTCAGCGAGCGCGTCCGGCGCATCATTTGCGACCACAAGATCGACGGAGACCAGTGGCTGGAGGTGGCCCGCGAGGCCCATCAGCTTGGATTGAAGTCGAATTGCACGATGCTGTACGGGCACATTGAGACGGAGGAGGACCGCGTCGACCACCTCATCCGCCTTCGAGAGTTGCAGGATGAAACGCACGGGTTCGTAACCTTCATCCCGCTCGCTTTTCACCCTGCCAATACGCCGCTGGAGCATATCCCGCCGACAACCGGCTTTGCCGATATTCGAAACATCGCCGTTTCGCGGCTGCTCCTCGACAACATTCCGCACATCAAGGCTTATTGGGTCATGATGACGCCGCGGATTGCTCAAATCGCTCAGCGCTTCGGAGCTGACGATATCGATGGGACAGTCGTGGAGGAAAAGATCTATCACGACGCGGGCGCCACAACCAGCCAGGGACTGCGCCGCAGTGAACTCCTGCACCTGATCCGGAAAGCGGGCCGCGAGCCCGTAGAGCGCGATACCCTCTATCGGCCTGTACGGCGTACAGAAACCACCTTCACCGTTCTGGTGTAAGCCCGCGGCCCCGGCTCGCTGTTACGAGCGTTCCTGCCGCTCATATCTCGAAGTTGAGCACCGGCTCAGCGCGCTGTTCTCTCTGTTCCTTCATCAGACGGAGGACGTCGGCAATGGTCGTCTTGTCCAGGATTCCCGCCGTCGCGTCGCGAATCTGGCGCATCACAATCCGAGTGCCGCAAACAGCGACGTCAGGACACGTCTCACACGGCCGGTAAGCGGTTTCACTGGCACACGGCAGAGGAGCCAGCGGACCATCGATCGAGCGAATTACTGAGCCGAGTGTGATCTCCTCAGGAGGCTTCCGCAACTGGTAGCCGCCGCCTCGCCCCTTCTTGCTGTCAACAATGCCCAGTCTCTTCAGATCGAGCAGAATGGCCTCCAGAAACTTAAGAGGAATCGACTCCTGCTCAGCGAGCGTGGCGATCAGAACCGGTCCTTGGCCGTAAACCGCACCTAGGGCATACAGCGCTCGCAGGCTGTACTGCACCTTCCTTGAGATTGTTCGCATGGCTGCATACACAGGTTACCAGTGTTGGTTCCTCCGGTGCAGGCCCTACTCGTAAGCGAATCATGCTGCGGGCAGCTGGGCAAAATTCAAGAACAACTTGAGAGATTTCCCAACCTCCCTGGGGCGGTTCAGTATAATCTGCATCATGCACCTTCGCCCCCTGTTCACTGTCCTCGCTCTGTCTCTGCTCGCTGCGGCAGGTTTAGGTGGTCAGACAAGAACAACGGCCCCGGCCCAGCCAGCCAAGCCGGCACTTGAGCCAGGCCTGTACGCCACGATGGTTACCTCAAAAGGGCGAATCGTAATGAAGCTTTACGAACAGGAGGCCCCGGTAACGGTAAAGAACTTCATCGACCTCGCGCTGGGACGAAAGTCCTGGGTCGATCCCAGAACCAATCGCCCAACCCGCAAGCCTCTGTACAACGGGCTTACCTTTCATCGCGTCATCAAAGGCTTCATGATCCAGGGCGGCGATCCGCTAGGCACTGGTGAAGGTGATGTCGAGACCATTCCGGATGAGTTCCATCCGACGCTCAAATTTGACGTTCCAGGCCGCCTCGCCATGGCGAATGCGGGTCCAAATACCGGAAGCTGCCAGTTCTTTATCACGGAAGTGCCCACACCGCATTTGAACGGAAGGCACACAATTTTTGGCCAGGTCGTGGAAGGACAGGAGGTGGTCAATGCAATTGCCAGCGTGCCCACCAATGCCGAGGATGCGCCGCTGACGCCTGTTCGCATCGTGAGCATCACGTTCCGGCGTATCGGGCCTGCGCCGGCGAATGACCCGTTGGGGCCGCCGCGGAGACCCGCGGCAAAGAAAATAGGGCCGGCGAAGTAATCCGCCAGCCCCCGTGAGGAAGTAAGGGTGGTTTCTATATTGGAGAAGCAATACCGGGCAGCAATTGCCTCTCCACCTGCTCTTAGGGCAGCCTTTCAGTTACCGTAATCGGTTCGCTCAGCTTGAAGGTGATGCGAGTCTCGACCGGAAGGGTCGCGTCCTTGCCCCGGGTCGCCAGCACCGTGCCTGCGCCGCCCGCGCCGCCGACGGCTGCCCCGATTCCCGCGCCCTTTCCGCCGCCGACGATTGCGCCAATCGCCGCGCCGATACCGCTCGCAATGCCCACCTTCGCAACATCCTGTTTCTTGCTGGACTCGCCCATTTTCTGGAACGTTTCAGTGTTCAGCCGCAGTGTTTGACCGTCTGATGTATGCAAGCTCGTAAGGGCAATTGAGAGGGAGGACAGCCCCTTCACCCTGCCAGCCCGTTCCGCTTCCACGACTCGGCCTTCTACGCGGGCCCCGCGCTCGGCAATCACATAACCGTCGACGACGAGCGGCTTGTCGAGAACAGCCGTGAAGGTGTCGCCCGGCTGATTCCGAGACGTGGACAGCCCTTCACCCAACCTGACTGTCAACAGCGTGCCCGCCGCGATCGTGACTGTCTTCGGTTGAGGCGGCGGAGGAGGAGCAGGCTGCTGCACAGCGGTTGAACTTTGGATCGGAGGCGCCGATGACTGCGTCCCAGACAAGTGATCGGGCGGCGTGTCGTTCCGCGCCATTTCCTGAGGCTTTGGTGGAGCGCTGGCTGGCGTGCTCTCTTGAGGTGCGGTTCTGTGCGGCGCCGCCGCAACCGACGACCTGGAGGCGGGCCTCGGCCTCGCCGGCCTGCGGTCAGTCGCGACAGATGCTGCCGGAACTTCAACAGTTTTCTTCTCAGGCGGCGGCGCAACGTCGGGCTGTGCGCTTTGCGGCTCCACCTGTGCTACCTGCTGCACCGGAGTGGGAGCCGTCTCGGACTTGTCCATGAAGTAAGCGATGCCGCCAGCGAGCAATACGCCTGCCGCAAATCCCAACAAGACCTTCGAGTTCACCGGAACCTCCTCGGGTACATCCATTGATACGCAGCAGACCGCCATTCCGTTGCATTGCATTTGCTTGCGGCTCGAAGAAGTTCCACTGAAGCCGGTAGAATAAGAAGAGCGTTTCGATGACCTCGTTTCCGCAGTCTTTTCGCATCGGCCCGGTGACGGTGAGTCCGGCGACAGTGCTCGCCCCAATGGCCGGTGTTACAGATACCGTCTTCCGGCGGCTGATTCGCAGCCAGGGCGGCTGTGGACTCCTCATGACCGAGTTCACGAGCTCCCACGGCGTCGTAAGGAATGCGCAGGCGCGAAAGAAATCGTTTCAGTATCTGTACTTCGAGCCTGAGGAGCATCCCATCACAGCGCAGTTGTTCGGATCGGACCCCGACGTCATGGCGGATGCCGCCCGGGTTTGCCAGGACCTGGGCTTTGATGCGGTCGACATTAACTTCGGCTGCCCTGTGAAGAAAGTGGTCACCTGCAACGGAGGGTCGGGACTGCTGCGAGATCTTCCGCTGGTAGAGCGGCTGCTGCGGTCCGTGCGGGCTGCCATCAGCATCCCGTTGACGATGAAGTACCGGGCAGGCTGGAACGATCGGGAACTCGTCCACGTTCAGATGGCGAAGCTGGCAGAAGACTGCGGCCTGCAGGCCATCGCGCTCCATCCTCGAACACGCGAGCAGGGATACAGCGGAAAAGCGGACTGGACTCGGATCGCGGAGGTGAAGGCCGCTGTCCGCATTCCCGTGATCGGCAACGGAGACATCGTCAAGCCGGAGGATGCTGTCCGTATGATCGCCGAAACCGGCTGTGACGCGGTCATGATAGGCCGGGCTGCCTCCTCCAATCCCTGGATCTTCCGTCAGATTGAAGAGTACGTACGAACGGGCTCCTACTGGACGCCGAACGAGCAGGACCGGTACGACATGATGCGTACTTACTACTCGATGCTGCTGGAGAGTCGGCCACTCGACATCGTAGGCAAGATGAAGCAGTTCGCCTCCCTCTTCACACACGGCGTCCGCAACGGATCGAAGCTGCGGGTGGCGATTTACCAGGCAAAGGAAGCCCGTCAAATCCTCGACGCGGTCGACGCCTTCTTCGCACAAGAACTAACCCTGGGAGTGACAGCCTGAGCCCCAACGGAACTCCCCTCAAAAGGGTGCAACTGATCACCGACGGCGCATGCCTCGGAAATCCCGGGCCTGGAGGATGGGCCTTCATTCTCCGCTATCGGGACAAGAAGAAGGAAGCCTGCGGCTCCGAGCCCGAAACCACCAATAACCGCATGGAGCTGACTGCCGCCGTTCGCGGCCTGGAAGCTCTCAAGGAGCCGTGTGAAGTAGAGATCATTACGGACTCGGAGTACGTGAAGAACGGGATCACTCAGTGGATCCACAACTGGAAGCGCAAGGGCTGGAAGCGAGCCGACGGCAAACCCGTGCTCAATCAGGATCTCTGGCAGAAGCTCGATGAGCAGGTCCAGCGTCACAAGACAACATGGGTCTGGACCAAGGGCCACGCCGACCACGCAGACAACAACCGCTGTGACGAGCTCGCGTCCAAAGCAGCCCGAGAACAAATCAAAAGCTGCTAAGCTGCCAGGTTCTTCTGCCGCGCAGGTTTGAAACGATCGGCGGCGCTAGTTCTGCACAGGACGGCGGCAGGTAGCGCAGGTTCCGTAAAGGACCAGCTCATGACGCCGGACTTTGAAGCCCGGCCGGGCAAGCTTCTCAATGGTGGGGACGCAGCCCTCCAGCTCGTAGACCCGGTTGCAGCTCTCGCACTGGAAATGATGATGGTGCGCTTTTCCGGCGCATTCGTACAGCAGGTTCCCGCCCGGCAGTTCGACCTGCGTCAACCACCCTTCATCAAGCAGCGTCTTCAGATTGCGATACACGGTAGCGATGCCGATACCTTCCACCTCCGCCTGCGCGAGCTCAAGCACCTGCTGTGCCGACAACGGCCGGTTTACCGACTGAAATACCTTTCGTATCGCAGTGCGCTGCCTCGTGTTCCTGTGCAAAGTATCGGACATCTTTCTCCTCACCAGAATAAGGCCCTTCGACGCCTTACCCGAATGTCGCGCACGGCCCATCGTCGGTCCTCGTCAGGGTGTTACAGAGAAACTCTCTTACAGCTTCTCGAAAACAGGACCCATCCTGCAACGCCGGCCACGGGAATCCCGCTCACCACAAGAAAGGACTCCCTATAGAGTCCCTGATCGAACATCCTTCCGAGCAGAGGCAGCAGCAGAGCCACAGCTGCGGACCACGAACCCGCGCCGATACCTGCCACCAGCGCCGTATGGTCCCTCGGATACGACATAGCGCCGGTTCGAAGCGATAAGACGACAAAGCCCGAAGCAGCGAACATCGCGAGAAAGAGCAACGCGAGGACGATCCACGGAGCTGTCTGAGTGCCGGTGATGGCGAACGGGACACTGGCCGCGCCCAGAATCAGGAACAGGCGGACTGGACGCACCTCATCCGCGGCAAACCGGTCGGCGGCCCAGCCCCAGAAGAAATAGCCAATCTCCCAGGCAAGGGGCGGAATCCAGAGCACTTTCCCCAAGTCGCTCTGGCTCAACCCGACCACCTTGGAAAGATACAGCGGAGCCACGTATAAGACATAGCTGAGCGGAAATGCTCCAAGAGCATATCCGCACACGAGCGCCCAGAACCGTCCTTCCGTTACCTTGGGGAGGGAAATCGGACCATTTCGCCGAGGAGGCTGCGGCAGCCGCTTTGGGTGAGAGACCCATCGCCACACGCAGATCCACGCAGCCCCAAGCAGTCCTGTGAAGAGGAACGCGGCGCGCCAACCGTACGCGACAGCGATCGGAGTCAGGATGAGCGGCGTCATTAATGCGCCCAGCGAGCCGCCGCTGTAGGCCAGCGCGATACCCCTGGAGCGCTTATCGGCCGGCAAAGAATCCGTTGCGGTTCGAAGACCTCCGGGAAACGTCGCGCCCTCGCCAAAGCCAAGGAGCGCCCGCGCGAGGGCAAACCCCCGAAACCCTGAAAGGAACGCGTGTGCGGCAGAGGCGGCAGTCCAAAGGCTGACAGCGACAGTCATTCCGCGGCGAAGCCCCATCCGGTCCAGGGTATAGCCCCATACAGGGTTCCCGATCATGTACAGCACGCTGAAGAAACCAACAATCGTGCCGTAGTCCTGAACGCTCAATCCGGTATCAGCGAGGATCGACGGCGACAGCACTGCCAGCACCTGCCGGTCGACATACGAAATGAAGCTGCACCCCATCATCACGAGGACGGGCGCCCAAACGCTCCAGCCCGCCCGCCCCTGGGCAGCCGCCGCTTCTTGCGTCTCCTGAGTTTTCATTCGTTCCTGCATCATATCGTTACTGCAAGACAGCCGCGGCACAAAGCCGGGACGAGCCGGATCCCGGTCACGGGAAGGCCTCTATTTGCATCCAACAGAATGAGGCCGTCCGGAGAGGCGAGGGTGCATTATGGCAACAGATGCGAAGCCCCGGCAACGGTCCCGTGCATGGGCCTGGCTGATTGCGCTCGTTCTGATCGCCACCCCCGTGCTCTATTGGGCCGCTTTCCTGAGGCCGCCGACAGCCGGTGCAGCCGGCAGGCAGGAGAATCAGATCTCGGAGCTATTGCACTTGCCTGAAGACGACGCACGGATTACTGACCTCGATGACTTGTTCACGAAGAATCCGGAGGAACTGGTTAACAAGGAGGCGCATTTTGAACGCGTGCGCGTGCTGGAGATAGCGGGGGACGGAGCGTTCTGGATCGGCGCGAAGCCGGAGACCCGGGATCGCATCCTTGTGATCCTGTGCGGACCGTCCGCTTCCGCCCCCGAGCAGAAAGAGCGCCTCACGATCCGGTCCGGCGATGCGATTGAGATCCGTGCGGTGCTCCGGCGCTTTCCGGGCGTCGCGGAGGCGCGGGAACGCTGGGGCTTGCCCGGCGTCGATCAAGCGATTCTGGCCGAGCAGAAACTCTATCTCGAAACCGACCGGGCAAGCGTTCGAAAACTTGAGCCCCGCTCTGACTGACCACCCAATCTTGCGGGTTGTCTGAAAGAAGTAGTACTGTGTACACCTGCGAATGGGAATGGGCTCTTGATCAAAAACGGGGGCAGGCCGTGATCCCAGGAGTGATAAAACATTCTTGGGAGAATACGTTTTGACCGACTCTGAGATTGTTATAGGCCTACCCCACTACGAGATTAACAGCATCGTCCGAAGCGGCGGCACGATTACAATATCGGCGCGCTACATCGGGCCGATATCCTGCCCCAAGTGCGGGAGTGCGCGGCACAGCCTTGTCGCGGGACGGCGTGAACTACATCCTGCAAGAGGCTCTCGGGAAGGCAGCAAAGCGGTGCCCCACCCTGGCGGCTAGGCGCGTCTCGCCTCACGTCCTGCGCCACACGACGGCGATGCATCTTTTGCAATCCGGAGTGGACATCACCGTCATCGCACTCTGGCTGGGCCACGAAAGTCCGGAGATTACCCACATGTACGTCGAGGCGGATCTGAAGATCAAGGAACGGGCTCTGCGAAGTGTGACGCCAGCCGGAAAGGGCTCTCTGCGGTTCCAGCCCGGCGACGCGCTGCTGGCCTTCCTCGACACCCTCTGATAATGCCGAGTCGAAACGCCACCAAACCGCCGCGTGGGTGTCGTTCGCCGTCATTACTCTGGGTTATCCGGCACTCGGCATTATCAGCATTGAAAGAGTGTGGAGCGTAGAAGGGGAGACTGGAAATGCATGCTCCAAAGGCACTTTGGTAAATCGCCGGAGAAGTCCGTCCGCGGGATTGGTGAGCGGGCAGCGACCATCCCGTGACGGCTTGTGACGTAGGCCGCCCTGTAAGCAGAGCTTCACGAGTTGCCTAATTTCAAAATCGGCAGGCAGTGGAGATCCCGCCAATCCGAGATCGCCGCTTGGATCTCGGCCCAGTCGTCACACCTGGTGAAGCCGTGATTCTGCCGGGACGGAACGGGTTCGAACCTCGCGGCCGTGGTGTACGCGTGAGGCGTTGCTATAATGCCTCCAGATGAGGCTTTTGATATACCGTCGGCGCGCTGTTATCTTGTGCCGCTGGTCCAGAACCAAGCAATGACGGTGAACTCGCCACGGGTTGGGTGCCTTGCACTAGGGCTGGCGCTGTTGATGCTCGGTCTCTATCTCGGGTGTCCGACCAAACAGTACTACTGGGACGGAGTCGCCTTCGCGATCGATATCGAGAAGACGGAAACCGTGTGGTCCTGGCCACTCGCACACCCGAACCACTTGCTGTTTACCCTGGCCTCGAATGCGCTGCATAAAGCCCTACTCGCTTTGGGGCTCCACACACGAGCTCTCTTCACCATGCAGGCAATCAGTTCCTTCTTCGGAGCCGCCACCGTGGGCCTGATGTTCTTAGTACTCTGGCGACACACGTCACACCTCTTCCTCAGCGTGACGCTCGCTCTCGGCCTCGGGTTTTCGGCGACGTGGTGGAGGTTCGCCACGGATGCGAACGCTTATGTCGTGTCGGTCTTCCTGCTCGTTGCGTGTTACGCCTATCTGAGCCGTGTTCGCCCCCCGCACCCCGTGATGGTAGCGTCGATACATGCGGCCGCTATGCTGCTACACCAACTCAGCGTCTTCTTTTATCCTGTCGCAGCCTACTGTTTGATCAAGAGATCCGGCGGTGTTTCACGTGCGGGGATGCTGACCGTGGCGACCTACACGTCTCTTGCCGCAGCCCTGGTACTTCCCGTCTACACGCTCACACATGCTCACGCCGCACCCGACGTCCCGTTCTGGAGTTGGATGACGTATCACTCACCAGACGCGATGTTTTCCTTCCGGCCGCTTTTTAATGCCTGGCTCACACTCCAAGGTTCAGTTCGGCTGTTCGTCGGCGGACGAGTAAGAGCTCTCGTGCCAGACTTACTCGGAGTGCTTGGGCTGCTCGCGTTTGCGGCCTCAGTGGCCTGCCTGGTGCTGGTGCTGAGCAGTCTTCGTCGAGCCCCCAAGGAGGACGTTCGGAGACTAGCTGACGGCAATCCAGGACAGTCGAGTCCGGCGTTGATATGGGTCGTATCCTACGTCGCGTTTCTGTTCTTCTGGCTGCCGCAGAACACCTTCTATAGGCTCTACTACTTACCGCCCCTTGTCGTCTTAGCTGCAAGCAGCATCATGAGGTCAGGTTCGTGGCTGCTGATCAGACGTGTCCTACCGTGCTTGATAGCTGCGATTGCCGCATGGAATTGGACCTTCTCTGTTTACCCGCAATCTCGTTCTGAAGCAAACCGTCCCCTTTCCTTCGCGATGCGGCAGAGACAGCATTGGCCGTCTGGCACCGCAGTCGCGTTCACTGCATTCCACCCGGATCTCTGGACAATCAGCTACTTCACTCCGCAGGTATCATGGATCGGCATCGACAGCCCGAACCTCACACTATTCAAGCGCCGATATCATGACGTGAGTGCGTCGGGAATGACCCTCTGGATCGAGGGCAGCGTGTACGACGCACTCGAAAGAACTGACGAAGGCCGGAGGTTCCTCGATGTCTCAGTTGACCACGGCGGCTCTGTTGTCGCTGTGGAACCGAAGCACACGTTTCGGTTTTACAGGCTGAAGCCCGCAAAGTGAGCCATTGCGGGCAGCCGGGACGCGGTCCGTTGTGGCTCGCGGTTGCTACTGGCAGTAGTAGCTCCCAGCAACGATTGACTGGAATGCAGGGAAAAGGAAGGATTTCGGGGTTAGATCATCCCGGGTCAGGCCGAAACAGCCGCCGTTCAAACTGAAGTAGAACGCCCGCTCCCAAGTCATGTACTTGTACGTCTTGCAGGTGAGATTGGCCACGGTTTGCTCCGTTAAATCGCAGGTTCCGTTCTTGAAGTTGAATTCCGTGGTCCAGATGTACTTGCGCTGGTTGAGCGCTTCCATGCGCTGCCACAATTCCCCCACGGCATTGCGCATGCCCCAATCGTCGTCGCTGTAGTTGTGAATTGAGAACTTGTCGAAGTACTGCGGCCAGTTCACGAGCAGCGTGTTGACCCAGTCGTTCAACCAGTTCGTTGTGTAGCCCCAGTTGTGATCGTAATTGCTACAACCGGAGCCAGTATTCTTACACGTGTAGATCTCCGGTCCAATGATTGTTGCGTCGGGAATGCGCGCACGAATCGCGCTGTGGGCCGGAATCATTGCGAGGTCAATGTACTCAGCTGCCGGGGACTGATAAAGCAGCGGTGGCTCCGGACTGAAATACACGTCGAGATTGGGCTCATTCCAGATAACCCAGTGCTTTACACCGGGATAACGTCCAGCCATTGTGTAGAGGAGGTCATAGTAGTAGTCCTTGAAACGTTGCTTGTTGGCGTGCCGAATGACGCCGCACGGCCAAGTCGACGGACTGCCGCCGCCTGTCGTGGTGCAGGTGTTCCCGCCAACAAACGTGGGATGGCCGCTGACGCCGAGGACGACGTTGATGCCGCGCTGCTGAAGCGCTGGAATGAGATAGTCCATCGCGTCAAACCTATAATCGTGATATCCACTTACGCGAACACCGGGGAACTGATTCCATCCGCCCGGCGATGGAGTTACGTCGAACGGCTCGGACCAATGCCATACGAACCCGAGCATCACCCACTTGGCTCCGGTGTTCACGGCATTGTCTATTATGGCTTGAGCACGGGAGCCAGTGTACTGATTGGCACCGACAACGTTGACAGCGTGGTGGTCGGCGCCCCACGCGGGATGCATCACTGCGAGCGAAAGTATGGATGCGACACCTATACGCATGCGTTCTCCTCGTCCAAGTCGCCCGGCGCGCGGCGTGTGCCGCCCCCGATTTCTTGGACAGTCTTTGTCTCAAAGTCGTTGACAAGTTCCGCGGCTTCCAGCGTTCCACACAATGCCGCGATGGCATAGGTAGAATAGGCTAGGTTCCTTGCATCTGTATGCCGTACTTGCCGTAGTTGCCGTTGTTGCCGCTGGCTAGCGATTTTTTCTTGCTGTTCTCGGTCGAACAAGCCAGTCTTCGATGTCTCTTCGCTGGAAACGCCACTGTCTGCCAGCCTTGACGGCTGGAATTTCGCCCAGTTCCGCCCAGAAACGGATCGTGCGGGCTGGCACGCGGAGCAGGTCGGATGCTTCCTTGATGGTTAGAATCTCCATGCCTAGAGGCAGCTGCGCACCGTCTGGTGCTACGCCGCTTATCTCGGCCATCTCGATCCGCAGCAAGGTCTCCAGGTTGCTCAGGAACAACTGGCGTTCAGGGGTGCTTGCAGTCGCGGGCACGAAGAAGCGGTAGGACTCTAGGGTGGCCCACGTTCGGATGGCGGTTGCCCGGTCACAGGCCAGGCTGGAGAAGTGGACGTCCAGGTCCCTCTTCTGGACTTCTAGGGGTAAATTCATCCACTGGCGGAAGATGGCTTCGTGAAGAAGTCGTAACTCACGGTGCACATCAGGATGTACGTTTCGGTCCAGAATGCTTGGATGAGAGTAAATCCCGGAATTTGGATCGCGGTAGCCGGCGAGACACGCCAATTGGCCGATAATAGAGGGCAGATCGCGGATGTCAGCCAGAATCGCGTCGAGTCGCTTGCGAGTGAGAGCCTGCGAAGACACCTATGATCCGACCTCGCCGTGCGCGCGCCTGTCGATTGTGTTGGATTGACCTGCCGGGAAACCGACGGGCAACCTAAGTATACGGCGAGGTTGGTCAGAGCGCCATCGGAAGAAAAGCCGAGTCGTGCATTAAGGCGGTCGAGCATCCGAACGGCGGAGGTGCAGCAGATGTTCGAATTTTGGAATGACAACCGCAATTCGCAATACGCTGATGAAGAGCACAACGTAGGACGAGGCGTCACGGATTCGAGTAGAGCAAAACGTAGCCGAGAGTGGCTCCGTCGGGCGTTTTCACCTTAAGCACGGCGGCCCAGCCGGAGGGGTTGTTGGCGGCGGCGAGTTCGGCAAAGCGGTAGCCGTTGCCGGAGCCGCCGGCGAGGATGAGTTCGCCGTTGGCGGTGAGTTCGAGGAGGGTGGTGTCGGCGAGGTTGGAGCCGGGGCCGTGGATCTTGAGGGGCGAGGTAGTCGAGTCCAGCGCGGTTTGATTTTATTGGGCTCTTGATCAAAAACGGGGGCAGGCCGTGATCCCAGGAGTGATAAAACATTCTTGGGAGAATACGTTTTGACCGACTCTGAGATCGTTTTAGGCCTACCTACTACGAGATTAACAGCATCCTGCCCCAAGTGCGGGAGTGCGCGGCTTTGGAACAAGGGCTGGTGCCGCCGCACGGTGCGCCACGAGGACTGGGGCTTGCGCAGGAGTGTTCTGGAGCTGAGAGTACGCAAGGGCCTCTGCCTGGATTGTGGCCGCTCCTTCCGTCAGCAACTACCCGGCATACGGCCATATCAGCGAGCCAGTGAGAGTTTCCAAAAGATGATCTTTCAACAGCAGCTCGACGGCATCAATCGCAGTTGCCTCGGCCGCCGCAAGGGCATCGGCGCGGCCACGGTGCAACGGTACTTTCTGCAGCGCTTGCAACGTCGCGCCCGCCAGGATCATTCGCCGCTTTGCCCAAAGATCCTGGGCATTGACGAGCATTTCTTCACCCGCAAGAAGGGCTACGCCACCACCTTCTGCGATCTGAAGAACCACCGCATCTACGACGTCACCCTGGGCCGCTCCCAAGCCGCCCTGGAGTCGGATTTTCTTTCCTTGGAAGGCAAAGAGCAGGTCCGGGTGGTCTGCATGGATTTGGCGGTGGTCTACCGCGCCATCGTCAAAACGCATTTCCCCAAGGCGGTGATCGTGGCCGAAGATCGCTTTCATGTGATCCGCCTCGTCAACCAACACTTCCTGGCCTGCTGGCGAGAGATCGATCCGGCCGGTTCGAAGAATCGAGGGCTGCTGTCGCTGATGCGGCGCCACCGCCATAACCTGAAACCCGATCAGACACTCCGCTTGACGGCGTAGCTGGCCGATCATCCCGCCCTCGAACTCATTTACCGCTTTCAACAACGGCTCTGTTACCTGCTGCTGAAAAACACAAAACGCGCCGCCAATGCCAGAAGCTCATTCCCCGCTTCCTCCGCGCCGTAGCCGAGTTACGCCACTCCGGTCTGGCGCAACTGGCCGCCCTCGGAGACACGCCACACTCCTGGTCCGAGGAGATTGTCCGCATGTGGCGCTTCAGTCGATCCAACAGCATCACCGAAGGCTTCCACAACAAAATGGAGACCATCACCCGCCAGGCCTACGGTTTCCGCAATTTCGAAAACTATCGGCAACGCGTGCAGGTGCTTTGTGCTTAAACTATTGGCTTGGGATCGGGGTTGCCCCCGGAATTGGCGAAGAGCCAACGATTTCCGCCCGCCTGTTAACGCCTCTCTCCGTCCGCAACGCGCGCAACTGGCCGTGTTTTCGGCACTTCCGCGTCTCTCCGTTTCGAGCCGACTCCCGCCTGAAGCGCCAACCGTGCGCCCCGGCGACGTTTGCCGGAGACCGTTTCTCCCCGTCTCTGACCCCAGACCAGGAATTGGTTAACGGCTCGGCACGGGTTGTCCGACCAGTCAGGGCGTTCTGCAACCGCACTGCGATGGTTAACATGCTGTGCGCGGTCTAACACGGGGCGGTCGATGCGGGGGGACGGCGACCTGACTTCGTGCGAGGTGCAGCACGAGATGTCCTTGCGATTCGGGAAGTCACGAGGCTGCGCGTTTCCGGCGAAGAGGCATCGAAGGGTGGCTTGCCCGGCAGAACAAACCAAGAAAAAATCGCTAGCTTGCGGCAACAACGGCAATAACGGCAAGTACGGCATCGCTGTTACGACCATTGGAGGTAGAATCTAGACAGATTTCGATGAGTGGCCGTCCAAAGCCAGCGGGCGACGAAGCGGTTCGTGCTTCAGCCGTCGGTGGCAGACGGTCGAGCCGAGGTCGAAAGTAGTTGTCCATGACCGTGAAGGTCACAACGAAGAGTGAAAATAGCCGTGGGCATCCCCTCTAAGGTCAACAACTTGCGGCTATTTTAGAAGGAGAAGGCCATGAAACGTCGCCACGCCTTGTTTGCGATGGTTTGGGGTATCCTGCTCCTACCATCGATCTTTTCGCAGACCGTCATTCAGCCCGACCGGCCAGCAATAGCCCAATCACGGGCCCCACTGGTTGACGGGTCCAAAACACCCCAGCTAATTCCCGATCATGAAATGCTCGCCCTGTTGTTCCTCACTGCAACTGCGCCCACGCAAGGTGCCAGAGAGATCGAAACACGTCGCGCGAAGGCGTTCCTGCAGAACCTTTCCATGACTCCAGAGGACGTTCGTGCGTTTGAAGCCTGCGCTGTTGATTATAGACTCATGAGAGAGACGCCCAATGCGACCAGTTCACAGGACGAGGCATTTCAGCATAGGATCGCATTGGCGACAAACGCGATGAGTAGGCTTAGGACCGAACTATCACCAGCGTGATGGGCCACTCTTGCTTCACTTCTCAAGCAAGAGAAGCGAAGTGTCAAGCTGTTTCCGATTCCGCCGATGAAGCATCATGCTGCTCAAGCACCGAACTGGTGGAATCAACTGCTGGCCTACCTTCGTCCCCGCACTGTGTACGCGCAGGGGATGACGCCCTACGCAAGTCTATATACATCGATGAGCGTCGACGACGGTGATGCACCTACTATTTACGCGACGGGAACGACGAACGCACAATCGGGTTGCAATTGTCATGATGTGAGCGTGTATACAACCCTCACTCTGCCGGGCGGTCGCATGGATGGCGATACGCGATATGGGTACTATGAAGTTGCGCAGGCGACCGTGGCCTTAACCCTGACCGGCAGTGACAGTGACGGTTTCATGCAAGCGTCGAGCACCCATAACGCATACTGCCCGATCAACCAAACTCAATTCGTGAGCGGCGAACAGACCTCACAGAGCAATCCACTTCAAAAGACACGCGCCTACTATAAATGCGTTAGCCTCAATAATGGCCAGTGCGTTAAACAGCCGCACCCGTTCTTCCCCGCGATACAGGTTTACACGCATGACAGATGCAACAGCGGAACAATCTGTAATCGACTGTGGTCGAGGAATAATAACTGGCTATTTACCCTGCAAACCGTTTGGCAGATATCCATCGGAAGCAACACTACCTGTAGAGCTGTTCCGCCGCCGGATGCGCAACAACGGATTGCCTGCGCGAGTCCAGATCCTATACCGTAACCGAGTTAACGATAAGAATGCTGATTCGAATCCGCTCCCATCATCACCAACTTCTAAGCGGCACTGCTGCTCTTATTCGTCGGCCGCAGCTGGCTTCGGCAGGGTCTGAAGCGGAGCGGTCTCCTTCACAGGAGGACTCTCTTATTCTAGCGCAGTGTATCGCGCCGAACATATTGACGAGCCCACTAATTGTTCAAGGGACGTACGACGTGTTCTTCCGTGAATGCACAATACGCCACCTGCCGAGCGCTCAGAGCGGGCTGTTCAGTAACGTTGTACCACTTCGGCTTTTCGTGACAGAGGAACATATCCGTACGGAATCCGTTGATCTTGAGATTGTCGGCAAATCGCTTCTTAGAATTACGCTTTTCAGGAACGGAGTTCCAGTACCGCATGCCGCAGTAATGCTCGCTGGCGAGATGGTTACCTTGAATACTCACACCGACGATCGGGGATCGTTGGTGTTGATTGAAGATCCTCGCGATATACTCGCCCTCGACTTTGATCGAGCTCTCGAATCGGAGATACTACTGTATGATGAGAATCATACAGAGTTCCTTAGTATTACTGGGTCATAAAAAGAAATAAAAAGAGCATTCCAGTGTTGGATCAGGTAGATTGATGGTTGTCTTCCAGGCACTCTAGAAACTGCTGGTGGTCCACTCGGCTGTTGGGTGCGCAGTGACGATCGTGTGCGATGCGGTGAGATTGGCTTGAGCCCTTGGCGGATTGAGTCAAACCGTCAGATCTGACTGGCATCGTCGCTCGTTTCCATGTGTGCTTAGCGATCGCGGATACAAGACGGCGGT
>CALGAR010000048.1 GCA_937959285.1 uncultured Bryobacterales bacterium
CGGGACGACAATAAGCTGCTGGCCCGATATGTTGCTTCCACGGGCACCTGGGAGGTTTACTATTACGGTCCAACGGGACTGTTGGAAAGTGTTTGGGGGTGGCAGAGCCCGAGCCCTGGAGTTTACACCTTCAGTAAGGTGCGGGAGTACAACTACTTTGCGGGCCGGCGAGTGGAAATGGGGCGCCTTACCGACCGACTTGGATCGGTACGAGCGTTGGTGTCGACAACCGCGCCGACAACACGATTGGCTGGCTACTCTTACTATCCGTACGGCCAAGAGCGGCAGGTAACCTCGGGGGATCAGTACAAGTTTGCGACCTACTTCCGGGAGTCTAACGGGCTCGACTATGCCGATCAGAGGTACTATCACTCGGAGTGGGGGCGGTTCTTAACGCCAGATCCGTACGCGCCGAGTGCCTCTTTAACCAATCCCCAGAGTTGGAACCGGTACGCTTACGTCGAGAATGACCCGGTGAACTTTGTCGATCCACAAGGCCTTTTTATGTCGGTCGCTAAGCTGGAGCATCCTGGCGAATCTGGTGGCGGCACCTGGTATCCGTTCGGGGTCTATATGTGGTATTCGTCGGTGCCAAGTGATATCTATGGGATAGGGGGAGGATTGTGGACGCCTCCAGTGGTCGTCACGGATCAACTTCCAGAAGTCAACACTCAAGGGAACTCCACAAAGCCCATCATAGTCTCAAATGCCTCGAAGACCGGGCCAAATCAGGGCCGTATTCGCACCGTAATGAACTGGATCCGCGAGAACATCGACCCTGAATGTGAAAAATGGCTCCCGGGCGTTCGAAACGTAATTGCTGCTATGTTAGGGGATCCTTCCCGTCCGGAGACCGCCCTGATTGGTCACGCTGACTTCAATTCACGGACCCTCAGTGCATTCACTGGGAATGACCCAAAGGTCGTGAACCTTGACCCAGGGACCATAATAGTGGTTAACAATCTCGGCGGATTTTTTGTTGGTTCATATACTGAATCCGGACAAACATATTACCTGACTGTGAATGGCTATCGTGGTGGAACGAGTCAAGCGCAAGTTGCCATACTGATCCACGAGTTGGCTCATTACTTTCAAGAGGCCGGCACGGGGGCAGCAGGTTTCCGTCCTGACAAGGGCATTCCCACAGCGGTCGCTTTCAATGACAAGTTAATCCGACAGAACTGCCAAAGGACTCTCAATGCGGCCAGGAAGATTCCATAGATGGTGGCTAATCATTATACTGCTTAATGTCTGCCTGCCAGCTTTGGCCGAGTGGGAGCCGGCAGAGATTGTGGGTCTGCCGTATCCACCTTTGGCGAGAATGGCTCGAATCGAGGGTATTGCGATTGTCCGCGTATCCGTCGGGCCAGATGGTTCGGTCAGGCAGGCGGAGGCAGTGTCAGGACATCCGCTGCTGGAGAAAGCCGCGGAGGAGAATGCACGGAAATGGAAATTCAAGCTGTCGGGGCGCTCCGGCCGCATTCGTGATCCATATCTCGTTTACCGTTTCGTCCTTGATGGACAGTGTGCGGCGGGAGACTGCCGCACGAGTTGTGTCGTGGAACTCCCAAGTCTGATTGTAGTAGCGGCTGAACTCCCAGAAGTCCAGGTTCAGAGAACGGAAGTTACTGAAAGAAGGGTGCAATGAAGGTTAGAAAGGCAGGAATTGTTGTGGCTTTGCTATCTGCCCATGCGTGGGCAGCCGATTGGAAGCCCGTGCGGGTTGTAGGGCTGGTATACCCGGAGGCTGCGGTCATCCAAGGTTTGGAGGGTACTGTCAAAATCGATCTGCACATTGCAAACGATGGAAGCGTTGACTGGGTAGTTACTCGGGAACAAGACCCTATGACCGAGGAAACGACGCTTGCTTCCGCTGCCGTGAGGAACGCGAGGGAGTGGAAATTCCTCCGAATCAGCTCGGGGAATACAGATCTATATACGCTTACGTACCGGTTCCAGATTCGGCGTGGAGAGGGAGCGAGAGGTCCATCCGAATTTCGCTTTGTGATGCCGGACCAGGTATTTGTCACCGCCGGGGAGCGCCCTGCGAAGCCGAGCTCGACCAAGGATGGTAGGTGAACCTTCGAGGTGCAGTGCGAGCGCGGTGAGCGTGCGTCTGCGCGTGCGGCAACAATGTAGGTGACGGCGCCGGCTCAATGGCGATCAAATATACCGATGTCACGCTCCCTCCGCTTCCGGCTTTCGCGGAATCGGTACTCATATGTTCGAAACGATCCAATCAACCGGGCTGATCCGGGTGGATCGGATGACATCTCTACAGAGTTTGGCGAAATTCTCTTTCAAATCACTGTCACCGAGATGACGTATGAACTCATGTCGATTTGGCTCTCGGATCTAAAGATTTGGCCAATGTACTGTTCGCGTATAGAGATGCGACAAAATCGTACTTTGCGTACCGTCTAGGAACTGCACCCGATCTGCAGCAGCAGCGGCCGAAAGCCAAGAGGGAGCGGAACTTAGGGACTGACGGAGGATTGACATGCGGTTTTTGAGCGTATTCTTGCTAGCTGCGTGCGGAGTGATGAGTCAAGGCCTTCCATCCAGGTCCTCACGAGAAGCACCACGAAGCGTGGTTCCAAGCATAGAACCAAGAGAACAAGTGGACGCCGATCCGCTCAGCATTCTGCAGAAGTTGCAGAGCCGTTCCGCGACCGAGCGGCACATCGGTTACCAGTGGCTCTTTGGAAAATCGATAGACACCCGCGACATCAAGGCTGCCCCCGCTGCTCGGCTCTCTTTCATCCAGTTGGATCAGGACAGCGATTTGGAAGCGGTGCTACTCCTCGATGTCCCGACCGCCAAAGTCGCCTTTGTCTTCGACTCGGCCAGCGATGGCTGGTGGCGGGTGGGTAAGTTCGACAATCGAGTCCGCGATGTCCGGCAGTCGTTCGAGCGGATGATTGAATTCCGAGACTTGGTGGGGGATAACGACGGTAACGACCTTCTTGTTCGGAAGTGGGGCTATGGAACTGGCGTGCGAGGGAATCGCCTCTTGATCTACCGACTAAAGGGCGGCAGACTTCACAGAGTTTTCGAAACGATCGAGGAGCAGGTCGACGCTGCAAACGAGCCGGGGATCCATCTCCTCTATCTAAGGACGTTCTTGTATTTTCCTGACCGCGGCCAGACTCAGGGGCCGATTCTGATTGCCCATCAAATGGAAGCGGGCGTGCCGGAATCTCAGGCCCTTGTGCCGGAGAGCATGGTTCACCGAGGCCGCACGGTGGAATGCACGGTTTACCGCTGGGACGAGAAGTTCTTCAGGTTCCTCCAGGATCAACGGTCACGAAAGCAATTCTGTGGTCTGATAGCTCAGGACGGGGCATCCGAACGCCGTTAGTCGGGGCTAGTCCGCTGGTCCCGCGATCTTCCCGAAGCCGCCGCACGCTGGCGGCTGGGGGTGAACGCACGACGGACCCGTGTCCAGCGTCAGATCCACTATCCTAGCTAACAATGGCGATCAAATTTACCGATGTCACGCTCCCTCCGCTTTCCGGCTTTTCTGCTGACGCTCCATCCGGCGCGGTAATCGGAGTGGTCGGAGACAGCGAGTCTGGGACGGACGCTCTGCTCCGGCTGGCGGGCGGGTTGGAGGAGCCGAGACAGGGCTCGGTGACGTCAGGGCCAATCCGTCGCTACATTGGTGTGAACGATTTGTTAAACCTCGCTCCGGCCGACGTGATCGCAATTGACCACGGGCTGGCGCGGCAGGATGAGATTGCACGGACGCGAGCAGCCATTGAGTTCGATCGCTTGCGGCGGGCGGGGACTACCATCCTGCTCTCGTCCCATGAGACGGCCTTGATACGCCGCTACTCGGATGAGGTCTGGTGGCTCCGCGATGGTTCGCTTGCGGCTAAAGGCGATCCGGCCGAGGTTCTCGGTCAGTACGAGTGCTACCTTCTCGAAAAGATCAGAGCGTGGGGAAAGTCGGTGAAGGCGCCTCTCGAACCTGCGCTCCGCCGGGGTGACGGGCGAGCCGAGGTGGTATCGATCGAAACTCTCGGGGCGGACGGACAACCAACGATGATCTGGCGGAGCGGCGAACCGGTATCGGTACGGGTCACGGTCCGGTTTGCGCAGGCGGTCGAGGATCCGGTCGTGGGCATCATGATCCGGACCCGCATCGGCTTGGAAGTCTACGGAACGAACACGGAGCTCGAAGGGGTCAAGCTCGGACGATGTGCTCCGGGCGAAACACGAACCGTAACGTTCGCTTTCCGGTGCGACTTGTGCCCGAAGGAATACACGCTTACAGCAGCATCCCACGACCCGGACGGCGTGTGGCATGACTGGCTTGAGGACGCGGTAGCCTTTACAGTCGCCGATACGCGCTACACCGCCGGCGTAGCCAATCTTCGGGCGGCCGTTACTGTCGCCCGGTCCTGAACGCTTACTTGCCCGATTCCAGAACGAACGTGGGCGCCAACCCGCTCAGGGTCGAGAAGCCGACCGAACCAGCAGGACTCAGCCAAGTCGAAGCGCCATGCACCTTGCCGAGGAAGGCATGCGGATGCACGTCGATATTCATCTCGCGCACTTCAAGGGTTCCATACCGGTAAATCGGGAAGGGCTCCGAGATGGGTTTGATCCGCTCCTGGACCACGTAGGGGGAGCGCATGGCTGTCTTGAGCGCCCGTTCCCAGCCGCTATCGTCAATCTCCCAACCGCGGAAGGAGTGCTGATCGCTCGAATCGTCGTTTGGCTTCAAGACCAGAGTCTCCCGGTTCTTGAGGATGAACTCAGGGAGGTCGACAGACTGGTCCCGGTAGGTTGTCTTGGTGGAAGCGACGACGCGAGTCCACGGCACATATTCGCGGATGGCCTTCCGCTCATTGGGCGGGAAGTTGGCCGTGATGGTCTCGTCGGTCAGCAGGTCAAAGATCGCTTTCTTCTGCGCCAGCTCCGAACGGAAGCTGTTCACAATGCAGACCGCTCCGTCACGGTAGGCCCGGACCAGCGGGTGCGAAAGATCAAAGCGGACCAGAAACTCTTGTGCCTTGACGCGGCGGTAAACCAGATCGATGATGAAGTCGCCCCGCCGAAGTATGCCATTTCGGTATTCGAGCTGATCCGGTGAAACAACTTCGGTCGGATATCCGTGCTGCTTGAAATACTCGCACAGCAGCAAGTACTCGCTCGCATCCGACGGCTGGTATGGCTGCCGGAACTCCACGATGGCGATGTTCGGAACTTTCTTGCCTCCGAACTCCCGGTACGCCTTAAGAAGCGCCTGAAGGAACTGTTTCGTCCCGCCGAGCTTACTTAGCTTGTAACGCTTCCGGAATTCCTTAATCGGCGCAGCCTCATAAAATAAGTCTGTCAGTGCTTCGCCGTAGACCACTCCTGCGGGAGCTTCTGCATTGTAATCCGTGAAGTGAAGAGTCCCATTATTAATGTGAGTGTCCAGAAGCGATGTTACTGCCAGATACGGATAGCCGGGGTCCAGGGAGGCCAGCATCTTCTCTGCCGGCAGTAATTCCATCCGGGCTAGCAGCGACGGGTTCGCCAGCGCCATTTGCTTGATGCGGTCGATGGCGCCCATGAGGGACTCCGCAGCCTTCACCAGATTGGTATACTGGCGACGAGTGATGAAATGGGGGCGCAAAGCCGGGGAGACAGCGCGTCCGCCAGTGGTTAAATGCTGCTCCTGCATCCGGCTCCGGAGGGACTCTGCCCACTCCAGATCTTTGTAGCGGTCGCTCTCCAGTAGTTTGTGATAACGGGCTATCGCCTCGCCCAACTGGGTCATTGCTCTTTATGGTTCTTCCTATTCTTCAGTATCGCACAGGGATCTTGCGAGTGTGAACTCCAGAGCGGGCGGTGTGGCCTATAAGTACTGTTATTTCTTTTAGTTGCGGGTCGTTTCAGAATTTGCAAGGGGCTCCGGGGAAGGGCCTGCAACCCGTCGGCTTCAGGATTCAGGCCAGATCCCGAGCACGGTGTCAAGGGGTGTCACCCGGTTTTCAGGCAACCTCGGATACGTCCAGTCCTACGGACCGCATCAGCTCCAGAGCATTGCTTTTCGTGACCACGCCCGGCCGCATCTTGTAGTCGAACACGATCCGGCCTTCGACGAACTCATCCTGAAAATGGACGTTCGCCGCATGGACTGCGGGATCATGGGCGATCTCGGTGAGGGCCAGGTCGTGCGTCGTGACGAGCCCGATCGCTCCGCGCCGAACCAGGGTCCGGAGGACGGCGGCCGCGCCAATGCGCCGGTCATGCGAATTGGTTCCGTGCAGAATCTCGTCGAGGAGAAACAGCAGCGGGGCGCCGGCCGCGATCTCGACGAGCTGCCGCAGCCGCAGAACTTCGGTGTAGAAACGGGAGAGTCCTTGCTCCAGGGAGTCATGGACCCGGATGGATGCACCCAGGGAGAGAGGGCTGAGTCGTAGCTGACGGGCCCGAACTGGCGCCCCTGCTTGCGCCAGAACGAGATTGACGCCGACCGTACGTAGCATCGTGGTCTTACCGGACATATTAGAGCCGCTTACGACAAGCAGCCGCAGGTTCCGGTCGAGGCGCAGGTCGTTCCGGACGGCGCGGTCTTCGGGCAGGAGGGGGTGCCCCAGCTCGACGCCTTCGAAGTAGGGGCCTTCGTCCACGAATTCGGGGAACGGGTCAGCCGGATGCTCGAAGGCGTAGCCGGCAAGGGCGGTCAGCGCTTCCATTTCTCCGACAGTGGCAAGCCAGCGCTCCACCGAGGGACCAGAGCGCTTTCTCCACGCTTCGACGGCAAAAGCAAGCTGGGTTGTCCACAGAAGCAGAGGACCGACAAAGCGAAGGAGCAGGTGATCCCGCGAGTCGACCAGTTCCACGAGACGGCTGAGCCTGGCGATCTGCCGGGAGGGCGGGGAACCGGCGGTTTCAAGCTCCGCGCGTAGGGCGGTGAGGCGGGGCGTCGTAAACTCCTCCCGCTCCAGTCGCACGAGCACAGCCGCAAGCAGCGAGAGATCGTGACCCGGCTGCTCGAGCGCATGGATCACCTGCATCGCCCGCTGCTTGAAGTGAAGGGAAAATGCCACCATCGCGCTGCCGACGAGCAAGGCGGGGAGTAGCGGCCATTCCATCCATAGCCAGCCGGCGAGCGTGACCGCCAACAGGACCACCAGGATCGGGGCGGCCAATCGGGCCCATGGATGATTGAGTACGGGCGGCTGCTGGCCCCAGGCGGCGAGCGCGCTTGCATTCACACCGGTGCGAATGTCTTCGCCAAGCAGCGCCAGATCCTCACGAAGGTCGATGCGGTTGCGTAGCTCCTCGATTGCCGCCTGACGGGAGCGGATCTCGGAGACGGGAGCAGGAGTCATCAACCATCGGGCGAGCGTCTCTTCCCCGGCCCTGGTACGAGCGGTGGAAATGAGCTCGAAGAGGCTGCCCCGGCCGAAGAGGTCAAGGTCTTCCGCAAAGGGATGCGAGGAATCCAGGAAGCGCTCGCCAGTTTCGCCTTCGCCTCGCCACCGGCCGTCGAGCCGGTTCAAGCAGCGTTCGTAAAACGCGACGGCGCGCTTGGCGTGTGCAAGACGGCGCAGCACACGCTCGTGGACGATGAGAAGGATCACGAACACGGCTGCCGGAAGCGCCAGCGTCACGCCGGGGAGGCGGAACCAAAGCATTGCGGCCGCGGCAGCGACGGTGATGAGGCGAAGATTTCCTAAGGTGCGATGACGGCGCTCCTGGCGATCATGCTCCGCGCGGCGTGCCTCCAGCCGCCGCAAATACTCGGATCGGGGGTCTTCCACTACCACATCTTCGCCCAACTGGATTCATAGCGCGTCGGGTGTTTCGTCAAGGCGCTCGTACTCGACTACCATTCTCGAGTTCTCCAAGGCCGCGATAAAGTCGCTTTCCCGGTCATCGGCAACCTCGTATTCCCAGACCTCGGTGCCGATACTCACCCAGCTATCATCTTCGTCCATCACTTCCTGGACATGAAGACTGTCCGGCTTGGTTCGCTCGATGAATTGGGCGTCGAGCAGAATGTCGTCCGTCAGTTGCGGGTCGAGGAATTCCGGCGGCTCGTCTGCCTGGTCTCCGCGCACGTCGAAGCGTTCCCGAAACACGACCCGGTATCTCATGCCCGTTTGACGCGCTATGCCGCGGTTGGTGTCACGACCTATATAAAGCGCGAATCTCGTCGGGGTCGAAACCGAGTACAATCTTTCTCCCTTTGACGATCAGGGGACGCTTGATCAGGTTCGGATGCTTCGACATCAGACGAATCGCTTCCTCGCGGGAAGGGGGATTCGTCTTCATCTTCATTTCCCGGTAGAGTTCGTTGCGGCTGTTCAGGAACAGACGGTAATCCCTGGAACCGATCAGCTTGTCGAGTTCCTCTTCGGTAAGGCCGCGGTTCAGGTCGATTTCTTCAAAGTCGATCCCGTCTTCGCGAAGCAGGCTTTTCGCTTTTCGGCAGCTCGTACAAGTGGACTTCAGATAGACTTTCATCGGTCAGTAGCGGGGTACTGTCGGATCAATTTCGCGGCTCCAGCGATCGATGCCGCCCGCCATGCTCTGGCAGGCGTCGACGCCCTGCTCACGAAGCCAGTGAACCACGTTCAGACTGCGCACGCCGTGATGGCAGAAGATCACGAGCGTTCCTTCGTCGGCTCTGGCTTCCAGGTGTTGCAGGGCAGACGGAATGGTGTTCATCGGGATCAGTTCAGCTCCGTCGATCTTCGCAATCTGGTGTTCGAAGGGCTCGCGCACGTCGATCAGGAAGATCTTCTCTCCGGCGTCAAGGCGGCGCCTGACGTCGCCCGGACTCACCTCCGTTGGGATGAGTTGCGACACACCTGTTTCCCTCGCTTTCGCTGAATCCGCTCAGTAGCGATTGTAACATCGGGCCTTACTGCAAAAACCCGACTACAAAAACAAAAAAACCGCCGGTTCATAAGAGAACCGGCGGTATAAAAAGGAGAAACAGGGGCGAACGATTAGCGGTTGCGCGTCAGCTGGTCGTAGACGAGGCCTGCAGCTCCACCGGAGATTGCGCCGATCGCGGCTCCTTTTCCGCCGCCGCCTAGAGCGCCGATTGCCGCTCCGACTCCTGCGCTGCCTCCGATAATTGCAGCCGATTTCTGGATGGACCGTTTCTTACGGACGGGCTTTGCTGTTGTCTCCTGCCGGGTGACCCGATAGGTTGGGCGATCCGCTGTGGCTGTCTGGCGTTCCGGTTCAGGGGCAGCCGCCGGGGCAGGAGCAGGCTGAGGCGCGGTTGCGGGCGCTGCTGCCGGTTCCGCTGGCGCTGTCGCGCTTTGGTCGAATGTCGCGGGTGTCTGGGTCGCGATGCCCGCCTGTCCGGACGTAAGCGGCTGCATGGCGTTCACGTTATTAGGCGTTCGTAGCCATCCAGCCACGGCAAAAGCGGTCAGCAGGACGAAGCCGAGAATCAGTCCAACGTTCTTCTTGTTCTCCATTGGTAGCCCTTCCGATATACACCAAGTTCGATGTGGTATTCGGAGGCCCGGTTCCAACGGAGTTGAGGCGCGCCGGATCCCGGCTTACGATTTCACACTTGAGAACTCGTGCCTCGCTTCGGAGCTCCTACTGGCCGATCTCTTTCAGCAGGCGGTCCGCTTTGTAGACCTTCCGCAGCGCTTCCACGATACCCTGGCTTGCCACATGGACGGACCGTGCCTGTTCGTCGGTATAGAGGAAGCGGTTCGGCAAACCTTCCATGTTGCCGTCGAACAAGATCCCAACCACTTCCCCCTTACGGTTCAACGTGGGACTCCCCGAGTTTCCGCCGTGAGTGTCTGCTGTGCTGACAAAGTTGAACGGCGTCGACAGGTTTAGCCGGGATTTCGCGGAAATCCAGCTGGGCGGCAGCCTATAGGGTTCTACATTCTTCGCACGTTCGTAGAGTCCGCGGAAAACCGTTGCGTAGGGGACCTGTTTGCCGCTGCTGTCCCGGTAGCCTTTCACGACGCCATAGGCAAGTCGCAGCGTGAAGGTGGCGTCCGGATACTCGTTCGCGCCGTAGATCGCAAAACGAGCCTGGGCTATCCGCGCAGCGCTGCTTTTCTCGACAGCCTCGACATTGTCCTCATACCGTTTCCGCAGTTCGCGCGCCGGCTTATCCAGGATGCGGGCCAGCTCCATCATGCCGTCTGTCGAGCTGCGGGCGGCTTCGGCGCTTGAGGCAAGCTTACGCCGTGTTTCGACATCGTCCAGGTTGCTGGTACTTACGTAGTGTTTGGCCGCTTCTTCCGGTGTCCGCCCTTTCAAAATCGCCTTAACAACTTCGTTGTCCGCACCGAGCTCCTGCCGCAGGAACTTGAAGTAATCGGCGAGGACGGCGACTTCCATCGCCTTGTGTACGGGCGCGGGGGAGAAGAGCTCCTGTTCGAGCGAAGGCAGGTTGGTATCCGTGTAGTCGCGAATCCGGCGCTCGTTCGGCTTGGTCTTCTCTTCGGCGTAACGAAGCACGTCGCGGGAGATTCGCAGCAGATCGGAGCCGCGGGCCGCTCCGCGCTCCAGAAGCCAGTAACGCTTGTAGAAGGTCGCGAGTTCCTTGTAGGCAGCGGCGACTTCGTCCCAAACCCGTCCGTACTCCGCATTCTTCTGCGGGTCCGCCGCGATTGCTGCGCGCAGCGCGTGCTCTTCGTCGCGCTTTCGGGCCATGAGCTTCGGATCCCGGAGGCCGCGGAGGAAGCCGGTGTAGGCTTTATAGCTGTTCTGCTGCGAGAACAGGTTGTCGCGTGCGATGCGGGCATTTTCCGGGCTCTGACGGCTGAAGGCCTCGAGAGTTCGAATCAGGGATTGCAGCCTGCCTTGAATCAGCGGGTAGGCGACATCCCGGTAAAATTCCAGCTCAGCGACTGTCGCCAGGCGGCCTGTCGTGCCAGGGTTGCCGGGCACGAAGATGAGTTCTCCGTCCTTTACGCCCTCTTTGCTCCATTTGAGAAATGCCGCTGGCCTGGCGGGTTTTCCATTTTCATAGGCACGGAAGAAGGCGAAATCCAGGCAGTAGCGCGGAAACGTGAAGTTATCCGGGTCGCCGCCGAAGGCCGCGATATCGGCTTCCGGTGCGAACACCAGCCGCACGTCGGTGTACTTCTTGTATCGGTAGAGGTGGTACTGGCCCCCGGAGAACAACGTCACGACGTCGCAGCGGCTGCCTGTTTCCGCGACGCAGGCAGACTCGATGCGGGACATGTTCGCCTTGCGGATCTGGTTTGCCTCCGCATTCGACATACCGGGCTTGATCCCTTCGTTCACCTTCGCCGTCACGTCCTGAATGCCCAGGAGGACGTTGACTTCGAGGTCGGGGCAGGCCTTCTCCTCGGCCAAGGTCCTGGCGTGGAAGCCATTTTTCATGTAGTCATGCTCGGCGGTGCTGAGCTTCTGGATGCAGTCCGAGCCGACATGATGATTGGTGAACAGCAGGCCGTCCGGGGAGATGAAGGAACCCGATCCCCCGTTGTTGAACCGGACCGAGGCCATCCGCATGTGGTCGAGGAACTGCGGCGTGATCTCGAAGCCGTAGTTCTTTCGTAAGGCTTCCGTGGGCGGCTGGTTGAACAGCCACATCCCCTCGTCAGCGGGCAGCGAGGTTGCGAACCCGAGCAAGGCCACCGCGGCGAACAGGCTCTTCGTCATAATCTCTATTGTCGCCTGTAACCGTCGGAAAAATGGAGGCGGTTTGATGGCGCCGCGCCCTGAACCGGAACGAAAAATCGCGAGCTCCGCCGGCGGGGCGAAAGTGTTTTCATTTGCGGCGGATACGGCGGAAAATAGAGCTATACTAAGATCTTAGGTGAATCTATGAAGACCTACGGCAAGTTCGCGATCCTCGTGGTCGCTATTGTAGGCACCCTCATCTGGCTTGCTGCCGGGGGCATCAGCGAGTCCAAGACGTACTACAAGACGATCGAGGAAGTGACCCGGATGGGCCAGGATAGCTATGGGAAGCGGATACGTGTCACTGGAGACGTAGTGCCGGGTTCGATTCGCCGCGAAGGGAAAGAGGTTCATTTCACCATCTGTGAAAAGGACAAGGGCTTGCGTCTGAACGTCGTGTACAAGGGGACGGATCCTCTGCCGGATACGTTCCGCGATGATGCCCAGGCGATGGCCGACGGCAAGATGGATCCTTCGGGAACCTTCCACGCCAGTTCGATTGCCGCCAAATGCCCCTCGAAATATGAAGCGAAGCCCGGCAGTGGGAAGCCGGCCGCAAAGCCGCTGAATCAAAAAGCATCCATCAGCTAGCCAGCGCTGATCCGGAGGATTGAAATGGAAAATCTCGGGGCGTTGGCCGTCCTTTTAGCCTTCTGCCTATCAATCTATGCCGTTTTCGGCTCCGCGGTCGGCGCCCTGAAGAAGAAGCCGTTCCTGATCCTCAGCGCCGAAAGAGCCGTCTACTCCATCTGGATTCTACTGACTCTCGCGTCCAGCCTGCTGGTATACGCCCTCCTGACCGGCGATATGCGCCTTGCCTACGTCGCAGGCCGCACCAACCACGCAATGCCCACCATCTACAAGTTCACTGCCTGGTGGGGCGGGCAGGAAGGGTCGCTGCTGTTCTGGAGCTGGATCCTTTCCAGCTACTCCGCAGTGGTCACGTGGACCAACCGGCGCAAGTTCCGCCAGATCATGCCGTGGGTCATTGCCGTGCTGATGAGCACGCAGTGCTTCTTTCTGATCCTGAACGCTTTTGTCGAGAGTCCGTTCCAGGTGCTTGCCGTAGGGAAGGGAGTTGTGGCCGTCCAGGACGGGCGCGGGTTGAGCCCGCTTCTTCAGTATTGGGCAATGGCGATCCATCCGCCTATGCTCTATCTCGGCTATGTCGGCTTCGTAGTGCCCTTCGCGTTTGCCATGGCTTCGTTGATCACGCGGCAGCCCGGCGATGCCTGGATTCATACGACCCGGCGCTGGACGATAATCACGTGGCTGTTCCAGTCCTGCGGCATCATCCTTGGCGCGGGCTGGGCTTACGCAGTCCTTGGATGGGGCGGCTACTGGGGCTGGGATCCGGTGGAGAACGCCTCCCTGCTGCCGTGGATCACGGCCACGGCGTTCCTGCACTCGGTCATGATGCAGGAAAAGAAGGGCATGATGAAGGTATGGAACATGGCCCTGATTTCGGCCACGTTCCTGCTTTGCATTTTCGGAACCTTCCTCACCCGGTCTGGTATCGTCAGTTCCGTACACGCCTTCGGTGTCTCGGCAATCGGAAAATACTTCGTCGCCTTCATCGCGATCGGTCTTGGGGCGTGTGTCTATCTGATCCTCAGCCGCTTGGATTATCTGAAGAGCGAAGCGCATCTGGAGAGCATCGTTTCGCGCGAATCCAGTTTTCTGTTTAATAACCTGATCCTGCTGGCAAGCTGCTTCGCCGTGCTTTGGGGAACGCTCTTCCCCGTGATCACGGAAGCGATCATGGGCGAGAAAGTCAGCGTAGGAGCGCCGTTCTTCAATCGCGTCAACATCCCAATCGGCCTGTTCCTGCTCTTCCTGACCGGAGTGGGACCCTTGATCGCTTGGCGCCGGAGTTCTCTTGAAAGCCTGAAGCGAGCATTCCTTTGGCCGACTGTGGCAGCGGTTCTTCTTGTTGCGGTCTTGATCGTTGCAGGCATCCGGCATTTCTACGCGCTGATGTCATTTGGCCTGTGCCTGTTTGTCGCCGCGACCATCGTCTCTGAGTTTTTCAAGGGATCGCGTGCGATCGCTGCTCGGAACAACATGAACCTCGTCAGGGCCATGGTCGAGCTCACGCACCGGAACACGCGGCGCTATGGAGGCTACATCGTCCACATGGGCATCGTGCTCATGTTTGTTGGCTTCACAGGCGCGGCCTTCAACAAGGACGACACGGTGGAAGTCGGCATGGGAGAGACGTTCCGCCTGGGCAAGTACGAGATGAAGGTGCGCGAGATTCAGGATGGCGACACCCCCAACTACATGTGGCAGCGCGCGATCGTCGATGTCAGAAAGGGCGGCGAGCAGGTCGGCACATTAAGGCCGGAGCGGCGAATCTACAAGGCGAGCCAGGAGCCGAATTCGATTGTCGGCATCCGCCGCCGGTTGAACGAGGATCTTTACCTCAACTTCGCCTCCATGTCGCAGAGCTCCTCCGATAAGGCGGTCATTCAAGCTTTCGTCTTCCCGCTAGTTTCCTGGATCTGGATTGGCTTCGGAGTGCTGTTTGCCGGGTCCATTATTTGCCTGATACCGCCGAAGGTGAGGCTGCAGTACGCCCGAACGGAGGTCGTGGGGGTTGTGCAAAAACATGCGAAGGTTGAAAAGTAGATTCCTTCTTGCCGCGCTGCTCGCCGCAACCCTCGCGCTTGGTAGCACTCCGCTTCAGAATCCCGAGGTGCGCCGCATCGGCAAGAAACTCGGATGCCAGTGCGGGTGCCAGTCCAGCCTGACTGAGTGCAACATGCTGCAGTGCCATTTCGCCGATCCTGCGCGAGCGGAGCTGTTGCGAATGGTGGACTCGGGGCAATCCGAGGCGGGGATCCTCAAGGCATTCGTCGACAGGTACGGCAAGGCCATTCTGCGTGAACCTCCAACCGAAGGCTTTTTTTTAATAGGATGGGTCATGCCCTTTGTCGCGACGGCGGCGGGTGCTGTGTTTCTCTGGTGGTTTGTCAGGAGAAAATTGCGGCCGGAGGCGGCCGCCGCGCCGGCGGCGGAGCTTAGCTCCGAGGCGTATGCGCGGTACCGCGACCGCATTGAAAAGGACCTGGCAAAACTCGATTGATGATTCTGATCTTCGCAGTCATCCTTACCATAGGCGTTCTCGCTTTCACCCTGCTGGTCCGTGCGAAGGACCTTCCGGAGCCTGAGCCTGTTTCGCCCGTGCAGCACCTTGACGAGCGCAAGGCGCGAATCTATGAGAATCTCCGCGACCTGCAATTCGAATACCGGGTGGGCAAGCTCTCCGACGAAGATTACCAGCGCACGAAACAGGATTTGCAGCGGGAACTCGCGGCGACTCTGGCCGAAATCGATGCAATCGTAGGCAAGACGCCAAAGACGGCGACAGCGGCGGCATCCTCGCCTTCCCAGGCGGCTTCGAAGGCGGAGGCGAGCTTTGTCTGTCCGAACTGCAATGCCAGGTTCGAGCACCCGCTCAAATTCTGCGGCGAGTGCGGAAAGCCGCTGCAGGAGGGGAATCAATGAGAATTCTGACTTTGCTCCTTCTGGCTCTCCCCGCGCTCGCAGTCGTGGACGGTGTCGTCGTCAACCAGACTTCGGGCAAGCCGCAGCCGGGAGCGCAGGTGACGCTCTTCCGCGTCGGCAATGGCATGGAGTCGGTCGGCACCACGAAGACGGACGCCAGCGGCAAATTCAGTTTCGACCACACCCCGGATGGCCCGCGTCTTCTTCAGGTAGTTCACGAAGGGGTCACGTACAACAGCATGATTCCGCCCGGACAGCCTTCGAGCGGGATGACTCTGAACGTCTATAGCGCGACGCGCGACGCCTCGGCTGCCGAGGTGTCGCAGCATATGATTCTCCTGGAACCGACAGAGTCCGAACTGATCGTGAATGAGAGCTTCTTCGTTGTCAACCAGACGCGGTCGACTTATGACGACCCCGCCAACGGGACTCTGCGGTTCTTTCTTCCTGCTGCCGCCAACGGCGATGTCCGCGTGACGATCAGCGAGCCGCAGGCAATCATCCCGCTTCAGCGTCCTGCGGAAAAAACAAATCAGCGGAACGTGTACAAGGTGAACTTTCCGATTAAGCCCGGCGAGACCCGCTTCGACCTTGCCTATCAGCTTCCGGCTGCAAGCACCTATGCGAGCCGGATTCTCCACAAGTCGGGGCCGACGCGGATCGTCGTGCCTCGCGGAGTCTCGCTGACGGGCGAATCCATCCGAAACCTCGGGTCGGAGCCGCGCACTCAGGCCACGGTTTACGACGTCATCAAGCCGGACTTTGAGGTCGGCATCCAGGGCACAGGCACGCTTCGGTCCAGCGTGCCGGACGAGGAAGAGGAGGAATCAGGGCCGGGCATTCAGCAAATTCAGCCTCGCATCCACGAACGCATGACGTGGATTCTCGGTCTGGGGCTGGCCATCCTTGGCCTGGGCTTCATTCTGATGTACCGCCGCAGTCCAGCGCAGACCGCGGCGCCCCTCTCCCGGGAAAGGCAAGCTTCAAGGAAATGAAGGCTTCGCCCGCCGTTTCCGCCGTCGACATCTGGAAGTTCTACGGCGACTATCCCGCTCTCCGCGGCATCACCTTCGACGTCGAGCCTGGCGCCTGCCTGGCTCTGCTGGGACGCAACGGCGCCGGGAAGACGACACTGCTCAAGATCCTCGCCGGACTCTCAACGCCTGGAAAAGGGAAAGCCCGGATTGGGGGGATTGCGCCGAGAGATTCGGCTGCGCGGCGGCAGATTGGGCTGCTGGGCCATGGCATCGGCGTCTATGACGAGCTGTCGGCGCTTGAAAACCTGCGCCTCTTTGCCGAGTTGTACGAGATTGCTGATCCAGGCCGCGCTGCGGAGCAGTGGTTGGAGCGCACAGGGCTGGACCGCGTGAAGCACGGGCTGGTCCGCGAATTCTCACGAGGTATGCGCCAACGCCTCGCCATTGCGCGGGCTTTTCTGCACGAGCCGTCGGTCTTCCTGCTCGATGAGCCCTTCACCGCGCTCGATGACCGCGCCATTGCGCTGCTTCAAGACCTGCTGCGCGAAGCACAATCGCGTGGACGCACGGTCGTGATGTCGACGCACCAGCTCCGCGAAGCGCTGGAGCTCGCAACCCACGTTGCACTGATCAATCGCGGCCGCCTGGGTTATTTCGGCGCCCGGAACGCGGAGATGGTTTCGGATCCAGGATTCCTGTACCGCACCTATGGAGAAGGCTGAGTGATCCGCCAGATCTTTACCGTCATGCGGAAGGATCTGCGCAGCGAATTGCGCAGTAAGGAGGCGGTGAACGCTTCGCTCAGCTTTGCGCTGGTCATCCTTCTTTTGTTCAGTTTCGCGTTCGAGCCGACGGCGGAGGAGACGCGCCAGATCGCGGGCGGCTTATTATGGCTGGTGTTTTCCTTTGCCGGCGCCCTGATTCTCAATCGCAGTTTCGCACGCGAACTCACGAATGATTGTCTCGACGCGCTGATCGCATCCCCGCTCTCGGGGGCGTCAGTGTTTCTTGGCAAAGCGCTTGCGAACTTTGTCCTCCTCGTCGCGATCGAGCTCGTGTGCCTGCCTGTTTTCGGTGTTTTCTACAACATCGTCTGGTACCGGCAGATTGGGCCGCTGCTTCTCGTCGTGGTCCTGGCGACCTGGGCGATTACGGTGATTGGCACGATGTTCAGCGCGCTCACAGTGAACCTGCGTCTGCGGGAGCTGATGCTCCCGACGCTCGTGTATCCGATCATGATTCCTGCCTTGATGGCAGCCATCCGCCTCACGACGGATCTGATGCAGGGCGCGCCGCTGGCAGGAGACACGATGGTTTGGCTGCGGCTGCTCGTGGCATTCAACGTGATCTTCACCGCTCTCGCGGCGACGCTCGTAGAGACCGTGCTGATCGGCTAGGGCGGGATCGCTGGGAGAGGAGAGACCGCCCGGATGGGTCCAGGCGGTCAAGGAGAACCGGGATCAGGCGTTTGCGCTTGCAGCTTCTGCGACGACCGGGTTCCGCAGCTCGCCGATTCCTGCGATGCGGATCACGACGTCGTCTCCGGGCTTCAGCCAGCGCGGCGGCTTGCGGGCGAAGCCGACTCCAGACGGAGTGCCGGTGGAAATAATGTCGCCGGGTTCCAGCGTAACGACGCTCGAGAGATAAGAAATCAGGTCCGGGACACGGAAGATCAGCTCCCGTGTGTTCGAACTCTGCAGCACTTCCCCGTTAATGCTGAGGCTGATATCCAGAGAATGAGGATCGGCAATCTCGTCCGGCGTCACGATCCAGGGGCCCATCGGCGCAAAGGTGTCGAAGGTTTTTCCCATGAGCCACTGCGTCGTCGCCATCTGGTAGTCCCGCGCGCTGACGTCATTGACGATGGTGTAGCCGCCTACATGCTCCTGCCACCGGTCTGCCGGGATATGCCGGCCGCCCTTGCCGATGACGAAAGCAAATTCCGCCTCGTAGTCCGGCTTGGAGGAGTTGGCGGGAAGAACAATCGGGTCGCCGGCGGCGATCACAACGTTCGGAAACTTGTTGAAGATGGTGGGGACGGTCGGAATCTCCATCTTCGACTCAATCGCGTGATCACGATAGTTCAAGCCGACGCAAATGAACTTCGGAGGGCGGGGAATGGGCGCGAGCAGCTTTACCGCCGACAGGCTGACCGTCTCCGGCCCGGAGGCCAAATAAGTTTCAATCCGGGCCCTTGCAGCATCGCCCTCGGCGAGGATTGAGATCACGTCCGCGAAGCCCAGACTGCTTAACGGGACAATTGTCTGTTCACCAGTGGCGACACCGGCTTCCGGGGCACTGCCCGCGCGTTGGAAGGTTACGAGTTTCATAAACGGGAAGAGACCTCCAAAAAACCGACTATTGTATCATCGAGCCGCCCTGGTGCTATGCCAGTTGTTGTTGATTCAGTGCCGACAGACAAACAAAAAGCGCAGCGAATCGCTGCGCTCGTGTTTGCTTTGATCTTTGCCAGAGAAAACTAGGCTGCTTTTTGAATCCGGCCGCTCTTAATGCAGGAAGTGCAGACCCGGAGCCTCTTGGACGCGCCTTTTACGACCGCGCGTACCGACTGCAGGTTCACGTTCCAGCGCCGCTTCGTCACGTTATGGGCGTGGCTGATCCTGTTTCCAAACTGCGGCCCGCGACCGCAAATATCGCACGTCTTCGCCATGACACAGAACTCCTGATGAATACCAGATGTTAGTGTAGCAGGCTCGGGGCGGTAGTGGCAAACTTTGCCGGTCAGCCGCTTAGGGCTGCTGGCAGGGAATTGGGAACGATGATACGCTCGATATCGACTCCCATGAGATTGATCGCTCTTGTCGCCTTGTTCGCTTCTGTGTCTCCTGCGGCTGACAACGTTCTGACACCCGAGGAGCGCGCCAACGGATGGATCCTGCTGTTCGACGGCAAATCGATGCGGGGCTGGCGCGATCCTACCCGGCTCAATCAGCCTGGCGATGCATGGGAGGTCAAGGACGGAACCCTGAAGACGCGCCTCAAGCCACGCATCGCCGAGGATCTCGTTACGCAGGATTCCTTCGCCGATTTCGAGCTCGTCTTCGATTGGCGTGTCTCACCCGGCGGCAACACGGGCTTGAAGTACCGGATTCAGCAGTTGGTGTTTGTCGACGAATCGAAGATCCAGCCCGGTCCGGGCGGCTTCGAAGGTATTCTGGGCAGGGAGATTGCGTCTGGAGCGTCCAATCGGGCCACCCTCGCTCCTGACTCTAATGGCTTCGTCTACTCGGTCGGGTTTGAGATGCAGTTGATTGACGACTTGAGACATCCCGACGCAAAGAGGGACAAGCGCCATACGACCGGAGCGCTGTATTCGATGATTGCCCCGTCGGCGACAGCAGCCAGGCCAGCCGGCGAGTGGAACACGTCTCGCATCGTCGCCATCGGTCCGCACGTAGAGCACTGGATCAACGGCGTGAAAGTCCTGGAAGGCTCGCTGCAGGACGAAGCGATTGCAATCGGCGTAAAAAAGAGGTGGGCTCAAGTCCCCAGCATTCTCAACGCCCTCTTGCGTCCTAAGCCCGAAGGACCAATCGCTCTCCAGCACCACGGCGACGAAGTCTGGTTCCGGAACATCAAAATCCGCCGCTTGCCCGCCCGAACTCGCTGAGCGGCGTTTCAAGCACTGATGTCTTGCCAGGTCCCCAGGCCTGTGCCACCGTAAAGAAGGCATGAAATACAGGAGTCTTGGCAGAACACAGCTTCAGGTGAGTGAAGTCGGCTACGGGGCTTGGGGCATCGGCGGCAAGCAGTGGCTCGGCGGCAACGATGAAGAGTCTCTGGCAGCCCTTCGGAGGGCGGTCGAGCTGGGCGTGAATTTCATCGACACGGCGCTTGCCTACGGCGACGGCCACAGCGAAAGGCTGATCAGCAAACTTCTCCGCGAAACGAAGCAGCGGATTTTTGTCGCCACGAAGGTGCCGCCCAAGAACCGCCTTTGGCCTGCCCGGCCGGGGATCGGGATCGAGGAGGTCTTTCCGTATGAGTATGTAATTGAATGCACGGAACAGAGCCTCCGCAATCTCGGTGTCGAGACCATCGATTTGCAACAGTTCCATGTGTGGAACCCCGAATGGCTCGACCGCGACGAGTGGCGGCGTGCGATCGAGGATCTGAAGAAGTCCGGGAAGGTGCGGTTCATGGGGATCTCAATTAACGATCACCAGCCCGATTCGGCTCTCGATGTCGTTCGCACCGGCCTGATTGACACGGTTCAGGTGATTTACAACATCTTCGATCAGTCGCCTGAAAAAAACCTGTTCCCGCTCGTGCAGGAGATGAACGTAGGCGTGATCGCCCGTGTTCCATTCGACGAAGGCAGCCTCACCGGCACAATCACGGAAGACACCGTTTTCGAGGGAGACGAGTTCCGCGCATGGTACTTCCGAGGCGACCGGAAGAAACAGGTCGTCGAGCATGTGAACGCGCTCAAGAAGGATCTGGAAGGCGTGCCGGGAACGCTACCCGAAATCGCGTTGCAGTTTGTCCTTTCGCACCCTGCGGTATCTACGGTGATTCCCGGAATGCGACGGGTCCGCAACGTCGAAAGCAACGTCTCCGTGTCTGATCGCGGCCCGCTGCCGGCTTCCGTGCTCGAGATCCTGCGGCGGCACGCCTGGGACAAGAATTTCTACTCCTAAGCGCAAGGGACGAACTGTGAGCGCCACAGTTCGTCCTTCCTCTGCCTATTGCTTTACTGCGATGGTTGTGCGGATCCGGTTCTGGTTTGATGGATCATTGGATGGTACGTCGTCGTGGAGAATCAGGACTGAGATTGCGTCTCCAGGTGGTACGCTAGTCGGAATCCGCACATTGATCTGCCAGACGCCGACGAGCCACGGCGCAAGCCCGCTGTATTGAATGTCCGAGGATGGCACTTCCAGCCCGTTAATGAATACGAGGGTATGCCCGCGCACTGGACTTTGCTCTCCGTGTGTATCCCCGTCCGGTGGTGCATTATGAACCAATCCCTGACCTGTTCCGAAGAGCTGGATCACACGCCCCCGACTAATTGGATTCGACGGTCCGTTGACCGTGTTGTCTTCATTCAGCGCCGCAATCTGTCCGCTGCCATTCTGCGTCAGCGTAAAGAGAGCGGGCGCCACCGGGGCGACGGCCACCGAGCTGGCAGCAAGTACGTGGCCGGTCGAGGGACGCACCACTTGCAGCTCAACGGCTCCGGAGGTCGGAATGTCAGTGGGCACAAAGAAATTGATCTGCCCTGGCGAGACGAAGAAGAGAGGAGCAGGCCGGTCGTTGACCAGCACCTGAATATCGCCGAGTTCCGTTGGAAGAGGAACCGCTCCCTGGATCGTCTGTTCTCCGAAGCTGCCGCCGGCAGGAAAGAGAGAGGCGATCAGCCCCGGGGCGAGCGGGCGCTGCAGGAAGTTTGCCGCATTCACCGCTGCCATCGCTGGGAAGTACATGGCGACGCGATTAATGGCCTCGTTGACCACAAGGTTTCCAAAAGGATCCTGTGTCACCGCCAGCGGGGCGTTTGCCACGACGGCCCCATTCGCCACGGCATTACTTAACAGCGCATCGTAGTGCGGGTATCGCCACACGCGGTTTGCATTGGTATCCGCGACCCAGATCTCGCCCGTCCGCGGGCTGACGTAGACGCCATGCGGGTTGCGAAGACGGACCGTGTCCCGGTCGGCGTTCATGAGAGTGACAGAAGGCCGCGGATCCGGACCGGGATTCGAGGCGCGCGGAAAGATGAGCACCCGGTTGTTGCCAGCGTCGGCGACGTAGAGCCGGTTGCTGGTATCCACGGCAATTTGCCGCGGGCTGATCATCCGGTTCTCTGCCGAGGACCCAGTCGTGCTGAGGAAGTCGGGCTGGCCGAAGACGGCTGATGCGGGCATGCCATCGTCGAAGTCCCCGCCTTCAGGGCGCTGGAAGAGCAGAACGCGGTTGTGCGCCAGATCGGATACCAGGAGGTGGCCCTCTACCGTGAACGCCAGACCGTTCGGGGAACGCATTGTCCGTTCGGAGGCATCGGTAACGAGGCTGCGGAAATCGCGCTGCCCCAGCACAAGATTCGCTCGATGCGGGCTGCCTTCGGGCTGCCGGAACGGGGCAGGAAAGCGCAGCACACGGCTATTTCCCTGGTCCGCGACCCAGAGATTCCCCTCGGCATCGACCGCGAGGCCTGCCGGTGAGCTCAAGCCCGATTGATTCGGCTGTCCGGGATCCTGACTACCATAGTTTGGCTGGGTGCGATAGAAACGGGCCGCATCCTCTCCCTGTCCAATCACCAAATCGGCTTTATCCCCCGGACGGACGCGGCGCGCATCGCGGTATCCCAGGATGCGGTTATTGAACGTATCGGCGATATAGAGGGCCGGCGGGTTCATGGTGTGATCGATCACCGCGCCAGTGCCGCCGATGGCAAGCTGACCGCTCACGCCCGATATCGTCGTGAACGCGCGGAAGAGAAAGAGCTCTCTGCCTTCCGCCAGATTCGGAGCGTTGAACCCGAAGCCGTCCTGACCGAGGATACGGTTGGCTGAGGTAAACGCGCCCTGCTCCTGCTGCGGAAAGATCAGGACGCGATGGTTCAAGGTGTCCGCCACATAGACTTCCTTCGTGGTCGCCGCCGCTGCGACAGGCAGCGACAACGTCTCCTCAGACGGTTCCCGCCGGCCCCGGTTGCTCGAGCCCGAGGCGAAGTCTTGCTGTCCGATGACCGCTTTCGCTTTCGGCGAAAACGAAGTTTCCTCCGCGGGCCATTGGTCAAAGGGATCAAAGCGGAGGATCCGGTGGGCGCCTGTATCGAGGATGAACGGAGTATTCCCGATCAGAAACGCACCCTGAGGGCTGACAAGTACTGTGTCATTCAGCACACTCGTCTGGGAAATGCCCATAATGCGCCTCGCCGGGACGCCGTTGCCGAATGGCGGTGCGAAAACGAGAACGCGGCTGAGCGCGTCCGCGACGAAAACTCTTCCGTCCGCATCAACCGCCAGACCCGACGGCGTGTTCATCCCGGTTTTCACAGTGCGGTTGGACGCGTTGCTCGTGAGGGCGCTGCGCGTGCTGAAGTCGGCCTGGCCGAGGACAAGATCGGCACTCGGTCCCTGCGGTGCATCTGGCCCGAGCGCGGAGGCGGGAAAGCGGAGAACGCGATGGTTGCCCGCGTCGGACACGTACAGATTCCCCTGCGCATCAAAAGCCAGGCCGGCGAGCAAGGGCTGATTGCTCGTGTTGACGAGCGCCAGGGATCGTGCGGTCGGGCTCGAGCCTCCTTCGTTGGCGGCTCCCGCCGTAAAGGAACGCTGGCCGATCACCAGGTCCGGCAGGCGAAGCCCGGAGGGTTGGTCAAATGGACGCGGAAAGCGCAGAACACGGTTATTCCCGGAATCGGCCACGTAGACCGCGCCATTGCTGTCGACTGCGACGCCGGTTGGATTCCACAAGCCTGTGCTGAGTGTGCTGCCCTGGGCGCGCGGTCCTTGCGGAAAGGTGGTGAACTCGTCCCTCTGGCCAAGTACCAGATCGGCCTTTGCTCCATTCGCTGCCCCTTCTGCGTTTCGCCACGCCAGGACCCGATTATTCCCCGTGTCGACGACATAGAGGATCGGCGGCGAAACCGAAGTGTCCAGCGCTATTCCCTGCGGGGCGTTCAGTTCACGGCCGTCGACACCGTTCGGGGCGCTCGAATAGACCTGTAAGAATGGTTGCCCGACAGCGCGGGAAGGCGTTGGATTTAACGTTACCTGAGCAGATAGCGAGCCGCACCCGGCGAATGCAGCAATGAACGCGAAGATTCGGAGTTTCATGGATTGATGAGACGGATGCGCGCGGGAAGCACCCTCAAGAAACATAACATCGGCATACAGGGAGCGCAAACCCGTATTAGCGGCACGGGTAATAGGCCGTTTGGTGGTGCTAAACTCAAGAATTGATCCCCGCTACGAAACCGAGAGTTTGTGCCGTCAGCTTCCTGAACACGGTTCCTCTGGTCTCCGGCATGACCCGGGGGCCGCAGCAGGAGCTCTTTGACGTTTCATTCGCTGTGCCTTCTGAATGCGCCGATCGCGTTGCCGAAGGATCGGCCGATATCGGTATTGTGCCTGCCGTCGAAGTTCCCGCACTGGGGCTTGAGATTGCGCGCGGGACTGGAATCGCCTGCCGCGGGCCCGTTCGCAGCATTCTCCTGATCTCCAAGGTTCCGGTCAGTCAGATCCGGACTCTGGCGGCTGACACGAGTTCCCGCACGAGCGTGCAGCTTGCACGAGTCATTCTTCAGCGGAAGTATGGCGTCGTGCCGCACTTCATCCCCCGGCCTCCCGACGTTCCGGCGATGCTCAACATCGCCGACGCAGCCCTCGTCATCGGAGATCCCGCACTGCGGGTGGAACCTTCCGAGCTCCCCTTCGAGGTTCTTGACCTCGGCGCCGAATGGTTCGAACTGACCGGGCTGCCCATGGTTTTCGCCGTATGGGCCGGGCGTCCCAGCGTCATTACAAGCGCCGTTGTCCAGGGTTTTATCGACTCTTACCATCACGGGTTGGGCCGCCTGGAAGAGATTATCCGAGAGGAGTCCGTGCGGCGCGCCATGCCGGAGACCCTGGTCCGGGAGTACTTCACCCGGCATATTATTTTTGAGCTGGGGGAGCGGGAATATGAAGGGATGCGGCTTTTTTTGCAGTACGTGGCGGAAGCTCAAAAACTGACAGATGCAGGGAAACTCGCCGTATGATCAGCCGTGAAGAAGCAAGGGAACTTTTCGCCAGCGATGATCTGATTGGCATCGGCATGGCTGCGGATGCTGTGCGGCGCCGGCTGCACCCGGAAGGCGTCGTTACCTACATCATCGACCGGAACATCAACTACACCAACTTTTGCACCGAATACTGCAGCTTTTGCGCCTTCTACCGGCCGGTCGGACACAAAGAAGGCTACATCCTCGATCATGAGACGATCCTCGCAAAGATTCAGGAGACCCTGGACCTTGGCGGGACTGGCGTGCTGATGCAGGGCGGCCTGCATCCCGGGCTGAAGATCGAGTGGTATGAGGACATGCTGCGCACGATCAAGAAGCGCTTCGGGGACCGCATCTGGCTGCATTGCTTCTCCGCTCCCGAGATTACGAATATCGCCGAGGTGAGCGGTTTATCGCTTCGCGATACGATCGCCCGGCTGCGCGACGCGGGACTTCAGTCGATTCCTGGCGGCGGAGCGGAGATTCTCGATGATGCCGTCCGGCATCGCATCAGCCGCCTGAAGTGCTCGACTCAGGAGTGGATCGACGTCCACCGCACGGCCCATTCGCTCGGCATGAAGACGACGGCGACGATGATGTTCGGATGCGGTGAAACCATCGAGCAGCGCATCAACCATCTCGAAGTCATTCGTCAGATTCAGGAAGACACCGGCGGATTCACGGCGTTTATTCCCTGGAGCTTCCAGCGCGAAAATACTTCATTAGGGCGGTTCGTAAAGGAAGAAGCGACGGCGGTGGAGTACCTGAAGACGCTTGCCATTTCGCGCCTTTACCTCGATAACATCCCCAACATCCAGTCGTCGTGGGTGACCCAGGGATTGAAGACGTGCCAGCTTGGCCTGCGCTTCGGCGGCAATGACGTGGGGAGCATCATGATCGAGGAGAATGTGGTCTCGGCGGCGGGCGCCCATCACCGGGCTAGTGAAGAGGAGCTCCGGCGCATTATTCGGGACGCCGGTTTCATTCCCAAGCAGCGCGACACGCTCTACCTCACGTACTTCTTAAATTAGGAGTTCCTGCGGGCCTTTCACCCGCATAATCCGTATGCCGGGAATTATCGAAGTCGACGACCTCGTCAAAGAGTTCCGGACCTTCGAACGGCGCGAGGGACTCATCGGCGCGCTGACGAATCTTTTCCACCGCGACTATCGGACGGTTCGCGCTGTTGATCGCATTACCTTCGTCATCAAGCCCGGCGAGATGGTGGGTTACATCGGCCCGAATGGCGCCGGCAAGTCCACCACCATCAAGATGCTGACGGGCATCCTCGTGCCGACCTCGGGCTACATCCGCGCAAGCGGCTACATCCCATGGAAACAGCGGTCCGAGTACACCAAGACGATCGGTGTCGTGTTCGGGCAGCGGACGCAGTTGTGGTGGGATATCGCTGTTGTCGAGTCCTTTCAGTTGCTCCGCCGGATTTACGGCGTCTCCGACAGCGACTACAAAGCCCGCATGAAGCGTTTTGACGAAGTGCTGGAGCTTGGGCGCTATCTGCACACTCCCGTTCGCAAACTCAGCCTGGGCGAGCGGATGCGGTGTGATGCGGCCGCGGCTCTCCTTCACAACCCGCCGGTTCTCTTTCTCGATGAACCTACGATCGGGCTGGATATCGTCGCAAAGGAGAATATCCGTGCCTTCCTCAAGCAGGTCAACCAGGAATTTGGCACTACGATTCTCCTCACCACGCACGACCTCTCCGATATCGAAGAGCTGTGCCAGCGTCTCATGATCATCGATCATGGCCGCCTGCTGTTCGATGGCCGGCTGGAGGAATTGAAGCACCGGCTATGGCGGGAAAGCACGATTAAAGTGGATTTTCGGGACCGTGAGCAGGCCCAGCGGTTCGAAGCTCTCTCGCTCCCGCACATTAAAACGGAAAAGCTTGGCGAGCTGACGTACCGCCTCACGTTCGACCGCGAAGAGCGTTCCACGGCGGATGTCATCCGTCAGGTGGTGCTCAACGCGGATGTCCTCGATATTGCCATTGAAGAACAGTCCATCGAAGAAGTAGTGAAGCGGATCTATCTCGGTGGCGTGTTTGAGGCGGCGGCGCGGTGAACACGACGGTACTGCTCGAGTTCAGCCGGATCGGATTCCTCAACATGCTGGCGTTCCGGCTTCGCTACTACACCGGAGTCGTCACTTACTTCATCAACGTCTGCGTTTATTACTTCATTTGGAAGGCAATCTTCGCGGCGGACCCCTCCTTTGCCGGCTTCCAATTTGAGCAGATGATGACCTACGTCGCAGTGGGCTGGATCATCCGTTCGGTGTATTTCAACAACATCGATATGGAGATGGCGACGGATATCCTCGAGGGCAAGATCAGCATGGTGATGCTGAAGCCCGTGAATCTCCAGCTAACGTATGTCGCGCGTGCGCTTGGGGAAGCTGCTTTCCGGCTGCTGCTGTTGACGGCGCCGACGTCGGTCGTGATCGTGCTTGTTTTTCCGGTGCTGCCGCCCGCGAGTCTGGGGCACTTTGCGGCCTTTCTGCTATCGCTTCTCGGGAGCGTACTGCTCGTCGGCTCGATCAATTTCATCATTGGGACGTTTGCCATCCGCCTGAAATCGATTCTGGGCCTGCTACGGGCGAAGTTTTGGATGCAGGAACTGCTGAGCGGCCTCCTGGTGCCGGTGACTTTATTTCCCGCTCCGCTCGAAGCGATCTCCGGCGTCCTTCCGTTCCAGCACATCGGCTTCACGCCCATGATGATCTACCTCGGAAAGTACGCGTGGCCGGAGATTGCCCGAGCCCTTGCGGTTGAGTTCCTCTGGGTGGTCGCGCTTCTGTGGTTTGGAAACTGGTTCTGGGATGCCATGTCCAGGAAGATCACGATCCACGGCGGGTAAGAGATGGGGAGGTATCTGAGTTTACTCGGACATTACTTCGTGCAGTACGCCAAGGTGCGCCTCGCCTACCGCGGCGACTTCCTGATCTCCGTCGCCACCACTCTGGCTGCGACGCTCTTTGGCATCACTGTTGTCTTCCTCATCTTCGGGCGGGTGAAGCAACTGCTCGGCTGGACCTTTTACGAGATTCTGTTTCTGTACGGGTTCTCGCTGCTGCCTATGTCACTGTTCAGCACCATCAGCCTCAACCTGTACTACTTCAACGAGACCTACATTGTGCAGGGAAAGTTTGACCGGGTGCTTTTGCGCCCGCTGCACTCGCTCTTCCAGATCCTGTTCGAGCAGTTCCGGCTGGAGTCGCTGAGCGACACCGTTCTCGGACTCTTCCTGATTTCCGTCTGCGCGGCTAAGCTGAATTTGCCTCTGGGCTTTGTTGAATGGCTGTTTCTCGGGCTTGCGGCGGTCTGTGGCTGTATCATCTACGTCGCCATTTTTCTCATGCTGACGGCCGTTGCTTTCTGGATGGAAGATCGCGTCGGCATCATACCGCCTGTCTTCAATATGCTGACGTTTGGCCGCTATCCGCTCGACATTTACAACGGCTTTGTCCGCTTCCTGCTGAGTTGGATTGTGCCATTCGGCTTTGCAAGCTTCTACCCGGCGGCAGCGCTATTGAAAGGGGAAACCTACCACTTCTACGGTTTGATCACGCCCTTGGTGGCGGCTGTATTTCTAACGTTAGCGATCCTTGTTTGGAACAGGGGCGTCCGTAACTATTCGTCGACGGGTTCTTGATTTTTAGGCCGCTTAGGAAAGACCGGCATCTAATCAAGTAGAATGACCCGGTCTTCGCCAACTACGGTGCCGCGGTCCGCCCTGTCCGGCGAGCCTCCTCCGGCGCCGTCGTCTCCTGTATCCGTTGTCACTCCCGGCGGTATTGTTGTGCACGCCGTGCAGACGGGCTGGCTTCGGATTAAATCAGCCTACCGGGACCCTTCCGGCCCAGAGCTGTTGCGGGTCCCATCGATTCTTCTCGGATTCTCCTGGACTCCCTGGCTGCCAATCCTTGCGTGGATCATTGAACATCGCGAGGGCCTGACGCTGGTTGATCTCGGGGAAACCGCACGGATCACAGATCCCGACTACCTGGCCTGCGACCGCATGTTGAAGTTATTCTACGCTCGCATCGTTCAGTTCGCTATATCTCCGGAAGAGGAGATCGTCCACCAGATGCGATCGCTTGGCATGAGGCCTCAGGACGTGCGGCGCATCGTGCTCACTCATCTTCACTCTTCTCACACCGGCGGTCTCGCCTGGTTTCCAGATTGCGAAATCATTGCTCCTCGCGAGGATTACCCTTCCGGATCGAATGTCCTCTCCTGCCGCCTCCCGAAATGGTTCAATCCTCAATTTCCGGAGTTCCGTTCGGACCTGTTTGGGATGCCGTGGCATTCACTGAGCGAGAACGACGATCTGGGTATCGTAGCCACTCCTGGGCACACAAAGGGCCATCAGTCGGTTGTGCTTGCTTCAGGCGGACTCCATTACTTCTTTGCGGGCGACCTCTCGTTCGATTCGCTTCAAATGCAAAAGCAGAAGGTATCGCCCGCAAGTGAGGAACCCCAGCTCGCACGAGAGACGCTGCGTAGGGTGCTTCAGTTCTGCCGCTCGACTCCGACCGTATTCCTGCCCTCGCACGATCCTAATTCAACACGCCGCCTCGCAAATATTGCGCTGACGCGGTAGTATCGCGGCGAATAACTCGGGCGCGGCGGGTTAGCTCAGGCGGAACTCCTGTCCGATCTTTTCAAGAGCGATTCGCTCGGTACGCGCGCCCGCGGCGCGACGCAGCCGCTCAATTGGCTCCAGGTAAGGCTCGCGGCTCAAAACGAAAGTCTGGTGGTGGATGGGAAGGATAAATTCGGCCTGCGCCTCCTGTGCCATGCGCCAGGCCTGCTCCGGCGTGCAGTGACGGCGCACCCAGGGATCGTAGGCGCCGATGGGCATGATCGCGACATCCACGCTCTTGTTGCCGGCAACCTTACGGAACCGATCCGTGTCCGCTGTATCGCCCGCAAAGAGAACGCGGTGGCGTCCTATCTCGATGAGGTAGCCGTTGTATCCGCGCCAGGTGTCGGTGCGGAGGCGTGCTCCCCAGTGATTGACCTCCAGCCCGCGGATCAGCGCCGGACCCACTGCGACGCTTTCACCCCAACCGATTTCGTGGATGGCTGCATACTTACGTCTGCGAAGCAGATCGCTTGTGTTCTTCGCAGTGATAACGGTTGTCTTCGGGTGCTGCAATGTCCGCAGCGACTTCAGATCGAAGTGGTCCATGTGAGCGTGGGAGAGAAGAATCAAATCGACCGCCGGGAGTTTATGCACCGAAAGGGCAGGGGCGACCAGACGCTTCAAACCCAGAGTTACGGGGCCAAGGTGAATGCCTGCCCGCATGCTGAAAACGGGGTCCGTCAGAATCGTGAAGCCATCAATCTTGAGGAAAACAGTGCTGTGACCGAGCCACGCTGCGTACAGTCCGGAATCCGACCACTTCGTTGGATCGGGAGAATAAGCCGGGGGCAGAATTGGCCGTCTTACTTCGCGCTTGTAGCGTTGCCAGAGAGCCGGAGCTGCGGTAGACACAAGACTCGAAATGGCACTGACGCCCGCCCCGCGTGCTCGCATCCGGGCGGTGAGATGCTTGCGTCCGGAATCCATTTTTTCTCAGGGTACCATGTAAACGTTAAAAGCTTTTAAGCGGAAGCCATCCGATCTACCCGGCAGAGCCGAAAACATCCACCCGGAGCCGGGCCTGTCCAAGGCGAATTTCATCGCCGGGACGGATCTGAATCCCTCTACTGGAGGCGCGCGGAGCGATGACGATGCGTCCCTGCCGTATGAGCCGCGTACCCCGCTCTCCGCTCAGATCGTCGCACAAGCGGTAGCAACCGGTGCAGGCATCGAAGCGGATGTAGGCATGCTGCCTGCCGACAGTTGATTCGCACTCGTCGAACGCGACGTCGTTCTGGCGAAGGAGTCCGCCCGATTCGCTGACGACTTCCTGCATGCGGCCGAGGTTGATGCGTTCGCGGTCTCCGGAGAAGAGATAGCGAGGTTGACCGGCGCGCCCCGCGACAACAACCAGCTCCAGACACGGCCTCACCGCAGACGCCCCCGGCCGGCGATGGCGCTGCAGGCGGACTGTAAAGGGAGCCTCCGTCGGGGCACCGGTGACCACACTTACGTCTACGCTCAGCCCTTTCGGCAGGCACTCCGAGTCCGCGAGCATCTCACGAATCTCCCGTTCCAAAGACGCGTCTTCGATGAACGCCGCCTCATACAATTCAAAGCGCTCCGGATCACTGGCTGTGATGCGAACTTCAATGTGGTTGTAGGGCAGAACAAACCGCCCCTCGCCCCTTGCCTGAATCCGCGACTTCACCTCGCGAAGGATGTCGCCGCGGATCTCCAGCAGCGCCGGCGGGTTCGTTCGTTCCGCAACCGGAGCGGCCAGTGTCTTGAACCAGGCTGCGATCCATTGCTCCATCCGGTCTAATGTCTTCATGAGTTATTTCCCCAGCAGTCCCGTCTCCCGGGCCGCGCGCACAAGGTCGGAAGCGATGGGCGCGGCGGATGATCCGCCATAACGCCCGTTTTCGACAATGATGGCGAAAGCGATTTTGCGTCCTGGCCCATTGTAAGGGGCGAAGCCGATAAACCAGGCGTGCGAGGCCTGATTGGCCAGTTCCGCCGTACCCGTCTTTCCCGCAATTGGCACCGACTCGAGCGCTGCGCGCCTCCCAGTGCCCGATGTCACGACCGACCGCATCGCAGCCGCTACGCGGCTTGCTGCTTCCTTTGAAAGGATCCGCTCCGGTTCGCGTGCCCGCCGGTTCGTCTCATCCACGATCCACCGGCCGTAGGGCATCACGCCTCCGCTGGCAATAGTTGCCGCCACCCTCGCCATCTGAAACGGCGATGCCACTACCTGGCCCTGTCCGTAGGCTGCCTGCGGGAGCGAGCGGGCAAGCTGAGAGGCGGTGTCCGGTTCAGCGGTTTTGATTCCGAACCTGTCGGCTGTTGTCTTTAGCGGGACCGCCTTCAACCGCAGGGTTGCGAGCTGAGCGAAGTATGCATTGCAGGAGACTGTGAGGGCGTGAGCAAGGTCGACCTTGCCATGAGGGTGTCGATCCTGCACATCGTCACGTACCGGTCGGCCGAATCCCTTGACGTAGTTGCCGACGCGGCCGTCGGGCAGGCGGCGGCATTCGAAGCGCTCCTCGGCGAGGAAAGGATCCCGGTTCAATGCTGCAATTGCGGTCACAACTTTGAAGGCGGAGCCCGGGGGATACAGGCCGTAGCGGACGCGGTCGACAAGATCCTTGTCCGGCACTGGCGGCTCTCCAGTCAGGCGCAGCGTCGATAGTTGAGACAGGGCTGGCCAGGGATGGCTGACAGCGGCCAGAAGATCCCCTGTGGCGGCATCGAGCACAACGACAGCGCCCTTCTGCAGTTTGAGACGGTGCAGGTGGGAGGCCAGGATTTGCGACGCTTTCCACTGAAACCTTGCATCCACCGACATGCGGAGATCACGCGGCCGTTTCAGAAGCGCCTGTACTTCGTCGTGCTCCGGCTCATGCCGGTGGCGCAGCAGCGGGACCAGTTCCCGATAGTCGTACTTCAGGCGCGTTTCCCGCCGTCCGGTTGCTGGATCGATCGCATCCTCGACTTCCACCGCGTCGTCGTAGCCCTGTAGTCTTGTTCGAGAGTCGCGCTCTTCGAGCGTGGTGTTGGGTGCGCCCTGCTTCAGCATTGTCCGGATGTCGCCAAGCAGGTAGAAGAACGGCGGACCGAACGGGTAGTAGCGTCGCTCAAACCGGGAGACATACTGGTCGATCGGGATGCCCATTTTCGCGTATGTCTCCCGGTAGCGGGTGATGGTGTCCCAGGAGCTTGTCGCTAGCGGAACCCCGTTGCGGTCGAGGATATCGCCTCGCGGGATTTGCCGTGCCACGTGCGTGAGCCGCGGGTTGTACGCATAGCGGCGGACGCCGTCCCCGTCAACGGCGAGAGCACCGCGCACGAGCGTCTCGTCTGCCCTTACTACCTGATGCCACCCCGCCGCGCCGATCACGATGATGATCCCGGCGGCGAGCACTCCCCCGATCCACCGTACCGGTTGCGCAAAAGGCCGCGTGTGGTCTCCTTGCTTCCCGTTCGATACGGACAGGACAATTCCGACGACAGCAAAATTGGCAACCATCGAGCTGCGGCCGAAGCTCAGGAATGGCGAGACGACCCCGGTAAGCGGGAGCATTCCGAGCGCGCCTGCGGCGATCAGCAGGAGCTGCAAGGCCGTGACAAGCGCGAGTCCGAGGACAAGAAAGAAGCCGTAGGTGCTTGACGCCCGGAACGCAATCCGGCAGCAGCGGTTCACCAGCACAGCGTAGAGCAGCAGCACTGCCACGAGTCCTGCGAATCCGAGTTCCTCTCCGACCACAGCCAGAACCAGATCGGTCGCTCCTTCGGGCACCAGAGACGGGCTGCCCAAGCCCAGTCCCGTGCCGAAAACGGAACCGGCTGCGAGGCTCCAAAGGGCATGCGCGACCTGCTCGCCGCCTCGCACGCCGTTGTCCCAGACGGAGAGCCAGATCTCCACCCGGTCATGCACAGTGCGAGGGAACGCCAGCAGGTGAGCAAACCAGAATCCAGCGAGCAGTACGGCCAGCCCGAAAGCGGCCAGCCGGAAGCTATTCCGAGCCACGCTATAGAGGCAAAGAAAGACGCCGCCGATGACGAGGGCGGGACCCATGTCCCGGAGAAGGAAAAACAGCAGCAGGGCGATGGCGGCGCCGGCCAGAACAGGCAGCGTATAGTCGAGTCTGGCGAGATGAAGCAGCCGGGCGATCGACGCGAACGTTCCTTGCCGCTGTCGTAGCTCTCTCAGTGCATCCCAGGTTGAAGCGAAGTAGCCGGCGAGGAACAGAACGAGGAAAATGCGCATCGCTTCGACAGGCTGAAAGCCGAGCAGATTTACTCTCGCGTCGCTGCTGCCGGGTCCGCTTCCAAACAGTGCCAGGGCGATCGCTGTCGCCACGCTGGCGAGGAGCCAAAGATACGTATACCGGCTTGCGGTCCGTTCCCACCGGATGACACTCGCCGCCGCTGTCGCGGCGCAGCCTAACGCGATCCCTTGCGCGAAAATCGCAAAGCTCATCGAATCCCGGAGCGGATCGCGCAGACTGACCATCAGCGCCAGCCCGATACCGCTCAGCAGGTGAATCAGGGGGAAGAGGATCGGATCCCCGCCGAAGCGGCGCAAGCGCCAGAAGAGATGAACCGCATAGACAGCGAGGAAACACAGAAGAACTGAGATCACGAAGGCTCGCGTGAACTCTTCCGGTGTGCGAACAATAAGCGAGGGTTTGATGGCGGCCAGCGTCTCCCGATTGAAGACGGCCACGTCAACCGGCTCCTCCGTGCGGGGGAAAATGCGGCGCGAGACAGACTCAAACCAGCGCTCCACGGTGGACATCTGCCGGAGCCTTATCTGTTCACGCAGTTCGCGCTGCGTCCTCGCTCTGGCGATTCGCCGCGGAAACTCTTCCAATCCTCGGACTGCGCGGACCTGCTGCTCATCCACGCGCAACCGGCCAAGCGCCCCCACGTTTCGTAAGCGCTCCTCCTTGCGCAGCAGCTTTACCACCTGGTCGGCTGTGAACTCCACGTCGCCGCGCATGCCAAGGCTTCGAAGATGCGCCGCGAGGGCTGGCGCTTGTAGCGGCTGGCGGAGCACGAGTAGCCTGCCCTGCGCTAAATCGCGCGTGTATTCCTCGAAAGCGCGGGTTTTCGCCAGATAAACGAGGGCCAGCGCGCAGGCGACCGTGACGGAGGAAAGCACGAGCAGCAGCAATTCCACTTGCCGGGCGCGGCTCCACTCCGTTCGCTGGTGCTGCCGTTGCTGATAAATCGCCCGCGTCGTCGTCACTGGCTGCTCTCAAACGGCAATGTGGAAGCGACCGCGCTAATCGTGTTCAGCCTCTCGTCCACCACCCGGCACTGTTGGATTAGCCGGCGCAGACTGCCAACGGCGTTCCCGTAGACGCCAACCTCCTGGTAGAGGGTCTGCGCCGCCCCGCAGTCCTGTTGGGCACGGAGCAGGAACTGGCGTTCTTGCGAGGGAAGGTCGGTGAGCGTGCGAGAGTCCGACCAGTACCGTCGAACGCGGGCGAAGTACCCATCGGCAAGCTGGGCCTTCTCCCGGTTGCCAAGCGGGTGCCCCAGCGTGCGCGCCCTGTTCAGCGCTTCCCGAGCCTTCTCCGGATCCCGCAATTCGTAGATATAGAGACGGGCCAGTCCAAGGTACGGATCCGGCCACCTGGGTAGAAGAGATACCGCTTCCTGGAACTGCCTTACCGCATCATTCTGGTATCTGAGGCGTCTGGCATTGCCTGCGGCGGTGCGCGGCTGCGCGCCCGCCTGAATGCGGCTCAGATGGCCTTCGCAAAGCCGCATCCTCCCGCGTACGCCCGCATCGCCGGAATCCAACTGAAGAGCGTATCCAAGGTGTGCCAGGGCGTCCCGCCACTGATTTTCTTTTGTCACAGGATAGTCGCTGTTGCGGTAGTCCTTAATGGGCCGGTCGGCAGCCTCCACCAGCCGCTGCTTCAGTTCCTGTTCGAGCGGCCGGAGCAGGAAGCGAACACGGGAGCGCTTTACGAACCCCTGGTAGCTCTTCCAAGCGGCGTCGAGATCGCGAAGATGCTCGGACCGAAGACCTGTGCGCAGAGCGCTGGCTTCCTCGAAAACGGTCAACTCTGAGTACGCAAACCAGCCGAGCCCCACAATTCCGGCGGCGAGAACGGCACGCCGGATGTAGCCCCGTTTGTGGCGAGCTCGCTGGATCGGGTCGACACGGGATTTGGGAGGATTTGAACGGACTGTTGCTGCGTCAGCCGCCACGTGCCTCGTTCGCACTGTCTCCTCGCCAATGGCGACTAGCGCATTGACGCTAGCGCCGGTGCGGAAACGCTTGAGATCCGCTAGCGCTTCTTCAGGGCTTTGGTAGCGGTCCTTCGGATCGCGGGCCAGCAGCTTGCGGATGATCTGCCAGAGCGTCGCAGGACACCCGTCGATAGGCGGCGGTGGAATGAAAGATCGAATTCTCGCCTCCACCGCTTGAGGAGTTGTTCCTTGGAATGGCAGCCGGCCGGAAACCATCTGGTAGAGCAAGACACCCACAGACCAGAGATCGGAGCGGGCATCGATCTTGCCCGTATCCAGGCGTTCAGGCGAAGCGTAAGCTATGCTCGCCCATACATTCCTGGTATGCGTGCGCGCGCTCGGAAGCGTCTTGGCGATGCCGAAATCGAGAATCTTGATTCCGCCGTTCCGTGCTATGCGGATGTTCTTGGGTTTCAGGTCGCCATGGACGACCCCTTCGCGATACTCGCCGTTCACGCGGGCCGCAAAGCGGCCGAGATTGCTTAGCAATTCGCACAGATTTTCCGCGATCTCCGCAGCGCGGGCCGGCGTGAGCGGTCCACGATTAATCAGCGCCGAAAGGTCCTCCCCGTCCACATACTCCATCTCGATATACAGATTCCCGGAAGGGTCGGTACCGTAACTGAAAACTTCAACGACGCGCTTGTCGTAGTCGCGCAGCCGCTTCTGCAGCTCGGCGCCAGAGGCTTCGGCGCTCTGCTCGTCGATTTGATCGTCAACGCGTGGAACCACCTTCAGCGCGACCAGCTTTGGTTGTGGTCTGTCCGTTTCCGCCAGATAGACGTCGCCAAAGTTCCCGCGTCCAAGCAGCCGGACAATTCGAAAATGCAAGTACCGATCGCCCGGATTCATCGGAGCAGCTCCATCGGAGGCATGAGGCGGATGTGAGGCTTCACTGGCTTACCGTTGACCGGGATGAAGAAGTTCACCGCCCGCAGCCCGTCGTCCATCTTTTCGACTGCCCATATGGCCTCCGCTCCGCTGTCGGCAAACACATTTCCTCGTAGGACCGGATGTGCCGCGTTAAGGATCTGAATGTGCGGAAGAAGGTTTTCGGGTTGCTTTCCGTTGCTCACCAGAATGTTGTTTTGAACTTCTACAGCCGCTGTGTCGCGAAACAGCACGGCCCGGCCCGGGTTGTCATGGAAGTATCCACCGAAGAGGGAGCCTTCCGATGCCCCAGTGAAATCAATTGCCGCGCTCGCCATGCCGGAAATCTCGAGCCGCTCCAGTTGCAGATTGCTGTCCTGCACCGCGATCCCGATGTCAGGGGCACTCGCTTGGCCCAGAATTTTCAAGCCCACCAGACGAGCTTTCCGAATATTCCGAGCGACAATCACCGGCTCGGATCCTTCAGGCGCCCGCAGAATCGCTGCTCCTGCGTCACGGGCGATGAGGTCAACACCATCTTTGAGGCGAATCCGTTCCCGGTATTCGCCAGGCAGAACCTCCACGGTGTCGCCGTCTTTCGCCGCCGCGAGCGCAGCAGCAATACCTCCCTCTGTCGATTCAGAAACTGTGATGCGGCGCGGCGGATCGACCGTAGCGGGCGCCGCATTGAAGTAATTGAAGTAGAAGTAGAGGAAGCTGGGGGCCAAGCCTGCGCCGGCGACGAGTCCGGCGGCGAGATATGCCCACGAAGATTTCTTCTCGCGCGAGGATGGAGCTGGATCTGGGGCACGTTGTGCCGAGGGCAAAGGAACAGTTGCCTCCGGATCCTGAATCTTCGCCCGGTGCTTGGGAGCTGCGATTTTCGCAGACGATGCGCTGTGCTGTAGGGACGCAGCGAAGTCAGGGCCTTCAATGAGGACTACCGATACGTTGTCCTTGCTCTCTCTATTGGCCAGCTCGATCAGCCGTCGAACCGTTCGATCCGGATCGCCTGCGTTCTCTTCCACGGCTCGCAGGATCTGTCTCGATGGCACGGCATCGGTGAGGCCGTCGCTGCAGAGCAGGAGGGCGGAGTCCGGCTCAAAGTCCAGATCGAGGATGTCGATAAAGTGATCGTCGTCCGGCTGGTGCGGTTCGGATCCGACGTCGCGGTAGACCTCGTTGCGCCGCGGATGCCTCATCGCCTCTTCCTCGGTCAGTTCCCCGGCGTCTTCACGCTCTCCGACCGGAGAATGATCCTGTGTCAGCTTTCGAATCTGGCTGCCGCGAATCTTGTATAGCCTCGAATCTCCGACGTGGCCGGCCGTCGCCTTCGTCCCGTCGATGACAACGAGCGTGAGTACGCACGCCATGCCCCGCCAGTGCTCGTGCTTCTGCGCGGTTTCGTAGATCGCGTTATTGGCCAGCGTGATCGCTTCCCGAATGCGCTGCTCTACGGATCCGGCAGGCCGTTCCAGGCGGCCCCGGACGCGGTCGAGCGCAATCCGGGCTGCTTCTTCTCCCGCGGCCTCTCCGCCCATTCCGTCAATCACGATGTGAATGCCGCGCTCGTCGTCGCTGTAGACCAGATCTTCGTTGTTCTTTCGTACGTGCCCTGGGTCGGTATAACAGGCGGAACGGCTGCGTCGAAGGATGTCGGCCATTCTACTTTCTTCTCAATGAGAACCAGGCGATCACGGCGACAGAAAACAGCAGAACCAGAAGGAAGACGAAGCGGAGGTGGAAAAGTGTCGTCATTTGGGTCTGATCGCCCGAAAATGGATCGTCAGAACCCCGGCCAGTTCAATCTTCGCTTTGCTGGGCAGAGGTATTTCGACCTCTTTATCGATTACATTGCCGGAGGCGTCCGTTTCGAGGCTGGGAGGCACGAGCTTGCCATTGACTGTCGTGCCCAGTTTGCTCAAATCCTTCAGAAAATAGCGCTCAGCAGACGGGTCTTTCCGGATCTGCAGGTGTTCGCGCGAGACATCCCTTGGGGCTTGCAGACAAACGTCTACCCAGACGTGCTCCCCGCCTCGCCCGATCTTGATCTGATTCTTGCTCATCTCGTAGAGATGGGATCCGGTTTCATCCTCATACTCGAGAACGGCATGCACGGGAGTGCGGGTCCGGTGCGTTTCCGCTTGCGCCGGACGCGAAATACTGTCGATGCTACCGCCGGCGTTGCGCCGCAGAACCCGCTCCGTCAGGGCTCCGAGACGATCTTCCGTCGGTTGCGGTATGCCAAAGTCGGAATGCACGATGAGCGGATTCTCGCGGGCGTCATCGTCAAGGTTCTCGTGGAACTCCACCACCCATTCCCCGAGAGTCTGATAGCGCTTCCGCTTCCCGCTCAGGAAAGACTTAAACTTCCCGGGTTTGTTCAAGTTCGCGAGTTCCTCGTTCAGCGCCCGTATCGCCTCCTGACGCGTGTGCGGCAACACTAGGCGCAAACGCTCCATCTCCTCCGGTGCGAGGTGAACATGATAGACGCTGCGCACCAGGATCGAGTAGAAAGACGGCGCCATTTCGGCGTGCATTTCAGAAAGAATGAGGCGGATGATCTCTTCTGGCGTAACAGGTTGGATGGAGCCCGGCTGCACAGCGCTTTGCCCGGATTGTTCCCTAGCCCGCCGAACTCCGAGAGTTGGCTCTGCCATCTGCGATGTCCCGGATCTTAGATACGAGAATCGCAGGCAAAAGGATCAAGAAAAATGGACGAAATGAACTAACGGGCGATCCGGTACGCCGCCATTTCGGTTGCGTTCCGTACGAGCAGGAAGCCGTTCTCGATCGCGTGATTATTCCAGGTCTTGCCCTCGAGGGCCTCGAACCGGGCAAGCTCCTGAAGGCGGTCCGGCGACGGCTTGATGAGCACCAGTTCACCCGTCTCCGTGATGACAATCAGCCGGTCGCCTGCAAGAAGGACCTGCCCATATCCGTAACGGCCGCCCTTCCATTTCCGCTGACCGGTCTCCACTTCGACACAGGTAAAGATTCCCTCATCCAAGCCGTAGATGTGCCCCTGGTACAGAACAGAACTGTTGAACCTGTTCTTCATGTTCTTGTTCTCCCAGATCTTCCTTGCTTCGAGTCCGCCGCCGGAACTTCGGATCTCGATGAGCGCGGCGCCGTGGTCATAGCCGGAAGAGATGATAAAGCGGTTGCCGTCGACAAGAATGGGTTGAGTTCCGTTGACGTCGAAGCTGGTTACCCACGGGTATTCCCAAAGCAGCTTTCCGTCCTCGGGCGACAGGCCGACAACGCGGCTGGCCGTTACCACCAACACCTGCCGGACACCGGCTAGCGTCACCAGCATCGGTGATGCATACGCTTGCTTGTCGTTTAGCGAGGTCCAGACAACATTACCCGTTGTCTTGTGATAGGCGACGACGGATTTCCCGGATCTCCCTCCGGGGAGCACGATCACTTTGTCGTCTACGATCAGAGGCGAGGCGGCCATCCCCCATTGAAGATTGGACGCGCCGGCGTCTTCGAGAATATTCCGCCGCCAGATCGTCTTTCCGCTTTCTGCGTCGATCACGCGAAACTCGCCTTCGGCGCCAAGCGCATAGACTCTACCTTCATGCCAGGTGGGAGTTGCGCGGGGCCCGTCTCCACCCATCGACTCCCGGAAATAGGCCGGCCACGAGTTCGTCCAGAGCTCGCGGCCCGTTTCGATATCGTATG